>CAJTVD010000036.1 GCA_910579495.1 uncultured Lachnospiraceae bacterium
CATTTGCGGCAGCCCCTTACTTTGCCTTACGCCCCATTCCCTGCCGCCTGGCAATTGGGGGAAAAGTTAAGAAAAAATTGATATTAGTTCATTTCTTTTTTATGGAATAATTAATTAGGTTGTGCTACAATAAAACCTGATGTTTGAAAATGGGGATAGATTATATTCGGTGAGGATGGGCTAAAACATATGAGAGTGGGATTTGACAATGAAAAGTACTTAAAGATGCAGTCGAAAAACATTGAGGAGAGAATCAACAAATTCGGGGATAAATTATATCTTGAATTTGGGGGCAAGCTTTTTGACGATTTCCATGCCTCCAGGGTTTTGCCGGGCTTTGAGCCGGACAGTAAGCTGCGTATGCTGATGACCCTTTCTGACCGGGCGGAGATTGTTATTGTTATCAACGCCGCCGATATTGAAAAAAATAAAGTGCGGGGTGATCTGGGCATTACCTATGATGAGGATGTACAGCGCCTGATGCGGGAATTTGAGAGCCGGGGGCTTTATGTGGGAAGCGTGGTGCTGACCCATTACGCAGGGCAGTCCAGGGCATGTGACTTTAAAGAGCGGCTGGAAAAAAAGAATGTGAAGGTCTACCTGCATTATACCATTGACGGCTACCCCTCCAATGTACCCCTGATCGTAAGCGACGAGGGGTATGGCAGGAATGAATATATTGAAACCACCAGGCCCCTGGTGGTGGTCACTGCACCGGGGCCGGGAAGCGGCAAGATGGCAACCTGCTTATCCCAGCTTTACCATGACAATAAAAAGGGGATCAAGGCGGGGTACGCAAAGTATGAAACCTTTCCCATCTGGAATATCCCGCTGAAGCATCCGGTGAACCTGGCCTATGAGGCAGCTACGGCGGACTTAAACGATATCAACATGATCGACCCCTTTCATCTGGAGGCTTATGGGGAAACTACGGTTAACTACAACCGGGATATAGAAATTTTTCCTGTGCTGAATGCAATTTTTGAAGAGATTTACGGGGAGAACCCATATAAATCGCCCACCGATATGGGGGTGAATATGGCGGGCAACTGTATTGTGGATGACCAGGTATGCAGGGAAGCCTCTTATATGGAGATTATCCGCCGGTACTATAAGGCGGCCAATGATGTGATCAAGGGAAAAGCCAAGGAAAATGAAGTATATAAGATAGAGCTTTTAATGAAGCAGGCAAAGATTACCACTGACAGCAGGAAAGTAACGGTAGCGGCAAAAAGGCGGGAAGAGGAACTGGGAGTCCCCACTGCCGCCATTGAACTGGGGGATGGCACTATTATTACATCCAAAACCTCTGACCTTCTGGGAGCTTCTGCGGCACTGCTGTTAAATGCCCTGAAAGCCCTTGGGGGAGTCCCCCATGGCACCCATCTGATCTCGCCCCTGGCCATTGAGCCGATACAGGAGCTGAAAACAAAGTATTTAGGCGGGAAGAATCCCCGGCTCCACACAGACGAAGTGCTGATCGCCCTTTCCATATCGGCATTAAATGATCTGAATGCAAAAAAGGCGCTGGAACAGCTTCCCGGATTAAAGGGCTGTCAGGTACATACATCTGTCATGCTCTCAGAGGTTGATATTAAGACCTTTAAGAAGCTGGGAGTAGGCCTGACCAGTGAACCAACAATAAAAGGAAGAGTAGCTAAATGAGTGAAAATAATTTAAACAAATATGACGGCGGCGCAGGAGGGAACAACGGTTCTGACCGTGGGGGCAATAACGGCTCCGGCGGCCCGGGGGGCAACGGCAGGGATCCCAGGAAACAGAATATCATTATGTTTGTGATAGCGGCGCTCTTATCCCTTCTTCTGGTAAGCACCTTTGTAAAGCTGATTACAGGAGATTCGGAGCAGGAAATTTCCTATAATGAATTTATCCAGATGCTGGAAGGGGATAAGGTCCAGTCCGTCATTATCGGCACGGACAGGGTTTACATCCAGCCCAAGGCGGAACGCAGCACCCAGTCCCCGATTTTGTATTTATATGGGGTAAACCCTGCAGTAAGCTATTACACAGGAAAAATCGAAGACGACGATACCCTGACAAGCAGGCTGTTGGAACATAATGTGGAGGTAAAGGGGCAGGTGGCGGACGGCACCAGTGCCGTAATCGGCTTTTTGCTTTCCTATGTGTTCCCCTTTATCCTTATGTGGGTGCTTCTTAGCTTTTTGTTCCGCAAAATGTCCAGGGGCGGCGGCCCCATGGGGGTGGGCAAGAGCAACGCCAAGGTTTATGTGCAGCGGGAAACCGGGATTACCTTCCGGGATGTGGCAGGGGAGGATGAAGCCAAGGAGTCCTTACAGGAAGTGGTGGATTTCCTCCATAATCCCGGCAAGTATGTGAAAATCGGCGCCAAGCTTCCCAAAGGCGCGTTGCTGGTGGGGCCTCCTGGAACAGGAAAGACCCTGCTTGCCAAGGCAGTGGCAGGGGAGGCAAAGGTTCCCTTTTTCTCCCTGTCCGGATCGGATTTTATTGAGCTGTATGTAGGCGTGGGCGCATCCAGGGTCAGGGACCTGTTCAAGGAGGCTACCAAGAACGCCCCCTGCATTATTTTCATTGATGAGATTGATGCCATCGGGCGCAGCCGTGACAATAAGTATGGGGGAGGCAACGAGGAGCGGGAACAGACCCTGAACCAGCTTTTGTCAGAGATGGACGGTTTTGATACCTCTAAGGGAATTCTGGTGCTGGGAGCCACCAACCGTCCTGAGATTTTGGATAAAGCCCTTCTAAGGCCTGGGCGTTTTGACAGGCGGATCATTGTGGATAAGCCGGATTTAAAGGGCAGGGTGGAAATCCTTAAGGTGCACGCCAAGGACGTCCATCTGGACGAAAGCGTGGACCTGGATGCCATTGCCCTTGCCACCAGCGGGGCGGTGGGGGCAGACCTGGCGAATATGATAAATGAAGCGGCCATCAATGCAGTGCAGCACGGCAGGGAATATGTGTCCCAGAAGGACTTGTTTGACGCGGTGGAGCAGGTCCTGGTGGGCAAAGAGAAAAAAGACCGCATCATGAGCAAGGAAGAGCGGAAAATCGTATCCTATCATGAGGTGGGGCATGCCCTTATCAGCGCCCTCCAGAAAAATTCCGAGCCGGTGCAGAAGATTACCATTGTGCCCAGGACCATGGGGGCTTTGGGGTATGTGATGCATGTGCCGGAAGAAGAGAAATATCTCCAGACCAAGGAAGAACTTCACGACAGGCTGGTAAGCCTGCTAGGGGGCCGGGCGGCGGAGGAAATCGTATTTGGCAATGTAACCACCGGTGCTGCCAATGACATTGAGCAGGCTACCAATATAGCCACCAACATGGTCACCCGTTTCGGCATGAGCAAGCGCTTTGGGCTGATGGGGCTTGCCACAGTGGAGAGTGAGTACTTAGGCGGCGGCGCACGGCTTACCTGCAGCGACAGGACAGCTTCCGATGTGGATACGGAAGTTATGGAAACATTAAAGGAATGCTACGAGGAAGCGAAGAAAATGCTGGCGGGCAACCGGGAAGTGATGGATAAGCTGGCAGCCCACCTGATTGAGAAGGAAACCATCAGCGGTAAGGAATTTATGAAGATCTACCGGAAGGAAAAAGGGCTGCCGGAACCTGAACAGGAGGAAAACACCCAAAAGCCTGCTGAAAATCCGTCCCATGAACCTGGAAGCGGGGAGGCGGCAGGGGAGGATACAGAGACTGCCGGGGAAAAGGAAGCGGGGGAGAAGTTGGAAAAACGCCAGGAGCCGGCAAATGAAGCGCCGAAGGGCGACACTGCCACAGGACGCTTTTCCAATGCCCCTTCGGATTTTTAATAAAATACAACAGGTAACAATTTATACAGTCAGCTAAAAGGACATCATTACGAGGGCAGCAAGATCATAATGATGTCCTTCTCTATGCAGAGGTAACAAGCCGGGGGGACATTATGTTTGATTTTCAGGAAGAGCTGAAGAAGCTCCCTAATTGTCCGGGAGTTTATATTATGAGGGATGAAAAGGACAATATTATCTATGTGGGCAAGGCGGTAAACCTTCACAGCCGGGTGAGGTCCTATTTTCGGAAAAATATAGGCAGGGGGCCCCAGATTGACAAGATGGTAACGCTGATCAGCCGGTTTGAGTATATCATCACGGATTCCGAGCTGGAGGCGCTGGTGCTGGAAAATAATCTGATCAAGGAACACAGCCCCAAATACAATACCCTGTTAAAAGACGATAAAACTTACCCATACATCAAGGTTACCATGGGGGAGAGCTACCCCAGAGTATTGTTTTCCAGGCAGATGAAAAAGGACCGTTCCAAGTATTTCGGCCCTTATACAGGGGCGGCGGCAGTGAAGGATACCATTGACCTGATCAACAAGCTTTACCAGCTCCGAACCTGCAGTAAAAATCTTCCCAAGGAGTGCGGGAATGACCGGGCCTGCCTGAATTACCACATTAAACAATGCCTGGCGCCCTGCCAGGGGAACATTACCCAGGAAGAATACCATGAAAGGGTCAAAAAAGCCCTGGATTTTTTAAACGGCAGCTACCAGGATACCTTAAAGGAGCTGGAACAGAAAATGCAGCAGGCTTCAGAAAGCCTTGAATTTGAGGAAGCCATACGGTACAGGGATTTATACAACAGCGTCAGGCAGATTGCCTCCAAACAGAAGATTACGGACAGTGACGGGGAAGATAAGGATGTGATCGCCCTTGCGGTGGAGGACAGGGAGGCGGTGGTGCAGGTTTTCTTTGTACGGGACGGGAAACTCATTGGCAGGGAGCACTTTTATATGAAGCATGTATCGGAAACGCCCCGGAAGCAAATCCTTCTGGACTTTGTAAAACAGTTTTACGCAGGGACGCCTTTTATTCCCAGGGAACTGATGCTCCAGGAGGAGATTGAAGATGTGGAGGTCATAGAACAGTATCTGGCCAAAAGGCGGGGAGGCAGGGTTTACATTAAAGTACCTAAAATCGGTTCCAAGGAAAAGCTGGTGGAGCTGGCGGCAAAGAATGCGGCCCTGGTGCTTGCCCAGGACAAAGAGCGTATACGCCGGGAGGAGGGGAGGACTATCGGGGCGGTAAAGGAGATCGCTTCCCTTTTGGGGCTGCCGGGTGTGGGCCGCATGGAGGCTTTTGATATTTCCAACATCAGCGGCTTTGCCAATGTGGGGTCTATGGTGGTTTTTGAGAAAGGGAAGCCCAAACGCAGCGATTACAGAAAGTTCCGAATCAAAACGGTTTCCGGCCCCGATGATTATGCCTGTATGAAGGAAGTCCTTACCAGGCGTTTTGTGCATGGTTTTGAGGAACAGAAGGAACTGGAAGAAAAGGAAATGGAAAAAGAATATGGAAGCTTCACCAAATTCCCGGACCTGCTCCTTATGGACGGCGGGAAGGGGCAGGTGAACATAGCCCTCCAGGTCCTGGAGGAGCTTCACCTGTCGATCCCGGTGTGCGGCATGGTAAAAGATGATAACCATAATACCCGGGGGCTGTACTATGACAACCAGGAGATTGGCATTGACAGGGCCAGCGAGGGGTTTAAGCTGATCACCCGGGTGCAGGACGAGGCCCACCGGTTTGCCATTGAATACCACAGGTCCCTGCGCTCCAAAGCCCAGGTAAAATCTGTGCTGGACGAAATCCCCGGGGTAGGGCCGTCCAGGAGAAAAGCCCTGATGCGGCGGTTTAAATCCATAGAGGAAGTGAAAAACGCCGGAATAGAGACCCTGGCAGGGGTAGATGAAATACCGGAGTCTGTAGCCAGGAAGATTTACCGGTTTTTCCATGGGCAGGATAGCGATAACCAGTAATTTATGTATGGCCGGGGGTACTCTCTTCCCCGCAACACAACCTTTGGCAACTATTGAGATTATCCCCTGTATATGTTACAATGGCCTTAAGAATACTCCCACAATTTCCTGGGAATCAGGTATTCGGAAAAGGAGCGTACTATGGCGAGCGTAAGACTGGAGCAGATTATAGAAAAAATGAAACTGGAAAATCTGACCCCTGACCTGGATATTTCCAAAATTAAGATCACCCAGCCGGATATTAACAGGCCGGCCCTTCAGATGGCGGGCTATTTTGAGCACTTTGAAGCAGTGAGGCTGCAGGTGATCGGCTTTGTGGAATATACCTATATGCAGGGGCTGCCAAGGGAACGGCAGGAGGAAATTTATGCCAGGTTCCTTTCATGCGAAATCCCTGCGATTGTTTTTTGCCGGGAACTGAAGCCGGATGAACTGTTTATGAAAATTGCCATGGAAAACCATGTGCCGCTTTTAATGAGCAAGAAAGCAACCTCAGCTTTTATGGCGGAGATTATCCGCTGGCTGAATGTGAAGCTGGCCCCCTGTATTTCTGTCCATGGGGTTCTTGTGGACGTTTACGGGGAGGGAGTCCTGATCACAGGGGAGAGCGGCATTGGCAAATCCGAGGCAGCGCTGGAACTGATCAAAAGAGGGCACCGGCTGGTGACGGACGACGCGGTGGAGATCAGGAAGGTAAGCGACGATACCCTGGTGGGGTCTGCGCCGGATATTACCAAGCACTTTATTGAACTGCGGGGTATTGGCATTGTGGACGTGAAGACCTTGTTTGGTGTTTCCAGTGTCAAGGATACCCAGAACATTGACCTGGTTATCCGCCTGGAAGAGTGGAATAAGGAAAAAGAGTATGACAGGCTGGGCCTGGAGGAAGAATACACGGAATATCTGGGAAATAAAGTGGTCTACCACAGTATCCCCATGCGTCCCGGGCGCAACCTTGCCATTATCTGCGAATCCGCAGCTATTAACCACCGGCAGAAAAAGATGGGCTATAACGCCGCCCAGGAGCTTTACAGAAGGGTGCAGGAATCCCTTACCAGAAGGCGGGATGAGGATGAAGACTAAGGGGCAGCCCATAAATAATCTAAGGCGGCGGCCGCCGCAAGTTATTTGCTGGCAGTTCCTAGGAGGAATAAATACAGAAAACCGTAATAAAGATAAAGGGAGGGCCTTAAGATGAAGCAATATGTTTTTGGAGTGGACGTAGGCGGGACTACGGTAAAACTCGGTTTCTTTAATGTGGGGGGAGAACTTCTTGAAAAATGGGAGATACCCACCAGGACAGAGGATAAGGGTGAAAAAATTCTGCCGGATGTGGCGGAAAGCATCCAAAAGAAGATGGAAGAGCGGAAAATCGCAAAGGAGGATGTGGCGGGAGTGGGCCTTGGCGCACCCGGCCCTATTGACAGCAAGGGTGTGGTTTACGTGGCGGTTAACCTTGGCTGGGGGACATTCAGTATCAAGGAAACCCTGTCAGGGCTGCTGGGGCTGCCGGTGATGGCAGGAAACGACGCCAATGTGGCTGCCCTTGGGGAGATGTGGATGGGCAGCGGCAAAGGAAGTAAAGACCTGATTATGGTGACCCTGGGAACCGGCGTAGGCGGAGGGATTATCACCGGAGGAAAGGCCCTAACAGGGGTTGTGGGTGCCGGCGGGGAAATCGGGCATATCCATGTAAGTGACCAGGAAACGCAACCCTGCAACTGCGGCAATACCGGGTGCCTGGAACAGTTTGCATCCGCCACAGGCATTACAAGGCTGGCAAAGCAAAAACTTGCTGCCAGCAGCAAAGACAGCCTGCTCCGCCAGGGGGAGGTTTCCGCCAAAACCGTCTTTGATGCGGTAAAACAAAAGGATGGGCTTGCCATGGAGGTAGCGGAAGAATTCGGAAAGTACTTAGGAGACGGGCTGGCGGTTATCGCCGGTGTGGTAAATCCCGATACCATTGTTATCGGCGGCGGCGTGTCCAAGGCGGGAGAGATTTTAATAGATTATATCAAACCCCACTTTGACCAAACTGTGTTTAGCGGAAGCGGGAATGTAAAGTTTGTCCTTGCAACTTTGGGAAATGACGCAGGCATTTATGGGGCTGCCAGGCTGGTATTGGATGTTGAATAAAAAATACGGGCAAGTGCGGCATTGCAGATGGAAACTGCAGCGGGCATGGAAAGGAAAACGTGGAGATTAATTCCTATATTTATAAGTTTATTCGTACTTATGTGCCGGAAGAAGATATTCTGTTAAATGAGCCCATGCACAAGCACACCACCTTCCGGGTAGGAGGGGAGGCCATGTGCTTTCTGAGAATCGGCGGGGCAGGGCAACTGAAAAAATTAATCCCTTATTTTAAAAAAGTTGAGATCCCCTACTTTATTTTGGGAAACGGGAGCAATCTTTTAGTTGGGGACAAAGGCTACAGAGGGGTTGTGCTGCAGATCGGGAACAAAATGGGCGCCCTCCGGGCGGAAGGAGAACGGATCAGGGCTGGGGCAGGGGCAACCCTGGCGGCGGCGGCCAAATACGCCTGGGAAAAGGGACTTTCCGGGCTGGAATTTGCCTCTGGCATTCCCGGCACCATAGGCGGCGGCGTGGTAATGAATGCCGGTGCCTATGGCGGGGAAATGAAGCAGGTGGCGTCACTGGTGACTGTCATGGATGGGCAGGGAGAAATCCTGGAGCTGGACAGGGCGTGTATGGAGTTCGGTTACCGCACCAGCGTTATCAAAGACAGGCCATTTGTAGTGCTGGAAGTGGCGCTGGACTTAAAGCCGGGGGAACAGGAGGAAATCCGGGGAAAGATGGATGAGCTGGCGGGAAAGAGAAGGGAAAAGCAACCCCTGGAATTTCCCAGCGCAGGCAGCACCTTCAAAAGGCCGGAAGGATACTTTGCAGGGAAGCTGATTATGGAGGCCGGAATGGGCGGCTACCGTGTAGGGGGTGCCCAGGTGTCTGAAAAGCACTGCGGTTTTGTGGTTAATACAGGGGACGCCACTGCCGCCGACATTGCCTGTGTGATTAAAGATGTCAAGGAAAGAGTGAAGGAGAAATTCAAAGTTACCCTGGAAACAGAAGTGATTTTTCTGGGAGATTTTTGAGGAGGTACAATATGCGGTTTGTGGTAGTAACGGGCATGAGCGGCGGCGGGAAAAGCACGGCCCTCCGGATGCTGGAGGACGCCGGGTTTTACTGTGTGGATAATCTTCCGGTACCGCTGATCAAAAAGTTCGTTGAACTGATTGCCACACCCGGCGGCGAGGTAAAAAAAGTCGCCCTGGGGCTGGATGTGCGCGCCAACCAGGCATTTGAGGATGTACAGAAAGTCTTAGAAGACCTGAAAGAGAGCGGTTATGTGTTTGAAATCCTTTTTATGGAGGCAAACGACGGGGTCTTGCTGAAACGGTATAAGGAAACCAGAAGGATCCATCCTCTTTCTCCCGGCGGGAGGATAGAGGATGGTATTAAAAGGGAACGGATTATTTTAAACAATATCAGGATGAAGTCGGACTATGTGATTGATACCTCCAATCTTCTGACAAGGGAGTTAAAAGAAGAGCTGGACCGTATTTTTGTACAGAATGAAGAATACCACAATCTCATCGTGACGATTTTATCCTTTGGGTTTAAGTATGGGATCCCGGCGGATGCGGATTTGGTTTTTGACGTAAGGTTTTTGCCAAATCCGTTCTATATTGACGAACTGAAGCATAAAACTGGTAATGATAAGGAAGTTCAGGAATATGTCATGGGTTTTCCGGAAGCACATGTTTTTATTGAAAAGCTGACGGATATGGCAACCTTCCTGATGCCCAATTACATAAAAGAAGGAAAATATCAATTAGTAATAGGAATAGGCTGTACTGGCGGGAAGCACAGGAGCGTAACCCTGGCGAACAAGCTGTACGAATGCCTGAAAAAGGAAAGCGGGTATGGAGTGAACATTGCCCACCGTGATATCGGACAAGGCATATAGGCAGAGGATGTGGAGCAAAGATGTCATTTTCATCAGACGTAAAGGAAGAGCTGGAAAAGGTGGTTTCCGGCCCCAGGCATTGCCAGCTTGCGGAGCTGGCCGCCATTATCCACTTAGGCTGTAAGGTGGAGAGGGGAGGGCCGGGGCTGGAAAATGCGGTAATTTTTTCCGAAAATCCATTCGCCGCCAGAAAATACTTTACATTATTGGAAAAAACATTTATTATAAATGTTAATGTTGTGAAAATCCTGCAGGCTGTTAAGATTCTAGATGAAAACGGTGCGGTGCACCGGCTTTCAGAGGAAGCTAATCCCATCCTCATCAAAAACAGCTGTTGCAGGCGGGCATTTTTACGAGGAGCTTTTTTGTGCCTAGGTTCTATGAGCGACCCGAGAAAAGGATACCATCTGGAATTTGTATGTGAATACGAAGTGCAGGCTCTGCAGATCCGGCAGGCTGTATGCAGTTTTGAGATTGAAGCAAAAATAGTCAGAAGAAAGAAATACTATGTAGTGTACTTAAAAGAAGGCGCGGGAATTGTAGATCTTTTAAACGTAATGGGTGCCCATCAGTCGCTGATGCTGCTGGAGAATTTACGGGTTGAGAAAGAGGTACGTAATTCTATTAACAGGCAGGTGAACTGCGAAGCAGCAAACATTACGAAAACAGTCAACGCTGCAAACAAGCAGATAGAGGATATTCTTCTTCTGCAAAAGCATTATGGTTTGTCTAACTTGCCTGACGCTTTAAGGCAGATGGCAGAAATCAGGCTGGAGCATCCGGAAAGTTCCCTTTTGGAATTGGGCGGGTACCTTAATCCACCGGTAGGTAAATCCGGTGTAAATCATAGATTGCGGAAGCTCAGTGAAATGGCTGAGAAGATTAAGGGATGAAGGAGGAGTTATTATGATTGAGAAATCTGTTAAAATCCAGCTTAACGGAGGCCTTGAGGCAAGGCCGGTGGCCATGCTGGTGCAAGTGGCAAGCCAGCATGAGAGTTCTGTCTATATTCAGGCAGAAGGCAGGAAGGTAAACGCAAAGAGTATTATGGGAATGATGAGCCTTGCTTTGGGTACGGGGGAGTCGGTTACCGTGATTGCTGACGGAAAAGACGAACAGGAAGCAGTGCAGAATATTGAGGAATATTTAAGCGGCAACAAATAGTGGACGGGTAGGAAATGCAAAAGAGCAAAGCGGGGGCTTTGCTCTTTTTGCCGGGAAATTTGCAGGAAGAGGGAGGGACACCGGGGAGGATGGCTATGGAAAAGAAAAAAATGCTGTTTATTTACAATCCCAAAGCAGGTAAGGCGAAAATCAGGAACTATCTTCTGGATATCATTGATATTTTTACCAAGACAGGGTATGAGGTGACGGCTTACCCCACCCAGGCCAAAGGGGATGGGCTTCTGGCGGTAAAGGAGCGCAGGAAGGGGTATTTTGACCTGGTGGTGTGCAGCGGGGGGGATGGTACCCTGGATGAAGTGGTCACGGGAATGATGCAGTGCGGGGAGAGGCTTCCGGTGGGGTATGTGCCTGCGGGAAGCACTAATGATTTTGCCAACAGCCTCCACATACCCAAGGATATGCTGATTGCCGCCCAGACGGCTGCTGTGGGACGGGAGTTTGCCTGTGATATCGGTGCTTTTAACGATGATACTTTCGTTTATATTGCCGCCTTTGGGATTTTTACGGATGTTTCCTATGAGACGCCCCAGGATGCCAAGAATGTGCTGGGGCACATGGCGTATATCCTGGAGGGGATGCGCAGGCTCTCCCAGGTAAAGTCTTACAGGCTTAGGGTGGAGTGTGAAGAGCTGGCGGTGGAAGGGGAATTTCTGTTCGGTATGGTTACCAACTCTACTTCCGTGGGAGGGTTTAAACGTATTACCGGAAATTTTGTCCAGTTGGACGATGGGGAGTTTGAAGTGACCCTGATCAAAAAGCCAGCCAGCCCCATGGAGCTGAACCTGATCATGGCAGCTTTGCTGAACCGGAATATTAATACCGATTGTATGTATTGCTTTAAGGCTTCCTGCCTGAAGCTTACATCCCCGGAGGAGGTGGCCTGGACCCTGGACGGGGAATTTGGCGGCAGGCACAGGGAAGTGAGGATCTGCAACCAGAAGCAGGCACTGAACATCCGGGTGCCGTAAGGGGGAAGGGAACCAGGAACAGTGGGGCCAGTAACCGAGGGGGAGAAAGTTGGGAAATATGATTAATTTGTATTCCATTTTTTTGTGGGATAGGTTATAATAAGAAAAGGCGAGAATGTTATTATTTTAACGGAGGTAAATAAGATGTTAGTTTCAGCTACAGAAATGCTTCAAAAAGCAAAAGCAGGCCATTATGCAGTAGGCCAGTTTAACATTAACAATCTTGAGTGGACAAAGGCTATTCTCCTGACCGCCCAGGAAAACAATTCACCGGTCATCCTTGGCGTATCTGAAGGCGCAGGGAAGTACATGGGCGGCTACGATGTGGTAGTAGGCATGGTAAAGGGCCTGATCAAGGACCAGAATATCACAGTGCCGGTAGCCCTCCACTTAGACCACGGCAGCTATGACCACTGCTATAAGTGCATTGAAGCAGGCTTCTCTTCCGTAATGTTTGACGGCTCCCACTATCCCATTGAGGAAAATGTGGCTAAGACCAAAGAGCTGGTTGCGGCAGCCCATGAGAAGGGAATCTCCATTGAGGCAGAGGTTGGCTCAATCGGCGGCGAGGAAGACGGCGTAGTAGGTATGGGAGAGTGTGCAGATCCCAATGAATGCAAGGCGATTGCAGACCTGGGCGTTGATTTCCTGGCAGCAGGCATTGGCAATATCCATGGCAAATACCCTGCAAACTGGAAGGGATTATCCTTTGAGACCCTTGACGCTGTACAGCAGCTTACAGGAGACATGCCCCTGGTTCTTCATGGCGGCACAGGCATCCCTACAGAAATGATCCAGAAGGCGATTTCCCTGGGCGTTGCAAAGATCAACGTAAATACAGAGTGCCAGCTGTCTTTTGCAGCAGCTACCCGGAAGTACATTGAAGCAGGCAAGGATTTGGAAGGAAAAGGATTTGACCCCCGTAAACTTCTTGCTCCTGGTTTTGAGGCGATTAAGGCTACTGTTAAGGAGAAAATGGAAATTTTCGGTTCCGTGGACAAAGCCTGAGAACAGGGAACAAAAAGGAACTGCCTTTTGGCAGTTCCTTTTTGTATGCGGAAAAGTGGCGGTATCCTTATAAATTCCCCGATATCTTCCACTGCGGGGATCCTTTCAATAGCCCCAAAAGGGAGGATGCCAGGTAAACATAAGCTTACCTGGCATTTATTATGAAAAAGTTATTAATAAATCAAATACTTGAATCTGTCGTTTGTTTGTTCCCTGCTGTATCGTATGATGTTAGTATAGAGCACAGAAATGTCTAAAGAATGTAATGGCAATTAAGTTTTTTTAAATTAAATATGAACAGAGTATGAACGGAGGCAGAAGGGTCAAAGCTTCTCCGGTTCCGGATATTCTACGCCAAAACATTCTACGGTAACGGTTTTCATTTTCTGGTCTTCCAGGGGCCTGTCGGAACGGTCGGTATTTGTTTCGGCAATGCGGTCCACGGCCTCCATGCCCTCAATCACTTTGCCGAAAGCGGCATAGCCTCCGTCTAAATGGGGCGCGTTCTTGTGCATGATAAAGAACTGGGAGCCCGCTGAGTCGGGAGCCATGCTCCTTGCCATGGAAAGGACGCCTTCTGTGTGCTTAAGGTTGTTTTCCACGCCGTTTGAAGAAAACTCCCCTTTGATGCTGTAGCCGGGGCCTCCGCAGCCACTGCCTTCCGGGTCGCCGCCCTGGATCATAAATCCCCGGATGACACGGTGGAAAATCAGCCCGTCATAAAAATTCTTCTTGGCCAGGCTGATAAAGTTATTTACGGATATGGGGGCAATTTCAGGGTAAAGCTCCGCTTTGATGATATCCCCGTTTTCCATGGTGATTGTTACAATTGGATTTTGAGCCATAAGTTGATTTCCTTTCTTTTCATTTACTCCATAAGGTATTATAATAGTAACGTATTTATTTTATAGGAAACGGAAGGACATTACAATGATAAAATACATCCTGTTCTTGCTGTCGGATTATTATTATGGAATTATGGCAGAACGTATAGGCGAGATACAGGCAAAGGTGGCGCCCTATCAGGTGGAGGCGCTTCTTGCAAAGAATTCGGAAGGCATTCCCCCGGTGTGCGTGGCCCATATGAAAGGCACGCTGGTCATTGCGGACGAGCCGGAAATCATCCATTCCCTTTTAGGGGAGGGCAGATATGTGGTAGTCCTTTACCATGAGAAGAACAAAGGGGTGGATATACCAAAGGCGCGGTATGGGGTGGAGGATGTATTCCAGCTTGCCTACCGGTCTTATGAGGAAACTTACCAGAGGCTGGCGGGGCTGCCCTGGGATATTTTAGAGACGGACAGGCTGAAGGTCCGGGAGAGTACGGTGGAAGATGTGGATGAGTTTTACAGAATCTATGAACATCCTTCCATTACCCTCTATATGGAAAACTTATACCCAAAGCGGGAAGAGGAGCAGGCATATATGAGGGCATACATTGACCAGATTTATGGGTTTTACGGCTATGGCCTTTGGACAGTGCTGTTAAAGGACACCGGGGAAGTAATCGGGCGCGCAGGCTTAAGTGTCCGTGAGGGGTATGATACGCCGGAGCTGGGATTTGTGATAGACGTTCTCCATCAGCGCCAGGGATATGGATATGAGGTAGCCGCAGCAATTTTGCGCTATGCCAGGGAACAACTGGAGTTCCATAAGGTACAGGCAATGGTGAAAGAAGGGAACCTGGTTTCACAGCGTCTTTTGGCAAAACTGGGATTTGTCTTTGAGCGGGATGTGGAAGAGTCCGGGAGAGGTTACAAGCTGTTTGTAAGGAAAATTTAAGTTGTTGTTTGGGATTGGTTAAAATATTATAGAATGTTCTAAAATGACATTGACAAAAGGGATGGAATAACATATCATGAAAAAAGATGAGGACAGGATATGCCTTGAGGGGGCATGGAAAAATCCTCGGAAGATTTGGAGGAATTCCCAATGGTAAAACTGTATATTAATGAGAAAAAGAAAAAAGGCCGCATTCATCCGGAAATATACGGCCATTTTTCGGAGCATCTGGGAAGATGCATATATGAGGGCCTTTATGTAAAGGAAGATTCCGGCATTCCCAACCAAAACGGCATGCGCAGTGACGTGGTGGGGGCGTTAAAGGAACTCCGGATCCCGGTGCTCCGCTGGCCAGGGGGCTGTTTTGCGGACGAATACCACTGGAAGGATGGTATAGGGCCTAAGGAGAACCGTAAAAAGATGATCAACACCCACTGGGGCGGTGTGCTGGAGGATAACAGCTTTGGGACCCATGAGTTTTTTGAGCTGTGCAGGCAGCTGGGCTGCAAGACTTATATTAACGGCAATGTGGGAAGCGGCACCGTGCAGGAGATGTCGGAATGGGTGGAATATATGACCTTTGAGGGCGTTTCCCCCATGGCGGACCTGCGCAGGAAGAATGGGCATGAAGAACCCTGGAAGGTGGATTATTTTGGGGTAGGCAATGAAAACTGGGGCTGCGGGGGCAACATGACCCCGGAGTATTACGGGAACCTTTACCGCCGTTACCAGACTTACATACGCCGTTATGGCAATGGGGAACCCATCAAAAAAATCTGTGGGGGGCCTAATGTGGACGATGTAAACTGGACAAAGAAGGTGCTGGAAACCTGCTATGCAAGCCCTTGCCCCGGGAATGCCCATGGGTTTATGGAAGGGCTTTCCCTTCATTATTATGTACATCCCGGGGGATGGGATGATAAAGGAAGCGCTACGGACTTTGATGAAGAAGCCTGGTACTGTACTATGGGCAAGGCGCTGTATATGGAAGAACTGATCGGCATGCATGGGGCAGTGCTGGACCAGTATGACCCGGGCAAAGAGATTGGCCTGATTGTGGATGAATGGGGGACCTGGTATAATGTGGAGCCGGGGACCAACCCGGGATTTTTGTATCAGCAAAATACCATCCGCGATGCCCTTGTGGCGGCCCTTCACCTGAATATCTTTAACAAACACTGCGACAGGGTGAAGATGGCGTGCATTGCCCAGATGGTGAATGTGCTTCAGTCTGTGATCCTCACAGAGGGGGAGAAGATGGTCCTCACGCCTACCTACCATGTGTTCCATATGTTCAGGGAACACCAGGGGGCGGAGCTTGTGGAGAGCGCTGTTATTGGGGATGGGTGGATCACCAGGGAAGGGTTTGACGGCCCTGCCATCCAGGAGTCTGTATCCTTAAAGGAGGACGGGAGCCTTTTGGTTACTGTGGCAAACCTTTCCGCCAGCGACAGCTATCCTGTGGAGATTGTTTTTGCGGAGAAGAAGCCCAGGCCCGGGGAAGTTACAGGGAGAATATTAACAGGGGAAATCCATGCCCACAATACTTTTGAAGAACCTGATAAGGTGAAGGAAGTGGCGTTTGAGGGGATTGCTGCCACAAAGGAGGGGATTTCCTTTACCATCCCGGCCCATAGCGTGGCCAGCCTGCATATCCGTTAGGCGAAAGGGATACAAATGCAGGAGGGAAAAGAAAACAGGCGCCATTGCTATAAATGCCTGCTGCGGGAAATGGATGAGGAAGCCTACTTAAGGCAGCTCCACCGGTACATTGAATTGGTGGACCAGGAGCTGAAAACGCCTGGGGAGCTCTACCAAAGCAGGCTTGCCGCCTGTAAGGAATGTGATTATCTGGAGGCCGGTACCTGCCAGGCCTGCGGCTGTTATGTAGAGCTGAGGGCCGCAGTAAAAAAGAACCGGTGTCCTTATAAAAAGTGGTAATAAATGAATTGTTTCCGGCAACAGGGAGGAAGCCCCTTTGCCGGCGGTAACGGGGAAATAGAAAAGCAAGATGATATACATAAAGAACCTGGAGGACGGGGTAGAGTTATTTAAAGCGCTGGGTTCTGAGGTGCGGGTGAATATTATCCGGCTGCTGCTGAAAAACACAGAGATGAATATGAATGAAATTGCAGCCAGCTTAAATATCACAAATGGCGCCCTTACCAGCCATATCAAGAAGATGGAGGATGCAGGGCTGATCAAGGTCATATCCGATTTCTCCGGGCATGGGAACCAGAAGGTATGCAGGGTAAGGGAGGAAAGGATTTTGGTGGACATTGCGCCGGAAGAGGGAAGGGACAATACAGGCATTTATGAGGCGGAGGTGCCTGTGGGGCAGTATATGGATTATAAAGTATACCCTACCTGCGGGATTTCCACCGCCAAATCCCTTATCGGGGAGGCCGACGATCCCAGATATTTTTCCCATCCGGACAGGATCCAGGCAGGTATTTTGTGGTTTTCAAAGGGCTATGTGGAATATCAGATTCCAAATTTACTGCCCGCGGCCCAGAAAATTGATGAGATTACCTTTACCATGGAGCTTTCCAGCGAAGCGCCGGGGGTGAATAACGACTGGCCTTCCGATATTACGTTTCTGCTAAATGACGTTGCGGTGGGAAGCTGGACATCCCCCGGGGATTTTGGGGATGTGCGGGGAATCTTTACCCCGGATTGGTGGTTCCCCAACTGGAACCAATATGGGCTGCTAAAGATGCTGGTAATCAATAAGAAAGGCGCCTTTGTGGACGGGCTGAAAAAGTCGGATATCACCACACAGGCGCTGCAGCTTGATTACAAAAGCCCTATCCGCCTGAAAATGGAGGTGGGGGAGGATGCTGCCCATGTAGGGGGGATGACCCTCTTTGGCGCCGGTTTTGGCAATTACAGCCAGGGGATCAAGGTACGCATAAGGTACAGCCCTGTGATGGAGGCATTGCCTGAAAAATCTTTTCCCACAGAGGGAAGCAATTGACAACATAAATTGTTTGTGATAGGCTAACACTATATTTTATGAAAAGTGAAGCCACGACAATCAAGCCATCTTCTGTCGTAAAATGGAAGGTGGTTTTTTTATCGGCTGCTGACAGTCCTGCCGGCAAAGGGCATCAGGAGGCCGGGTGCGGGACTTGAATAAGGAGGGTTTATGATGAGTAAGGGAAAATATTATATTACAACAGCGATCGCCTACACTTCGGGAAAGCCTCATATCGGCAACAGTTACGAAATCGTGCTGGCGGACAGCATTGCCAGGTTTAAGCGCAAGGAGGGCTACGACGTTTATTTCCAGACGGGGACAGATGAGCATGGGCAGAAAATAGAGCTCAAGGCAAAGGAAGCGGGGATTACCCCCAGGGAATATGTGGATAATGTGGCAGGGACCATTAAAGGCCTGTGGGACCTGATGGATACCTCATATGACCGCTTTGTGCGCACCACTGACGGCTACCACGAAAAGCAGGTGCAGAAAATATTCAAAAAGTTATATAGCCAGGGGGATATTTATAAGGGGGCATATGAGGGCATGTACTGTACGCCCTGCGAATCCTTCTGGACAGAATCCCAGCTTGTGGAGGGCAGATGCCCTGACTGCGGCAGGGAGGTAAAGCCTGCCAAGGAAGAAGCCTACTTTTTCAGGATGAGCAAATATGCTGAAAAACTGATCGGACATATTAACAGCCATCCGGAATTTATTCAGCCGGTATCGCGTAAGAATGAAATGATGAATAATTTCCTTTTGCCAGGCCTCCAGGACCTGTGTGTTTCAAGGACTTCCTTCCAATGGGGGATCCCGGTGGACTTTGACCCGGGCCATGTGGTTTACGTGTGGCTGGACGCGCTGACCAACTATATCACGGGCATCGGCTATGACTGTGGGGGAGAAAGCTCCGGTGAGTACCAGAAACTGTGGCCTGCTGACCTGCACCTGATCGGAAAGGATATCATCCGTTTCCACACTATTTACTGGCCCATATTCCTGATGGCGTTAGGGGAACCGTTACCCAAACAGGTATTCGGCCATCCCTGGCTTTTGCAGGGGGACGGCAAGATGAGCAAATCCAAGGGAAATGTGATTTATGCCGATGACCTGGTGGATTTCTTTGGGGTGGATGCCGTGCGCTATTTTGTACTGCATGAAATGCCCTTTGAGAATGACGGGACCATTTCCTGGGAGCTGCTGGTGGAAAGGATCAATTCAGACCTGGCAAACACTCTGGGCAATCTGGTAAACAGGACCGTATCCATGAGCAATAAATACTTTGGCGGCGTTGTGGCAGATAAGGGCTGCCAGGAGGCGGTGGATGAGGACCTGAAAAAAACGGCCACAGAGACTTATGGGAAAGTACTGGAAAAAATGGAAGGGCTGCGGGTGGCGGATGCGCTGACGGAAATTTTTGCCCTGTTTAAACGCTGCAATAAGTATATTGATGAAACCCAGCCCTGGGTACTGGCCAAAGAGGAAGAAAAAAAGGACCGTCTTTCCACAGTGCTCTATAATCTGGTGGAGGGAATATTGATTGGCGCTTCCTTGCTGGAGCCTTTTATGCCTGCCACGGCCAAAAAAATCGGGGAGCAGCTTCATGGGGAAATCAGGGGCTTTGGCCAGCTTGGGGCCTTTGGGCTGTATCCGTCGGGAACCCAGGTGACGCAGCAGCCGGAAATTCTTTTTGCCAGGCTGGATGTAAAGGAAGTAGTGGAAAAGGCGGAGGCAATGTTTGCCCAAAGAAGCCATGGAGGGGAAGAAGGAAAGGGACAGGAAGAAGAGGCCTCCCAGGGAACCGACATAGAACCCAAGGAAGAAATCACATATGAAATGTTTGATAAAATGCAGTTCCAGGTAGGGGAGATCATCGCCTGCGAAGAAGTGCCCAAGTCCAAAAAGCTGCTTTGCTCCAAAGTGCGTGTAGGCAGCCAGGTGAAACAGATTGTCTCAGGCATCAAACAGCACTACCGTGCGGAGGAGATGGTAGGGAAGAAGGTTATGGTGCTGATGAATTTAAAGCCTGCCAAAATGGCGGGAGTGCTCTCGGAAGGGATGCTGCTTTGCGCGGAGGACCAGGAGGGGAACCTGGCGCTCCTTACGCCTGAAAAGGAGATGCCTTCGGGGGCGGAGATCTGTTAGCATATTTAGGGAAACATGTTTGGGAAAATGGGGGAGCAATTTTCAGGCATGTTTAAATGCAACGGATAAAATGGGAGGTTACAATGGTAAAAAAAGAAGAATTTACATTTGATTCCAGGGATGGCAGGTCAAAAATCCATGCCATCAGGTGGATCCCGGAGGGAAAGGTAGTCTGTATTGTCCAGGTGATCCACGGCATGGCGGAATATATTGGGCGCTACGGGCCCCTTGCCCAGTATCTGGGGGAGAAGGGGGTGCTGGTAACCGGGGACGACCATCTGGGGCATGGGAAGAGCGTGGGAAATGACGGTACCTATGGGTACTTTTGTGAACAGGATCCTGCCACTGTGGTGGTGCGGGACGTGCACCGCCTGAAAAAAATGACCCAGGAAGAATATCCCGGGGTGCCATATGTGATCCTGGGCCACAGCATGGGTTCCTTTATCCTGCGCAACTATCTTTTCCGTTATGGCACAGGCATTCAGGGAGCCATCATCTGTGGCACCGGCTCCCAGCCCTGGGGCCTGGTGAAGCTGTGCAAGCTTATCGCCGCCTGCCAGGGAGTGTTCCTGGGACAGAAGCACAAGGCAAAGCTCATAGACCGGCTTGCCTTTGGCTCATACAATAAAAAGATACCACAGGCCCGCACGCCTTTTGACTGGCTCTGCACCGATGAAAAAGTAGTGGATAGTTACCTGAAGGACGATTTATGCGGCTTTACCTTTACTGTCAATGGGTTCAGGACCTTGTTTGCGCTTCTTGACCGCCTGAACAACAGGGAGAATTTAAGGGCTATGCCCTCCAAGCTCCCGGTACATTTCATTGCAGGGGAAGAAGACCCGGTGGGCAGCTATGGGGAAGGTGTCAGGAAGGCATATAATGATTTCGCCGCCGCAGGCATGGAGCATATTTCCATAAAGCTTTACCCCCGGGGAAGGCATGAACTGCTGAATGAGAAAAATAAATATGAGGTATATGAAGAGCTTTATCCATGGATTATGGAACGGGTGAAGGAATATCAGCTTAAATGAGGTGAGGCGGATGAAAAGTAAAGTTTTGGCAGCGCTGCTGGTACTGTTTCTGGCAGTGTGGCTTTTGCCTCTGGGGCTCCAGGCCCAGGGGACGGAGCCTTCCGGTAAGGGGGCAGGGGATATTATCAGCCAGGCAAAGGAGCAGCTATCGGCGGTTTTTGGCCATGTGGATTCCCAGGCCGCAGGGGAGATTTTTTCCTTTTTGAAAGAACTGGTACAAGATGACGCCCTGAAGTCCGAAGAGGGCATGATAAATGCCATCAAAAAGGGCAAAGAAAAATTTGGTGTGGAGGTTGACAGGGAGGATGCACAGAAGCTGGTGGATACCATGGAAAGGCTGGAGGAGATCGGCTTTTCCCCGGAATATATCCTGGATAAGGCCCAGGGCCTTTACCAGCAGTATGGGGCAGACTTTGTAGACCATATGGACGAGGTGGTGGCCGGGGCGGCCAAGGATGCTGCCCAGGGGGCGGTGCAGGGCTTTTTTGCCAATCTTAAGGAATCCGTCAAAAATTTTTTCAGCAATATATTTTCGTAAAAGGAACAGAATAAAATAATAATCTCTTTGCTAATAATAAGTATCACACAAAAAACAGCATCTGCAGGGCAGATGCGCGGCTGGAAGCCCTGGCAGCCCAAGGGGTGCGGCCAGGGAACCGGAATAGGAGGTTATATGAAAATTGCGTTTTATGGTACTAAGCCCTACGACAGGGTATGGTTTGAACCAATGGGAAAGGAATATGGCTTTGATATCCATTTTATAGAGGCGTCCTGCAGCCAGGAAACGGTGTTTATGGCCAAAGGGTGCGATGCCATCTGCATTTTCGTCAATGACTATGTCAATGCGGGAATGATTGATACGCTGTATGAAATGAATGTCAAGGCCATTTTGCTCCGCAGCGCGGGCTTTAACAATGTGGATGTGAAGGCGGCGGAGGATAAGATCGTCATTTTGCGTGTGCCCAGCTATTCCCCGGAAGCGGTGGCGGAGTTTTCCATGGCTATGCTGCTTACCGTCAACCGGCTCACCCATAAGGCTTACAACAGGACCAGGGATTTTAATATGAGCCTGAATGGCCTGATGGGGATAGACTTATTTGAAAAGACGGCGGGAGTTATCGGCACGGGAAAAATCGGCCAGGCCATGATCCGGATACTGAACGGTTTCCAGATGCATGTGCTCTGCTATGACCCCTTCCCTGTGGAAGGGCTGGAGGCGGAGTATGTATCCCTGGACAAACTCTTCCAGAGCGCCGATGTGATTTCCCTCCACTGCCCCTTAAATTCAGATACCAGGCATATTATTAACAAAGAAGCCATTGCCATGATGAAAAAGGGCGTCTATCTGGTAAATACTTCCAGGGGCGCTTTGATTGACACCCAGGCCCTCATAGACGGTATGCTGGAAGGGAAGTTTGGCGGCGTAGGGCTGGATGTATACGAGGAGGAGGAAGGGGTCTTTTATGAGGACCGCTCAAATGACATTATTATGGATGACAATCTGGCGCGGCTTGTGACCTTCCCCAATATGCTGGTTACCTCCCATATGGGCTTTTTTACCAGGGAAGCCATGCAGGCCATTGCCAAAACCACCCTGGAAAACGCTTACGCACTGGAAAATGGGCTGCCCCTGGTAAACCAGGTAGGCAGGGAGATGCTATCCTGAGGATTGTAAAATTGCTGCAAACCTGCTATAATAATTCATTAGCAACATTTGAAGGGGCAGGGCAATGGATGAAGAACTAGCTTATGAAATACGTTTTGCAGCCCAGGAGGAATGGGAAGAGGCCATGGGGCTGGCGTGGAAGACGTTTCTGGAATTTGAAGCGGACGTTTATACAATGGAAGGGGTCAGGAGCTTTGAGGACTTTATAACGGACTCAGGCCTGAAGCGTATGTTCATTATGGGAATTTACCAGATGATGACGGCATATGACCACGGCAGGATGGTGGGGATGATCACCCTGCGCAATGAAGTGCATATATCCCTTCTTTTTGTGGACAAAAATTATCACAGGCACGGCATCGGCAGGGCGCTGATCATGAAGATGGCTGATTATGTAAAAGATGAGCTGGGAAAACGGCGGCTAACGGTAAATGCATCGCCTTACGGCGTTGCATTTTACCATCAGTTAGGCTTCAGGGACCTAGGCCCCCAGAAACAGCAGGACGGCATTATTTACACGCCCATGGGGTATGAATTCCCGGAAGATGGCAGAGGAGAACTTTTGAAGGAGAATTAACTTGCAGTAAAGATTGGGTACAGGTGGAGCTTATGGAGTATATTCACAGCAAAGACATTTTTTTATTTATGAGGGATACTTTTAAACTGGTGGACCGCAGGGCCATGGACCATGGATCCCGGGTAGCTTATTACTTCTACAAAATGCTGGAGTGTAAAGGCGTTTATGAGAAGTTTGAACTTGCCGATTTTGTATTTTTGGCGTCCCTGCATGATATTGGCGCATACAAGACGGATAATCTGAAAGACCTGATCCGCTATGATTTAAAGGAGCCTCTGGCGCACGCAACTTATGGATATCTGTTTTTTAAGCATTTATCCCCTTTAAGCGAGCTTGCCACAGTGATTTTGTACCACCACACAGATTACTCCCAGCTTGAACTGCTGGATTATGGCAACCGGGAGATTGCTGCCTGCCTGAACCTGGCTGAAAAAGTGGATATTTTTTCAGTGGCGCTGGGAGATAAGTTTGATATCCGCATGTTCCGCAAGCAGGCAGGGGGGGCTCTTAGCGAGGATGCGCTGAACCTGTTTGACAAGGCGGTGCGGGAATTTGATGTACTGAATAAAGTGAAAAAGGGCGATTACAAGGAAGAATTGGACGATATCATTGGTTATATGATCTTTACCAATGAGGACAAGAGGAAGTATCTGGAAATGCTCATGTACTGCCAGGGCTTTAGAAGTGAGAAGTCGGTGGTGAATTCCGTTGTCTGTACCTGTATCGCCGAGATGCTGGGGGTGAAAGCGGGGCTTAACAGCCTGGAACGTGACCAGCTTTACTATGGGGCGATCCTCCATGATATCGGCATGATGGCGGTGCCAAAGGAAATTACCGACGCGCCAAGAAGCCTTACAACAGAGGAATACCAAAAAGTAAAGATGCATGTACACCTGGCGGAGAGGATCCTCCAGAACAGGATGGCCCCTGAGGTGGTGGAAATTGTGGCAGCCCACCATGAGCGCAGCGATGGCAGCGGCTACCCAAGGGGGCTGCGGGAAGTGCAGATGAACCAGAAACAGCAGATATTGCAGCTTGCGGATTCGGTGACAGCGCTTCTGGGAAAACGTTCTTACAGGTCAGCCTTCCGGGAATCGGAAATGCTGGGCATTATCCAGGAAGAAGCCATGAACGGGAAATACAACAAGAATCTGGCAAATATCCTGTTTGACAACTACGACGATATTATGCAGCGGGTTAAGATCAGTGCGGAGGAAACCATGGTTACATACCGGAAGCTTAACCATCAGTTTGGGCAGGTATCTGAGAAGCTGAAAGCGCAGTGACGGAGCAAGTGGACATAAGAAAAGAAAGAGGAAGAGTATGGGAAGATTTTTTAGTATTGACAGCCCCCTGTTTAGTTTTCTGACGAAAGTGGCAGATTTGATCCTGCTGAATTTTCTGGCGCTGATATTCTGCCTGCCGGTGATTACCGTGGGCGCCTCCCTTACAGCCCTGAATTATGTGGCGCTGAAAATTGTGCGGGATGAAGAATGTTATATAACAAGGTCGTTTTTGAAATCTTTCAAGGAGAACTTTAAGCAGGCCACGGTTATGTGGCTGATACTTCTGGTGGGTATCGTGGTGGTTGTAGGCGATATCATTATTTTCAGGTTTACTACCCTACAGTTCCCCTCATGGCTGAAAATAGCATTGCTGGCAGCAGCAGTCATTGGCCTGTTTACGGTGATGCACCTGTTCCCGGTTTTGGCCAAATTTGACAACACCATCAAAAACACCTTTAAAAATTCACTTTTTATGGGGATACTCACCTTCCCCAAAACGATCCTCATGATGGTGATCTGGGTGCTCCCCCTTGTGCTGTCGGTGTTCTTTTTCCAGATATTTCCCATTATTTTCTGCCTTGGGATATCCGGGCCGGCCTATTTGTGCGCCCGCCTTTACAATAAAACCTTTAAGCGTTTTGAGCCGGAGGAGGAAAGCGTTGTAAGCGATGAAGAATGGACCATTGCAGAGGTAGATGGGGAAGGGTCTGGAGATGCGGTGGACGGAGAAGGGGAGCGCGTGCCAGAGATAGCGCAAGAAGCAGGGCAAGGGAAAAAAGATGAGTAAAATTGCACAAAAGATTTAGTATGCGACGGTTTTTACTGTACAAACTGCCGTATAAGTGGAAAAATACTTAACCTTATAAGCATTTTCAACAATGGAGAGTAAAATCTTTGTGGAATAGTAGTATAGGCAAGTTTGGGGAATTCATGTATACTTAATATAGACTTGATTGAACAAATATTTTAAGGAGGCTAATAAAATGGCAAGTTTATCTTTAAAGAATATCTGCAAGGTATATCCCAATGGGTTTGAGGCGGTTAAAAACTTCAATCTTGAAATCAAGGATCAGGAGTTTATCATCTTCGTAGGACCTTCAGGATGTGGTAAGTCTACTACATTACGTATGGTTGCAGGGCTGGAGGATATCTCTTCAGGTGAATTAAAAATCGGTGACAGGGTGGTTAACGATGTGGAACCCAAGGACAGGGATATTGCGATGGTATTCCAGAACTATGCTCTGTACCCTCATATGTCAGTTTATGACAATATGGCGTTTGGCCTTAAGTTAAGAAAAGTTCCGAAAGATGAGATTGACAAGATGGTAAAGGAAGCGGCAAAAATCCTTGACCTGACAGCTCTCCTTGACCGTAAGCCCAAAGCTTTATCAGGTGGACAGAGACAGCGTGTTGCTATGGGACGTGCTATCGTGCGTAATCCTAAGGTATTCTTGATGGATGAACCTCTTTCCAACTTGGATGCTAAGCTGCGTGTACAGATGCGTGTTGAGATTTCCAAGCTTCACCAGAGATTAGGCACCACCATTATTTACGTAACACATGACCAGACAGAGGCTATGACCTTAGGTGACAGAATCGTTGTTATGAAGGACGGCGTTGTGCAGCAGGTAGATACACCCCAGAATCTGTATCAGAAGCCTGCGAACTTGTTCGTAGCAGGATTTATGGGTTCACCTCAGATGAACTTCCTTGATGCTGTTGTAGAAGTGAGCGGCAGCACGGCAAGCCTTAAGATTGCCGGAAAGAGCATTCCTCTTCCTCCTGCGAAGTCCAAGAAATTGATTGACGGCGGTTATTCAGGAAAGAAGGTTACCTTTGGTATCCGTCCTGAAGACGTATACGATTCAGAAGAGTTTGTTGCATCATCCAAGTGCGTATTTGAATCTACCATCAGAGTTTACGAGTTGCTTGGTGCAGAAGTTTACTTATACTTTGACCTTGCTGAGTTCCCGCTTACCGCAAGAGTTGATTCCCGTACACCGTCAAGACCTGGCGATACTGTTAAGTTTGCATTTGATGTTGAAAAGATTCATGTATTCGACAAAGAAACAGAACAGACCATCACAAACTAACCATAAACATAAAAGGGGCGTTGGTAACGCCCCTTTTTTTATTGCAAAATTTCCACAGATTCTGTTATACTGTATCTTATAGAAGAAAGGGCGTGAATAAATGATTTCTACACAGGTTATTGCAAACTGCATTGAAGAACTTCGAATGATTACCAGAGTGAATCTGGCAGTGTTTAGTCTTGACGGGAGCGTGCTCACATCCACTTTTGACTGTGACGATATTGCTGGCAGCCTGATTACAGGTTTTGCAGATTCGCCTGCCGACAGCCAGGTGATCGGAAGGGACCATCTGCTTAAAATTACAGATGAAGGCGAACTGGCATATGTGCTGGTGGCAAGGGGAAACAATGACGAGGCGTATCTGATAGGGAAGATTGCGGTAAGCCAGCTACAACAGCTTGTTGTAGCCTATAAAGAACGCTTTGACCGCAACAACTTTTTCCAGAATTTACTGATGGACAATTTGCTTTTGGTTGATGTATACAACCGTGCCAAAAAGCTCCATATTGAGGTAATGACGCCAAGGGTTGTTTTCATTATTGAAACCAGGACGGAAAAGGACAGTACGGCAGCAGAGCTTTTGCGGGGAATGTTTTCCTCCCAGTCAGGGGACTTTATAACGGCGGTGGACGAGAGCAGTGTGATACTGATCAAAGGGCTCAGTTCCGTGGAAGGAGAACTGGAAATTGAACAGACGGCGCAGACCATTGTGGACATGATGAGCACAGAGGCCATGATGAATGTCAGGGTAGCCTACGGCACTGTAGTACAGGAACTGAAGGATGTATCAAAGTCTTATAAGGAAGCTATGATGGCGCTGGATGTGGGAAAGATTTTCTATGTGGAGAAAAAAGTGAATTCCTATAACAGCCTGGGAATCGGGCGGCTTATTTATCAGCTTCCTGCCAACCTCTGTAAGATATTTATTGAAGAAATATTCGGGGACAATGACCCGGGCGATTTTGATGAGGAAATTGTCACCACAGTAAATAAGTTTTTTGAGAACAACCTGAATGTATCGGAAACCTCCCGCCAGCTTTTCGTCCACAGGAATACGCTGGTGTACCGGGTGGAAAAACTACAGAAAAGCACAGGGCTTGATGTGCGTACTTTTGACGATGCGCTGACCTTTAAAATTGCCATGATGGTGTACAGCTATATGAGATATCAGGATTCTGCAGGCAAATAACTCTTCCGGGAGAGAAAAGTAAGAATGAACAACCTTATTCCTGAATACAATAATATATCATTGTAGGGAGGGATAGGGTTGTTTTTGTATGAAAAGAAAATAGTATATCTTTCACATTATGCACAGGGGACAAGGACAGCTTCCGCAGGATTTGTACGTGCCCTGGGGGAGCATGGCGGCTGTATGCTGGACATACATATCAAAGGCGGGGGGCAGATGCCGGACGGGGATTATCCCCTGTTTCTCCTGCTGCGGACCAGGAAAATCCCCTGGGGGACAGTGGCTGCAAAAGATGGCAGCGTAAGGACAGGCAGGCGTATTTCCCTGAAGCAGAAAAGGGCGTTTGTTGAGGGGGAGTCATTTCCGGAGGAAGATTTGTGCGGGGTGCTGGTTTTGCTGGACTATGGGCAGCAAATCGCCGGGTATTGGAAGCAGCCGGATGCTTCCGTCCTGTCCTGGGAAAATCAGGAGGAAAAGAAAGGGAGGGAAGCACCGGCGGAAACGGAAATCCATGTGGCGGCCAGGGAGTTTCCGGCAGAAGGGGGAAAAACCAGAAAGACGGCGCCCCAAAGCCCCAAAACAGACAGGCCAGACCCTGTTTACAGGGAAGAAATACCCCAAATGCCGGAAATTTCCGCGGATAATACCCTGGAGGATAAATGGCAGCAGCTTCAAAGGTGCTATAAAAGGGTGCATCCCTTTGGGGATGAGAGGGTCTTTGTATCCATTGAGCCAAAGGATTTTATTATTCTGCATTCCTCCTGCCAGAAGCTTGTGAATAACAGCTTTCTCCTTCACGGGTATTATAACTACAGGCATTTAATCCTGGGGCCGGACAGGGAATTGGGGAGCAGGTATAAAACCTGCTATTACCTGGGGGTGCCGGGGGCTTATTTTGAGAGGGAGAAAATGGTGGCTGTGATGTTTGGGTTTGAAGGCTTTGAGTGCAGCGGCGCAGTGGAAATCGGGAAATTTGGCTATTACATGCGCAGGGTAGAGCTGTAGACGGGAAAAGCGGGTAAAGAATAATAAAAAGGCCGGAGGCTTTGCCCTCTGGGAAACCGCCATGCGTTACCTGTACAGTTTGCTAGGACCAGGCACCCTTGCGGCACATGGAAAATTCTGTTTAGTGCTGCTTTGTTCCCAACCTGACACGGTTCACAGACATCCATTGCGCAAGACCCAATCTTCAAATGCCACTTATACAGGGCAGCCATGACGGCTTCCCGGAAAACAAAGCTGTCCGGTCTTTTTGATTAAGGTATCTGGTATGTAGTATAGGGGTTTTTGGGTATTTTGTCAACAAAAACATAACACATCTACAGAAATCGATTTTTAGGGACGCTGTGTGTAAGGGAAGAAGCGATGCTGCCAGGGGAGAGGGACTTACAGATAAAGGGGGAAAGAACATGACAGAACAGGAAAAGTTTATGAGACAGGCCATAGGGCAGGCAAAAAAAGCTTATAAGCTGGGGGAAGTACCCATTGGCTGTGTAATCGTGTATGAGGGAAAGGTGATTGGAAGGGGGTATAACCGCAGGAATACGGACAAGAGTACCTTTGCCCATGCGGAGATTACCGCCATGAAGAAAGCAGGCAAGGCCATAGGGGACTGGCGGCTGGAAGGCTGCACCCTTTATGTGACCCTGGAACCCTGCCAGATGTGCGCAGGCGCTATTGTGCAGGCCCGGATTGACGAGGTGGTGATGGGCAGCATGAATCCCAAAGCGGGCTGTGGGGGATCGGTGTTAAATCTTCTGGAAATGCCGGAATTTAACCATCAGGTGAAGGTTACAAGGGGGATACTGGAGGAAGAATGCTCCCGGCTCCTTACCACATTCTTTAAGGAGCTGCGGGTGCGTAACAAACTGGAAAAGGAGCAAAGGCGTGGGGCAGGGCAGGGGCGGGGAGAATAAGGTTACCCTTTTAAGCCCCATCCTCCACAATGTTCTGCATCCACACACCGCTTTTTACCATAAAGAAGCCCAGGACCACTTTAAAAATCTCCGTAAACTGTACCAGGAAAAATACGGTAGTTATGTACAATGAGGTATAATTTGCCAGCACATAAGCAAAGGGAATTACCAGTACCCAGGTGTAAACGCTGTCAAAGAGAAAGGTAACCACAGTCTTCCCGCCGGAGCGCAGGGTAAAATATGCACAGTGGGAAAAGGCGCAAAGGGGCATCACGAGGGCTGAAATGGTAATGAGCTTTTTGGCAAGCTCCCGGATGCTTTCTTCGGTATTGTATATGGAAGGGAAAAACCTTCCCACCATAATCATCAGCAAAGAGATGCAGGTACAGCAGAATACGCTGAAAAAAATCATTTTGTTGTCCGCATCCTTTGCCTCTTTGGGTTTGCCTGCCCCCAGGAGCTGGCCTACCACAATGGAGATACATCCCCCAAGCTGAAGGTACACAATATTGAACAGATTGCTGATGGTGGAGGAAATGTTCTGGGCTGCCACCACTTCCAGGCCGCGTACAGCGTAGCATTGGGAAATCACCGCCATGCCGGATGCCCAGAACATTTCGTTGAACATTAAAGGGGAGCCTTTTACGAGGATGCCCTTTAAAATATGCCGGGGGATTTTGGGGCTGCTGTAAGCACCTTTGATGTAGGGGTTTGCGTTTGGGTGCAGGTGTGTCCAGAAAAGCACAATAAAGCATTCAATAAACCTTGCAATGACCGTGGCAATAGCGGCGCCGCGCACACCCAGGGCGGGTGCGCCGAAAGCGCCGAAAATCAGTACATAGTCAAGGATTAAATTGGTAAATACAGCCACAATCCCTGCCAGCATTGGCACAAATGTCTGCCCGGTCTCACGGACCGTGCTGGTGTATGACTGCCCCAGGGCAAAGGGGACAAGGCCAATCATCATAATGGCAAGGTATTCTTTCCCGTATTTCAGGGCAAGGGAAGTATCCCCTACACTGCCGCTGTCGCTTAAATAAAGAGAAATCAGCCAACTGTCAAGGAAGCCGAAAAGCAAAAGGGCTGCCCCGGTGATCAGGGTGCAGGCATAAAGCTTGAAACGGAAGGTATATTTCTGCCCTTCATAGTCACCCTTTCCGAAAAACTGGGTACCGAAAATACCCGCGCCGGAAACGCCGCCGAAAATACAGATATTAAAAACAAACATCAGCTGGTTGACAATGGCGACGCCGGACATCTGTTCTGTACCAATCTGCCCAACCATAATATTGTCCAGAAAACTTACGAAACTGGTGATGGCGTTCTGGATGATCATGGGGACTGCAAGATACAGGACATGCCTGTAGAATTCTTTGTCGCCGATGAATTTGTTCCTGAATTTTTTCCACATAATAATCCTCCATGCGGGAGCGTTTTTGGCGCTGTTTCTCCCGGGACAGCCCCCAAATAGGCCGGGTTAGCTAAGCATATCAGACTATTGTAATTGAAAGAGGTGGCAGCGTCAATATGATTTTTCTTTTCTTCCAAACAGAAAATGATATACAGATTATCCGCAAGGCAAAATAAAAAAAGCCTACCAGCAGAAAACCCGCTGGTGGGCTGAATTTACTGGCGGAGAGTGTGGGATTCGAACCCACGTGCCCAGTAAAGGACAACTGCATTTCGAGTGCAGCTCGTTATGACCGCTTCGATAACTCTCCTTCTTTTTAACATGGAACCTTTCCCATTATACTGTTTCCGGAAGTACAAGTCAATCATTTTTCCGGAAATCTTTCTCCTTTCCGGCAGGCTGCCATTCCGGCAAAAGCCCTCCCAAATTGATTTCAGTACAATACAGGCAAAAATATTGTAAACAGCATTTAAATTATGTATAATAATTGATATGGAAATCATAAACAGATTTGCCGGATAGAGAGTGCGCCTGGGCGTGCTCCGGGAGAAGGAGGATGGGTAAAGTGAAAAGAATTGGGATGTTAACAAGCGGCGGCGACTGCCAGGCGCTGAACGCGGCCATGAGGGGTGTTGTAAAATGCCTGGTAAACAGCAAGGAAAAGGTGGAAATTTATGGGTTCCTTGACGGCTACAGGGGGCTGATCTACGGAAACTTCCGGATGCTGGGAGGCCATGATTTTTCCGGGATACTTACCAAAGGCGGCACCATGCTGGGGACTTCGCGGACCCCTTTTAAGACCATCAGGGAGCCGGATGAAAAGGGAGTGGACAAAGTGGACGCCATGAAGCAGAATTATTACAAACTGCGGCTGGACTGCCTGGTAATTTTGGGCGGGAACGGCACCCACAAAACGGCAAACCTTTTAAGGGAGGAAGGGCTGAATGTGATTACCCTTCCCAAGACCATTGATAATGACCTGTGGGGAACAGATATGACCTTTGGCTTCCAGAGCGCGGTGAACATTGCCACGGACGCAATTGACTGCATCCATACCACAGCGGCATCCCATGGCAGGGTATTTATTGTGGAAGTAATGGGACATAAGGTAGGATGGCTGACCTTAAACGCAGGCATGGCTGGAGGGGCGGATATCATACTGATTCCCGAAATTCCCTACGACCTGAAAAAGATAGTGTCCAAAATAGAAGAACGTAACAGGAACGGCAGCAGTTTTACCATTCTTGCAGTGGCGGAAGGGGCCATTTCCAAGGAAGACGCCAAGCTGTCCAAAAAAGAGTATAAGGAAAAAATGAAAAATTATAAGTACCCTTCTGTTTCCTATGAGCTGGCAGAGCAGATCCAAAAAGCTACCGGAAACGAAGTAAGGGTGACAGTTCCTGGGCACACCCAAAGAGGCGGCAGCCCCTGCCCCTATGACCGTGTGTTTGCAAGCCGCCTGGGGGCAGAAGCGGGTGCCCTTATTTTGAAAGGGGAATATGGCTTCATGGTGGGATACAAAAACCGCGAAGTGGTTAAAGTGCCTTTGGAGGAAGTGGCAGGGAAACTGAAAATGGTTTCACCCGACGCATCCATTGTCAAAGAGGCGAAGCTTTTGGGGATCAGCTTTGGCGGCTGATTACAATAAGCCGGCCAGGCACACTTTTTAGAGGCATGGGGAAAGGAAAGAAAAAGGTATGTCGTATACAGCCCTTTACAGAAAGTTCCGTCCCGCCGTCTTTGAAGACGTGAAGGGACAGGGGCATATTGTTACTACACTGAAAAATCAGATCAAGTCGGGGCGGACCTCCCACGCTTATCTGTTTTGCGGTACCAGGGGAACTGGTAAAACTACCATTGCCAAGATATTTGCCAGGGCTGTTAACTGTGAAGATCCAAAGGACGGGAGTCCCTGTGGGGAGTGCGCTGTCTGCAAGTCGATTTTGGCGGGAGCCAGCATGAATGTGATAGAAATTGATGCTGCTTCCAATAACGGCGTGGACAGTATTCGTGAAATTGTAGATGAAGTAACCTATTCTCCCCCGGAGGGGAAATTTAAGGTTTATATCATCGACGAAGTGCATATGCTTTCCATAGGGGCTTTTAATGCCCTTTTAAAAACCCTGGAGGAGCCGCCATCCTATGTAATTTTCATACTGGCCACTACAGAAGCCCATAAAATCCCCATAACCATTTTGTCAAGATGCCAGCGGTATGATTTTAAACGGATCACCGTGGATACGATATCTGGCAGAATAAGGGAGCTGGTGGGAAAGGAACAGGTACAGATAGAGGATAAAGCAATCCGTTATATTGCAAGGGCGGCGGACGGCTCCATGAGGGACGCCTTAAGCCTGCTGGACCAGTGTATCGCCTTTCATTTTGGGCAAGAGCTGACCTATGACAAAGTGCTGGATGTCCTGGGAGCCGTGGATATGGAGGTATTTAGCAGGCTCCTGCGTACTGTGCTGGGGGCGGATGTCACCGGTGCCATAGAGCTTTTGGAAGAAATCGTCATGCAGGGCAGGGAGCTTACACAGTTTATATTGGATTTCACCTGGTATTTAAGGAACCTGCTTCTGGTAAAGACGGCGGAGGGGATTGAGGATGTCATAGACGTTTCCGCAGAAAACCTTGCCCGTCTGAAGGAAGAGGCGCAGATAGTGGAAAACGATGTGGCCATGCGGTATATCCGGGTACTGTCAGAGCTGTCCGGGCAAATCCGCTATGCTTCCCAGAAACGGATCCTTGTGGAAATTGCATTGATCAAGCTGTGCAGGCCTGCCATGGAAAGGGATATTGGTTCTCTTTTGGACCGCATCAGGCAGCTGGAAGAGAAAGTGGAAAAGGGCATCCCCCTGGCAGAGCCCCCAAAAGGCGGGGAAAGTATCCCCCAGGGATTGGCGGAGGGAAAATCAGCAGTAAAGGCTAAGCTGCCCAAAGCAATACCGGAGGATGTTAGGCAGGTGGTGGAAAATTGGCGTTCCATCATAGGGCAGGCGTCTATGCCTATGGCCGCTTATCTAAAAAAAGCTTATCCAAGCCTGGCAGGGGACCAAAGCCTGCTTTTGGTAGTCCCGGACGGGCTGGTATCAGATTACTTTAAGGAATCCTGGCACCGGGAAGAACTGGAGGAAGTGATAGCGGGCTTTACCGGAAAAAATATCAGCGTCACAGTGCAAAGCCCGGATTCCGGAAGAAATCCGGAGGAGCTTTACCCGGACCTGACGAAAATTGTTGACCAGGCTATTCAGATGGAAGTGGAAGAACTGGAAGAAGAGCCGGACATATTTTAACGCAATAAATAGGAACTGGAATAATAAACTGGAAAAATAGGAGAATCAAATGGCAAAACGAGGTGGATTTCCGGGAGGCATTCCCGGCAACATGAATAATCTGATGAAGCAGGCACAGAGAATGCAGCGGCAGATGGAGGAAAACCAGAAGGAATTAGAAACCAAAGAATTTTCAGCAAAGGCTGGCGGGGGAGCAGTGGAAGTGACCGTTACCGGGAAAAAGGAGATCACCAGGGTGAAGCTTAAAGAGGAGGCCGTAGACCCTGAGGATATTGAGATGCTGGAAGATTTGGTGATGGCGGCAGCCAATGAAGCCCTCCGTATGGCAGAGGAAGCGAACGCTGAGATTATGAATAAGATGACAGGGGGGCTTGGTTTAGGAGGAGGCCTTCCTTTCTGATGGAACTGTACAGCGGGCATATAAATAAACTGATAGAGGAACTGGCCGGCCTGCCGGGAATTGGTTCTAAGTCTGCCCAAAGGCTTGCGTTCCATATTATTAACATGCCAAAGGATAAGGTGGAAAGAATGGTAAATACCATCCTTGGGGCGAAGGAGAATGTCCGTTATTGCAGGGAATGCTTTACATTAACGGACAGCGAGGTTTGTCCCGTATGTGCCAATTCCAAAAGGGACCATGGAACCATCATGGTGGTTGAAAATGCAAGGGACCTGGCGGCCTATGAAAAGACAGGCAGGTATGAGGGCATTTATCATGTGCTCCATGGGGCGATTTCTCCCATGCTGGGAATCGGGCCGGGAGATATCCGCCTAAAAGAGCTGGTAATGCGGATGCAGGACAATGTTTCGGAAGTGATTATAGCGACAAATTCAAGCCTGGAGGGAGAAACCACAGCAATGTACATCAGCAAACTGATCAAGCCCACAGGGATTAAAACCACCAGGATCGCCAGCGGCGTTCCTGTGGGGGGAGACCTGGAATACATTGACGAGGTAACGCTCCTGCGGGCATTGGAAGGAAGGGTGGAAATATAAGATGGGAGTAACAAAAGAGCTTTTTGGCAAACTTGGCGGAAAAGAAGTTTACAGATACTGGATTGAAAATGGGAATGGGATGAAAGCGGGCATAATTGATTATGGCGCTATTTTGACAAACCTCATAGTCCCGGGGCCGGATGGAGAAATGCAGGATGTGGTGCTGGGATATGATACCCCCCAGGAGTATGCTGCCAACAGCGGCTGTTTTGGCGCAGTGATCGGCCCTAACGCCAACCGTATAGGGAAAGCAGCCTTTGAACTGGAGGGCAGGAAATGCCAGTTGGCTGCCAATAACGGGGAAAACAATCTCCACAGCCATCCGGACCTTGGCTACCACAAGAGAATATGGGAAGCAGAAGAAGGGGAAAACAGCCTTACCCTGCGGCTGGAGGACCAGGATGGCTGTATGGGGTTCCCGGGGAATAAGAAAGTCCAGGTAACCTATACCCTCACCGGGGACAACGGGCTGGTATTAAAATATGGGGCGGAAAGTGACAGGGCCACGATTATAAATATGACGAACCATGCCTACTTTAATCTGGCGGGGCATGACAAAGGAAAAATTTATGGCCATATACTGGAACTGAAGGCATCCTCCTATACGCCTACAGACGCAGGGTCCATACCTACCGGCCAGATTGCACCGGTTGCCGGGACCCCCTTTGACTTTTTAACGGGAAAACGGATAGGGGATGAGATTGATTCGGATGACCAGCAGCTCCGGATGGCAGGCGGATATGACCATAATTTTGTGATAGACGGATTTGACGGGACCTTAAGGGAAATAGCCACTGTGGCCGAACCGGTTTCAGGGCGGCGGATGAAAGTATATACTGATTTGCCCGGGGTTCAGTTTTATTCCCATAATTCAGGGGAAACCCAGGCGGGAAAAGGGGGTGCCCAATACGGCGCAAGGAGCGGGCTGTGCCTGGAAACCCAGTATTTCCCGGATACGCCCAATAAACCCGGTTTCCCTTCAGATGTTTTTGGGCCGGGGAGAAAATACGAAAGCACAACCATCTATAAATTCTGCTGAGGTTTCCGGCAGGGAGGTTCTTTATTTAGCGATGCCTTACATCCCTATTCCGCCTTCCCTTATGCTAAACTGATAGTATAGCCAGAGTGTTAAGAGAATTGGGGGGAGCATTATGCGGCTGCCGGATTTGGTGAAGCAGATTGGGAAGGTAAACGGGGAAGAGCGTGTATATGTGGAGGATTATGTCTATACATACTTAAATGAACTGAAAAAGGGAAGGGAGGGGCTGGCCGGAAGGGTGGTTTTTCCGGAAAAGCTATTCCCCAAAAAGAAAAATTTTGAGGTTATTCCCTTAAGGGTCGCGCTTTTCGGACATGTTTACCACAGGGAACGCCGGAATTTTTATCTTGTTTATGGCGCGGCCTGTGTGGTTGACGAATTGGAAAAAGGGAAAAATGAGGAGCAGGTAAGAAAAGAATTTTTTTGGGAATACGAACTGATAGGTTATGTTAATATATACGGGAATACGCAGGATTTTCCTGGGAAAAGGGAAGGATACTTTATTTTTTACGAAAAAAATGAAGCCATGCAAAATTATCTGATTGCATGCTATGGGGGAAAAAGAAGGGAGGCTGGCGCTCCGGCAGGGAAAAGGCCGCCTTTTTCTTTCGCGGAAATGGTAAAAAAACTGCTTTATGGAGAATGTATGGTGATTCTTGCGCTGGCGGTGACCACGATTAACGATTATCACAAAATGTATGATTTTGTGGAAACCGCCCACAGGGCAGTTGCTTTGACGGAGATGGAAAACAGATGATGTTATCTTTGGTACAAAAGAGTTGGAGATGAGCCGATGGCAAATGTGCGGGATTATTTGAAGGAAAAAGAAAAGAGGCAAAAGAAACCGTCCTTTGAGGTGGGGTATAAAGAAAAAATCCGCAGCCATAAGCTGGCCATTTTCTACCGGGCCATACTTTCCGCGCTGCTGGCGGCAGCGGTAATTGTATTTTTGGTTATCCAGTGGCAGAACAGAGTTTTTGCCGAAAGTATTGTTACCCATTCGGCGCCAGTGACCATCGTGCAGGGGGCTACAGCAAGAAATCTGGGAGGGAATATTTTACTATACAGTAAGGATGGGGCAAGCTGCCTGGATGCAAAAGGAAATGCGGTGTGGAACCGGACCTATGAAATGCAGACACCCCTTGCGGCCATCTGTAATCAGGTAATTGCGATTGGGGATTATAATGGGCGCACCATATATGTTATGGACAAAAACGGGGAAAAGGGAACCGTAAATACCAATCTTCCCATCAGGGATTTTTGCGTTTCAGCAAGCGGCGTGGTGGCTGCCGTGCTGGACGATGGTGCCGTGACCAGAATTTATATCTATAACGGCAATGAAAATACAGATACCCCCATCGTGCAGGGAAGGGCCACTATGGATAAGAGCGGATATCCTGTGAGCCTTTCCTTAAGCCCCAACGGAAAATTGATGGCAGTTTCTTATTTATATGTGGACAGCGGTAATATGAAATCTTCCGTGGCTTTTTATAATTTTGGCGAGGTGGGGCAAAATGAAACTGATAATTTTGTAGGCGGCTATGACTATTTGGACACGATTATCCCTTACATACAGTTTATGAATAATGAAACCGCCTTTGCCGTTTCTGATGACAGGATTGTTTTCTTTTCCGGCGGGGAAAGGCCAACCAATATAGCCACCAGCTTCCTGGAAGGGGAAGTGCAGAGTATTTTTTATAATGAAAGCTATGTGGGGCTTACGTTTATTAACCAGAGCGGGGAGTCCGCGTACCGTTTGGATATCTATAATACGGACGGAAATAAAGAGCGTTCTTTGCTCATTGATATAGACTATACGGACATTGTTTTTGGCAGGAACCAGATTATTGTATATAATGATTCAGAGTGTAGGGTTTGGACTAACCGCGGCGTGGAAAAGTTTACTGGAAACTTTGGGAAAAGTACATCCCTTATTATCCCGGGCTCTTCTGCCTACAAATATACGGCAGTCACATCGGATTCTGTTGATACAATAGAGCTTCATTAAGGGAGAGGTACAAAAGTAGATGTATTATGTTGCTCTTATAATTATAGGCATCATTTTGGTATGGAGAATGGCAGCGGGCTTCCGGAAGGGGATGGTCAGGGAAATCGCGTCCCTGATTGCTATGATAGTGGCAGTTTTTTGTATCCTGCTTCTCCTGGGGGCGGCGGGAAGCTACATGGAAAGGGAAATGGGGAAAGTTTTCCAGATTGTGGCGGCGCTTTTGGGAGTATGCCTGATCTACCGGCTGATGCAGCTTTTCCTTACATCCCTGGAGCTGATTTCAAAGCTGCCTGTTATTAAGGGAGTGGATAAGCTCCTGGGAGCGGCGGTGGGGCTGGTCTTCTGGGGGGCGGACGCCCTGTGCGGCCTTCTGGGGGCC
>CAJTVD010000037.1 GCA_910579495.1 uncultured Lachnospiraceae bacterium
GCAGGCCGTTCACATCCCGGTACAGCCTCATATAATCTCTGGCTGTGCCTTCACTTATACTGTATTTTATGGCCGCATCGCTTTTGCTTATTTCATTGTTATAAATTTGTTTTCCGATGTCCAGCCGTTCTTCTCTTGTGTAAGCTCGCTGTCAGACTGCCCTGTGCGTCCGCATCAATCAGAAGCACTTTCTTTCCCTGTTTTGCCAGCCCGATTCCTAAATTGCTTGTGGTGGTGGTCTTGCCCACACCGCCTTTCTGGTTTGCGATTGCGATTATTTTACACATGATGATTCTCCTTTTCTTCTACTGGTTTTCTTTTACGTTGCTTTTCCTGACTTCCACATAAGTCCTGTAATATTTCTTTGTCCCTTTGTTTGGGAACATATCGGAAAACTCCGTCACTTCGATTTTCGGGTTCCTCTGTAAAATCTTCCCGAACCACTTAATATCGTTCTTCGTTCCCATAAGCCTGACTTTTAACATCAATCCCGTCCTCCAAGCATGGCGTACAAGTTGTGGTTATATGTTACATATTCCGGATAACGAATCTGTACCGCCTGCCAAAAATAAGGCGCATAGGCACAGCAGAACAGTTCTTCCACTGTGTACCGTCTGCACTCGTCCACCTGTTCCTCCGCATCATCATAGTCAAGGACACTTGGCGTACCATTGCAGTAAAGGTTAAACGCCATCCTGACTACTTTTAAGCTCCCGCTGGTCTGCCAGCCTTCATGCAGACACTCCGTTTTTACACAGCCTGTCTTAAAGTTATAAATGCTGTTGATATTTCTTCTTGTGTCATCGCTGATACCAAGACAATATACAAGCGCTTTGTGGTACACGTCCTGATACCTGACCTCTTTCAATTTCTCGTAGTAGAATTTTTCATGTGCATCGCTGATAAAAATAATCGCTTTCTCTGCTCCTAACGCTGTACTACTCATGTTCATTTCCTCCATTTCTTATTTTGTTTTTTGACCATAACAAAAGGACACTTCCCTAAAATTTTCTTTTAGAAAAATGTCCTTATCGTACAAAATATTGAATTGGATTTATGAGTACAACTATTCATTAACGCTCATTATTCTTCGTTATGAGTTGTAAAATTGTTGTAAATTTGTTGTAGTTCACAACTTCCAGTACCGCAAACCCTTGATTTTACTGGCTTTCTTTGCCAAGCGTTTTCATTGTCGGGAACAAAAGCACATCCCTAATCGCCGGCGAATCCGTCAGCAACATCACCAGCCTGTCAATCCCATACCCAATCCCCCCGGTAGGCGGCATCCCAATTTCCAATGCATTCAGGAAGTCCTCATCCGTATGGTTCGCCTCTTCATCCCCCTGGGCGAACAGCGCCTCCTGGGCCTTAAACCGTTCTCTCTGGTCAATAGGGTCATTCAGCTCCGAGTAAGCGTTACACATTTCCCTTCCCGTGATAAAGAGCTCAAACCGTTCCACATACTCCGGTTTATCCGGCTTTTTCTTGGTAAGGGGGGAAATCTCAACGGGATGATCCATCACAAAAGTTGGCTGCACCAGATGTTCCTCCACAAACTCTTCAAAAAACAGGTTCAAAATGTCCCCTTTGGTGTGCCTGGTTTCATAGTGCAACCCCTTTTCGTCTGCCAGTTTTTTCGCCGCTTCTGTATCCGCCACCTGGCCAAAATCAATGCCCGTATATTTTTTAACGGCGTCAATCATGGTCATCCGCTCAAAAGGCGTCCCTAAATCTATCATATGCTCCCCATAAGGGACTGTAGTTGTACCGCAGACTTCCTGGGCCACATAGCGGAACATATTTTCCGTCAGGTCCATCATCCCATTATAATCCGTGTAAGCCTGGTATAACTCCATCAGGGTAAACTCCGGGTTATGCCTGGTATCCAGCCCCTCGTTCCGGAACACACGGCCAATCTCGTAGACGCGCTCCATGCCCCCCACAATCAGCCTTTTCAGGTAAAGTTCCAGGGAAATCCGTAGCTTCACATCCTCGTCCAGGGCGTTAAAATGAGTCTCAAAAGGCCTTGCAGCAGCGCCTCCTGCATTGGATACCAGCATAGGCGTTTCCACTTCCATAAAGCCCTGCCCGTCCAGGTATCTCCTGATTGCGGAGATGATCTTAGATCTTTTAACGAAGGTTTCCTTTACCTCTTCATTCATAATAAGGTCAGTGTACCTTTGGCGGTAACGGATATCCGTATTGGTCAGCCCGTGATATTTCTCCGGCAGGACCTGAAGGCTTTTGGCCAGCAGGGTAACGCTGGCGGCATGGATGGAAATCTCCCCCGTTTTGGTCCTAAAGACCTCCCCGGAAATTCCCACAATATCCCCCACATCATACTTTTTAAAGTCAGCATAAGCCTCTTCCCCCACGCTGTCCCTTGCCACATAAGATTGGATGTTTCCCTTCAAATCCTGTATATTACAAAATGATGCCTTCCCCATTACGCGCTTTTGCATAATACGCCCGGCAACAGAGACCTGGATGCCTTCCATCTGGCCAAAATTTTCCTTAATGTCCCTGCTGTGCGCCGTTACGTCATATCTGGTAATCTGAAAAGGATCCTTCCCCGCCTCCTGGAGGGCAGTTAGCTTTTCTCTTTTTACTTTTAAAAGCTGGTTGATATCCTGTTCCTGCCTGACGTTGTTTTCCTGGGATTGATTGTTCTGCTGGTTCGCCACTTTTTCCTCTCCTTCTAAAGGCGCTGCCTTTGTAAATTCATTTTCCGCCCTGTAAGAGGGCCGCCAAACACCGCCGCCCACAGCCAGCCGTTGCTTTCCTGGGGCTCCCTCTTCCGTCCTGCCTGTAAGTAATTGATTTTGCGGCAGTCCCTAATTGGACCGCTGTATTTCAAGAACCTGGTATTTCAAGACCCCTGCCTGGGTCTCCACTTCAACCACGTCGCCCAGTTTGCTGCCAATCAGGGCTTTTCCCACAGGGGACTCGTTGGAAATTTTTCCTTTTAAGCTGTTGGCCTCTGTAGAACCTACAATCTTATATTCCAGGTCCTCGTTGTATTCCAGATCCCGTATCTTAACGCAGCAGCCAATATTGATCTTATCAAGGTCAACCTCGTCCTCCACTACCACTTCCACGTTTTTCAGGATCTTTTCCAGTTCCTCAATCCTTGCCTCAATATCCCGCTGCTCGTCCTTTGCCGCATCATACTCCGCATTTTCCGACAGGTCGCCCTGTTCCCTTGCCTCTTTTATTTTCTGCGCTACTTCCTGCCTTTTTACTACCTTAAGCTGGTGAAGCTCATCCTCGTATCTTCTTAACCCTTCATAGGTAAGTATGTTCTTTTTTTCTTCCATTACCAATCGCCTTCCATCTTTTATGTTAGTTCAAATTTCATTCAGGTTTTCGTCAAATCCCGGCCATTATGAATGCTTCTTCAGGGAATTAACGTCCGTATTATAACCATTTTTTACCGCAGTGTCAAGGAATTTCAGCATTCCCGCCTGATTTATATGGTTCCTGGCTCTGGGACTTCTCTTTGCCATACTGTCCAGGTCCAGCCAGGGCATATCACCGGGCGCTTTTTGGGCGCTTATCATAATAATGCCAAATTCATAGGAAAGGTATTCTTCCAGCCGCCGGGATGCCCTGCTCTCCTTTCCTACAAACACCACCTGCCTCATTCTTGCCAGGTACGGGCAAAGCAGTTCCCTTGCCAGCTCCCCCTCCTCCTGCCCTGCTTCCTGGGACAGGGAGATGGCCAGCCGGTCAAAGGGCCGGCATCGGAACAGGCCCACAGCCAAAAGCTCCGGGGGAAGGCCCTCAAAGCCATCAGCAAGCTCCGGCACAAGGATTTCCTCCCGGCAGTCCCCTTCCCTTGCTGCCCTCTGCCTGGCACCTGCCACCAGCGCCTGTGCCGCTTCCCTTTTCCACCCTTTGGGCTTTCCTGTAAACAGTGACTTTCTGCTGTATTCTGGCAGAAGGGAATAAAAAATCCTCACCCTGCCGGTCTCCTTTTTTCCCTCCCCCCAAAGATAGGGCAGGTCGCCGCCCAGCTTTTCCAGGGGGAGCCCTGTTTTTTTCAGGTTTTGTCCTTCTTTTGGATAACCGCCTTTAAGAAATCCGCCGTAAAAAATTTTAACTATTTTCTCTTCCATAGAAAAGCATATGCCATCCGCCGGTTTCCTATTCCGGAAAAATCCCTTTTACCGCCCGGGTAAGCTCCTCAAAGCTCTCCATGCTGTTGATCTCTCTCCGAAGTGCGGCAGAATTGGGATATCCGGCGGTGTACCAGCTAATGTGTTTACGCATTTCCCGTACCGCCGTATATTCGCCTTTGGCCTCCAGTTCCATGGCAGCGTGCCGCAGGACCGTCTCCCGGGCTTCCCCCGGCGCAGGGCCGGGCAGGCTTTCCCCGGTTTCCAGATAATGAAGGATTTCCCTGAAAATCCAGGGGTTCCCTCTGGCCGCCCTGCCCACCATAATGCCGTCACATCCGGTGTGTTCCAGCATGGCCAGGGCCGAAGGCCCGTCTGTCACATCCCCGTTGCCGATTACCGGAATGGAGACTGCTTCTTTTACACGGGCAATGATATCCCAGTCCGCTTTTCCTGTATAATATTGCTCCCGTGTCCTGCCGTGGACTGCCACTGCCGCCACGCCGCAGCTTTCCGCAATCTTTGCCATCTCCACCGCATTTCCCCCCTGGCCGCCAAACCCCTTGCGGATTTTCACCGTAACCGGCTTCCCAACGGCCTTTACAGTATTGGTGAGAATTTCTTCCGCCAGCCTGGGATTTTTCATCAGGGCGGAGCCTTCCCCATTATTTACAATCTTCGGTACAGGGCATCCCATATTGATATCCAGCAGGGAAAATGGGTGCCCTTCAATTTTTTTGGCCATTTCACTGATAATAACCGGGTCTGAGCCAAAAAGCTGTAAAGACACCGGTGTTTCGCCGGGATGGATTTCCATCAGCTCCTCTGTATTTTTGTTGCGGAAATAGATGGCCTTGGCGCTGATCATTTCCATGCACACAAGCCCTGCCCCCTGCTCCCTGCATAACAAACGAAATGGCAGGGCTGTCACACCTGCCATAGGAGCCAGTATCAAATTGTTTTCCAGCGTTACATTGCCAATCCGTAATTTTTTCACTGCGCCTGCCACAAGTTACCTGCCTTTCTCCCTGTCAAAACCTGACCCCGCATCTTAAGGCTCCTTTTCTGCCCCTGCCAAAAGCCCCGCCGGGTCTTCGTGGAGAATAAATACCCGGTAATAAAGGCTTAAGGACTCAAACATTTCCTGCCGTTTACGGCGGATTTCCCCCACCAGCAGGCCGCTCCCAATCTCGTCATAGAGGAAGTCGTCCTGGGCATATTCTGTACGCATGGTAATATTACCATCCTTTTCAAACTCAATGGTAAAAATCCCACCTGCTTCCTCCGTAAAAAGCACGCTGATGATACGCAGTTCTTCCTTAATGGAGACGGGAAGCCCGGCAAATTTTTCATTGAAATAGTATTTTTTGTCATAGGCGTTGGCACCGCACAGCGCCACCCTTTCTTCCCCGGCTTCCCTGTCCATTTTAACCTCCCTGCCGTAACTTTTCGTTTCCATACTTTATAAAGTTGCCGCCATCACTGCCTTGATCGTATGCATCCTGTTTTCCGCTTCCTGGAATACCACGGAGGCAGGAGATTCAAACACCTGGTCTGTAACCTCCATCTCCGTTATGCCAAATTTCTCTCCCATTTCCTTTCCCGTTTTGGTTTTCAGGTCATGGAATGCAGGCAGGCAATGCATGAAAATCGCCTGGCTTCCGGCATTTTCCATCACTTCTTTGTTTACTTGGTAGGGTGTCAGTTCCCTGATGCGCTCTTCCCACACTGCCTCCGGCTCGCCCATGGATACCCACACATCCGTATAAACCACGTCCGCGCCCCTGGTGCCTTCTTCCACATCCTCAGTAAGGGTAATGGTTGCCCCCGTCTCCCGGGCAATGGCCTCACACTGCTTCACCAGGCTCTCCTGGGGAAAATATTTCCGGCTGGTGCAGGCGGTATAATGCATCCCAAGCTTGGCACAGGCCACCATCAGGGAATTTCCCATATTGTAGCGGGCGTCCCCCATATAAGTAAGCCTTACTCCCTGCACCCGCCCCAGCCTTTCTTTGATGGTAAGGATATCTGCCAGCATCTGAGTGGGGTGGAATTCATTGGTGAGCCCATTCCATACAGGAACCCCTGCATATTTGGCAAGCTCCTCCACAATTTCCTGTTCAAAGCCGCGGTATTCTATGCCCTCAAACATACTGCCAAGCACCCTTGCGGTATCCGCAATGCTTTCCTTTTTTCCGATCTGGGAAGCGGACGGGTCCAGGTAAGTGGTTTCCATCCCCAGGTCATGGGCAGCCACCTCAAAGGAGCAGCGGGTCCTGGTGCTGGTTTTTTCAAAAATCAGCGCCACATTTTTGCCACTGTGCAGTTCCTTCGTCAGGATGCCCTTTTTCTTTTTTTCTTTCAGTTCCGCTGCCAAATCAACCAGATAGAGAATTTCCTCTGGCGTAAAATCAAGAAGCTTTAAAAAGTTTCTTCCTTTTAAATTCATTTTCGCCCCCACCTGTCCATTTTTATTTATTTTCCACCAGTCCCTTTAAGGAAGAGGCAAGCCCCGCAATTCCCTGGATTTCCGAGGGAATAATAATCTTGGTGGCTTTCCCGTCCGCTGCCTTTTCGAATGCTTCCAGGCTCTTTAAACGGAGTACTGCTTCATCCGCCCCTGCTTCCCGGAGCATCCTGATACCGTCTGCGGTAGCCTGCTGTACCTTTAAGATTGCCTCCGCCTCGCCTTCTGCCTCACGGATCATCTTTTCTTTCTGTGCTTCCGCCCGGAGGATGGCAGACTGCTTCTCTGCTTCCGCTTCCAGGATTGCCGCCGCCTTCTTGCCTTCCGCAACGGTTACGCTGGCTTTCTTCTCCCCTTCTGCCCGGGTAACGGACTCTCTCCTCTCACGCTCCGCTTTCATCTGCCTTTCCATAGCATTCTGGATTTCCGCAGGGGGGATGATATTCTTAAGCTCCACGCGGTTTACCTTAATCCCCCAGGGGTCAGTGGCCTCGTCCAGGGAAGCCCGCATCTTGGTATTGATGGTTTCCCTGGATGTCAGGGTCTGGTCCAGCTCCAGGTCGCCGATAATATTACGCAGGGTAGTGGCCGTAAGATTCTCAATCGCCATAATGGGGTTTTCCACCCCGTAGGCAAACATCTTCGGGTCTGTGATCTGGTAGAACACCACCGTGTCAATCCTCATAGTTACATTGTCCTTGGTGATCACAGGCTGGGGGGCAAAATCTACTACCTGTTCCTTTAAATTAATTTTTTTTGCCACCTTATCCACCAGGGGGACTTTAACATGCAGCCCCACTGACCAGGTTCCCTGGTAAGCGCCCAGGCGCTCCACCACATAAGCATTTGCCTGGGGCACAATTTTCACACAGGATGCCAGTAATATCAGCACTACCACCAATATAACAATTATAAATATTTCCATTTCTTCCCTCTCTTTCCGGGGCTTTTCCCCAGTTTATTTTTCAGCTTCCTTTGAAAGCTGCCCTGTCACGTCCTCCACCATCAGCTTCACGCCGCTGATTGCCCGGATGGCCACCACGCTCCCCACCGGAAGGGTGACGCCCTCCCTGGTCGTCCTGGCGCTCCACTCCTGCCCGCTAACCGTCACCTGCCCAATGCCCTGGAGGTTGTTGATCTCACTGATCACGATTGCCTGTTTCCCCACCAGGCTCTCTGCATTGGTTTTGATCCTGTCCTTGTTGAAGTACTTCACCGCCACCGGACGGGTAAAAAACAGCAAGATCAGCGAAACAGCCGTAAATAAAATCACCTGCACCACAAGGGGCATCCCAAAAACTGCCCCTATGGCGGCAATCAGCGCGCCTCCTGCAAACCAGATTGTGGCAAGGCCCATGGTAATGATTTCAATGACAATGCAGACAACAAAAACTATCAGCCAAAAGGTTGTCAGATTCATATTGCCCTCCTTTACCATCTTTAAAATAAATCACCTGTGCAGCGCCAGGGTTTTTGCACCGCCCGAAACCTGTTTGGTAATGCGCCCTTTCCTGTTCCTGCCCGGGCAAAGCCCCTGATGCTTTACATAAATTCATTGTACTACACAAAAGGGAAACGGGCAATGAACTTTTTTCAAACAGCCGGGAAAGGAAGATTTTCCCGTTACCGCCCATAGAGGGCCTTGCAGCCTTTCACTGCATATCCCTTCCCCATCCGCCTGAAACAAACGCCGTCACGCTACGCGGGCCGGCTTATTGTAATAAAACAGGAGGGCTGGCACACGCCAATCCTCCTGTGGGTTTACCCAATATTTTACAGCTTCTCTTTTTCCTTTTACCAGAATACATGATCCCCTAAAACATACCCTTCCCTCTTCCCTGCACGGCGGAAATGGGTCGCACCGCCAACGGTTGTTTCCCCGTTGATCGCTGCCTGGGCTGCCCGCATACATGCCTCAGGCACATTTCCTTCGTAGGTTCTCGCCACCTTGCCCGTCATGGCAGGGGTAAACTGCCCCGAAGCATAGATAACGGAATGGATGGTATTAGGGTACGCGCCGCTCTTTACACGGTTCATAACCACCGCGCCGACGCCTACCATTCCCTCATAGGACTGGTTGCCCGCCTCGCAGTAAATCAGTGCGCCGAGAAGCCTTAATTCGTCTGCGTCCGCAGCCACAGCTCCCCTGTTTTCCTTCATGGCCCCTTTGCTTTCCTTCATCCGGGCAAGCCTGCGCTCTTCTGCCTCACGTTCCCTGATGCGGATAACGTCCATGCTTTCCCCTTCGTCAATATGGAACCTGACGTTAATAAAATCTGAATGGACATACCTGACTTCATCATTAAATTCCACACTGATCCAGCCGTCTTCCATGTTATCAATAAATTCCACCGAATCCTCATAGGCAAGCAGCCCGCAGACTTCCGCCTCTTCGCTTGGCTCCATGCGCACCCGGACAGCCTCCGCATCCAGGGTCACGATCCAGTTGCCCACGTCCTCTGCCATCTTCTTGGCTTCTTCCCCAAAGAGCAGGTATTCGTCTTTCGCCCAGCCTGTCACATTGCCGGATTTCAGCTTCGTCCATCCATCCTTGCGCTCTAAGACAGTGCCGCCGCAGTCTTTATACAAAATCCCTACCTTTTCCGCGCTTTCATCCGCCTGGGCACGGATATTCACCGCATCCTGGACGTTTGCCATAGTCAGCTCCTGCTCCAGCCTTGCCTTTTCCGCTTCGAATTTCTCGTCCAGGCCAAGCTGTTGCTGCTGTTCCTTGACCGGCCTTTCACTGTTCAGTGCCCTTGGATCCAGCACCTCCGCCACCCCGGCGCTTAAAAAGTCATAGCCTGTCTTTTCGCTTGCCAGAACCTTTATTCCCCCTGCGGAAAGCGCCAGCCAAATGACAAGCACCCCCAGCGCTGCCGCAGGTATTTTTCTTATCCCTTCCATTTCAATACCTCCTTACTGTACTTACTCCTATAATATTTATTATATATATTACAGATTTATTACATCAGGTATGAAATCATAATAACAAATAAAGGCGCATTTGTCAAGTTTCAACAATTTACACAATTATTTGAAATGGAATCGAAATACTTTCATCTATTTTCACTTAAATTTATTACGGTTTCTTTACATCTTTTTTGATTTTTCGACGCAGCTGCCCACCGCCTTCATTACCCCGCACCGGAGCCCAAATTCTTCCAGCGCCTGTACCCCTTCTATGGTGGTCCCGCCAGGGGAACAGACCATATCCTTCAGCTCGCCCGGATGCTTCCCCGTCTCCAGCATCAGCTTGGCGCTCCCATAGACTGCCTGGGCAGCGAAACGGTACGCCTGGCTTCTCGGCATCCCCGCCTTGACCCCGCCATCCGCCAGGGCTTCAATAAACATAAACACAAAAGCCGGGGAACTGCCGCTGACCGCCCCCACTGCATCTATGAGCTTTTCAGGGATCTCCTCCGCCATGCCGAAGCTTTCCGCCAGCTTCATGCACTGCCCCATCTCTTCCTCCGACACTCTCTGGTTCCTGCACACGCCGCTGCAGCCGGCCCCTGCCATGGCAGGGGTATTGGGCATACAGCGCACCAGTTTCAGGCTTCTCCCAAAAGCCGCTTCCAGCCAGCCAAGGGTTTTTCCGGCGGCAATGCTGACCACCAGCGTTTCTTCCCGGATGCTGTCTTTGATCTCACTAATCACGCCCTCCAGCACCTGGGGTTTCACCGCCAGCACCAGAATATCCGATTCCGCTGCCACCGCCTTATTATCCTCCCGGATTTCAATGCCGTACTTTTCCCTTACCTCCCCACAGGTGGCACAGGTCCTTGCACAGCCAATGATCTCCCCGGGCTTTGCGGTCTCCTTTGCAAGCATACCGCTGATCATTGCTTTCGCCATATTACCTAGCCCAATAAATCCCAGTTTCATTCTTTTTTCTCCTTCCATTCCAGTTCCGCTACCACCCTTCCAGACACTTGGGACAGCAGAGGAAAACCTGTCTACAAATCAGCCAGCTTTTCCTCTGGTGTCTGTCCCGGCGCCCGCTGAGGGGGCAGTTCCGCTACCACCCTCCCAGACACTTGGGACAGCAGAGGAAAACCTGTCTACAAATCAGCCAGCTTTTCCTCTGGTGCCTGTCCCGGCGCCCGCTGCAGGCAGTTCCTTCCCCCAATTTTTCAGTTACCGTTTCTCTTCCTGTGGCTGCCTGCTGCCTGGTAGAGCAGAAGGGCTGCCGCCACCGCCGCATTTAAAGACTCCAATTCCCCTTCCATAGGAATCTTTACATAAGCGTCCGCCAGCTCTGCTGTTTCTTCCCGAAGCCCGCTCCCTTCATTGCCCACAAGGAAAGCGCATCCGCCTTTATAAGGAATCTCATCAAAATACTGGTTCCCCTTTAAATGGGCAGCATACACTGCTATATTCTTTTCCTTAAGGACAGCAGCCGTCTCTGCAAGCCCGTCCACATACAAAAAGGGAACCCGGTACAGGGAACCCATGGTGGCACGGATGGTCTTGGGATTGTATACGTCTGCTGTTCCCCTGGCCATAATCACGCCATCCACCCCGGCACCCTCCCCGGTGCGCAGCATGGTTCCCAGGTTGCCCGGGTCCTGCACATCCTCCAAAAGCAAAAACAGCGGGGGGCGCCCCCCTGCCTGATGCCGCCCTAAGGCTTTCCCAAGCATTTCCGGAAGGGTGTGGGAAAACTGTGCCGCTACAAACAAGACCCCCTGGGGAGTATGGGTATCCGCTGCTTTTTTAAAGGCTTCCTCCGACACCTGCTCCACTACAATGCCCCTTTCCCTGCACTGTGCCAGCTTTCCTTCTATTTCTGCCAGGCGCTCTTTGCCCTGGTGCCAGAGCCCTTCGCTGACATAGACCTCCCGCAGCACAGACAGGGGCGCTTCTTTGAACATTTTTATCCCTTCCGCCACAAAGATCCCTTCCCCATTTCTTGCGCGGCTCTTTTCCTGGAGCTGCACCAAACGCTTGATTTTTCCGTTCGCCCAACTTGTGATCATACTAACCTCCCTGTCAATGTAACCTTAAAAGATGCCCCCAGACAAACGCCGCCACGCTGCGCCAGCCGGCTTATTGTAATCCAAAACGGCGCAGCCACACAAGCCGCGCCGTTTTAACACAAACCTCTTTATTCTGCCTGGTCCCGCCGGGCTATTGTGACAGTACCTTACTCACCATATACTGGTATTCGGGAATATTTTTCTGCATGTTCAGCGCTTCCTCAATGTCATAGTCCACAAATTCCCCTTTGGTATAGGCAACTACCCTGTTGCTCCCGCCGTTGCAGAGAATATCCGTGGCATAAGCGCCCATGATAGAGGCATAGAACCGGTCCTTACAGGTAGGGGAACCGCCCCTTTGCATGTAACCCAAAATAGTAGCCCTGGTCTCCATGCCGGTAGCCGCCTCAATCCTCCTGGCCATGGAAGTGGAATGCCCGATCCCCTCTGCATTCACGATGATGTGGTGGGTCTTGCCCTTTTTGCGGTTTGCCACAATGTTATTGATTATGTTCTGTTCATTGTAATCATATTTTTCAGGGAGAAGGATATCCTCCGCGCCGTTTGCCACACCGCACCATAAGGCAATGTAGCCCGCATTCCTCCCCATGACCTCAATGATGCTGCAGCGCTCATGGGAGGATGAAGTGTCCCTTACCTTGTCAATGGCAAGCATTGCCGTATTGACAGCAGTGTCAAAACCAATGGTATATTCTGTACAGGCAATGTCAAGGTCAATGGTGCCCGGGACGCCGATGGTATTGATCCCTTTCCTTGCAAGGGCCTGGGCACCCCGGTAGGAGCCGTCCCCGCCGATTACCACCATACCCTCAATGCCATGCTTGCGGCAGATGTCCGCAGCCCTCTCCTGGACTTCCTCAAGCTTAAATTCCGGGCAGCGCGCCGTCCCCAACACGGTGCCGCCCCTTTGGATCGTCTCGGAAACGTCCCGCCTTTCCATGTCCACAATTTCTTCGTTCAAAAGGCCCTGATAACCCTTTTTGATGCCCTTCACCTTAACACCGTTTCCGATTGCCTTGCGCACAACCGCCCGGATCGCTGCATTCATTCCCGGCGCATCCCCGCCGCTGGTCAAAACGCCAATGGTCTTAATCTCTTTTGCCATAGTCTGCCTAGTCCTTTCTTTCCCAATACTGGAAGTTTTTATTGCCTCCCCGGAGCATTCTAAATTTTTACTCTCATTTATTTTACCCTTATTTCATTCTGTTTTCAATCTTTTTTCACGTCCCAGACAATTTTTATATTATCCCCTCCGTATTTTTCGCCCAGCTTTTCAGACAGTTCCTTATCCGCGCATACATTCCGGTTGGGAGGCAGCCTTTTCATGGCTTTGATGGATTCTATATAAATAATTACGCTGTCCCTTCCGTCGGAATCTGCCAGGTCGGCAAACAGCTCCTCTTCCGCTTTTTCGTAATCTTCCTTTTCTTTAAACTTGATCCAGAGCTTTTTGGGGATCTCATCAAAAAGGGTGATCTTCTCGCAGATCAGCTTCCCATCCTTCTCCTCTTCCAGGGAGACCCGCCCTTTTACGAAAACCTTGTTGTCCTCTGCCAGCTTGGCGCTGTATTTTTCGTAATCCTTGGGGAACACCACTACTTCCACGCTGCCTAACAGGTCTTCTATCTGTAAAAAAGCCATTACCTTATCGTTTTTGGTGTATTTGATCTTCTTATCTGCAATCATCCCCCCGATCACTGCCGTGGCGTTATCCTTCACCACAATATCCTCTTCTTCCTCCCCCAGCATAAAATCCGCAGTGGTGTTGGTGATGCCCTTTTTCCAAAGCTCCTCCTGTTCCTCCAGGGGATGCCCGCTGATGTAAATGCCCAGCACCTCTTTTTCAAAAGCCAGCACCATATCCTTGGAATATTCCCCCACTTCCGGGAGCTTGATGTCAAACTCTTCCTTCTGGTCTTCGTCCACAATATCAAAAAGGCTGATCTGCCCTGCCAGGTTATTCTTCTTATCATGGACGATCCTGTCCATGATCTGCACATAACAGCTCATAAACTGTTTCCGTGTGCCGGGCAGGCTGTCAAAGGCCCCTGCCTTGATAAAATTCTCAATGGTCTTCTTATTCACTTCCTTATCCGCCATACGGGTGATGAAATCCTTCAGGTTAGTATAAGGGCCCCTCTGCGCCCGCTCCTGCACCACCCCGTCAATCACCGGGCGGCCGATGCTCTTAATGGCTGTTAGGGCATAGCGGATGGATTTCCCGTCTACGGAAAAGCCCCGCTCCCCCCGGTTGATATCCGGGGGCAGGATGGTGATGCCCATACTGCGGCTGACCAGGATATATTCCGCCACTTTTCCCGGATTGTCAATCACGGAGGTCATAAGCGCCGCCATAAATTCCACCGGATAATAATATTTCAGGTAGGCAGTCTGGTAAGCCACCACCGCATAGCAGGCCGCATGGGACTTGTTGAAAGCGTACTTGGCAAAATCCATCATGTCATCGTAGATCTGGGACGCCACATTCTCGGGAATGCCGTTTGCCGCACACCCCGGCACCCCCTCTTCCGGATTCCCGTATACGAAATTCGCCCGCTCCTTTTCCATCACCGCCTGTTTCTTCTTGCTCATGGCACGGCGCACCAGGTCGCTGCGCCCTAAGGTATAGCCCCCCAGATCCCGGACGATCTGCATTACCTGCTCCTGGTAAACGATACAGCCATAGGTGGAAGAAAGAATAGGCTCAAGCTGGGGGCAGGAATAAGTGATCGCCTTCTGGCTGCTCTTCCCCTTGATATACTTGGGGATAAAATCCATAGGCCCCGGACGGTACAGGGAGATCCCGGCGATAATGTCCTCCAGGTTCCTTGGCTTCAATTCTTTCATAAACCCTTTCATGCCCCCGCTTTCCAGCTGGAACACCCCGTCCGTGCGCCCGGTGCCGATGGAGGCAAGGACCTTCTTATCATCAAAATCTATCTGGTCAATATCAATGGAGACCCCGTATTCCTTTTCCACCAGCGCCACAGCATCCCGCAGCACTGTGAGGGTACGCAGCCCCAGAAAATCCATCTTTAAAAGCCCCAGCTCTTCAATGGTGGTCATGGTAAACTGGGTGGTCACGGAACCGTCGGAGCCTCTGGATAAGGGCACCAGCTCCTCTGCCGGGCGGGAGCAGATCACCACCCCCGCAGCATGCATGGAAGCGTGGCGGGGAAGCCCCTCCAGGCGCTTGCTCATATCGATCAGTTCCTTGACCTGGCTGTCCGTGCCGTACATTTTCCGCAGCTCCGGATTGATCTGCAACGCCTTATCAATAGTAACATTGGTGTTGGGCACATGGGGGATCATCTTGGCAAGGGAATCCACAAAGGCATAGGGAAGGTCCATCACCCTTCCCACGTCCCGGACCACACCCTTGGCTGCCAGGGTACCAAAGGTAACGATCTGCACCACCTTATCAGAGCCATACTTCCGGCTCACATAATCAATCACCTCCTGCCGTCTTTCGAAGCAGAAGTCAATGTCAATATCCGGCATGGAAACCCGTTCCGGGTTCAGGAAACGCTCAAACAGCAGGCTGTATTTGATAGGGTCGATATTGGTGATCTTTAAAGCATAGGACACGATGCTTCCCGCCGCAGACCCCCTCCCCGGCCCCACCATGATCCCGTTTGACTTGGCGTAATTGATAAAATCCCATACGATTAGGAAATAATCCACATACCCCATATCCCGGATGACATTTAGCTCATAGTCCAGCCGCTCCTTTAAAGTCTGCCCGGTCTCCCCCGCAGGGGCATTTTCATCCTCCCCATAACGCTCCCTCAAGCCGTCATAGCACAGCTTATTTAAGTAAGTCCAGGAATCAAACCCTTCCGGCACTTCAAAATGGGGCAGCTTGGTGACGCCGAACTCAATTTCCACATTGCACCGGTCCGCCACCTGCTGGGTATTTTCCACCGCTTCCCAGGCATAAGGGAAAAGCCCCTTCATCTCCTCTTCGCTTTTCACATAATACTGCCCGCCCTCGTAGCGCATCCTGTCCTCGTCCGCCAGCTTCTTCCCGGTCTGGATGCAAAGGAGAATGTCGTGGGGCCGGGCATCCTCTGCCCTGGTATAATGCACGTCATTGGTGACCACCAGCGGGATCCCCAGTTTCCGGCTCATTTTCAGAAGGGCGGTATTCACCATCCGCTGTTCCGGCAGCCCGTGGTCTTGGAGCTCCAGGAAAAAATTGCCCTCCCCAAAGCAGTCCCTGTACTTAAGCGCCGTCTTCTCCGCCTCCTCCAAAAGACCCTTCTGGATATACCGCTGCACCTCCCCCGCCAGGCAGGCAGACAGGGCGATCAGCCCCTCATGGCATTCCTGCAGCAACGCCATATCCACCCGGGGCTTGTAGTAATACCCCTCCGTAAAGCCCCGGCTTACGATCTTCATCAAATTGTCGTACCCTTTGTTATTTTCCGCCAGCAGGACCAGATGGTAATACCGGTCTTCCCCTCCTGTCAGTTCCTTGTCAAACCGGGAGTTGGGCGCTACATAGATCTCACACCCGAGGATGGGCTTCACCCCTTCTTCCTTGCAGGCTTTGTAAAAATCGATCACCCCATACATCACCCCATGGTCTGTGATGGCGGCGCTGTCCATGCCCAGCTCCTTTACCCGCTTTACATATTCCCTGATTTTATTTGAACCGTCCAGAAGACTGTATTCCGTATGGACGTGAAGATGTGCAAACGCCATTTTATCCTCTTTTCCGCGCCCGCAGTTTCCCTGCCGGGATGGGGCGCACTGTAATGTACTGTGTTTTGGGCAGTGGCCTGCCTTGCCCTTTACCAATGGGTATTTCCTGCCAGGGCCTGGTTAAATATTGCTTTCCATCAGCGATGCCTTCCCTAATAGCCATAGGGAGAAGGCGTATCAGCTATCATCTGTTTTTCCTTTTTCAGCCCAATATCATACATAACCGCCTTATGCCCTGCCTGTAGTGTTTCATAAAGCCTGCCATTTTTATTATAAGTAAGATGGAACACAAGGTCGGACAGCCATTTTTTGAATGATGGGTTATCCTGGAACTGCTTAAACAGTTCCATGTTGTCCGCCATGATGGCAAAAATGGCCTGCTGCAATGCCCGTTCGCTTTCCAGCCGCGCACTTTGTTCATCAGAGTTTTTCATGGCGTTCTGATATTTCTCATCCCTGGAAACCATAGCAGGGATATCAAGTATTTGCCTGCGCACATTATCTGCATCATTCCAGTTAATGTTTCCAAACATGTCATTAAAGTCAGACAGGATCACGGACAGCAAATCCATTTCTGGCCCAACAGCGTGGCCTATGTTGCCTGCCGGGATAGGGTCAACCTTGGCATCCGAGTCTTTCAGTTTAATGGCAACTGCTTCACGGGCTTCATTCCGGTAACTCTCCAGGCCAATCGCCTCTAAAATCCCCTGCGAGAAATCGTCTTCCCGTGGAGAAGGCAGCTTGGGAATGAGCAGATTTAAGAAAATAGACAGTTTTTCCCATTCCGCATTGCCATAAGGCAAAATAGCGCCAAGGAAACCATATGTACGCACAAAAGCTTTCGCCGCGCTTTTGCATTTGATCTGCTCATCTGTTTCAAGCTGCCTGTAGGCCATGGTGCAGGCATCCAGCGTGGGGTCAAGTTTATCGCGGCCAGCACCGTCCAAATACAGGCCCACCAGCCTTTCCACATCATCATTTGAGTAGATTTGGCAGCTTTCTATTATGGAAATAAGATCGTACAGCTTGTTAGGGTCAGTTTCTCCGGACAGGACCGTCGTTCGGTAATACCTGGAAAAAGCCTCCTGGATTATTTCCGGCTTATTGGCGAAATCCAAAACAAAAGTATCATGCTTCTTGGGATGAGCGCGGTTCAACCTGGAAAGGGTCTGCACTGCTTTAATATCGCAGAGCATCTTGTCCACATACATGGTGTGGAGTAAAGGCTCGTCAAACCCTGTCTGGAACATATCCGCCACCACTAGGATACGGTATGGGTCCTGCTTCAAGGTTTGCGGGATTTTGGCATCTGGGAACCCGTTCATCGCCGCGGATGTAAGCCCCTGATATTCACCTGAAAAGGCAATAAGTGCCTTATAAGGGCTGTTCCTTCTAGCTAAGCACTTGTTGACCGCATAATAGTATTCGGCACACCGGGGAATGCTTGCCGTAACAACCATCGCCCGCGCCTGCCCGCCGACTTTGCCTTTGGCTATGACCTGTTCATGGAAATGCTCCACCATCATGGCTGATTTTTGGGCAATGGTATACTTGTTTCCCTCCACAAAGCTGCGCAGTTTTTTCTGCGCCCGTTTTTTATCAAACATGGGGTCGTCTTCAACCGTTTTCATCAATTTATAGAAGCTGTCAATGGTAGTATAATTTTGAAGTACATCCAGGATAAACCCTTCCTGGATCGCCTGCTTCATTGTATATACATGGAACGGCCTATGCTTGCTATCGCCGCCATCCTGACAGGGAACTCCGAAGGTTTCAAGCGTTTTGTTCTTGGGCGTAGCGGTAAAAGCAAAGTAACTGGCATTGGACAGCAGCTTACGCCCCTCCACCATGGCATTGATCTTATCTTCATTGTCCATCCCATCATCAGACATAAGGCCGGAAAGCGCGAGATTCATCTGTGCGGAGTTCCTGCCATTCTGGCCCGAATGTGCCTCATCAATCACGATCGCAAAGTGATTCTCTTTATGCTCCGCCCCAAGCTGCGGCAGGATATATGGAAACTTCTCAATAGTTGCCACAATGATCCTTTTGCCATCCATGATTGCCTTCGTCAAGTCCCCCGAATGTTCAGCCCACACCACTGTATTGCTGACCTGCATAAATTGCTTGATGGTGTCCCTGATCTGCTTGTCAAGAATACGCCGGTCAGTAACCACAATAACGGAATCAATTATCGGCCGCCCATCCTTTTCCAGGCCAATCAGTTGATGGGCAAGCCACGCAATGGAGTTAGATTTTCCACTGCCCGCACTGTGCTGGATAAGGTATTTCCTCCCAACGCCGTTTTCCCTCACATCCGCTAATAGCCTCTCCACCACATCCAACTGATGATAGCGGGGAAACACCTGACGGATGCTTTTCTTTTTTGTGTCCGGGTTTGTTTCCTCAATAACCTGGGCATAATTTTCAATGATACGCGTAAGCTTTGCCTTTGTTAAAATGCCTTTCCAGAGATAATCAGTCATGATACCATCGGGATTTGGCGGATTGCCTGCGCCATCGTTATAACCTTTATCAAAAGGCAGAAACCAGCTATCCTTACCGGAAAGCTTCGTACAGAACTTGACCCGGGCGTCATCTACCGCAAAATGTACCATGCAACGTTTAAAAGCAAACAGCATCTGGCGTGGGTCACGGTCATCCTTATATTGTTGTACAGCATCCTCCACATTCTGCTTCGTCAACTGGTTTTTTAATTCAAAGGTAATGACAGGAAGCCCATTGAGGAAGATACACATATCCAGCGCCAGTTTCCCCATATCCTGTGAATAACGGAGCTGGCGTGTGACACTGAAAATATTTTTCCCAAATCTCTCCTTTGCTTTTGTATTGTTCTCAGTGGGTGCCAGATAAAAAAGAACCAAATTTTCCGGGTACGCTTTGATACCATTGCGGAGGACATCTATAATTCCTCTCCTGGCCAGTTCTCCCTGCAAACGGTTCAGGAACTGGCGCTTTTTTTGTTCTGATTTGAATACGCCCAGCCTTTCCACCGAATCCGGCTGCGTATCCATGAGAAAACGGAGCAGGCGCGTTTCGTCGATGGCATATTCTTTGTTATAATCGGCATTGGAACCCTCCTCATAGCCATTATGTTCCACAAGCCATTTTACAATGAGCATCTCTAGCCCGTTTTCCTTTGTGTCCGTAAAAGCCATCTCCATCCCTCCTGTTCTTCAATCTACCGGCGGCCAGCTTCAATTTCATTGTACTGCCCTTCGGCGTTAGGCAGTGCAAAAGGATAGCCTATCCTCACAGCGTACTCGTTTCTGTCTACAAAAAAATCCATCCTTTTGATAATTTATTTTCCATCATCCTCACCTTCCGTTATCTCAGCATTTTCAAAAACGCCCATCTCTTCCTCTATAAATTCGTAATCCGGGATTTCAATGTTCCGAATATCAGTCTCGCCTGTCACAATTCCCGACATAATCGAATCCCTATATTCCTTCAGCAATGAGATTTCTTTTATGCGTGCGTTTATCCGTGTGTTTATGCAATCAAGATACTTTGCGATCTGCTCCTGTTCGTCAATTGGCGGCACAGGAATACGAATATTCTTTAGTATACGGTAATCAATATTTTGCCCTTCCCGTATACCAGTTACACAGGATTGAAGTAAATTAATAAATGCTTTGGACTTTGCCAAATGTTTAAAATAATTCACCGAAATTCCATGAGGGACCATAATCGTATATGCGGGACTTATAATTCCCTGGTAATATGCACGTTCTATACCTCCCTGAAAAGAACGTAATGATATAACAAAATCATCTTTCTTTACAAGCTTTAACAGCTCCAAATCCTTTGTTGCCTCTACAGTCCTTTGGCCATACACATTTTTGGGAACAACTCCCATATTTTGGGTTGCTGCCAGCATAGGTTCATCCGGATAACCTTTTTCAGAACGTTCCTCAAATAGAAATTTAATTTTCACAGCTTTCCAGTGAGATGGAATTGAAGCCAACCAGTATTCATCAATTTTTTTATAAGATTCATATTGTAAAGGAACAAGAAACTGCATCTGCTGATTTATTACCAACTGAATACGTTCAATCCTTTCCTGGATTAACCGTAAATCTACCTGCCGTTTCTCTTTCTGAAAATATTTTGTAAATCTGATTTCATACCCAATCTGTGTTTTCTTGTCATCCACATACGCGTCCGGGGCATAAACCAGTACCTCGTTCTGCATAAATGCTTCGATACCACCATCATAAGTAAACGGGACATTTTCCGTATCGCGCAAATCAACATCCGGCTCACCATCAATGGGCTGTGCAGTGGGATCCTTCTCTGTAATGAATGGGCGGATTTTCTTTAAAACACCCGCTTTTAGTTTTGTTTCCCTGGCAAAAGCTGTCCAATCATCAGTTGGCGTTCCTGCCGGGACAGATGCAAGGGCTTTCCTTACATCTTCCAATTCATCCGCCTTTTTAAAAATATCAGCAGGAATTTCCCTGCCGGGATAAACACGCAGGCGCAGAGGGCGCTCCACAGTGATAGACCAGCTGGCAAACTCTTCATTGTCAAAAATCATGCTCACCTGGCTTTGCTCCATCTCCATAAAAATACGGATAATTTCCTTGCGGATTTCCGGTGTGAACTCACAATTTTTCCTGCCCATATTTTTACGGAGAGGGGATTTCATAGCCGTAGCGTCAATTAGCTGGATTTTACCCTTGCGTTGCACCGCTTTCCGGTTGGAAAGAATCCAGATAAATGTTCCAATACCTGTGTTGTAGAACATATTCTCCGGAAGCGCTATAATTGCCTCCACCAGATCATTCTCAATCAAATAGCGGCGGGCGTTGCTTTCCCCACTGCCAGCGTCTCCTGTAAAAATGGATGAGCCGTTATGTACCTCGGCAATCCGGCTGCCAAGGGGGGAGTCCTTTTTCATTTTTGCCACATTGTTCAGCAAAAACAAAAGCTGGCCATCACTGGTCCTGGGTATCATGGCAAGCTGCCTGCCGTCCTCCAGATCAATATTGAACCGGGTATCTAAAATTTCCTTTTTGCCTCCCATTTTCTCAGCATCAGTTTTCCAGCTTTTTCCATAGGGGGGATTTGACAGCATAAAATCGAACTGACGGCCAGCATTTCCGTCAAGAGACAACGTGGATCCATAGCTGATATGCTCCGCCTGTTCGCCATCACCTTTGAGAAGCATATCGGCTTTACAGATAGCGTAAGTTTCCGGCTGGATCTCCTGTCCAAATAAATGGATAGAGACACTCTTTCCCTGCCCCTGGGCAAGCGTCATAAGCCTGTCCTGGGCTACGGTGAGCATACCGCCTGTCCCACAGGCTCCGTCATAACAGGAATAGGTTGCATCTTTCACTTGGTCGGCCACCGGCATAAATATCAGGTCGGCCATTAGCTCGACAACATCCCGGGGTGTCCAGTGTTCTCCTGCTTCTTCGTTGTTTTCTTCATTAAATTTACGGATCAGTTCTTCAAAAACCGTCCCCATGCTATGGTTATCCAGACCAGGATGTTTTACAACTGTTTTGGCATCATCTTTATACACAGGGTTTGGGCTGAGATTGATGTCCGGTGAGATAAACTTCTCAATAACTGCCCCAAGGATATCTGCCTCAACCATTGTATTAATCTGGTTCCGGAACTTGAATTTCTCCAAAATCTCCTGCACATTAGGTGAAAAACCATCAAGGTATTCCTCAAAATCTGCTTTCAGGGTTTGCCGTTTCCCACGGCTGGTAAGGTCGCGGAGCAGAAATGGGGAGTCATTGCAGAATGCCTGGCCTGCGGCATTGCAAAGGGCCGGCCACTGGTTGTCGATACCCGCACCATCCAAAGTCCTTTTCATATCCCTGACAGCTTTCTTTGTTGGCTCCAGCAAAACATCTAGCCGACGGATAACTGTCATAGGCAGAATGACATCACGGTATTTGCCGCGTACATATACATCGCGCAAGCAGTCATCTGCAATCCCCCATATAAAACTTACAATCGAATTATGCACCTGATTGTCCATGTTTTTCTCCTTTGTGAGATCCGGCTCCATTGGGCCAATATTATCCTTTTGGCCTACCCCCCTCAGAAAGATCTCTTCCCTTTGTCCCTTTTGTATCCGGCGGGCTTGCCCGTATTCCCGTATGGACCCAGGGATGACGCACAGCCCCGCCTCTTCTAAAATCTCCCGGGCAAGCGCCTCTTCCCTGGTTTCGCCAGCTTCTATGCCGCCCTCCGGAAATTTGTAATAATCATATTTCCGGCTATGTATATTGCCGCTTTCCCGTCCTTGATGATGATCCCTCTGGCAGAGGGCCTGCGGAAAACCCTTCCGTTCCCATCATAATTTTTCATCCGCATGGGAAACCCTTACCCCCTGTGAAGATACATTCTTGACATCTTCTCTTCTCCATCCCCCTGCGCCATACAATAAAACTCCCATCCATATCTCTCATAAAAGGAAGTATGGTCTGTAAGAAGATATAACGTATGGATCCCTTTCTCTTTCATATCACCGCACACATAATCCAGCAGGGCACCGGCCACGCCCCGTCCCCGCCGGTCTTCCTCTGTGTAAACGGCACAGACATTTGGTGACAGGTCTTTCCTGTTATGGAAGTCATTCTCAATAACCCCCACCCCACCGATTATCCGATCCCCCTCCATTGCCATATACCATTGTGGGACCGCTCCCTTTCCTGCCAGGCACGCCTCCATGCTTTCCAGGTAAGCGTCACAGGGGATCCCCCACTTTTGGTGAAACCACAAGGCAGCCTGCCCCTTTAACCAGGGCCTGTCTGTAAGCCGTATGATCTCATAGCTCTTTTGGCCGTTTTCCCGCATCACCCGGCAGGGATTGCCATAGGCTATCACGTTATCGGGGATATCCCTGGTGACTACGCTCCCAGCGCCTATCACCACATTGTCTCCAATAGTCACCCCAGGCATAATGATTACGCCGCCCCCGATCCATACATGGTCCCCAATGACCACCGGCGCTGTCTGGGTCTTACAAAATTCAAAAGAACCGTCTTCCCTGGGCTTTCCGAACCTGTCCACCGCATTGGTGGGATGAAAAGCCGTATAGATCTGGACATTAGGGGCGATCAAAGCGTTGTCCCCGATCACGATTTTATTATCATCCAGAAAAGTACAGTTCATATTGACTTCGCAGTTATTCCCAAAATAAATATTGTTGCCGTAGTCCGCATAAAAAGGCGCCGTAATCCACAGATTTTTCCCCTGCCCGCCCAGCAGCTCATGAAGTATACGCGCCTTTTCCTGCGCATCAGCGGAATCTGTTTGGTTATAATCCCTGATGAGATCCTTCGCTTTATGCCATTGGTTTAACAATTCACTGTCGCCGCAGTCATAAAGCTGCCCTGCCAGCATTTTTTCTCTTTCTGTCATATTTATCCCCATTTCTGCGCAGCCATCCCGCATACCAGGTTGGGTGCCGCGCTGTTTGTTCATTTTTATTATACCTTATCCGAACCAACTGTTACAACTTTAGTATACCAGAACAGAAATCCGCCGTTTAAAGGAAGAAAACGAATTCCTTGGGGTAGCACAGCCGTCGGAATTATTGCCTTAAAAACGGAGGACGGCGTTATCAAAGGAAAGATTTCTTTCTACTGCCGGATGTTGGAAGTGACACGGCAGGGATTTTATGACTACTGGCAAACAAAGACTGTCCGTGGAAATATCAGGATCTGGCGGATGCCATGCGGGCAATTGTGGCAGAAGATGAATGCAATGACACTTATGGAAGAATTCGTATGTATCAGGCGCTTTTGTTGAAACAGCCAGAAGGCATCCGCATACCCGGTGAACGGATCGTTTACCGCGTCATGGAGGAAATCGGACTCAGCCACCGCCCAAAGCGCAAACCAAACGGGATTCCACGTCTGCAGAGCCATTAAAAAATGCATTACAGACATAACCGAAATCAAAGCAAAAGACGGGAAACTCTATGTGTCCGCCATATTTGACTGTTTTGACGCTGCAGTCCTTGGACTGGCAATGGATACGAACATGAAAGCGGCGCTGTGCAGACAGACACTTGAGAACGCTGCCCGATCCTATCCGGCACTCCGTGAAGCCGTGATCCATTCAGGCCGCGGAACACAGTATATAAACTCATTGCCTGTGGGTACGCTGATGCCTACCTTATTCCGCCTGGAAGGCTCCATGCCAAAGGCATTTCTCGTATTTGAGTCAGAGAGGTACTTGTATTTCGGGTACTTTGTGATGTCAAATTTATCCGAAAAGTACGGGCGCACTCCGCGCACCTGTAAATTGCACTTACCCCCGTCCATAACGGCGATCTCGACCTGTGTCATAAGCACTTTACCGTATTGTCAAGTGTTGAATTAAATTATCGGGATAAACATAAAAAGTTACAAAAAAATTAAAGAATAGATGAAGAAAGCCCTATTCCTTAAAATCTTCTTATAACTCTTATCATTTACATATCCGTATTAATTCTTTCAATGAACTCTTGAAGCTGTTTCACAAATAAATCTCGATCAATATAAATTAAATCACATTTTTTATCATCACTACCATCTGTCAAAGCATCGGATGCTATAGATATAATATCTTCTATACCATATCTTAACTATAAAGCATAAAGTAGCAATGAATTATCTCCATATGAATTTATCAAATCTCTTCGTCCTTTATAATTATCTATATATTTATACACATCTTTCTCCTTATTATTTGTAAATCACGATTATTTATACTATTGTACCTGTTTTTCTATATGTGCCACCGTATGGTTAGCATATGTATCCCACGTAGGTTCGTAATCTTCTGTCGCCTGATTTCCCCACATATCCCATCCTTCTCTAACACCTCTGGCAAATAATTCAATTCTCGGTTTCTGACTACATGCCTCAATAATAGGTATGATTTCATCCGGCTTCCGACTATGTTCCCGTTTCATAGCCCTAACAAGATTAACCTGAGACCGTGCTGGCTGTAATGTTCTATTCGGTGCACTTTTTTTCTTAATACCGAACAGAATCAACTCTGTAACATTTCTAAAATAAAAACCAACTCCACGACCATCCGGCCCGCCATCTTTTCTTACCTTTTCCCATACGATATTTCCCTTATATTCAAATCCCCACGCATCCATTACTTCTAGGCCAACTGGAAGCAACGCATTTGGAACCCATAAATATAGATGCGCCTTATCCCCCGTAATATCAGAAATCGGCAACTCTTTAATCTCTGTAATTGTCATAGTTTCATAACGAGTCAAGCGTTTATGTTCCGGGGCAACTTTTCCTGTCCTATTCTGAAACTGCCACGGCGGATCTGCATAAATTGTATTATATTTCTTTCCGTTCGTGAATTCCTGTAAGTTTTTTATAGTACTCACTAAGTCTACCATATTCCTCAATACATTCCTTCCCAATTCCTATTGCTAAAATGGGGCAACCACCATTACGCCGTGAATCAAGTCTATACGACAATTTTCCCATCCATGTAGTACTTGCTCCATATTTCTTTATCAATGGTTGGCCATTATCATCTTTTTCCTGCTTAAAAATATCATTAAGTGCTTCCGTTCTTGTTACAATAACACCCACATCAATTAAGCCACAATCAAAATACGTTCTCATTGCAAGCAAATCACGGTCAAATGTTTGATCTTTACTGTTCCACTCAAGGTCAAAAGCCACTTTGTTTTTCAAAAAATCAATATTATGACCATCAATGTATCCCTCAATAGTTTCAACATCATATGGTTCATCCGCAAAACGCCCTCTTTTCTGTGATGTCTGTCTCGGATATTTCTTTACAATCAAATCTCCACTTATTCTTATTTCTCTCCATCCATACGGATATAATACATCATCAAACTTTTTGGGTATTGGCGACTCATTTCCTCCAGCTTTTTTTATATCTGCCAAAGTAAGTCTTAATTTTCTCAAACAATCCTGCAACTCACCCCATTCTATCGGAAAAGCATCATGAAGTATCTCTAATGCATGACCATAGTTATAAAACTCGAATCTATTCAAAAGATCCTCGTCTATATATTTTTCAATATCCATATCAAATCATCCTTTTTAGTCTTTTTCCGGAAGTATCTCCATTATCCCATCCATTGAGCAACCAAGTTCCAAACAAATCCGTGCAAGAACCTCTACATGTACATCCTCATTTTTCCCAAGCTTTGCCATAGCATTAGTGCTTATTTTGGCTTTCTCACATAACTGGGTTTTGTTTATCTTCTTATCAATAAGTAACTTCCAGAGTTTATCATAGCTGACAGCCATATATAACCTCCCATACGCCAAATCTCTTTTCTTATATTATCACGGCTCTTCACCAAATTCAAGATATTCTTGAGTTCTTCAAGATCATCTTCAACTTAAACTTTTTTATGAGCCGTCCCCAGCGGCATAGACATCTAAAACGAAAGGATTCTATCCGGTTCTTAGTTTTTCTTGATTTTTCTGCCCTTTTTTATTCGCTCAGGCTGGCTATGCTGCTTTCAAATCTGCCTCAGGCAAGCAACAAACAACGGGCAGCACGCTCCGCGAACTGCCCTTATGTTAAATAAATCAGGAGCAAACGGCAAACCTGCCATTTACTCCCAAACCCCAATCCCCCACAGGTAAAGTTTACTCCTCCATGGAGAATCCCTCATAAGACTGTCTCAGTGCTTCCGCCGCCTCCTGGCCGTCCATTCCCTCAAGGCTTTTCACATCCATCCATTTAAAAACCGCTGTCTTTTTCGTCAGCCCCATATTCCCATAATAAACATCCGGGAAATTGTCATACTCCTCTTCCGTCAAAGCGTTTCCGCCACAGTCCTCACTGGTAACCCTGGCCTGATTATTTTCCCCCTCATAGACCACCTTCTGGCTGGCCAGCGGCGTCTCCGTTACATAATCATCCCAAATGTCCAGGGAGCTGGTGCGGTACAAATAGGTGTCCGGGGAATCCTTTATCTGGTCATACACAATAAAATGATTACGGATCCCCTCTTTTGACCAACTGCTGTACACCGTCATGCGGTCTTCAATAATATCCGGCTGGGAATCCCCTTCCCTGAAGGATGTGCCAAGCTTTTGCAGTTCCCCGTTTTGATCTATTTTATAAAATTCGCTGTAAGTATACATTCCCGTGCCCCCCTGGTTGGCTACGATCAAAGTCGGCCTGCCGTCATTGGTAAGCCCGGCAAGTGTAAAACAATACCGGTCGTCTGCATACGCAATCTCATCTGCCCATATCATCCTGTTTCGGGCAAACAATTCGATCTGCTGGCCTATGCCCAAAACTCCCATCAGCCCGTCCGCATACGCCACATAATCCTCCCAGCACTTTGCAAGGCTGGCTATGCTGCCAGCCAGCCCTTGGGCTGTTAAATACTCCTCCAGGAGCGTATCCCTGTAAAAGGACGGCCCTTCCTGGGCTTTTCCCTCTATCCGGTAGCTTTCCAGCCCGGGATGGTCCAGGTAAAACATATTATCGGGATTTTCCTGCAAAAAAATCTTTGGCTCATTCCACTCACGCCCGCCGTCTGTGTAGGTTACCAGCACAATCACATCCTGTTTTCCGTCCTGGTTATAATCACGGAACGCCACTGCACCCACTCCGGTAAATTCCTTCCCTTCCTCTTTTTCCGCCTTTGGGAACGTATAAACAGTATTTTCATCTTTCAGTAGCAAAAACGCAGGCTCCCCTGTGCCATCTGCAGGGGCTATGGATGCAAAAAATACTTCTCCCCAGCCATCCAGTTTCGTCTCAAAGCTCTGCTCTTTGATCATCCCCTCCACATAAGGCACTGCCCCTTTTGCATCCTTCCCGGCGCCATCCCCAACGCCTGCAGGTTCTTCTCCTTCCCTGCCCCCGGAATCCCCCTTTGGGCCTGCCGTCCCAGAGCCTGCCCCAACATCCACATTCTCCCACTGGGGCTCCAGTACCATATCTTCCTCATTGCTTCCACACCCATTTATGCAGAAAAGAAAAAATACGGCCAATAAAATAGCTCCTCTGTTTTTCATATTATCCCCATTCCAATCCCGCTTTCACCAAAATTCCCAGCCGCCATAGCAAAGGCCATCCGGCTTGGTTTCTTCTGCCCCTATTCTGTAAACAGGGGCAGTACATATGGCAGATATGTTGTTATCATTATATCACAAGGATTCTATTAACACAATCAGTGTCAGAACAATGTTAACTGCTCATATGCTTCCGGGAATTCATGCAGATATTGAAAACAGGCTCCCACATCATGGACAATCCCATGTTTTTCACAGGTTTCCCGGAACAGCGCCATCAGTTCTTTATCCCTGTGGCTTTTTAATTCGTAAGCATATCCATATTTTTGCTGGTATCTCCACCGCATCCCCGGAAAATGCTTATCCAGCGCCCTGTAAAAATATTCCCGGTTCCCCTGGCGCAAAGTCACTCCCATCCCGAAGCAAATAATGCCATACACCTTTGCCCTGGCACACAATTCCAAAATCCCTTCAATATTTTCTCTGGTGTCGTTAATAAATGGCAGCACAGGAGACAGCCAGGCCACCGTAGGAATCCCGTTCTCACGGAATATCTCCAGAACCTCCGCCCTCCTTCTGGTGGTGCACACCTTTGGCTCCAGGATCCTGCACAGCCCTTCATCATATGTGGTAAGGGTCATCTGGACCACACATTTGGCCTTTTCATTGATTGCTTTCAGCAAATCCAAATCCCGTAATATCCTGTCAGATTTGGTCTGTATGGCTGCGCCGAACCCATAATGCTCAATCAGCGCCAGACATTTCCGTGTAATCTGTAAATCCTCCTCGCAATGCATGTAGGGGTCACACATAGCGCCTGTTCCGACCATACACTTTTTCCTTTTTGACCGCAGGGCCTTCTCCAGCAGTTCTGGCGCATTCTGCTTCACCTCCACATCCTCAAAGCCATGGGTAAACCCATAGCAGGTACTTCTGCTGTCACAATAGACACATCCATGGGTACAGCCGCGGTATACATTCATCCCGTTTTGCGTGGACAATATCCCCTTTGCATCAACAAAATGCATATCCCTTCTCCTATTCCAGCCCCCTGGCAGCCTAATCTTCTGATGGCTTTATCAGCATCAGCCCGGCCAGCCTTTCTTTCTCCTTTTTACTAAGGTAAGGGGATATTTTCTCCAGTTGCGTGTAGTTGACCCCATTGCCCAATTCCATATATCCTCTAAGGCATCTTGCCATCCCGTCCTCTCCCAGATAAGGGGCACATTGATAGAGCAGGTCAAATTCCAGCCCATCCCCCATGGACAGCAGCACTTCCCTTAAACCTTCCTCCCCCAAATGAGGGGCGCACTGGTATATGGTTTCACCTGTCAGCCTGCCCCGCTCTCCCAGGATAAGCAATACCTCCCTTAAGCCTTCCTCCCGCAGATAGGGGGCACACTGGTATGCCAGCTCCCCGGTGAGTTCCCCGCCCATGGCAAGCATCACTTCTTTTAACCCCTCATCTCCCAGGAGCGGGGCATTCTGGCAGACAATGTCAGCGGTCAGGCTTCCCTCCATGGCTACCAGGAAATCCGTTATTTCCCAGTCTTCCATATACGGGACACACCTGTTTACCAGTCCAGGCGTCAATCCCTCTTCCATGCAAAGGAGCAGCTTTGTTACACCGCCCTTCTCCAGAAAAGGGGCAATCTCTGCAATGGTATCCCCACTTAAAGGCGGCATTTCTCCCTGGCGGACAGCCTCCACCAGATAATCGGTGGTCAGGCTGGAATCAGAATAGATAAGTAACTGATATAATTCCTCCTGGCCCAGCACAGCCTGCTGTTTAAAAAGCAGGGCGGCTGCCTGGCTGACAGTCTCCTCCCCCAGATAAGGGAGAAGCTTCATTATCTCCTCTTTTTCCGCAGTCCCGTTTTTTATATTTTCTGCAACTATCTGCGTTTTTTCTTCTTCCTGTGAATAGAATATGCTTTCAAAATCCCAGTCATGCAGATCCTGGTAATCTACCTTTAGCCCGCTGATTTTCGCCCCCTGCCCTACAAACTTTATCACATTCCTGCCCTCCTGGCAGGTAACATCCACATATCCCTTCTCCCCTGTTTCATTAAGGGCCGTAACCTTGCCGTCCGGGGCAACATGGATAATCTTAAAACGGCCGCTTAAAATTCTAAAAGAAGAATGGACCTGGATATCAACTTCCTTTTTGGCGTTGGCAATGAGCACGGTAGCGCTGCCGTTTAGGTACATGCCATCGCAGCGCACCCTATCCCCGCCATAGTAGGAATACATATGCCATTGCCCGGAAATGTCCTCCCCTGCCAGGAGCCCGTCGTCCTCATATGACTGCCACGCCTTCCCCGCCTTATTTACCAATACCGGCTTTGACAGAAAACCATCCAGCCCGGAGCCGGCCCAGCTTTTCACCTTCATAGCAGCCCAGTCCCAAAAAGAATCCCCCTGTGTGTAAGCATCCCCTGAAACCTCAACAGGCATGGCATCCGGCGCCACCTGTACGCTGCCGCAGGCAGACAAAAATACCATAGCTGCCGCCGCCCCCAGGGAAACCGCCGCCTTGGAATGGCTTTGCTTTTTATAATGTAAAATTCCCTTCAGCCTCATTTTTAAGTCCTCCTTCCGTTCAAGCAGCGTTACAGAAGGCACACTGCCCATAAATACCACACTTTGCTCTGCTGCGTCCAAAAGGGTGTTGCCATAAGCCCTTTTCCCCTCCGGCGTCAGGGTGCCCACCACCGCCTCGTCACAGGAAAGCTCGCAGTCTGCATTCAGTTTCCTCCCCCCCAGATAAATCACCGGGTTAAACCAGTGGGCACAGAGCAAAATCTGGTACAGCCATTTATACCATAAATCCTTTCTTTTGATATGGACCAGCTCATGGTGAATGGCAAGGCACAGCCCGGGATCATCCCGCCCCTTCTCCGGCAGCACAATCACGGGCTTTAAAAGCCCCACCACCAGGGGGGCGGAAACCTTCCCGCATTCATACACCAATGGCGGCCTTTTTATAGAAAGCCGCCGGGAAATCCGCCCTACCGCCTGAAGCACTTCCTGGCCCTTTGCCAGGGTATACTCCTTTTTGACGCATCCGGCAAAATCCAGATATCTTTTTATTTTTATCCCCAGGCACAAGGCTGCCCCCAGCAGCCAGCAGCCCCCACATACCAATCCCCAATCCGGGAAGGATGCTCCCTGGGCGTTACCGCCAATACCTGGCTGTCCCGGCTCTGTCCCCAGGGCGGGCAAGGGGGCGGCGCCTCCCTGCCCCCTGTCTTTGTGCTGTTCCCAGGATTCCTTTGGGGAGCCTGCCACCGCCAGCAGGTACCCCTCTCCTGCCGCCGCCATTTCCATAGGCAGTTTTCCAATGAAACATTTGCCTGCCAATTCTCCCCTATGGAATTTTCCCATAACCGGCTGCCGGAAATCCATATCAATATAGACCGGAAGCAACAGCCGGGCTACCACCAGAAGCCAGATATAATAATTCCAGCGTTTGGAAAAAAGCCGCCCGGTGAAAGGACGCAGCAGCAATATTAACAACACTGTCAATGCCCCTGACAGGGACAGGGACAACACACACATAAAGATCCGCCCCATCTTTTCCCTCCAAATTCCCCTTAGCAATTCTCATTAAAATAATTCCGCAGCTCGTCAATATCCTCTTTCGACAAAGCTTCGCTGTTCACCAGCGCTGCCGCCAGGTTCCGGGAACTCCCCTTAAAAAATTTATCCACAAACTGCCTTGTCTCTTCCTTTACATATTCCTCCCGCCGGATGCAGGGGGCATAGTAATATACCTCCCTCTTCTCCTGGCTGATGGCCTTCTTTTTCAGCAGCCTTTGGATCAGCGTAAGGACTGTCGTCCTCTCCCACCTTTTGCTTTTGTCCTCTCCCAGGCGGGCGCGGATTTCACCTGCATTCAGCGCACCCTCCGCCGACCACAAAACCTCCAGAATTTCCAGTTCCGCATCTGAAACTGCAGCCTTTCTTTCCATGATTGCCCTCCCAGCCTATGCCATATTGTAAATCAGCCTTTTCGGTCTACTTTTGTAGACATATAAAGTTTACACCCGTAGACAGCAGAAGTCAATACCGGATATGCCCTATTGGGGAAATTACTGGCCATTCCATGGATTGGTTGGCGTTTTCTACTGCTAATTGCGCAAATGTACAGGATGCTATATAGCATAAATTGCCGGTTTGGGATATGATGTTCCCTCAGCCTCACTCTCCCTGCCACCTGGCCACATCCCCCTTTTTTATTTCCATTGTGGAGGATGAGATGATCCGGCTGTCCTGGTCCAGCCCTCCCCCTTCTATGGCGGCCCAGTTTTCGTTTTTGTCCTTCACCTGGACCAGTGCTTCCTCCACATAGTATTCCTCCCCCAGTATCCCTTCTCTTTCTTTGAGCACATAGACATAATACTGCTTATCCCTCTCATGGAGTACAGATGCAGGGATACAAAGGCTGTGCTTTTCCCCCGGCTCACTGCGGGTAATCGTCCCCGCTGCCCCAGGCACCCCCATTTCCTTTGGAAGTTCCACCAAGACCTCATACTTATCTGCCGCTTCCTCACTTTCCGCCAGATAAACCACCTGTGCCTCCAGCCCTTCCCTCTTCCCTTCCAGCTTCACCAAAACCTGGTCCCCCAGGTCCAGGTATTTCTTCTGTTCCTTATCCAGGGCCACCTTAAGCTGGCAGGGAAGGCTTTGGTCGGACAATAGCAGTACCGCCGAATCCGGCACACGCCCCCCGGCACCTGCCATAATCTTTGTCACTACCCCTCCAAAAGGAGCTGTTACCACTCCCTGGATGTTTTTAACCTTCTGCAACTCCCCCAGTTCCTCTGAAAGCTTTGCCGCTTCCAGCCTTGCTACCTCCAGATCAGAGGTAACATCCTCCGGCAGGAGCATATCTTCCACCTTTCTCCCCGCCTGCTTTACCGCCTCGTCCCGTTCCGCTTTGGCATCCGCTTCCCCATAGGCGGCCTTTTGCAGCGCCTCCTTTAAAGCATCGTCCCCGCCATTTTCCGAAATCTCCTCCTCCGCCTGGACATAGCTTTCCATGGCGCGCCCCACCTGGGTGTCTTTCAGCCTTGCGGTGGTGTCATAGTCCTCCCTGGCACGGGCAAGCTCCAATTCTTTTTTCTGCCGGGCAATCTCCTGGTTTTCCAATATGGCGTCAATTTGGAGGGATACCTTGGAGATTTCCTTTCTCTTCTCTTCCATCATCCCCTCCAAATCCTCCAGGTCGATGCGGAACAATTCCTCCCCGGCTTCCACCCAGTCACCCTCTTTCACCGAAAAGGAGGAAATCCGGAACCCCGGCCTGTAAGTCACCGGCTTCTCGCCCCCTGCCACCACGGTCCCCTCCGCCTCCAACTTGTGCTCCACATACTTTGCCTCCGGCAGCAGCGTCCCCACCATGGGAAGGCGGTATGCATAAACGCTCCTGGAAATTAGCGTACAGGCCGCCATAAACACCAGGAAAATAATAAACCCGGTAAAAACCTTCTTCATAAAAAAACCTCCTATTCCAGTACCGCTACTGCCCAGCAAGCACTGTTTTTCCTAACCTTTTAGGCCGGAATAAATAATTCCCTGTTCCAGGTAGTCCTGCCCCATTATAAAAACAAAGGCCGCAGGTATCAGTGTGATTACGCTGGCGCAGAAGGCGTAGCCTGCCTGCCCCCAGGTAATCTCCGGCAAATATAAGGACAGCGGCCACAGCCACCGGTCGTCCAGAAAGGCCATGGGCTGTTCCATCAGGTTCCAGTATTCCAAAAAGCCCAGCACCATGGCGGACAAAAGGCCGCTTTTTCCCAGTGGAAGCCCCAGCCGCAGGAAGATGGCGATCTCCCCAGCCCCGTCTATCCTTGCCGCCTCCAGCATCTGCCGGGGGATGCTGCAAAAGCCCCCGTAGCATAAAAACACCGGGAAGGTGGAAAATATGGCAGGCAGTATAATGGCATAATGGGTGTCCAGGAGGGACAGCCTATTGAGCACCAGATAGCTGGATAGCATGGTCACCTGGAAGGGCAGGAGCATCAGCACCACATAAAAGGCAAAAAGGATCCTGCTCCCCCTCCCTTCATACACTCCAAAGCCCCACGCCGCGGGGACTGCCGCCAGAAGCTGCCCGGCTAAAATGCACGCCACCAGCTTCATGGAATTCCAGAATAATACAAAAAACTGGGGCGTCCCAAAGAGCAGTTTCCCGTAATTGGCAAAAGACGGATACCTGGGCATCAGCCGCCAGCTTATAAACTCGCTTCCCTCCGTAAACACTGTGCTGATATAGCCCCCCATCTCCCAGGCATCCATCAGGGATCCTGAGAGCAAAAGCAATATGGGCAGTACCACCAGCAGGGCAGGCAGGGACAACCCCGCCGCCAGAATTCCTTTTCCCGCCAGCCTGGCCAATCTGGCGCATTTTACTTTGAAACCTGTTTTAGACATCATAACCTCCCTGCAAACCAAATTTCAGCTTCCCTCCCGGGAATCCCCTCCCGCCCACATCCTCTGCAGGGCCAGGCTGGCGATCATCAGCACCCCTCCCGTACATACCGCAGCAGCCGCCATCTTGTCAAGCTCCAGGTTCACAAACCAGTTATTAAACAGATGCTGCAAAAGGTAAATGCTTTTGTGCGGGTATGCCCCCGCTGTAAGGTATGCCTCCCTGTAAATCTTGAAGGAATTTAAAAAGGACAAAACCACAATCGTATATAGGCTTCCTTTCAGGTTTGGCAGTACAATATACCATAGCCGCTGCCAGGCCCCTGCCCCGTCTGTCCTGGCGGCTTCCAAAAGCCCCGCCGGGATGCCCCGGAGCCCGGCCAGCCACAGGACTACTGTATATCCCAGGTTCTTCCACACATAGCTGCCTACCAGTACCCAGAACGCCCCGGAAGTTTCCAAATAATCTTCCGCCACTTCCCCCCAAAGCCCTGTCATAAGCCCCAGGCGGGTGAGGGACAGGTTGAAAAACCCCCGGGGATAAAACACCAGCTTCCACACCAGCACAACAGTGGCTGTGGGCATGGCAAGGGGAAACAGGTAGAGGGATTTGGCCCATTCCCTCTGATGGAAAATATTCAGGGAAAGGGCAGCCACAAGCCCCGCCAATACCAAAACCGGAATACACACCAGCGTAAACCTCAGCGTATTCCCCACCGCCAGCAAAAATGCCTGGTTCCCAAATATGGCAAGATAATTTTTTACCCCCTGGAACTGCCCTGTGGCCGCAGTGGAAAATGACCTTTTCACCACGTCCAGGAAGGGAACCAGCACAAAAACCATAATCCCCCCAAAACCAGGGGCTACAAACAAACAAAAATATTTTCTCTTCTTTTTTCGCATATTTTTAATTCCAGTTCCGCCACTGCCCTCCCCATTACTCTGTAATGTAAATGGCAATCTGCTGTTCAATGGCATCCATGGCCTGGGAAAGCTCCTGCTGGCCTAAGATATATTTTGCCCCTTCCTCAAAGACCGTTTCCTCAAAAACGGGATCCTCAATATAAGGGGTATCAGACGAAGCCATCCAGTCTCTTATCACAGCCATCTGCTGGCTGTCCGGAAGATAAATATTCAATGTAAATTCCAGCCCGTCCCCGTTGACCATGCCCACAGAGCCATACTGCCCATCCTCCGCCACATACTCTTCTTCAGGCACAAAGCCTTCCTCAAAAGCTTCCCGGTTTACCGCAAAGCCTCCCAGGCTACATTGGATATCCTTTCCCAAAAACATTCCCAGGAAATCCTCCGCCAATTCCCTTTTCTGGGAAGCCGCATTGATCCCCAGCACTGCCTGGGGTACAAAAACCTTGCCGCACTGTCCTTCCAGGGGGGCAAATACCGTGTCCCCAAACCCCTCCGCCCTGGAAACAGAGGTAATGTCAAAGTAGCCATAGGGATAAGTGGTAAGCCCCACCTGGAGCAGGCACCTTCCCGCCACATAATCCAAAGAACTCACCCCATAAACAGAAAGATCGTACATCCAGTCTTCTCCCAGCTCCTTCGCATAATACCGGCTCTCGTCTAAATAGGTTTCCAGGCTCTTTTCGTTAATGCCATCCATCTGCGCCTGATAAATCCGTTTCATCCCTACCAGAAATTCCTCTATTGCCTCTTTGTTGATCTCTCCTGTATCCCTCTTCCAGGCAGGTGCGCTGGCAACCGCAAACATCTTCATAATGGCTTTTTCTGAACACATCCCCAAAATCGCCTTCCCCGGATTGTCCTGGCGCATCTGCTCAATCTGCCCTGCCGCCGCCTCAATCCCTTTCATGCCAAAGACATATTCCTTCTTTCCTAAAACCAGGGGAAAGGCCACCTGGCCAGGTACGGCATATACCTTCCCGTCTTTTGCAAAGCCCTGGAAGAGGTTCCCAAACAGCGCATCCTCCCCCAGGCTTTCTATAAGGCCGTTTAAGTCCGCCAAAAGCCCCTTTTCTATGTAGGAATCCACCGGCATACCGTCCAGCATCAAAAGATCCGGCCCCTCCCCTGCCATAATCCGGGTATTCAGCTTCTTTAAGGCGTCCTCCCTGGTTGCCCCGCTGCCCTCTTCCATCCCAAACTCATATTCCACATAAACCTCCGGGTTCTGCACCTGATAAGCAGAAACCGCCACCCGGATATCGTAGCTCTCCTCCAGGCTGTAGATTTTCAGCCGCTCCCCCGGGACTGAGGCCACATTCGGGTCATAGGTAAACCTTACCAGCTTACCACTGCTAAAGAGTGCCAGAAATTCCCCTGGTGCCAAAGCAGCCATGCCTTTTAACCCATATTGGGGGCTTCCCAGCCGGGACAGGCTGCCGTCAATGAGGGGTTCTATTTCCTTCCCGTCTGCCATAAGCCGGTGCAGCCCCTTTTTGCCTGCCAGGTATATGGCTCCATCCTCTCCCGGGAAGAAATACATATCAAACCAACTGCCCCCATTAAAATTCCTCTCCCCATAGTTCTCCTTTACAAACGCCTCCAGCGTCTGATTTTCCACATACTCCTTTTTCTCCAAATCATAAAGGGCCGGCGACGGGAAATCATACCCATCCACCATCATCAGGTTCCCTATAAACTGTATTAGCTGGGGCGTACCCTCTGTTGTAAGGAACAGGGAACTGCTGCCGTCCTCCTTAACCTCATAGATGTTCCCGCCCAGAGTGGCCACAAAATACCGCCCGGAATCCGAAATCCAGAAGCTGGCAGGATAACCGTCCTCCTCCCTAAGGGAAATTTCAACAGGAACCACCTGCCCATCGGGAGTGACCAGCGCACATGTAGGCGATAAATCGAACAGGCTGGCGGCTTCCCTATCCCCGCCCTCCTCATAGTCCTCATAGATTACGGCCAAAGTCCCGTCCGGCGCTACTTTCATGTCCATCACATAGGATTTGCCACTCCTGCCCTCCAGCCACGGCCTGCCTTCCTCCTGCCAGGTGGCTCCCCCATCCTGGGATACCAAAAGCCCCTTGAACCTGTCAACTATTACCAGCCTTCCCTCCGGCATCCTGGCCATTTCCCAGGGTACCTGCAATTTTTCTGAAAGGTCTGCTTCCTCCTCCACATACCGTCCCATGGCGGTTTCCCCTTCCCCTGCGCCCGGCTCTTTGCCTACCGGTAAACCCTCTCCTGTAACGCCCTGTCTCCCACAGCCCCATGCCAGCGCCGCCACAGCCGCCGCCAACAGGCACGCCAGCCTCCATCCTGCTGTTTTTTTCATATCCAAAAGCTCCTCGTATAATAAGTTTGTAAGCAAGAAAAACAGCTTACAGACTTATTCTTTTTTGATTAGACAGAAGGATAATTCTAAACATCCTTTCCGAAGATTCTTCTTCCATCATGCTGGTTCATCCATTCTCTGTCTATTGGTTAATAAGTTACTTTATAGTCATGGTCCCAGATGTTACAATAAGTTCCATAAGAACTGTAGCTATGGTCATTGCTTCATCGCTCCTGCAAAGCGTTTGCTATTGCCAAGAAAGCATGCAACCCTAATGCTACGCTAAGACTTATTACACAAATGCTGCATCCTGGTATCTAGCCACCAGCAGGGTATTTCTGCCAGGTAATGCTC
>CAJTVD010000038.1 GCA_910579495.1 uncultured Lachnospiraceae bacterium
GGAAAACCGGGGTGTGCGCCTACGGTTGGGGAGACGTTATATGATTTAATGGCAGAGAATAAATGGAAGGGTGCAAAACTTTGGGCGAAAAATGCGGATAAAATTGCACCAACCTTGGTTGGTGGTTCTAAAAAGCATGGTGGCCCAGATCTGGGCCCAGTAAGAGCGAGAAACGCATGGGCTGAACTTGGAGTAGATGGACGGGGAGTGGCTAATGCAGCACCAGAATTGGATTTTGAGGGAATGCCCCGATTGACCAGCAGAATGATGGCGAGGATACAAGGATTTCCTGATACCTGGACATTTGGGAAAAAGAAAACTGCCGCATGCCGCATGATTGGAAACGCGTTCCCGCCGCCAGTAGCGCAGGCAGTAGGAGAAAAAATAAAGGAGTGTTTGGAATATGAATGCGTTAATAGCAGATGCGAGATTCCATTTTCACGAGCGGTTGTTTGAAACGAATACATTAACATTGACTAAAGCGGGTGTGGCATCCAATGCAGATACCAGCAGTAGAGGATCAAAAGCTATTGCAGGTAAAATTGTAGACATTTTAGTGGGCGAGTACCATCATGTAGTTAATACAGCTGATAAAATTTCTGGACAGACACTTGGAAAGCAGTTTGAATTATTGACGATGGAATTTTTGCAGGAAACATTTCCGTATTTGCAAAATATTCGCCCTGGACAATGGTCAATATTGCAGCTCGGTAATAATAACAGGTTAAAAATAAGTGATTTCGAACAATATGAACTTTAGCTTATTCAAGCGCATTGACAGCAGAACCTATGCCCAACCGACTGGCATCGCTAGTACTCGGAACAGGAGACATTGATTGTGAATATCATTTTGCGCTTTATGAATTGGTTCGGGCAGTAAAAGAAGTTGGTTCTGAAGATGCAGCTGAAACTATGGAAAAGCTTGTGCAGGGAAAAAGACTTAAAGATATATCGGATTTACCGTTGAACTTAGCAGTGTGATGATGAAAAAGAATGTAGGTATAAAATACAGATGAAGAGTGTATTTATTATTTTAGGAAATGGATTTACAATAGATTTTTTGAAAAAATACAATGAATTTCTTCAAAAGAAAAAAGAGAAAAATATTTGTATAGATGTTCAAAATTTATTTAGGTATGGAGAAGTGATAGGAACACCTTGGGATGGCAAACCGGGTTTTTTGTCGTATAAGGTATGTCCTGCCTTATGGACTTTAGGTGCTAGACCTAATAGTAATGCAGCGGATAGTAATGCGTTGATTGAAGAAATTATTTCTTGTGCAAATATGTTTTTTGATTTCATTAACGATCCGGATCAAAAGACAAAGCGGTTAAGTATGATAAATTCTAGTGATGACAGGATATATTTGCGTGCTTATTGCGAATTAATAGTTTATTTGAGACAGTTATTTTCCTGGTATGATTCTTTGATAGATGAAACATTTCTCCAAGAATTTGTTTCAACGTGCTTAGATTGGGGATGGCTTTCATTTTTTAAAAATTTGGATTTGAAAGAATACAAAAAAATCATTTTTGTGTCTTATAATTATGATGTATGGTTAGAGAGAATATTAAATTCTTTAGGATTAAAATATAATGTATTTGGTTTTGGTGGTCATGATAATGATATTATAGAAATAATAAAACCACATGGCTCCATTAGTTTTGTGCCAAAGAATCACGTGGATAGATATGATATAAATTATAATATCGGTGTTGATGGATTAAAAATAGATGAGTTAATATTGAAATATGATTTTTTGACCAAATACTCAACGGGTGCAATCATTCCGCCTGCGGGCGATTCTACAAGATTACAGGCAACATCATCATGGGCAGACACTTTACGAAATGAGGCTGTTAGAAAAGCAAAAGAACTGTCAAATGATAAAGAAAGTTTTGTTGTAATGTGTGGAATATCTTATTGGCATGTTGATAGGAAAGAAATTGATAAATTATTGATAAATCTAAATTCTGATACAGAGTTTACATTTATTAATCCTGCTCCGCCTAGAGATTTGAATGCTGTTCTGATTAGTATTTTTAAGAATTATGTTTTACAGACTTCATCAGACAATATAGGAGGAATTATTAATGGCTAAGTTTTTTGAAAGAAATTCTACAAAACTCACAATTTCAGAGTTTTATGACAATTACTCATTAAAAAAATATAATTTTAAAGCAAGCTACCAAAGAAAAAGTAATGTTTGGGTTGAAGATAAAAAATCATTTTTGATTGATTCTATTCTGAAAAACTATCCAATTCCGGCCATATTTATGCGCCCAATTGTAGATGAAAATGGAAAAACAAAATATGATATTGTTGATGGAAAACAGAGACTTCAAGCGATAATTAATTTTATCGAAGGAAAAATTCCATTAACAATGTATTTTGCCGAAGATAGGTTTTTAGATGAAGAAAGTAGACAATTAGCGGAAAATGTTGCGGGAAAGAAATTTGAAGATATAAAGAAAGAAAAAGAAAGCGGAGAATATGTTAAACAATTTTGGACATATACATTACAAATAGAATATTTGTATGAGGATGATTTGGATTTAGTTTCGTCCGTATTTGATCGTCTGAATCGGAATGGAGAACCACTTAATCCACAGGAATTAAGGAATGCGAAATTTTCAACCACTCCGCTGTTAAAGCTAGTAAAAAAATTATCTGAAACATCATTTTTAAAGGATAAGCGCGAACGTCTGAAAATTGAACGTATGGAAGATGAAGAATTTGTTTCAGAACTACTTTTTTTGGTTTTGAATAAGAAAATGTTAGATTCTACGCCAGCTACATTAGATGAGCAATATGAGAGGTATAAAAATGAGATAGTATTGCTAAATGAGGGAGAAAAGGAGTTTGAAGAAATTATAAAATTCATGGACAGCTTGGAATTAGATTATGAAAATAATAGGAGATTGTGTTGGACTACACATTTATATACATTATTTTCTTTATGTTGGTATTGTGTAAATAATAATATTAGGGTTGAAAGGGTAAAAGATTCTGTTGCAAATTTTTACAGCGAGTACTTTTCAAAAAATACCGAATATATGGGATATTTGAAGGAATATAAAGATGCTGCTTCAAGTAGAACACGTTCGGCAAGTCAAAAGAATAATAGAATGAATGCTTTACTTAAATGTTGTAATATTGATTTGGTAGAAAAAGTGTAGGCAAGTGGCATATATTTTGGCAACAGAAAAACAGTAAGTCAGAATAATTGATGTAATTGAAGTAAAAACAGTGTAGCAGTATATTATCTGTATTATGAGCCAGAGAATCTATATGATTTCTTGTCCTATTTATAATAGTGCTATTCATGTAGATTTATAGTAAAGATGCCATTTGAATAATATAATTGATATTATTATCTATTTTGTAGATATAAACATAGGATGAGAAAGGAAAATTAATGCTGATTTCGAGAGAAGTATTTTGAAAAAATATAAAGAACTATATCTGCCAAAAACTCCTTATATTTCTACATTGGCATATTGAAAAAAGGGCACCTTGTTGAAAGTGGAGAGATCTATTATTTACCTGAATATGATTTGGGATAAAGATCTGTTGATTTATTATTCTCCGGATAATTTGATGCATCTCAGCATGGATGAGTTTAATCGTTCAATGCCATTAACCTGCCAGCAAATGTTTTCGGCTTTGTTTATCGTATAGCAAATAATATTATAAAGATTGTCCAATGTGGTTCTTATAATAGAGATAAGTAAAATCAGCAATATTTTTGCATTATTCACAGAATAAATTACTTCAAGAACATAATAAACCCTTACCGATATTCAGCTTTGAAAACTGAATATCGGTAAGGGTTGTCATTTCAAAATCTATATCGGGAACAATCTTCCATAAAAACTATTTGGTTTCCCTCTCTTCCAAATGTCCCTGTTTGATTTCCAGCACCACATCTGCCTGCGTCCATATGGTTGTGCTGTCTTTCTGGACGCACCTGTAGAGTAGCACCCCAATGTGGAATGGGTATGAAGCGGAGATGGAATTTGTGTGGAAATGAAAAAACTCCCCGTATAGGGAGCTTTTTCACATTTTATAGATAGATGATAAAACGCATCCCCGGCGGGGACTTCATGGCTGCAAAGGCATAGAAAATGTTCATGGAGGCCAGGAGCGTATCTACGATGTAAAGCCCCAGGCCGTTGCCGCCGCTCTCCCGGCTCCGGGAGAAGTCCGGACGGTAGAAGGGTTCAAACAGGCGGCGGATTTCACCCTCAGGAATAGGGTTACATTCATTTTCGATGATTAGGCGATTTTCGTCCATATAGACGGAAACGGCTTTCCCGGCCTGCGTATAGGCGACAGCGTTTGCGAGAACATTTGATACCGCCTTACTAAAACGGCCAGCCGGGAGTGTTGCGGGAAATTGTTCTGGCAGGTCAAGGGAGAAGGCAATCTGATGTGCTGCCGCAATGATCCGGTATGGCTCACATAATCCTTCCACCAGCGCCGCCAGGTCAACCGGCTTAGCCGGTTCATCTGTGGCGTTTAGCTTGGAGGTTTCCAAAATTTCATGTATCATCCCGGAGAGCTGCCCTACCATTTCCTTGCATTCCGGGAGATAAGCGGCATAGTCCTGATATTTTCCAGCACCTAAAATCATGTTTTCAAGGGTGGCGCCCAAGGCGGTAACCGGTGTTTTCAACTCATGGGATGCCGCCCGCAGAAAGTCAGACTTTTCCTGTTCCAAATGTTCAATTGTAGACAGCAGATTAGAATATAGGGTGTTGACATTTTGCGCTAATGTGCCAATTTCATCTTTTGCATAATTGGGCAGCTCACCCCGCGGCCTAATTTCATCATTTGTCCGGTTGACGCAGAAATTTTCTCAATAGGGCCGGCAATCGCCTTGGAAAACAGGAGGGAGCAAATAGCAGAAATCACCAGGGAGCAGCTTAAAGAAACAGGCAGGGCCTTTTCTACTGCCTCGGCCACAAATTGCTCTTGCCTGATACTGACAACAACTTCGTCCGGGGTACTCACTGCAAGCTGCATCCGCGGGGCAAGCAGATAAATCAGCCCGTGTGTGACAACAACCACAAGGAGCATGATACTCATGGTATAGAGGAAGATTTTCGGAAATAATTTTAATCCTTTCATGGCGCACCTCATATTTATAGCCAATCCCTTTGACTGTCACAATACAGTCAAGCCTTAACTTCTTCCGCAGATTTTTGATGTAAGTGTCTACAGTCCGGTCAATGATTGGATAATCAGCGCCCCACAGCTCGTCCAAAATCTGTGAGCGGGTCAGTACCAGCCCCTTATGCGCCACCAGCAGCCGGAGTAAGTCAATTTCCTTGGGCATGATGTTGATTTTCCCTGTGCTGTCGCTGGCGGTATAGCCAGAGAAATCAACAGTCACATCGCCAAAGGTTACAGTTTGGGGCAGCGGAGCCTGGCCGCTCCGGCGCAGGAGGGCAGTGATCCGTTTTCCCAGCAGTACCATGGAAAATGGCTTTGTCATATAGTCGTCTGCCTGCCCGTCAAAACTCATAACCTGGGTATATTCGTCATTGATAGCAGTGAGTATCAGAACAGGCGTTGTGCTGGTTTGCCGTATCTCATGCAGGACGGACAGCCCGCTGATCCGGGGCAGCATAATATCCAGCACAACAAGGTCAATGCTGCTTTGGCGGAAAAGTTCCAGGGCTTCGCTGCCGTCATAGGCCGGAATGAGAGTGTGGCCTGTGGGCTTAAGATATTCGCAGATTGCGTCGTTAGTTTTGCGGTCTTCCTCAACAATTAGTAGTGTTGCCATTGGCGCACCTTCTTTGGGAGCCAGTATAACACGGGAATGTGGAATGTGTGTGAAATAGCCCGCTGTTTTTCAATTCTTCCGAGCCGGGCTGTGCGCTTTCCAAAATGCTGTTGCAGATAGCCAGCGTTCAGGCCACCGTCTTAGTTTTTTAGATGACTGACTGCCTGTGAGGGGGCATTCACCCAATGCTTTGAGGTGTTTCCGGATGGATTAACAATATTAACAATGTTATTTGCGTAGCTGCTCAATCAGGGTTGCTTTGTTTTGGTGTCCCAATGCAGCCCCTGAGACTACAAGCGTACATAAAACCACACATACACAATAAATAACGGCAATTCCGGTTGGGAATTGATAAGTCAAATAAGACATAAGCTCTTGTTTCAAAAAGGTACAAAGAATACCTCCAATAGCTCCGCCTAATATCAAAGAAAGGAATAATCCTATTGTGGCTGTAATCAAACTTTCATAGCGTACCATAGCGGAAAGCTGCTTTTGGGACATTCCCACAGAACGCATAAGGGCAAATTCCCTCTGCCGGGTTATGATATCCGTCAGAATTGTGTTTACCAAATTCATAACTGCGAAGCACCCAATAAAAGCAACCGCTGCTATAAGTGCTATTTTCATCCCTTGTATGAAATTCTCATTTTGTGCAATAGCTGCTGAAAGAGATCTAATGCTAAGCCCCGGGATACCTTGCAGAATTTGTTCGATTTCCCTCTCGGCCTGTTCCTCTGAATCCTCTGAAACCCGGATTGTATATTGATAGGTTGTGTCACATGATGCAAGGCTGTCCATAGTATCCAATGGCAGCATCAACATATCAATTTTATCCCCGTTATTACCAATTTTACTTTGGTCAAGTATAGCTCCTACTTTAAAATCCATGTTATAGCTGGTGACTCCGTCAAAAACCTTTAGTGTAATGGCCTGTCCGGTTTCCACCTGAATATTCAAATCTTTTTCCAGGGTGTCCGGCTGGCCAATGATAATTTGGTTGTTTGCTGTTAATTTATCATAATCCAGGACACTTCCATCTACCGTGCAGGACTGTATCAAGTCCATATCTTCACGGCCGAAGCTGACAACAGCCGCATCGGATTCCCCTACATTAAGTTTCGCAGATACCGGAAGGTAGTGGTACTCAGTGATATATTCCATTCCTGTAATGTTAGACAATGAATCTTTCAGGCTGCTTGCAAACGGGTTCGCAGTTTGGATCTGTTCCAATGGATTGTTCCGTAATTCTTCATCACTGATATTGATAATAAACTGCCCACGTTGGAAACCGGACAAGGACATATCTTCTGCAGTAATGGAAGAAAGAACCGAGGATAATCCAAGCAGCAGGATGCCCGTAAGCATCAACGATGTAATCGTTAGGGCGTTTTTTTTCTTGTTGTTTGATATGTGCCTTTTGGCAAGCATAACAGGAGATATGTTCTTAGGATGAAATATTAGTTCCTCTTTTCCTGTTTGTGGACCCCAATAACGGTAGGCATCTATCGGCGGAACTGCTGCCGCAATCATTGCAGGTTTTCTGATAGAAAGCCGTACAGTTAAATATATTAGGGCTGCGGCTAAAGGCCATATCCATAACAAGTTGGTAAATTGAAATCCTTGTGGCACTAATAAATATGATAATAAGGTTCCTGCCACAAGGCCAATAGGAATAGATATCATGGATAACGAAAGTCCCTCACGGAACACAAGCCTTTTAATTTGCCTGCTGGTCATGCCAATTGTCCGCAGTTGGCCATACTCTTTGATAGAATTAATAATTGCAATATAAAAAATGCAGTATATTACCAATACACCAGCTATTATAATAATCGCTAAACCAGCAATTGCCGTACCAACTAAAAGAATGGACGGTTTTGAAAGATTAATATACGCCTCATTAATGGACGGTGTTCTTTCGATACCTGCATTTTTAATTATTTCTGCAACCAGTGTTTCTATCCCTGCTTTGGAAGTGGCTGTACCAGTATTAACTCTGATCAAAACTGATGGTGAAAATACCGACCATCCGTTTCGTTCATTGAAAAATTGTCCAGAGACGATAGCAGCATACAAAGTCCTGTCAGTACCAGTAGCCGCTGTTTTTAAATACCCAGAAATCATAAACTCCGTTTCTTCCTGTGTATCCGGCATAAAAATCGAAATGATATCTCCGATCTTGGCATCCATCCCCAAATGAAGCAGATACTCTTTTTCAATAAGTATGTCATTTTCGGATTCAGGCATTTTCCCCTCTTTTACAGACAGCCCATTCAAGATAAGGGCATCTGGATTGGCATAAGAAATATTCAAACGGCTGTTTCCAGATTTACTGCTTCCTAACGAGGCGGTAAGCCCAGTTAGCAATACTCCTTCCTCCTTCCGGATATTATCAAATTCTTTTTGGCTAATTCCCGAAATAAGTGCATGATAGGAACCCGTGATACTATTTCCGCCATTCCTGTTTACGGTTGCAATCCCTGATACCAAAAACAACACAGCAGATATCAGCATAGCTGCTAATGCGATTGCAAAGACGGAAATTCTCTTTTTGAGTTTGTCATGCTTTAACTTAGAAGAAGCGATTTTACGGGTAATCGCATCCGTATCGTTTTCAAAAGGCCAAGTCATAGCCCGTCACCTCCTATCCTATGATTTTGCCATCCACAATCCGTACAATGCGGTCTGCAAGCTGGGCGATTTCATTATTATGGGTTAATCATCACAATGGTCTGGTTAAATTCGCCACTGGTCTTGCTATCCAGGTTCCCGGTGGGCTCGCCTGCCAATACAATAGCTTGTTTGGTAATCAGGGCGCGGGTAATGTCCGGTTCTGTGCCGTAATACTTATTTAGGCCAATTGTTTGTAAAATACTCATATTCAAAATACTCCTTTCAAGGCTGTTCTTCCTACTGATAGGTCTATTATAAAACCTAAATGTCACAGAAATGTCCCAGGTGTTTATTTTTTTAGTGCAAAACCGATACGGAAACGGTTTTCTGGAAATGTGATTTCTGGGCTATTGGGACTTAAATGGTGGGACTGGCTTGAAAACAGGATTAAGCAAAACATTGCGGCGATAAATCCTGTAAATGATGTGTATTTCAGCCTGCGTCCGGGGAAGTTGGCGGATTTATGTACTATTCCAAAGTACCGAAAGAAAGGCTTGGCAGCAACGGCACTTTCAGAGCATTATCGCAGGCTGAAACCCTTAGGTGCAACGCACATGACTGGCGGTGGTAATACATTTTATGAAAAAATAGGCTTCAAGCCTTTGGTTTATTGGACTTTTTGGGAGAAACAAACTGATTAGGGGGATATGGCATGGTGCCTCCCCAGCTTTCTTTCATTGTTTCATGGTTTTGGCGGGAGAAATAATATATTTGGTTTCCGCACGCTGCATGCTTTCTCCATTTTCAGTTCTGCTATTTTTAAAAAAAGAACATTTACATGACGGGCTTTTTTAGGGCAGGCGGCAATACATTGCAGGCAGGAAATACAAATGCTTTTATCGGGTTTTTGGTAATTGCCCTCAGGGATGGCATGGACAGGGCATTTTTGATAACACAGTCCGCAACCGTTACAGCTTTTGCCCGCTTTGGGTGTTATAGGGATAGATGCATATTTTCGGTAAGGCTTACTGCCAGGGACATCTATGGGGGAAAATGGCTCCTTTAAGGTTTCCTGGCACTGGACAGAGAACTGCCTTAATTCTTCTATGTCTTTAGGATCCGGGCGCCCGGCGCCGTATTTGGGGATTATGGAATGCCTTGTGACAGCGGCAATGGCACAATAACATAAAAACCCAGACTGCTCCATAGTATCTTTTAATTCTAAAAGGGTATCGTCAAAAGCACGGTTCCCATAAGTGGAAATTAAAATTGCCTTTGCCTGGTTTCCCTGTAAGTTCTGTAAAATTGGTATAATAAATTGAGGTACGCGCCCACTGAAACTGGGAATTGACACTATACAAATATCATTCCTGCCAAATAGGACAGGTAAATCCATTTTGGGAAGATCAGGAAGGCTGATGTATTCCTTTTGGCAGTCCCATGCAGAACAGAAAATGTCTAAAACCTTTTTTGTCCCTCCGGTAGGGCTAAAGTATAAAGCATAAAGTTTCATAAGTTTTCTCCATTAAAAAATAAAATAGGTATTATTGGCTGGGCAGGGCAAACATGCCCCCGGATCCATGCTAAAGATCAATATTCCCTTCCGGTAGCCCCGGAATGCTCTTGGCACTGCCATGAAGTTTATTGTCCCATATGGTTTCTTCGATGGCCTTTAAACATTCGTCGGTATGTTTCTTAATGTCTTGTCCCCAGAAGTGTATGACTGTATAGCCAAGAAAAAGGAGTTTCCTGTCATTTTCCCAATCACGTGCCCGGTTCCGCTCAATTTTTCTGATCCAGTAATCCGGATTTTTTCCTTTTTCAAGCCGCAGTTTCAAGATTTCCCAATCCTTCCCGTGGAAAAATTCGCTGTCACAGAAAATAGCAATTTTATATTTGGTTATTACGATATCGGGAGAACCAGGCAAGGCTTTATAGTTTTTCCGGTAACGGTATCCTTTCTGCCATAATGCCTTGCGGAGCTGCAATTCTATAGAGGTATCCTGGCTGTGTATTTTGCTCATGTTTTTGGATATGGTTGCAGAATCTCTTTCCATATATTTTCATCCTTTTATTCTTGGTACCTGTCTGGCTATAAGCATATTTTATCAGAATATGCTATGGATAGCAAGTAGGAAGCAAACCGTGATAAGGAGAAAATCTAACGATATGGTGAGGATGGCTTGCGGAGCCCATGGAAGTGTGGTAAGATATGAAACAGATAATTTCTGGGAGGGATATATATGGCTGTTTGTTATGACAGATTGTGGAAACTATTGATCGACAAGAAAATGAACCGCACAGATTTAAAAGAAGCATCAGGAATCAGCTTTAATGTGTTGGCAAGATTGGGTAAAAATGAACCTGTTTCTTTTGAAACTATTGAGAAGATATGCTTTACATTAAATTGTAATATCGAAGATGTGGTTGAAATACAGGCAGAGGATGCCGGGAGGAGCCTTCCCCGGATTTATTCAACAATTGAATTGTTTGCCGGGGCAGGGGGGCTTGCGCTGGGGATTGAGAAAGCAGGGTTTGATACCTTGGGGCTTATTGAGTTTGATAAGGATGCTGCGGACAGCCTCAAAGCAAACCGCCCCAACTGGCGGGTTATCAATGATGATATTGCGAATATTTCCTGCCAGGACCTGGAGGAATATTTTGGCATAAAAAAGGGGGATTTGGATCTATTGTCTGGGGGTGCGCCTTGCCAGGCGTTTTCTTATGCCGGAAAGCGCCTGGGGCTGGAGGATGCAAGGGGGACGCTGTTTTACCATTATGCAACTTTTTTACAGAAACTACAGCCGAAAATGTTTTTGTTTGAGAATGTGCGCGGCTTACTGACACATGATAAGGGAAGGACTTATGCAACGATTACCCGCATTTTTGAACAGGCTGGATATACAGTACAAAAAAAAGTTCTGAATGCCTGGGATTTTGGGGTGCCCCAGAAGAGGGAACGTTTAATTACGGTGGGGATCAGGAATGACCTGGCCGGCAAGACTACATATCAATTTCCTGTAGAACATGACTATAAGCCTGTTTTGCGGGATGTGCTGCTGGATTGCCCGGATGGGCCGGGGATCCCTTATGGGGAAAATAAACGTAAAATATTTGAACTTGTGCCGCCGGGGGGATATTGGAGGGACATTGACCCCAAGATCGCAAAAGAATATATGAAAAGCTGTTGGGATATGGAAGGGGGCAGGACCGGGATCTTAAGAAGGATGAGCTTAGATGAGCCCTCCCTGGCAGTCCTGACATCTCCCTCCCAAAAGCAGACAGAAAGATGCCACCCGATAGAGGCAAGGCCGTTTAACGTGCGCGAAAACGCAAGATGCCAGACATTCCCGGACGAGTGGCAGTTCTGCGGAAATGTGCAGTCCCAGTACAAACAGGTAGGGAATGCTGTCCCTGTGAATTTGGCATACGAAATTGCACTGGAAATACGTAAAGCATTGGGGGAATTAAAATAATGGCCTGGAATTTGAATTTTATCTCCGAGGAAGAGCTTAAAAACCATGTCCGTGCAACTATTATGAAATACGGGGAAAAATTAGAATCATATGACTTGAAAAGATTTAACAGCAACCTGATTGACCCGATAAAGCTGCTTTTCGATAAGTCTGTGTATCAGGCAAGCTGGGAGGAAATAGTCAATAATGAAATTTTCCGGCAGAGGGACAAATCAAATAATAACGATATAGGATATTTCCATCAGAACATCTTCTCATTTTTCAGGGGATGTGAAGTGCCCCAGGCAGGGTGGGATGTGATCTATAAAAATCCTGATGGGATACAGATGCCGGATGGGGATGTGGTCCATACGTTGTATGTGGAAATGAAGAATAAGCATAATACAATGAACTCTGCTTCTTCTGCAAAAACATATATCAAAATGCAGGGCCAGATCCTCGAAGATGATGACTGTGCCTGCCTTTTGGTGGAAGCTATTGCAAAGAAATCCCAAAATATAAAGTGGACAACTAAGGTTGACGGGAAAAATGTCCAGCACAGGCTTATACGCCGTGTAAGCATGGACCGGTTTTATGCCCTCCTTACCGGCGAGGAAGATGCTTTTTATAAGATGTGCATGGCGCTTCCGCCGATCATCAATTCGGTGGTAAACGAAAAGGGCAGCATTTCTGTCCCCCATGATACTGTGATACAGGAACTGGGGAAGGTGGCCGCGGCCTATACCGGGCAGGCAGAGGACTTGGCAATGGCAATGGCTGTGTATATGCTTGGTTTTAACACCTATATAGGGTTTGGGGGCCAGGTGCGGCCCCAATTGCCAGAAACAAATGAGGGGATGCTTAAGTGCATTTATGCATATGCAAAAGGGATGGACTGACATGGGCTGGCAGGGGAAAGGGCGTGTTTAAAGCCCGCCCTATGACAGCCTGTGGATAAACAGCCCGCTCCGCAGCTTGGGTTCAAACCAGGTGGATTTGGGGGGCATGAGAAGCCCTTCATCCGCCACCCCCAGGAGCTCGGATATAGAGGTAGGGTACATGGAAAAGGCAATGGCCATATCTTCCGCTGCCCTGCGTTCCAGCTCCCCAAGCCCCCGGATCCCCCCCACAAAGTCTATGCGGTTGTCTGTCCGGGGGTCTTTGATGCCCAGCACAGGCTCCAGCAGATGGTCCTGCAGGATTGACACATCCAGCCCCTTTACCGGGTGGGCGCAGCGGAGCCCTTCCCGGGCAGTAAGCAGATACCAGCATCCGGAAAGATACATGCCAAAGGTTCCCTTTTTCCCGGGGGAGACTCTCTTAGTCCCTTTCTTTTCAATGGAAAACCCCGCTTTTTTAACCGCCCCCAAAAACTCTTCTTCCCCCATGCCGTTTAAATCCCTGGCCACCCGGTTATAAGGCATGATTGTTAGCTGGTCGTCAGGAAAAAGCACCGAAAGGAAACGGTTGAATTCTTCCCTGCCGGTGTAGCCGGGATGCTCCTGCCGCCTTTTCAGGCCGACCTTGACTGCGGAAGCGCAGCGGTGGTGCCCGTCTGCTATGTAGGTACAGGGAATCTGGCCGAAAGCTTCCTCCAGCCGGGAGAGGGTTCCCGGGTCCGAAACCCGCCATACCCTGTGGGTAATATTGTCCGGGGAGGTAAAGTGGTATAAAGGCTCCTGGGCTTTTGCGGCAGCGACAAGGCGGCTGATTTCCTCCTGGGAACGGTAGATTAGAAAGATAGGCCCTGTATGGGCATTGGTAACATCCACATGGCGGATGCGGTCAAGCTCCTTTTCTTCCCTTGTGTTTTCATGTTTTTTAATATGGCCGTCCAGGTAGTCATCAATAGAAGAGCAGGCCACGATTCCTGTCTGGGAACGGGCTTTGTGGGATGGGGTTTCCATGGTAAGCTCATAAATATAATAAGAAGGAGTTTCTTCTATTACAAATGTGCCCTCCAGTATGAGCGAATCCAAAAGTTCCCGCGCCCTGCTATAAACTCTTGGGTCATAGGTATCCACATGGCCGGGGAACTGGGTTTCCGCGCGGTCGATCCTCAAAAAGGAATACGGCTCCCTGGCCACTTCGGCCAGGGCTTCCCGGCGGTTATACACATCATAGGGCAGGGCGGCTATCCGCGGGGCCAGCCCTGGCGTCGGCCGGATACTTCGAAAAGGCGTAATTTTAGGCATTGGGAATCCCTCCTTGTTTTCTTCCCATATTATACGTTGGGGGGCAGGGGGGAGTCAACTGTTTCCTTACTGCGCCCCCGCCCTGGGAATGGGGCTCCCTGGGGCGCGGGCGGTAACAGGGCTTCATAAAATTTTACAGAAATTAATGAAAAAACTCTTGCATAATCAGCAATCATCATGTATACTACAGGTTGTTGTGGCATGATAGCGGTGAAGCGTGAGGTTGCTGCCCCTGCTGAAAGGCACAGGCAGGTTTTCCGTGGAGCGAATGTCAAGAAGGCTGGCAAAGTCCAGTCCTTAGAATCTGACGGCAAGTCACTGTACAAACATAGTCTGTAGTAACAGCCCTGTCCGCACTGCGGATGCAGGCTGGGGCGGCAGAAGCACGTGTGTATCATATTTCTGTTGGGGTGCGTAAGGACGCACTTATGTATATAACCGGACAGGACACGCACGGGAGAGTGTACAGTCACCACTTGTCGTACTTCATTCATAGTAAAGTGCGAAAAGGAGGCGGCTTTTTTTATGGCAAGTCAAGTAATGAGAATCACACTCAAGGCTTATGACCATCAGTTAGTTGATGCATCTGCCAAGAAAATCATCGAAACAGTCAAGAAGAACGGGTCACAGGTGAGCGGACCGGTACCCCTTCCCACCAAGAAGGAAATAATTACCATCTTAAGGGCGGTCCACAAATACAAAGATTCCAGGGAGCAGTTCGAACAGCGTACCCACAAGAGGCTGATAGACATCATCACGCCTACGCCTAAGACGGTGGACGCCCTGCAGAGGCTGGAAATGCCTGCCGGCGTATACATTGACATTAAGATGAAAAACAAGTAAAGCAGGCAATGTTTGTAAAATAACCCCTTAACTAGAATGGCCCGATAGGGGCCCGCTGTAGAATCAATTGGAGGTAAAAATGAAAAAAGCAATTTTGGCTACCAAAGTTGGAATGACACAGATTTTTAATGAGGATGGAACTTTAGTACCCGTAACGGTGCTCCTGGCAGGCCCTTGTGTGGTAACCCAGATTAAGACCGTGGAAAACGACGGTTACAGCGCTGTACAGGTAGGCTATGTGGATAAGAAAGAGCGGATTACCAATAAAGACAAGAGCGGGAAGAAAGAAATCATCCACAGGCATGGCGTTGGCAAAGCAATGAAAGGGCACTTTGACAAGGCAGGGGTTCCCTGCAAGAGGTTTGTCAGGGAGTTCAAGTTTGACAATGCAGAAGAATATACACTTGGAAGTGAGATCAAAGCCGATATTTTTGCAGCCGGGGATATGATTGACGCATCCGCCATTTCCAAAGGAAAAGGCTTCCAGGGCGCGATCAAGAGGCATGGGCAGCACAGAGGCCCCATGACCCATGGTTCCAAATTCCATCGCCATCAAGGCTCTAACGGTGCCTGCTCTTCCCCCAGCCGTGTGTTTAAAGGAAAGGGCATGCCGGGCCATATGGGCTGCGTAAAGGTTACCGTGCAGAACCTGGAGGTTGTAAGAGTAGACAGTGAGAATAACCTGCTTCTGGTAAAGGGCTCCGTGCCTGGTCCCAGGAAAGGGCTGGTTACGGTCAGAGAAGCTGTAAAGGCCTAGGCATAAGCCGGTAGATGAAAGGAGGACCATTCAATGGCAAACGTATCTGTTTTTAATATGGAAGGCAACGAAGTTGGCACAATAGAATTAAATGACGAAATATTCGGTGCCGATATCAACGAGCACCTGGTACACATGTCGGTGGTACAGCACCTTGCAAACAAACGCCAGGGAACCCAGAAAGCAAGGACCCGGGGAGAAGTTTCCGGAGGGGGCAGGAAGCCTTGGAGGCAGAAAGGGACCGGGCATGCAAGGCAGGGTTCCACAAGGGCACCCCAGTGGAAAGGCGGCGGCGTTGTGTTCGCTCCCGTGCCCAGGGATTATTCTTTCAAGCTGAACAAAAAGGAAAAAAGGGCAGCCCTGAAATCCGCCCTTACCAGCAGGGTAGTAAACGGCAAGCTGATTGTGCTGGATGAACTGAAGCTGGACGAGATCAAGACAAAGAAATTCAAGGCGGTAATGGACAACCTGAAGGTGAAAAAGGCGCTTGTGGTATTAAAAGACCAGGACAAAACGGTTATGATGTCTGCAAGGAACCTTCCTAATATTGCAACTGTCCGAGCCGATATGATCAACGTGTATGATATCCTGAAAGGCGACACACTGGTGGTTACCAGGGAGGCAGTAGCAAGGATCGAGGAGGTGTTTGCATAATGGCAGCAGTTTTATATTACGACGTAATCCTGAAACCGGTTATCACAGAAAAGAGCATGGCCGGCATGAGCGACAAGAAATATACGTTTCTGGTCCATCCGGAAGCAAATAAGATTATGATTAAGGAAGCCGTTGAAAAAATGTTCGAAGGCACCAAGGTGGCAAGAGTAAACACCATCAATATGGGGGGGAAGAAAAAAAGACGCGGCACCGTAGTGGGCAGGACGGCAAAGACCAAAAAGGCAATCGTATGGCTTACTGAGGACAGCAAGGATATTGAAATTTTTGCAGGGCTCTAGGAAGCTGCCGGGCCAGAAGGCGGAAAACCGTATCCGGGGATAATTTAAGGGATTCCTGAAAACCCAGGCTGCGGACCAATAAGAATTATGCACAAAAAAAGTGCGATATGAAATGAGGCTTGAAAGGAGACAAATCCATGGGTATTAAGACATATAAACCCTATACACCCTCCAGAAGACATATGACCGGTTCAGACTTCTCGGAGATCACAAAGACGACCCCTGAAAAATCTCTCTGCGTGTCCCTTAAGAAAAATTCCGGGCGCAATAACCAGGGAAAAATTACCGTTAGGCATCGCGGCGGCGGCGCTAAGAGAAAATACAGGATTATTGATTTTAAAAGAAATAAGGATGGGGTTCCCGCAACAGTAATAGGCATTGAATACGACCCTAACAGAAGCGCAAACATTGCCCTGATCTGCTATGCGGACGGGGAAAAATCCTATATCATAGCTCCCCAGGGGCTCACAGACGGCATGAAAGTCATGAACGGGCCGGAAGCGGAAGTGAAAGTGGGCAACTGCCTTCCTTTGGCATCTATTCCCGTAGGTACCCAGGTACACAATGTAGAGCTGAGTCCCGGAAAAGGCGGCCAGATGGTACGTTCCGCAGGCAACAGCGCACAGCTGATGGCGAAAGAAGGAAAATATGCCACCCTCCGTCTCCCCTCCGGTGAAATGAGAATGGTTCCCATAGGCTGCCGGGCAACCGTAGGCGTGGTAGGCAATGCAGACCATAACCTGATCAATATCGGTAAGGCGGGACGCAAGCGCCATATGGGCTTCCGCCCTACAGTACGCGGTTCTGTGATGAACCCCAACGACCATCCTCACGGCGGTGGCGAAGGCAAGACCGGTATCGGACGTCCAGGCCCTTCCACACCATGGGGTAAGCCTGCTCTTGGCCTTAAGACCCGCAAGAAAAAGAAAGCTTCCAACAAGTTGATTGTAAGAAGAAGAGACGGCAGGACGTTTAAATAAGGAGGAGAGAAGAAATGGCTAGATCACTGAAAAAAGGACCTTTTGCAGATGCAAGTCTGCTGAAAAAAGTAGATGCAATGAATGCAGCAGGACAGAAACAGGTTATTAAGACCTGGTCCCGCAGTTCCACTATCTTCCCTTCTTTTGTAGGACACACATTTGCGGTACATGACGGAAGGAAGCATGTGCCGGTATATGTGACAGAAGATATGGTTGGGCATAAGCTGGGCGAGTTTGTTGCGACCAGGACCTATAGAGGGCATGGAAAAGACGAAAAGAAGTCTAAAGTAAGATAGGAGGTTTTATCATGGCAAAAGGACATAGATCCCAAATTAAAAGAGAGAGAAATGCGCAGAAAGACACAAGGCCCTCCGCTAAGTTATCTTACGCAAGAGTGTCTGTCCAGAAAGCATGTTTTGTATTAGATGCCATCAGAGGCAAGGATGTGGAGACCGCCCTGGGTATTTTGGAGTATAACCCCAGGTATGCTTCCAGCATCATTAAGAAATTATTGGAGTCCGCAAGTGCAAACGCTGAATACCTGCACAGCCAGGATCCTACAAAATACCCGAATCCGGACCATCTTTATATTGCGGAATGCTACGCAAATAAGGGACCTACAATGAAAAGAGTAAGACCGAGGGCACAGGGAAGGGCATACAGGATTGAAAAGAGAATGAGCCATATTACCATTGTGCTGGATGAAAGATAGGAGATAGGCTTGCCTGGCAGGCCCCAGAGAAAGGAGCAAATTAATATATGGGACAGAAAGTTAATCCTCACGGACTCAGAGTCGGTATTATTAAGGATTGGGATTCTAAATGGTATGCAGAGGGGGATTTCGCTGATTTCCTGGTGGAAGACTATGACATCAGAAAATTCCTGAAAAAGAAATTATACAGTGCGGGAGTTTCCAGGATTGAGATCGAAAGGGCTTCCGACAGAGTGAAGGTTATTATCTATACAGCAAAGCCCGGCGTTGTGATCGGCAAGGGCGGCGCTGAGATTGAAGTTACCAAGAAAGAGCTTTCCAAAATGACTGGAAAGAAAGTATTAGTGGATATCAAGGAAATCAAAAAGCCTGACAGGGATGCCCAGCTTGTTGCGGAAAATATTGCCCAGCAGCTTGAGAACCGTGTTTCTTTCCGGCGGGCCATGAAATCCTGCATGGGAAGGACCATGAAAGCAGGGGCTCTTGGCATTAAGACCTCCGTTTCCGGACGCCTTGGCGGCGCGGATATGGCGCGTACAGAGTTTTACAGCGAAGGCACGATCCCGCTTCAGACATTGCGCGCAGATATTGAGTACGGCTTTGCAGAAGCAAACACCACCTATGGAAAAGTAGGCGTAAAGGTTTGGATTTACAAGGGGGAAGTACTTCCAGCCAAAAAGAATGAAGAAAAGACAGTGCAGGAAGGGAGCGATAAATAATGTTAATGCCCAAGAGAGTTAAACGTCGTAAACAGTTCCGCGGCACCATGAGAGGAAAGGCTACCCGCGGCAACACGATCACTTACGGTGAGTATGGTATCGTTGCAACAGAGCCCTGCTGGATCAAATCCAACCAGATCGAGGCTGCCCGTATCGCCATGACCCGTTATATCAAGCGTGGAGGAAAAGTCTGGATCAAGATCTTCCCGGACAAACCGGTGACATCAAAACCGGCGGAAACACGTATGGGTTCCGGTAAAGGAACACTGGAATACTGGGTTGCAGTAGTAAAGCCCGGCCGTGTAATGTTTGAAATCGCAGGCGTTTCCGAGGAAATCGCAAAAGAAGCGTTGCGCCTTGCAACTTATAAGCTTCCCTGCAAATGCAAGATAGTTTCTAAGGCAGACTTGGAAGGTGGTGCATCTAATGAAGAGTAGCAAGTATTTAGAAGAATTAAAGGCAAAATCCGCCGATGCTCTGGCGCAGGAGCTGGTAGCAGCTAAAAAAGAGCTTTTTAATCTGAGATTCCAGAATGCAACGAACCAGTTGGATAATACCGCAAGGATCAAAGAAGTGAGAAAAAACATTGCAAGGATCCAGACCGTGATCACACAGAAGCAGAAAGAGGCGTAAGGCAGAACTGCCTGGCCAGGTAGAAGAAAACAGCTTCATATTGCAGTAATGTCCAGGAAAGGAGACGGAAAACCGTGCAGGAAAGAAATTTAAGAAAAACACGTACCGGTAAGGTAGTCAGTGATAAAATGAATAAAACCATCGTTGTCGCTATTGAAGAGCATGTAAAGCATCCCCTTTACAAGAAAGTCGTAAAGAGCACCTACAAATTAAAAGCGCATGACGAAAACAACGAGTGCGGCATTGGCGATACGGTAAAGGTGATGGAAACCAGGCCCCTGTCCAAAGACAAGAGATGGCGTCTTGTGGAAATCATTGAAAAAGCAAAATAGTATTCCGCCCCGGCCAAGGCCAGGGTCATAAAGAAATAATTCGGAAGGAGAATTAGCATGATTCAACAGGAAAGCAGGCTGAAAGTCGCTGACAATACAGGTGCAAAAGAAATTCTTTGCATCAGGGTTATGGGTGGTTCCAAAAGAAGATATGGAAGTATCGGCGATATCATTGTAGCTACGGTCAAAGATGCAACGCCAGGCGGCGTTGTAAAAAAAGGCGATGTAGTTAAGGCCGTAGTTGTCCGCACTGTGAAAGGCGTCCGCCGTAAAGACGGTTCTTATATCAGATTTGACGAAAACGCCGCAGTTATCATTAAAGACGATAAAACTCCCAGAGGAACGCGTATCTTTGGACCGGTAGCAAGAGAGCTTCGTGATAAACAGTTTATGAAAATTGTTTCCCTGGCTCCCGAAGTATTATAGGAGGTGCTTGGTATGGCAACTTTAAAAATTAAAAAGGGTGATACCGTAAGGGTAATCACCGGCAAGGATAAAGGAACAGATGGCAAAGTGGTTTCTGTTGACGCCAAAAGGCATAAAGTAGTTGTAGAAGGCGTGGGCATGGTTACCAAACATACAAAGCCCTCAGCAGCCAACCAGAACGGTGGGATTATTCAAAAAGAAGCCCCTATTGACTGGTCAAACGTAATGTACCTGCACAAAGGAAAGCCTACAAGGATTGGCTTTAAATTTGAAAACGGCAAGAAAGTACGTTTTGCAAAGTCAACGGGTGAAGTGATTGATTAATTCGGGAAAGGAGAACTGGAAGCGTGAGCAGACTTAAAACAGTTTATAATGATGAGATCGTAGACGCTATGGTCAAAAAGTTCGGATACAAAAACGTGATGCAGGTGCCGAAGCTCGACAAAATTGTGATCAACATGGGCGTGGGCGAAGCAAAAGAAAATGCAAAAGTGCTTGAATCCGCAGTAAAAGACCTTGAGATCATTGCCGGCCAGAAGGCAGTGCTTACCAAGGCAAAAAAATCCATTGCAAACTTCAAAATCAGGGAAGGCATGGCAATCGGATGTAAAGTAACGCTGCGCGGGGAAAAGATGTATGATTTCCTGGACCGCCTGGTAAACCTGGCGCTGCCCCGTGTACGTGACTTCCGCGGAGTAAACCCCAATTCCTTTGACGGAAGAGGCAATTATTCCCTGGGTATTAAGGAACAGCTTATTTTCCCTGAAATTTCTTACGACAAGGTAGATAAGATCAGGGGAATGGACGTTATCTTTGTTACAACAGCAAAGACAGATGAAGAAGCACGTGAATTGTTAAGATTGTTTAATATGCCATTTGCGAAATAAAAGGAGGTAAATTCATGGCTAAAACATCATTGAAGGTAAAACAGCAGCGTAAACAGAAATATTCCACCAGGGAATATACCCGCTGCAGAGTTTGCGGGCGTCCGCACGCTGTCCTTAGAAAATACGGAATCTGCAGAATTTGCTTCCGGGAGATGGCATATAAAGGCCAGATCCCTGGCGTGAGAAAAGCAAGCTGGTAAAAACGGTCTTTCGCATGGGCCTATAGGGATTTGCTGGTGCAACTTCCAGTAGGGCGCGCATTTACCGTGAATTCTGGGTATAGAAAATGCGAAAAGGATATTGCATTGAAATGATACAGGAGGAAATGAAATGACAATGAGTGATCCTATTGCAGATATGCTTACAAGAATCCGTAATGCAAATACTGCAAAACATGATACAGTAGATATTCCCTCTTCCAAAATGAAACTGGCAATTGCCGGGATTCTTCTGGAAGAAGGTTATATTAAAAAATATGACCTGGTTGACGATGGCAACTTTAAAACCATCCGTATTGCTTTAAAATATGGTGTTGACAGAAACGACAGGATTATCAGCGGCTTAAAAAGAATTTCCAAGCCCGGCCTGCGTGTGTATGCTGGCAAGGATGAGCTCCCAAGAGTGCTTGGCGGCCTGGGGATTGCGATTATTTCCACCAACCAGGGCGTTATCACTGACAAGAAAGCAAGGCAGCTCCAGGTAGGCGGCGAAGTGCTGGCTTATGTATGGTAAACTGCCGGCAAACTGCCAGGCGTTTTCAGCTGACAATGAAATGCTGCCGCCCCAGGCGCCAGCTTATTAAATAAAATATAGGAGGTACGGGCATGTCACGTATAGGAAGAATGCCAATCGCAATTCCTGCAGGCGTAACTGTAGAGGTTGCAGAAAATAACAAAGTGACTGTAAAAGGTCCTAAGGGGACGCTGGAGAGAACGCTCCCTGCCGGAATGGAAATCAAAGTGGAAGGGGAGCAGGTTACGGTTTCCCGCCCTAACGATTTAAAGAAAATGAAATCCCTGCACGGCCTTTCAAGGACGCTGATCAACAATATGGTTATTGGCGTGGTAAACGGCTACGAAAAGAAGCTGGAGGTAAACGGCGTAGGTTACAGGGCGGCAAAAGCCGGCAATAAATTAACCTTATCCCTGGGATATTCCCACCCCGTTGAGATGATTGACCCGGAAGGGATTGAGACGGTCCTGGAAGGACAGAACGTTATTATTGTTAAGGGTATCGACAAAGAAAAGGTTGGCCAGTTCGCAGCCCAGATCAGGGACAAGAGAAGGCCGGAGCCTTATAAGGGCAAGGGTATCAAGTATGCCGACGAAGTCATCAGGCGTAAAGTTGGTAAGACTGGTAAGAAATAGATAAGGAGAGTGTAAAAATGGTTAGTAAAAAATCAAGGCAAGAAGTCCGTGTTAAAAAACACATGAGAATGCGCAACCGTTTTAGCGGTACACCTGAAAGACCCCGTCTTGGAGTGTTCAGAAGCAATAATCATATGTATGCTCAAATTATTGATGATACGGTTGGAAAAACTTTAGTTGCTGCTTCTACGGTTGAAAAGGATGTAAAGGCGCAGCTGGAAAAGACCAACAATGTTGAAGCGGCGGCATACCTGGGGAGCGTTATTGCAAAGCGAGCTATTGAAAAAGGGATTGACACCGTGGTCTTTGACAGGAGCGGTTATCTCTATCATGGTAAAATTGCAGCTTTAGCTGACGCAGCCAGAGAAGCTGGCCTGAATTTCTAGGAAGGGAGATACTTAACATGAGACATACAATTATCGATGTCAGCGGCATGGAATTAACCGAAAAAGTTGTTGCCATCAAGCGTGTAACCAAGGTTGTTAAGGGCGGCCGTAATATGCGTTTTACAGCTCTGGTAGTCGTTGGGGATATGAACGGGCATGTGGGTGCCGGGCTTGGGAAGGCAACAGAAATTCCTGAAGCCATCCGTAAAGGGAAGGAAGACGCTATTAAGCACATGATTTCCGTTGCAAAGGATGACAACAACAGCATTACCCATGATTTTACAGGGAAATTCGGTTCCGCTTCCGTTCTTCTTAAGAAGGCTCCTGAAGGTACCGGTATCATCGCCGGAGGCCCTGCACGTATTGTCTGCGAGCTTGCAGGAATAAAAAATATCCGTACAAAGTCTTTAGGTTCTAACAATAAGCAGAACGTTGTGCTTGCTACCATCGCGGGCCTTGAGGCGCTTAAGACGCCGGAAGAAGTGGCAAGGAAGCGCGGCAAGTCCGTGGAAGAAATTTTAGCATAGGAGGGAATGGAAAGATGGCAGAACAGAAAATGTTAAAGATCACATTGGTAAAATCTACTATCGGCGCAGTCCCGAAGCATAAAGCTACCGTGCAGTCTATGGGGCTTAGAAAGCTCAACAAGTCGATCGTACTGCCTGACAATGCGGCTACTAGAGGACAGATCCAGCAGATCAGGCACTTAATAAAGGTTGAAGAAGTCTAAAAGATAAGGAGGTGTCAGCAATGAGTAAGGAACGCTCAATGGAATTATGCAATTTACGGCCGGCAAGAGGCTCCAAGCATAATGAGTTCAGGAAGGGCCGTGGACATGGCTCAGGAAACGGCAAGACAGCCGGTAAAGGCCATAAGGGGCAGAAAGCCCGTTCAGGTGCGCCCAGAATAGGCTTTGAAGGCGGGCAGATGCCCTTATACAGAAGAATTCCTAAGAGAGGCTTTACCTGCCCCAGCTCTAAGGAAATTATTGCGGTGAACTTGGACGTACTGAATAAGAAGTTTGAGGACGGCGCCGTAGTTGATGTGGATACGCTAATTGAATCCGGTATTGTGAAAAATCCAAGGGATGGCGTAAAGATCCTCGGAAATGGAACAATTACCAAGAAGCTTACAGTAAAGGCAAATGCTTTCAGTGCATCCGCAAAAGAAAAAATTGAAGCTGTTGGTGGAACTGTAGAGGTGATGTAAATGCTCACAACCTTAAAAAACGCATTTAAAATAAAAGATATAAGAAACAAACTATTGTTTACACTTGGCATGCTCGCTGTGATCCGCCTTGGCTCACAGCTCCCTGTGCCGGGGGTGGACAGGCATTATTTTTCCAATTGGTTTGCCCAGCAGACCGGCGATGCGTTCAGTTTTTTTGATGCCTTTACAGGTGGTTCGTTTCTTAATATGTCGATTCTGGCATTAAATATCACGCCATATATTACTTCTTCCATTATCATGCAGCTTCTCACGATTGCCATACCGAAGCTGGAGGAGATGCAGAAGGAAGGGGAGGATGGAAGGAAGAAGATTGCTTCCATTACCCGTTATGTGACGGTAGCCCTTGCCCTTATTGAATCTTCCGCCATGGCGATTGCTTTCGGGAACGGCGGGCTTTTAGAGAATTTTAATGCTCTTAATGTGATTACCGTAATTGCGGCGCTTACTGCGGGAAGTGCGTTTTTAATGTGGATAGGCGAGCGGATTACGGAAAAAGGCGTAGGAAACGGTATTTCCATCGTGCTTGTTATTAATATCATTTCCAGGATCCCCCAGGATATTGCCCAATTGTTTGAGCGGTTTGTGTTCGGCAAACCCATAGCAGTAGGGGTGGTAGCAGCAGTGGCCATATTTGCTGTCATTCTGGCAATGGTGGTGATGGTGATCATTCTCAACGACGGTGTCCGTAAAATTCCTGTGCAGTATGCGAAAAAGGTCCAGGGAAGAAAGATGGTGGGCGGGCAGACATCCTCTATTCCTTTAAAGGTGAACACGTCCGGCGTAATTCCAATTATTTTCGCATCCTCCCTGATGCAGCTCCCTATTGTTGTATGCAGCTTTTTGGGCTATAACGGGACCGGCTTCTGGGGGCATATCTTAAAAGGGTTAAATTCCGGAAACTGGTGTAAACCGGGGGAGCCTGTTTATTCCATTGGATTGCTGGTATATATAGTACTGGTCATTTTCTTTGCCTACTTCTATACTTCCATTACCTTTAATCCGATTGAGATCGCGGAAAATATGAAAAAACAGGGTGGGTTTATTCCCGGAATAAGGCCTGGCAAGCCCACCAGCGAATATCTGACCAAGATTTTGAACTATATTGTTTTCATCGGCGCGGTAGGGCTTACGGTTGTATGCGTAATCCCCTTTGTGTTCAACGGTGTGTTCGGCGCACAGGTTTCCTTTGGAGGTACCAGCCTGATCATTATCGTGAGTGTTGTGCTGGAAACCATGAAGCAGATCGAATCCCAGATGCTGGTGCGTAATTACAAAGGTTTTTTAAATGATTAATGAGTTACTTTACTGTTAAAAATTTAGAGGTGAAGGGAAAATACAGGCGATAGCAAACTGTTTTCCTTTGCCTCTATATTATTAGAATAGTGCGGAAATGGCAGCAGAGGAGGTTTCCGCGCTGGTATCAGAAATGAGGGAAGAATGAAAATAATTATGTTAGGGGCTCCCGGTGCAGGGAAAGGCACACAGGCAAAGATGATTGCCGAAAAGTACGGTGTACCCCATATTTCCACAGGCGATATTTTCAGGGCGAATATCAAAAACGGCACGGAACTGGGAATGGAAGCCAAGAAATATATGGACCAGGGGCTGCTGGTGCCGGATGAGCTTACTGTAAAGATACTCCTGGACAGGGTTGCCGGAGATGACTGCAAGGGCGGGTATGTGCTGGACGGCTTCCCAAGGACGATTCCCCAGGCGGAAGTCCTGGATAAGGCGCTGGAAGAAATCGGCGATAAGATTGACTTTGCAGTTGACGTGGACGTGCCGGATGAAAATATCATCAACAGGATGGGCGGCAGGCGTGCCTGCTTAGGGTGCGGCGCTACCTACCATTTGGAGCATGTCCCGCCCAAAAAGGAGGGGATCTGCGACACCTGCGGCAGGGAACTGGTCCTTAGGGACGACGACAGGCCGGAAACGGTGAAAAACCGCCTGGAAGTTTATCACAAACAGACACAGCCCCTGATAGCTTTTTACCAGCAGAAGGGGATTTTAAAGACAGTGGACGGCACAGCCGATCGGAAAGACGTGTTCCAGGCAATTACCGCCATTTTGGGATAGCGCTATGGCCATAACAATAAAGTCTGAGAGGGAAATAGAGCTTATGCGCCAGTCAGGAAGAATCCTGGCAAAGGTCCATGAGCAGCTAGGCGAGGCAATCAAACCGGGAATCTCAACCTGGGATATTGATGCCTTGGGTGAAAAGCTGATCCGCGGCTATGGCTGTGTACCCAATTTTCTGAATTATAATGGCTTCCCGGGGGCTGTGTGTGTGTCCGTAAATAATGAAGTTGTACATGGCATACCTTCTAAACGGAGGATATTAAAAGAGGGCGATATTGTCAGCCTGGATACAGGGCTGATCTATAAAGGGTATCATTCCGATGCCGCCAGGACTTATCCGGTAGGCAGGATCAGCCGGGAAGCAGCAAGGCTGATCAAAGTTACCCAGCAAAGCTTTTTTGAGGGAATAAAGTATGCCAGGGCGGGCGGGCATCTTTACGATATCTCCAACGCCATTGACGCTTTCTGTACCAGATATGGCTACAGCATGGTACGGGACCTGGTGGGGCATGGCATTGGGACCCATCTCCATGAACCGCCCCAGATCCCCAATTTCAGGCAGTGGCGCAGGGGCATAAGGCTAAGGCCGGGGATGGCCCTTGCCATAGAGCCTATGGTGAATGCAGGCGGCTGGCGGGTGCGGTGGCTTCCGGACGGATGGACAGTAGTGACCCAGGACGGGAAACTGTCTGCCCATTATGAAAATACAATACTGGTCACAGACCAGGAACCGGAAATCCTCACTCTTTCGCCGAAAGCTTCCGGCTGAAAGGACAGGTGCAGCTTATGGTAGGAATGTTTGCCATATCCAGGGCAGGACACGACAAAGACCGGGTATATATTATAATAAAAGAAGAAGGGGATTTTGTTTATCTGGCAGACGGAAAGGCCAGAGGGCTAAAAAATCCCAAAAAGAAAAAAAAGAAACATCTTCAGCTAATGAAAACAGATATTGACACCACTTTGGCAGAAAAGCTAAAAAGCGGGCATATCATTTATGAGGAAGAAATTAAATTTGCCATCAAAGAAAGAACCAGCGGATGGCAAAAGAACGAGTAAGATGTTTTTCGTTTTATGGAGGAGGTAACACATGTCAAAAGCCGATGTAATTGAGATTGAAGGAACCGTAGTAGAAAAACTTCCCAACACCATGTTCCAGGTGGAACTGGAAAACGGGCATAGGGTGTTAGCGCACATCAGCGGGAAACTGCGGCAGAATTTTATACGGATCCTTCCGGGGGATAAGGTTACTTTGGAACTGTCGCCTTACGACCTGAGCAAGGGAAGGATCATCTGGAGGGATAAATAGTAAATATTTGTAGCGGCCTGGCCAAGGGCCTGGCCGGAGGATGGATTGTTACAAATATTTAGGAAAATAATGGGGTTTGTCATTGCATTTATGGCTCTGTTATGGTATAATGTGAAACGGTCTTTTTGAAAGGAGGGTTTAACATGAAGGTTAGATCATCAGTAAAACCGATTTGCGAAAAGTGCAAGATCATTAAGAGAAAAGGGCAGATCAGAGTGATCTGCGAGAATCCGAAGCACAAACAAAGACAGGGATAATCCGCTGCCTGTGGCAGAAGGGTTCTTGTCCAATTATTAGAAGCGGCTGCAGTGCCTCTCCCGGCTTAGCCAATATGCCAGGGATGCGCTGATAAATATAATTGTACAAAGGAGCCTTGGTGATTACTTCTTGGTTCGTGAGAATTTTCGCGTAAGATCGGAAACATCCGGTTGGGCGCAGTGCGCCCCAATCAATTAGTGTCAGCGCATGGAAATGCGCAAAGAATGGAGGAATTTAAATGGCTCGTATTGCAGGTGTGGACTTACCAAGGGAAAAACGTGTGGAAATTGGTTTGACTTATGTTTACGGAATCGGACGTTCCAGTTCCAATAAGATTCTGGCGCAGGCAAAAGTCAACCCGGATACCCGTGTCAGGGAGCTGACCGACGATGAAGTGAAGAGAATCAGCGAAGTCATTGATGCTGGTTACATGGTGGAAGGTGACCTCCGCAGGGAAGTTGCCATGAACATCAAAAGGCTTCAGGAAATCGGATGCTACAGGGGAATCCGCCACAGGAAAGGGCTTCCGGTACGTGGTCAGAATACCAAGACCAATGCAAGGACAAGGAAAGGCCCTAAGAGGACTGTGGCAAACAAGAAGAAATAAAACGGAAAACAATTCACAATGATTGAAGAAAGTAGGTTAGTTTAAATGGCAGCAAAAAAAGTTACCAAAAAAGTGACAAAAAAACGTGTCAAGAAAAACGTTGAACATGGACAGGCACACATCCAGTCTTCATTTAACAATACAATTGTTACGTTGACAGACAGTGAAGGGAATGCCCTTAGCTGGGCAAGTGCCGGTGGTCTTGGTTTTAGAGGTTCAAGGAAATCTACTCCATATGCAGCACAGATGGCAGCAGAGACAGCGACAAAGGCAGCATTGGTGCATGGGTTAAAGACAGTTGACGTTATGGTAAAGGGACCCGGTTCAGGGCGTGAGGCGGCAATACGTGCCCTTTCCGCATGCGGGCTGGAAGTTACCAGTATCAGGGACGTGACACCTGTACCCCATAACGGATGCCGCCCGCCCAAACGCCGCCGCGTATAACAAAAGTAAGTCAGATGTTGGAAGAAGGCGCTGAAAGGTGCGCTGTAAACAATAACAGGAGGAAAATAAAATGGCAGTAAACAGAGTTCCGGTTTTAAAAAGATGCAGGTCCCTTGGGCTTGACCCCACATTTCTTGGATATGACAAGAAATCAAACAGGACGAACGCAAGGGCTGGCAAGAAAGTAAGTGAGTACGGGCTTCAGCTCCGTGAAAAGCAGAAAGCCAAATTTATCTACGGCGTGCTGGAAAAGCCTTTCAGGAATTACTATGAAAAGGCAGACAGGATGAAGGGCATGACCGGTGAAAACCTGATGGTTATGCTGGAGAGCAGGCTGGACAACGTGGTATTCCGTATGGGATTCGCCAGGACCAGAAGGGAAGCAAGGCAGGTGGTTGGGCACCAGCACTTCCTGGTAAACGGAAAGCCTGTCCAGATTCCTTCCTATCTGGTAAAAGCCGGGGATGTTATTGAAGTCAGAGAAAAGTCAAAATCCCTACAGAGATACAAAGATATCCTTGAAGTAACAGCAGGAAGGCTGGTTCCTGAATGGATGGAGGTAGACCAGGAGGCATTAAAAGGGACTGTGAAGAACCTTCCCACCAGAGAAATGATTGATGTTCCTGTAAATGAGATGCTTATTGTCGAATTGTATTCCAAATAAATCGTGTGATAAAACTCTAAGGCAGCGTGGTACGCTGCCTAAGAGTGTATTTATCATATGGAGAAGAATTGCAGGCCAATTTTTCTATAGGTGTTACTTTCATTGTTCGTAAAGGAGGGTATTTGCAGTGTTTGATTTTGAAAGACCAAATATTGAGGTGGCAGAAATCTCTGAGGATAAAAAGTATGGCAAATTTGTCGTAGAACCGTTGGAAAGAGGTTACGGTATTACACTTGGGAATTCGTTTAGAAGAATTATGCTCTCTTCACTCCCTGGCGCGGCTGTAAGCCAGGTTAAGATAGAAGGCGTGCTTCATGAATTCAGTTCCATCCAGGGAGTTAAGGAAGATGTAACTGAAATTGTGATGAACATTAAAAGCCTTGCTATTAAGAACAACAGTGATACAAACGAGCCAAAGACCGCATACATCGAATATGAGGGCGAGGGCGTGGTGAAAGCCTCCGATATCCAGTGTGACCAGGATATTGAAATCTTAAATCCTGACCTTACCATCGCAACCCTGAACGGCAAGAACACCAAGTTTTACATGGAACTGACCATTACCAAAGGAAGGGGCTATGTAAGCGCCGACAAAAATAAAAGCGAAGATTTGCCCATTGGCGTCATTGCAGTAGATTCTATTTATACACCTGTTGAGAGGGTTAACGTAACCGTTGAGAATACACGTGTAGGTCAAATCACAGACTATGATAAGCTGACATTGGATGTTTATACTAACGGTACACTGGTGCCTGACGAAGCGGTTAGCTTAGCTGCAAAAGTACTTAGCGAACATTTAAGCCTTTTCATTGACCTGTCTGAAAATGCCAAGACTGCCGAAGTCATGGTGGAAAAAGAAGAGGATGAAAAAGAAAAAGTATTGGAGATGAGCATTGATGAGCTGGAGCTGTCAGTCCGCTCCTATAACTGCTTAAAGAGAGCTGGTATCAATACTGTTGAAGAATTAACAAACAAAACCTCTGAGGATATGATGAAAGTCCGCAACCTGGGACGGAAATCACTGGAGGAAGTTTTAGCAAAATTAAAAGAACTGGGATTGCAGCTGAATCCAAGCGACGAGGCGTAAGCCTGGCGGAAGATGGCAGAAAATCCCATTGGCAATCGTGTGAAACGCAGGCGGTAAAACCAAAGAGTGCGCCCTGTGTTCTCATAAATGGAGTACAGGCATCCGGCAAGTAAGGCCAAAGAGCGTTGCCAGATGTACCATGGAGGGTGAAAACCCGTTGAGGAAAGGAGCCAAAAATGGCAAAGAAAAGAAAATTGGGAAAAACTGCTTCCCAGAGAAAAGCATTACTTAGAAACCAGGTAACAGCACTTATTTATAAGGGCAGGATTGTTACCACATTAGCAAGGGCAAAAGAAGTCCAGAAGATTGCGGAAGGCCTGATTGCCATTGCTGCAAAAGAAAAAGACAATTATGAGACAGTGACAGTTTCTGCGAAAGTACCTTTAAAGGACAAGGACGGGAAACGTGTTAAGGAAGTGGTAGACGGCAAGAGAGTTACCAAGTTCGAGATCGTGGAAAAGGAAATTAAGAAAGACCTGCCTTCCAGGTTACATGCAAGGCATCAGATATTAAAAGTCCTGTATCCTGTGACCGAGGTCCCCAACACCAAGGCGGGCAGAAAAAGAGGCACAGTGAAGGTTGACCTTGTGAAAAAGATGTTTGAAGAGTATGGCCCTAAGTATGTAAACCGTAACGGCGGCTATACAAGAATCATTAAGATTGGACAGCGCAAGGGTGACGGGGCTTTGGAAGTAGTTCTTGAGTTAGTTTAATAGGATTTAAATAGGGCTGCCGCACAGTTTTGTGCGGCAGCCTGTTTCGCCATCCGGCGGCATCCAGGAACAGGAGCTTCCTACTTTACCACTTTCTGAAAATGCTGATAATCCTTGCTGGAATTCCAGTTCCCTCCCCATGTAAACCCATGGGCTTTGAATAACTGATAGCATAAATCGTTTTCATCAATTTTATAAGGAAAATTCCGGGAGCGGTCCGCATAAACTTCACTTCCGCTGGGGGAAATATAAGTTTCGCCGCTTCCGTCCCGGTTATAAACCACATAAGGATTATAAAAAGGATTGATATCAATGGCGAACCCAAGGGCGTGCTTGGAGAGGCTGGCGGTGCCGTCCACAAGGCGGTAGTTAAAGCAGGAAGTGTTATTGTCCGCCATGGAAGCCGTATCGTCGCCGCCGTATTCATCAATCAGCCGGATACGCTCAATCTGGTATTCATTGAGATAAAGTTCATAAAAGATCTCCACCAAATCCTGGGCGATCTTTCTGTTGCAGATTAATTCCCCAGCCTGTACTTCCCCCCTGAAATCGTAATAAAGCACATTCAAATACCGCAGGTCCTCATAGGACACTGCCAGCGTTTCATTGTCTGGGACCACGTTCACTGCCCCAGCTCCCAGGGAAGCGGCGGCGGATTCAGGGACAGGATAAGAAATCCCCGTAATCCGTGCAATTACCGTCTCTGTCAGGGGCTGGTAAAAGAAGCCATCCTGGTAATGCACGCTTTCTGCAGATTCCACATCTGCCAAAGGGGAGGGGGCAGGGGAAGCGGCAGGTGCTTCCGGAACGCTGCCAGGAGCCGTTTCAGGGGACGCTGCCGCCCCAGCAGTACTTGCCGGCACAGGGATGGCCCCGGTTGCCGCAGGGGCGGCAAAGGCCACGTCAGGATTGCTGTGGGCATATTCTGTGAGGGTTTCGCCCCTCATAAGGAACCTTGCAAGGACAGAACAAAAAATCACTAAAACTGTGAGAAAAGCTATGGGCTTTATCCATTTATCCATTTTTTTAATCTCCTGTTTATTTTCCTGTCCGTATTGCGGGTACATGGACGGAAAAGTTTTTGTGCATACAGATGGGATTCCGGTTACAGTTCCAAAGGATTTCCCCACCTTTAAATTATGATACGATAAATCACAATCTATTGCAATTAAAATTAATATCCTGTACAATATAGGACGGATGTAAAACAGATATGGAAGATCAAAAAGGACGCAAAATGGATATCATTAAAGCAAGAGATCTGGTTTTTGAATATATCAGAAGAGATGAAGAAGGCAATGTGGACGGTATTACCCGGGCTGTGGACCAGGTAAGCCTTGATGTAAAGCAGGGAGACTTTGTGGCTATCCTGGGGCATAACGGTTCCGGGAAATCCACCCTTGCCAAGCATATCAACGCCATCCTCTATCCCACGGAAGGGACCCTGCTGGTGGACGGAAAAGATACCTCCAAAGAAGAAAATCTGTGGGCTATCCGGCAGGAAGCGGGGATGGTATTCCAGAACCCTGACAACCAGATTATTGGCCAGGTGGTGGAAGAGGACGTAGGCTTTGGGCCGGAAAACCTGGGAGTGCCCACGGAAGAAATCTGGCAGAGGGTGGAGGAGAGCCTGAAAGCAGTGGGGATGTATGAGTTCCGGAAGCACTCCCCCAACAAGTTATCCGGCGGGCAGAAGCAGCGGGTTTCCATTGCAGGGGTGATTGCCATGCACCCCAAATGCATTATCCTGGACGAACCCACGGCAATGCTGGACCCTAATGGGCGCAGGGAAGTGATACGGGCGGCGCGGGCCCTAAACCATGTGGAGGAGATCACGATTATCCTGATCACTCATTATATGGAAGAAATCATCCATGCCAACAAGGTATTTGTGATGGACAAAGGGAAAATCGCCATGGAGGGAACCCCCAGGGAGATTTTCAGCAGGGTGGAGGAGCTTAAAGCCTTACGGCTGGACGTCCCCCAGGTAACGCTGCTTGCCCATGAGCTGAGAAAAAGCGGCCTTGCGATCCCGGAAGGGATCCTTACCCGTGAGGAACTGGCAGATGCCCTTGGCTTTCCCAGGCAGATGCCCAGGAGGGAGGGAAATTAACATGTCAATCATATTGGATCATGTAAGCCATGTGTATGAGCAGGGGACAGCCATGGAATATGCGGCCTTGAAGGATATCAGCCTTGTGCTGCCTGATGGCCAGTTTATTGGGCTGATCGGGCATACAGGCTCCGGGAAGTCCACCCTGGTGCAGCATTTAAACGGGCTGTTGGCCCCTACAGGAGGGAATATCTACTATAACGGTGCAGATATCCATGAGAAGGATTACAACAAAAAGGAGCTGCGCAGCAAGGTAGGGCTGGTGTTCCAATACCCGGAGCACCAGTTATTTGAAATAGATGTATTTTCAGATGTGTGCTTCGGCCCTAAAAACCTTGGCCTGGACAAAAAGGAGACAGAGCTGCGTGCCTATGCGGCGCTGAAGCAGGTAGGCCTTGGGGATGAATATTTCTACCAATCGCCCTTTGACCTTTCCGGCGGGCAGAAGCGGCGGGTGGCAATAGCGGGAGTCCTGGCCATGAAGCCGGAGGTGCTCATATTGGATGAGCCTACGGCAGGGCTTGACCCTAAGGGGAGGGATGAAATCCTTGACCAGATTGCCCGGCTGCGGGAAGAGACAGGGATAACGGTGATCCTGGTCTCCCACAGCATGGAGGATGTGGCCAAATATGTGGACCGGATCATAGTCATGAACAGAGGGCAGGCCATTTTCGACGATGTGCCCAGGGAAGTGTTCCGCCACTATAAGGAACTGGAAGCAATCGGCCTGGCGGCTCCCCAGGTGACCTACATTGTGCGGGAGCTCAGGGAACGGGGGCTTCCTGTTGATACGGATATTACCACCATCGAAGAGGCAAAAAGGGCAATACTAAAGGCAGTGGGAGACAGGGAAGCGGGGAAATAAACCCTGCAGGAGAATTCCCCGTCCCCAAGCCCCATGGGAGTTAAAAGATGCTAAGAGATATTACACTAGGACAATATTATCAGACAGATTCCGTTATCCACAGACTGGATCCCAGGGTAAAGCTGGTGGCCACGGTCTGTTATATCATTTCCCTTTTTATTGTGGACAACCTCCTGGGTTACCTGGTCGCAGGGCTTTTTCTTGTACTGGTGGTGAAACTATCAAAAGTCCCGCCTAAATTTATCATGCGGGGAATGAAGTCTATTCTGTTTTTGCTGGTCATTGCAGTAGGGTTTAACCTGTTCCTTACTCCAGGGGAGACGCTGGTTTCCTTCTGGAAACTGCGGATTACCAAAGAAGGGGCGCGGCTGGCAGGTTTTATGGCAATCAGGCTGGTTTTCCTGCTCATGGGCTCCTCGCTGATGACCCTGACCACAACCCCGAATAACCTCACCGACGGCATGGAAAGGCTGATGGGGCCATTAAAGAAACTGAAAGTGCCGGTACATGAAATTGCCATGATGATGTCTATTGCCTTGCGGTTTATTCCCATTTTGCTGGAGGAAACGGACAAAATCATGAAAGCCCAGATTGCAAGGGGGGCGGATTTTGAAAGCGGGAACCTAATCAAAAAGGCCAAAAGCCTGGTGCCCTTGCTGGTACCCCTGTTTATATCAGCCTTCCGGCGTGCCAACGACCTGGCCATGGCCATGGAGGCAAGGTGCTATAGGGGGGATGGCCACCGGACGAAAATGAAACCCCTGATATACCAAAAAAGAGACGTGCTTGCCTATGGGACGGTGGCCTGCTACCTGGCGCTGTGTGTCTTTTTTGGAAGGTATTTCCTATTATGAAGCGGGTAAAACTGGTAGTGGCCTATGACGGCACGGCTTACCGGGGCTGGCAGGTGCAGCCCGGCGCGGATACCATAGAGGGGGAGCTGAACAAAGCCTTAAGCGCTCTTTTAAAGGAAGAGATTTGGGTGATTGGGGCCAGCAGGACCGATTCCGGCGTCCATGCCCTGTGCAATGTGGCGGTCTTTGACACAAATGCCCGTATGCCGGCAGAAAAAATTTCCTATGCGCTGAACCAGAGGCTGCCGGAAGATATCAGGGTACAGGATTCCCGGGAGGTGGCGGCAGACTTCCATCCCCGCCGCTGCAACAGCCGTAAAACCTACGAATACCGGATCCTGAACAGGGAATTTCCCATGCCAACCAAAAGGCTGTACGCTTATTTTACCTATGTTCCCCTGGATGTGGGAAAGATGAAACAGGCGGCGGCATACCTGGTGGGGGAACACGACTTTAAGAGCTTCTGCAGCACGGCATCAGCGGCAGAGTCCACAATACGCACCATATATGAACTCACCGTGGATAAGACAGGGGAGGAAATCCTGGTCCGGGTAAGCGGCAGCGGCTTTCTCTACAACATGGTGAGGATCATAGCCGGGACACTGATGGAGGCGGGAAAAGGGAGCCTTGCGCCGGAGCGTATGGAGGAAATCCTGAAAGCCAGGGACAGAAAGGCGGCAGGGCCAACAGCACCTGCCTGCGGCCTGACGCTGGCCAAGTATGAGTTTTGGTAGAAGGGGAAAAATCCTGGCGCATGTGGGTTAGTGGATATTCGCATATAAGGGTTATTACAAAATCACCCAAAACAGCCAAAAATATGGTTGACACACACGGAAGCGTATAATATAATTATTCAATGTGACGAAGTTAGTTAATGCCTTGCCTGATAACCCTTTTTTGCCCTGGCGGCATATAGGGATTTATCTTCCCTGGGCGGGCATTAGGAATAGAATACCTGGGAACTATTTGGAAGTAGGCCCGGCGGCCCGGACATCCGCCCTGTTTATGGAAGAATATCGGCAGGAAAAACTTATATGGAGGTAATAGGATGAGTACATTTATGGCAAGCCCTGCTACCATTGAAAGAAAATGGTATGTAGTAGATGCTGCAGATAAGACGTTAGGACGTTTGGCTTCAGAAGTGGCTAAAGTTTTAAGGGGTAAGAATAAGCCGATTTTTACACCCCATATGGATACCGGTGATTATGTGATTATTGTGAACGCCGATAAGGTTAAAGTAACAGGCAAAAAAATGGACCAGAAGATTTATTATCATCATTCAGGCTATGTTGGCGGGCTGAAGGAGACAACCCTGCGCGAAATGATGGCGAAGAAGCCTGAAAAGGCTGTAGAGCATGCTGTCAAGGGAATGCTCCCCAAAGGACCTTTGGGAAGGCAGATGTACACGAAGCTTCATGTATATGCAGGCGCAGAGCATCCCCATGCGGCTCAGAAGCCCGAAGTATTGACTTTTTAAAAGGCACTGAAAGGAGAAGATAAAAATGGCGAAGGCAGCAAGATTCTACGGAACCGGCAGAAGGAAAAAATCAGTTGCGAGAGTATATTTAAAGCCGGGCAAAGGTGAGATTATAATCAATAAAAGACCCATAGATGACTACTTTGGAATGGAGACATTAAAGGTGATTGTACGCCAGCCTATGGCAG
>CAJTVD010000039.1 GCA_910579495.1 uncultured Lachnospiraceae bacterium
GGGATGAGCGTTCGCCTCACACGCGAGAGGTCATGGGTTCGAGCCCCATTGCTTCCATTTTTATATGAAGCCGCAAATTCAGGGATTTTCCAGTAAAATCAATGGTTTGCGGTTTTTGTGTAATTAGGGGCCATTTTGGTTGGCCCAGGCTTAAGGCTGGCCAATCAGGACTTTCTTCCCTTCAAATGCAAATCCATATTTCCGGATCCGCTCCGGCGCAATACCGCCTGCCTCCAGCGCCGCCGCGTAGTTCATAGCATCAATTTGGCCTAATGCATCCGCCACAGCCTCTTCCAATGTCTGTTTTTTTCGCCGGGCTGCAAACCTTAAATTCTATAATGACTGCATCATCCGAGACCCTGCGCGGTTCAAGCACTACATCATATCTCCCGAACCCGCTCTCCCTGTTGGAGGTAATCTTATACCGGTCCTCCAGATCCACCATAAGCCCCAGGACAAATCCATGATAAAACCGTTCCGGTTCAGATTCTGCCGAAGGATTTTTACCGGTATCAAAATAACTGAATGTAACGGCCGAAATCCGGTTTATATAAGTATTCATGGCATCTATGTCCCGCTGCATCAGTGCTTTGACAAAAGTATTATAGTCGGATGTAAACTCTTTAAACCATTCATCTATCATCTTCTCAAACATAATGGCCACTTCCCTGTTTGTAAGTGCAAGCTCATATTCCATCCGTTCTTTTTGGTTCAGGCCGTACTTTTCCACCCGCAGATAGCCTGTTGCCAGCAAAAGGCTCCAAATAGCGTTTTCGTTGCTTTTCAACTGGCTGAATACAATCTGTTCGTCAATCTGTGCACAAAGTTTCCTGCCGGAAAGCAGATCCTCCATGGCTACTTTTGTCTGTGCGCTCCCCTCCCTGATCAGGCATCCCACCAAGCTGTTACTGCTTGTATTCGCCCAATAGGTAGTAAAAATCCGTTTATCCAGATAATTAATAATTGACCACGGATTGTAGATATCCTGTACTCTTCCAAATGCAAAGCCATCATACCAACTTTTTACCCTGCCCCTTTGGTCAAACAATCCATATTCTTCCAAAGCTTCCCAGACTTCTTCCTGGGTAAAGCCAAAAGAACTTTCATATTTTTCAGAAGTTGTAGCCACCACTTCAATATTGTTCAAGTCCGAAAAAACGGATTCCTTACTGACTCTTGTAATCCCAGCCATCAATGCCTTTTCCAGAAACGGATTCGTTTTAAAGGTGGCATTAAACAGATTTCTCATAAACAGGACAAGCTCATCCCAGTAACCGCCCGTATAAGCCTCCTGCATGGGTGTATCGTATTCATCCAATAAAATGATCACCTTTTTCCCATAATAGCGCATCAGGTATTCGGATAACATATTCAGGGCTTCCGATGCAAGATGATCTTCCATATCATCTGCCATCTTTAGATATAACTTTTTTTCTTCTCCGTTCAGGCATCCGCTCCCAAGCAAAAAATCGTATTTGTTGTATAACCTCTTTATACCCAGGCATATCTTCTTTCTGGTACCCACAAATGAATGTTCTTTCACTTTTGCAAAACTAAGATAAACTACCGGATATGTCCCCTGCAAATTCCGGTATTTTTCATCCCGCCAAATGGAAAGCCCCTGAAACAAATCACTTCTTCCTGCATACTCCACAGAAAAAAATTCTCCAACATGCTCACATTCAGTGTCTTCCCAAACCTTCGGGGGCGGGTGATCAACGTAACTACATCATTATTTTCCCACCATTCCTTTATGAACAGCGTTTTATCTATATAAAATATATTCTCTGTGATCAATTCCCCAAAATTCTGATGGCCAATGCCAACTTTCCTTGCCATATACCCACATCACCTTTGATACAAATTTGCCCTTTTTAAAAATTATACTGTAAAACACAAACTTACACAAGCGCTGACGGTAAATTCCCGCGGGCACACCCGAAGGCTTCTAAATATTCAAAACTGGGGCATTTTGAGAAAGAGGCAAATACCTTGCGGCGCCTCATTGACTGGCTTGGGGAAAAGGGGGCTTATTGTGAAATGGGGTATCTGAAACAGATGCCCAACTCTGTGCCCGCCTCTTCCCAATAACCGTCAATCTTATTTGTGAAGGGCAAAATAATACTGCTATTCCCTAAGTGCATCATACACTCTCAGTATCTCGCCCACGCTCCACGCCTGGGCAAAGCAGCCCTTGGAAGAAACCGGGTTCTCCCCGTCATAAATCTCCGGAAGCTGCCCGATGCATCCCTCCCGGAGGGCGGCTTCCATGCTTTCAAGCTGTCTCTCCACACACGCCCTGGCCTCCTTAGAATAACCGTTGACCTTCAGATATGCCAGATAATATGCGCCTAAGGGGAACACCCAAACGGTCCCCTGATGGTACGCCAGATCCCTCTCCAGCACCTGCCCCCCATAAAAGGGATGGAACTCCCCATCCTCCGGGGCCAGGGTCCGGAGGCCATAAGGGGTATAAAGCTTTTGGAACACCACATCCACTACCTGCTTTTCCTTCTCAGGTGAAAGCAGGGAGAAAGGCAGGGAGACTGCCCAGATCTGGTTACAGCGGACCTGGCCGTCCGCTTTCGTCCCGGACAGCACATCCTTAAGGCATCCGGCCTCTTCATTCCAGAATTGCCCCTCAAAGCTCTCCTTCACTTTGGCGGCAAGCAATGCATACTCCCCGCCCTCCCGGCCTTCCTCCGGCGCATAGGCCGTCCGTGCCAGTTCATCCATCATGCACAGGGCGTTATACCAGTAAGCATTGATTTCCACCGGCTTCCCATGCCTGGGGGTGGGGAGGATATCCCCTACCCTTACGTCCATCCAGGTCACCTGGTCAAACCCCCGCCCTGCCATGACCAGCCCGTCACTGTCCATGCCAATGCCAAAGTCTGTCCCCTTCCTGTACCAACCCACAATATCCTCCATGGTCTTCCATGCCTTTTTTACAAAAGCGGCATCCCCTGTCTTCTTATAATATTCATAGACAGTTATGATAAACAAAAGGGAGGCATCCACCGTGTTATACCTTGGGGACTGCCCGCCCTCCGGGAAGAGGTTGGGCATCAGCCCCCTGTCACAGTATGCCATAAAGGTTTCCAGGATGCTCCTGGCTGTCCCATACTGGCCTGTGGCAAGGCAGCAGCCGTTTAAGGCAATCATGGTATCCCTTCCCCAGTCTTCAAAGAAGGGGAAGCCCGCCAGTATGGTCTGTCCCTGGGTGGACGCCCTGTAGGAAATAAACTGGTTGGCGGCTGTTGCCAGGGCCTGGGCCGCCTTATTTTCAAAGCCTGCTTCCTGCCTTAGGCCGTCCCTGAAAGCAACCACGCTTTGGCACATTTCTTCTACTGTGGGAAGGGTCTCCTCCATGCCATAGGCCATATGGAGGGTTTTCCGCCCTCCGGGAGGGACGGTGATGGAAATGCTGTGGTTTACCGCCGTCCGCCCTGTCTCCATCCTTCCGTCACAGGCATCATATGCATAATACAGGCCATCGCAAAATGCCAGTGGCAGCTGGCAAAACTCCCCGTCCGTGGAAAAATACAGCACCTGCCCGTTAGCGCTGATTTTCCCCCTTTCTATGGCAAACTCCTGGTCGTTGGGCAGAAGGCTGCCTTTGGGGACAAACTGCAGATGGGGAAGTACCTCCAGCCTAACCTCCTCCCCGGAACGGTTGTTGACCTCATAAGAAATCCCCACCGTATTCTCACCCTGCCCAAGGACAAGGGTTTTCACCACTTCCGCCCCCTTTACCAGATAGGTCCATCTGGGATAATCCCTGTAGCAAAAATCGCTCTGATACAGGTACCCATTCTCCCTCTGCCCATGGCTTCCATAGTCCTGGCTGGAGATATGGGTTTCCCAATCTCCCAGGGAAAGCCTTTCCTCCAGCCTGTGGATCATGTTAAACCGGTGATTGGGCGAATGCACGCACGCCATCAGTACCGAATGGTCATTTCTCCCGCAGGAGCCAATGATGGTAAGGGAAGAAAAGCCCCCCAACCCATTGGCCATAAGATAACAGTTTTCTTCCCCTCTCTGGAAAGTTTTCCAATCCTGTTTTCCATAAATAAACTTCATCCCGATCCTCCATTCCTGCTTTTTGTGTGTATATCCCTATTTTCCCAAAAGCAGCCCGCTCTGCCCCTTTACCAGCAGTTCTTTCTGCCCGCCGGGTATCCCCCAGCAGCAGCCCGCCTCCCTGGCGTCCGCCAGGATTTCCCACTGGCCTTCCGGCAGCTCCAGGGTATAGCCCTCAAAAGAGCCGTTATAAATAATCAGCAGCTCTTCCCATTTTCCCCCGCTGTGGTCAAAATCCCGGTTATCCACCCAGAAGGAAACCACCCGTTCCCCGCAAATATTTTTCTCCCGGATGCGGGCGGCGGCGGACCTGGACTTGTCGCACAGCCCTGGCAGCTTTTTCCGCAGCCGGATCAGCCCCCGGTAATAATCTACCAGCTCTGCATACTCCACTGTCCTTCCCCACTTGAGCATATTCAGCTCCGGCCTGGAGCAATAGCTGTTGTCCTCCCCCAATTTCGTCCGCCCGAATTCTTCCCCTGCCTGCATAAAAAGGCTTCCCTGGCAGGTGAAATAAATAAAAGCGGCAAGCTTGTTGGCGGCAAGCACATCCTCATACCGGCGGGTAAAGTCTGACTCCCCATTATGCAGCGTCAGTACCAGCTTATCCCAGAGGGTAAAATTATCGTGGGCAGACACATAATTGATAATCTGGGCGCAGCTTCTTGGGCGGAAGGATGCCCCGCCGTCCCGCCAGCCGGTCACCGCATGGAGGATCAGGGATTCCATGCCCCTCCCCCCATTCACAAATCCCGGTTCTTCCTCATAAAACACATGCCCTTTAATTGCGTCCCGGGTATCGTCGCTGAAAAATCCGATACCATTGTCCAGGCTGCCTGCATTCTCTTTAAGGGCTGCCTGGGTCCCCCTTTCCATGGGGGAATCATCCGCACGCCAGGGCTCCCCGTAGAGCATCTTCTCCCCTTCGCCAAATTCCGCATTCAGCTCCCGGCGTATCCGGTTCATCAGCTCCACTGTCAAAAGCCCCATCAGGTCAAAGCGGAAGCCGTCCACGTGGTATTCCCTGGCCCAGTACATCACCGAACCTGCAATATAATTATCCACCATAGCCCTGCCCGCCGCAATATCGTTCCCGCAGGCCGAACCGTCTGAGAGGCTCCCGTCAGCCTGGTAACGGTAATAGTACCCCGGCACCATCCGCTGGAGCCAGGAATCCTCCCGGTAGGTGTGATTATAAACCACATCCATAATTACCCGCAGCCCATTCTTATGAAGCGCCTGGATCATTTCCTTGCATTCCCTGATACGCACCAGGCCGTCTTCCGCATCCGTTGCATAGGAGCCTTCCGGCACATTAAAATTCACCGGGTCGTACCCCCAGTTATACTGGCTCTCATCCCCCGCTTCATCCACCGAGCCATAGTCAAAGAAAGGGAGCAGATGCACATGGGTGACTCCCAGGGATTTTAAATACTCCATGCAGGTAGGGTATTTCCCGTTGGTCCCCATCAGGGTAAAGGCTTTGTACTTCCCTCTGTAAGGTTCCGGCACGCCGCTGTCCTTATCATAGGAAAAGTCCTTGATGTGGAGCTCATAAATAATCTGCTCCCCCTCCATGGCCGGGGCAGTATCCTCCCCGAACCCTTCCGGGTCTGTTTTTCCCAGCTCCACCACCATGCTCCTGCTGCCATTGCAGCTACAGCCGACTGCGTAAGGGTCCGCCGTCCGTGTATCCTTCCCATCAATCCTTACAAGGTAATCATAATACATCCCATGAAGGTTTTCAGGAAATTCCCACTCCCAGATGCCCTTTTCCTTCCGGTGCATCTCCTCCGCCCGGCAGGCCTCCCCTCCCGTGCCCTCCTTATAAAGGCGCAGTTCTACCCTTTCTGCCAAGGGGCTCCAGGCCTTAAACACTGTCCGCCCCTGCTGGCAGCATACCCCCAGGTCTTTTCCGTCATAACGATACTTTTCATCAAAATCTTTATCTATCATATCATCCACTCCTAAAAAGGGCGGCTACAAAATAATTATTCTATTTTGCAGCCGCCTTTTCTATACTTCATTTTTCTAAAACATCCCTTTGATATTTTATATTAACCCTTCACAGCCCCTGATATCCCTTCCACATAGCACTTCTGTGTCAGCAGGAAGAGTATGGCAATGGGGATGGAAATAACCACGCACCCTGCGTAGAACTGTGTATAATAGTATTCCACAAACTCCTGTTCCAGCATCGTCCATAAGCCAATGGCAATGGTATAATAAGGCGTCTCATTGCCCATGATCACCTTTGCAAAAATGTAATCCACCCAAGGGCCCATAAAGGCAGTGATCAATGTATAGGTAATAATGGGCTTTGACAGGGGAATGGTGATCTTAATAAAAGTATCCCACTTAGAAGCGCCGTCAATGTATGCCGCCTCGTCGATGGTTTTCGGGATGGTGTCAAAAAATCCCTTTGCCATATAGAACCCAAGCCCCGCCCCGCCGGAGTAGACAAGCACCAAGGCCACCTGCTTTAAAACACCGGATTCCAGGAAACCAAGGCCCTTTAAAATATAGTACACAGCGATCATGGACATAAAGCCCGGGAACATCCCCAGTACCAGCGCAATATTCATAAAGGTTTTGCGCATTTTAAATCTCAGCCTGCTCATTACATAGGATACGCAGAGCACAAAAAATGCGGAAAGGACTGTACTGAATATAGCGATGATAAAGGTATTGGTAAACCATCTGGTAAAGTCAATGCTGCTGTTGCCATGAAACAGATTGATGTAATTATCCAGGGTAAAGCCCCGGGGCCATATATAGCTCTTGTAGGAGCCGCCCTCCTCACGGAAGGATGTGAGGATTACGTAAAAAATCGGCAATACCCAGATAATGCTAAGGACCGTTAACAACACATAACAGGCAGCATTGGTAATCATTCTTTTTGCTCTCATTATTGGAACGCCCCCTCATCTTTGTAAGAACCTGTACGCCTGTACGTTATCAGTGACACAGTTGCAAGGATAATAAACACCAGAATACCGATAACCGCTCCCAGGTTGTAATCCTTTTGGGTGATCGTTAACCTGTACAGCCAGGTAACCAGCAAATCGGTCTTTCCTGCATAGTAATAATCCAGTGAATCAGGGCCGCCTCCTGATAACAGGAAGATTACGTTAAAGTTGTTAATATTCCCGGTAAAGGATGTAATCAGGTTGGGGGTCATAACAAACAGCATGTAAGGAAGGGTGATCTTCCTGAAAATCAAAGGCGCGCTGGCACCGTCAATTTTCGCCGCTTCATATAACTCCCCTGGGATATTCTGCAAAATACCTGTGGTGGACAGCATGGTAAAGGGCACGCCGATCCAGATATTGATACAGATTATGGTAATCTTTGCATACAGAGGATTGGTGAAAAAGGGAATGGATTCCGTTGTCCCAATGATCCCAAATTCACGCAAAAGCACGTTCACAGGGCCGTTGGCGTTGAAAATCGTCCTCATACTCAGCAAAGTAACGAACTGGGGCACTGCCACGGAAAGCACGAACATAAACCTCCAGAAGCCTTTCCCCTTTGTGCCTTTTCTGTTAATCAAAAGGGCAAGCAAAAGGCCCAGTATGTAACAGCTTACCGTTGCAAATATTGCCCACACCAGCGTCCATGACAGCACCGGCCAGAAGGTGGCAGCCAGCTTGCTCCCCTGGGAAAACATTGCCTGGAAGTTTGCCAGCCCAACCCAGTCAAATAAGTTCCCGGGAGGCTGGTGCTCATGGTCATAGCTGGTAAAGGCAATTAAAATCATGAAAATCAGTGGTACAATGGTGAAACATAAAATTCCGAAAATCGGGAATGCCAGCAGGAATGCATGGAGGTTTTCTTCTGTAAGCGACCTTAAATCATCCCTGAAAGTAGGAATATCCATTCCTTTTTCCTTGCGGAACTGTGTGCAGTAGGCGCTTTTGCCTGACATGCATCCCACAAAGATAGCGGCTGCCGTCAGCACAAGCGTTATTACGCCGTATAACAGGCAAAGCATGGAATCATCGCCTGTGGTATATTCAAATATTCCCAGTGCTTCATTATACACCTGCCCCTGCTCTGCGGTACCCAGGGTGATAAAATCACCCAGGGCACCGATGCCGAAGGAAAACAGGTAGGCAAAATATGCAATTTCTATTATAAGAAATAGTAAGCCCCTCACAACCTGTTTATTTACAATATTCCCAAGCCCGAAGAGAAAGAAAGACAGCTTCGTCATAGGATTGCCATTCTTAAATGCCTGCGCAACGCTGGCATCGCTGGGCTTAAAATAAACAGACTGGGTTTTTTTCTTAAAGATCCCCATCTGAAAACCTCCTTAATAAACATCCGTTATTGTGTCATTGCCGTAACGAAATCATCCAGTTTCTGCTGTACGTTATCCTTGGTGATCTCTTTGCTCCTGATCTCCGTGGGAATTGCGTTTGCATAAGTCCAGTACCTGGTACTGAAGGTAGCGTTTGCGGGCTGTGCCACACTTGCCTTGTTTGCTTCTTCTACAAGAACGGTTGCAAGAGGGTCTGCTTTAACGGCTTCGCTCTCCCCGGCTTTGATGTTTGCAGGAACCTGTGCGGATTTTTCATAACGCAGCACCTGGTTCTCTTCGTTGCCAAGGAATGCCGCAAAAGCAACTGCTGCCGCCATATTCTTGGACTGTGCGTTTACGCCGATACACTTAGAGCCATAGAAGCCCAGAAGCTGGTAATCATTCCCGTCAGGGTTGAATGTGGGGATAATTGCCATTCCCAGGTCGTCGCCTAAAATATCTTTGTACAGGTCATAGTTCCAGGAACCGTCAAACCACGCGCCGATCCTGTGGTCGCCTGCCAGCTCGGATACGGAAATTTCGCCGTCAAATGCACATTTAGGGTTGTTGATCAGGTCAATCAGGTAATTGGTAACTGCAACACCTTTTTCATTGTTCCAGTCAACCCCCGCTGCCAGGTCACTTCCGTCAGGCCCGAAAATGCTAAGGCCTGCGCCATAATAGTAGCATCCCAGTTTCCAGCCGCCTGCGGATTCAAAATAGTAATTGTATACGTTATCTGCTGTTTCCTTTGCCATGATCTTTTCCAGTGATGTGATATCTGCCTCATCAAGGATTGTCTTGTCATAGTACATAAAGAAAGTATTATGGGTAAAAGGAATCGCATACAGTGCATCGTCCACCATGGCTGTGGCTACAACGGATTCCGCGATGGTGCTCTTTACCATCTCTTCTGTGGCTCCCCCAAGCCTTGCGATTGCGCCTGCTTCTACTAAGGAAGGAAGCTGGTCACTGGCAAATAAGAATACGTCCGCCGCTGCACCAACGTCCTTAAGGACGGATTCCTGGCACTTGTCTTCCCCTACAACCTCAGTAACCCATGTAATATTATATTCCGGATGCTCTGCCGCGAAAGCCTTCTGCTGTTCATCCATGATCCCGGTATCCACCTGGTTCTGGGGACACCATACCTTCAAAGTAATATCTGCGCTCTCCCCTGAAGAGGCTGCCCCGGAATTATCCGCGGCTGCGGTATCATCTTTCTTTTCCGTCCCTGCATCTGCCGCAGCCCCTGACGGGGAATCACTTTTCGCGGAATCCCCTCCCTTGCTTCCGCATCCGGTTACGGCAGTAACGGTCATTGCTGCCATCAATAAAGCGACTAAAAACCTTTTCATTTTACTTACCTCCTTGGATTTATAAAAGTTTCTCTAAGTTTCGATGTGTTTACATTAGCATAAAGAAATGATATAGTCAAGATGGCCTTTCGTGCACTTTTACCCTTATATATGCCAAAAATCATAATATTTGTTCATTTTGTATATCAAATCGAAACTTTTTCTAAACTTATATTTCGAAACTATTTTCCTGTAAGTTTCGTTACTACCACCTTATACAGTCTGGAATTTCCTGCCTTTTTTGATAAGCCCCGCCCTGCTGCCCCTTCAAAGTTTAGCACAACGCCTTGTGTTTTACCCTTAACCTTGCTATAATTACTTTATTTCACACATTAGTTATTGGCATCTTTCACAAAAATTTCGGGAGGTTTCTGTATGGCGACACTGAACGATATCGCAGCAAAACTGGGAATTTCCAAAAGCACTGTTTCCAAGGCGCTGAACAACGCCACCGATGTAAGCGACGAAATGCGCAAAAGGATCCTGGAAACGGCGGTGGAGCTGGGCTACACCAACAAGCGTTTCCAGCGGAAAGAAAAAAAGCTCTGTATCCTGATTGAAAATATGGAATGCAACACCCCAAACCAGTTCGGGCATGATATCGTCCTGGGTTTTAAGCAGATGGCAGAACCGGAAGGCTGGCAGGTGGACGTGGTGCCTGTGACCATAGATTTCCAGAAACTGACCCCCTATGGCGTCTTTATGATGCAGCAGGACTACCAGGCTTCCTTTATCCTGGGTTTTTCCCTGTTAGACCCCTGGATGCAGGAGTTCCGTGTCTCCCGGGTCCCTACGGTCCTTTATGACAACTATATCAAGGAAAATCCCAACATTGCCTCTGTAGGCTGCGACAGCCAGGAGGGGTTTGAACTTGCAGTGAAGCATCTTATGAAGCTGGGGCATAAAAAAATAGGGCTGATATCCGGCCCCCTGGATTCCTATATCCTGAAGGCAAGATACAACGCCTATATTAACGCTTTATATAAGTTCGGCCTGGAAGTGAATGAAGATTATATCGGCCTGGGCTACTATGTGGCGGAATCCACCAGAAAGTATATCCCCAAGCTCCTGGACGGCGGCGTCACCGCCATCCTTTTTTCCCATGATGTGCGGGCAATCTCCGCCATCACGGAATGCTGTGACAGGGACATCCGGGTCCCAGAGGATATCAGCATTGTAGGCTTTGACGACCTGCCCATGACCGCCTATACCGTGCCGCCCCTTACCACCATCCGGCAGGACCGGCTTGCCCTTGGCAAATGCGGCTTTTATGCCTTATCCTGCCTGCTGAACCAGGTGGCCATCGGCTCCATCCTGCTGCGGGCCACCCTGATTGTGAGGGACTCCACCGGGCCTGCCCCCACGGCCCCCTTAGGGCCAACGCGCCCATAGCCCAGGACGCCGGCCCGGAAATATCTTTATGCCGTTTACCAATACATCTGCCAGTCTTTGTGAAGCCTTGTGAGGGCTTCCATATAGAAATAATCCCCCCAGGCGTTGCACTCGTCCACGCCGCAATGGCTGCAGGTATTGTAGGGAGAATGGTTAGAATAGGTGCTGTGAAGCACAAGCCCGTTGGACTGCGCCCGGTCCTTTACCGCATAATTGCCATATAGGGATTTGACCATCTGCCGGGCATACTTTTCATACACCTCCCCTTCTTCCCTGTCCATATACTTGCTCATTTCCAGCATACCGCATGCCACAATGGAGGCGGAAGAAGAATCCCTTGGCTGGCCGTCCCCGTCCGTAAATTCCAGGTCCCAGTAAGGAACCATATCTCCCGGCAGATGCTCCAGAAAATATTGGGCCACATTTTTGAACAGGGAAACATACTCCTTCCTTGCTGTGTATTTGTAAGCCAGGGCACAGCCATAAATGCCCCATGCCTGCCCCCGCGCCCAGGCGGAGCCGTCCCGGTAGCCCTGGCAGGTTGCCCCATGGTCTGGTTCCCCGGTTTCCACATCAAAGAAAAAGGTATGCCAGGTAGAATAATCCTCCCGGATCACATTCTTCATGGCCGTATGGATATGCTTTTGTGCAATGTCCCGGTATTTCTTATCCCCGGTCTCCCCGGAAGCCCAGTACAAAAGAGGGAGGTTCAGCAGGCAGTCAATGATCAGCCGATGGTTCTCCGGCGCATCCATTGGCCCCCACGCCTGGATAAATTCCCCTACCGGATGGTATCTGGTTATTAGCTGCTCCGCCGCTTTGATGGCAGCTTCCCGCCCCTTTTTGCTTCCGGTGAGCTTATAAGCCGCCACACAGGAAGGGGAATACAAAAATCCCATATCATGGTGGTCAACTTCTATTTTCTGGCCGATCCGCCCCAGAAAGCTTTCCACCTGGATGTCCCCTGCCTGCCTTAGCTTTTCTGCCTCCGGCAGGTTCTTTTCCCTGGCATACTCATAGGCAAGCCAGATCTCCCCTGTCCAGAAACCTGTGGTCCAGTCCCTGTTGTCAATGGGCTGATAAAAACCGCCCTCACTGTACGCATTCTGGAACTTGTGTGTAAACACCGGCAGATTCCCCACCACCTGGGACAGGCAAAAATCCAGCGCCTTTTCCACCTCATCTTTGGTGATGGGCTCTTTTTCCTCAAACAAAATTTTCATGGCCTTCTCCTTTTCTATTTCTACCGCCATTGCTACCCCTAGCCAAATAAACTGAGCTGCGTTTCTTTTAGGGACCTCACTTTGCGCTCTGTAACCGTATCTTCCTCTGTTACTACGCCACATAATAAAGGCGAATGGGGATCATATAACCGGCTATTATGGGTAACTCTCTTTTCCGACTCATTGGCATAACAATAGCGGCAGCCATTTTGGCAGGTATCGTAGGTTCCCACTTCTATACTCTCAACACAGCCGCATTCCTTTCTCTGGTTCTTATCCTTCTTCACCTCTATTTTACTGCCGGTTATCTTTTCTATTAATTCTTTATCAATGCAGCAATTATGTCCAATCCCATAAGAAAGTAAATCTATTTTCTCCGCGCATGTTGCGATCTTCATGTTATTTTTCCGGGCAGTCCCTGAAAGCGTTGAGACAAAATCATAAAAGCGGCTTTCCTCTATCCCCTGAACAGAAATGCCTTCCATATTCCTTTTGGCCTTGGCATAAAGATCCATGAAACTTATCACCACTTTGTCCGTATACCCCTGCAGGGACTCTGCGATCTCCCCAAAAGCTTTGATATGGTACGCAGGCGTATACCTGTCCGTAAAGAATATGGGGTCATATCTCCAAATGACTTTTTCCCTTCCTGTCTTTGCTGATAATCTGCGAAAAACGCCTATCATCTGCTTCCGCTTATCCGGTACCCCAGGCTCTATGTCCTTCCCGTAACCTGTTAAGGTAAATTGGAAATAATACCCATAGCCTCCCAGGCAGTCTAACCTGTCAATCATCGGCAGAGGGTTCTTCGTCCAAAATACCATACAGTCCACGGTATCAGGGGACAGGCTGACCCTGCTTATCCGATGAGGGTTCATGGGATTTTTTACATATAGATATCCTTCCTTTAACCTGTTTATAAACCACTGGGAATAATAGTTGGGGATATCTGTCCTCCTGCTTACACTTAATATCATTACAAATACCTCTAATAGGCAGAGCCTTTAATCCAATAAATGCCCTTCCCTGTAAGACCACTCCAAATAACTGGGATTCTGGTAATACACATCCGTCTGGAAATCAGAAATTTTATCGCTGATAAAGGAGGAAAAAATGTTGATCAGCTCGTCTGCCTCTTTTCCGGGTTCCGCACAATCTTCGATCAGAATGCTATATAATTTTCCAATATCCATGTAGCTGGGAACCGTATACTTACATTCTGTGATGGTGTCAAAATCCCCATCTGGTATCCGGTATCTTTCTATCAATTCGTCACCGACCTGCCCAAAGGAAAGGCAATGATTCACCTCTGCATCATATAACTGCTTCTCAACCCCTTCCTTTCCCAGGGCTTCCACGATAACTCTGCGCCTGTTTTTCGTCTGCCGGGCAATATATTCAATTAACGAACATACATAAAAATAATCATTTCTTTCTTTTTCGGTCATATACAATTTCACTCCTGTCATAGGCCAGGCAATTTAGCGCAGATAACGTATGAAAACTTATTTGATGGGTTGGATATTTAAATTCTGCCAACACCCAAAACTGCTTTCGGTTTATACGCCCTGTGAGAAAATCATTTACATAGTTCCACACAGTATCATTTGCCATTGGCCCTTCCACAACGTCATATGAATGCGTTTCTCCGCTTCTGCAACTCGCAATAAAATCCAGCCACTCGTCTGACATTTGCCCAAACTTTAAAACGGATAACCCATCACTTGGCTTATAAGAATAATAATTAATGATTGGCTCACCTTCTCCCCGGTTCGCCCACCGTACTGCCTGCCCAAAATTGTTTGTACAGTAAAATCCCCAGGAAAAATCTTTTGTATACCTTGTTTTCCGAATCTCTGGAAATTCAACGATTTCCTTACTTGCATGATAAAGAATCATACCCCCACCCCCTCTTCCCCTATTGGCCGCCGCCACATTTAATATCATTTTATCCCAGTCTATACGAAAAGGCAAGCCAGCTGCCTTCTCCTGCTCCTGCCCCTAAAAGCTCCTGAATTCCGAAGGCGTATATCCAAAATGCTTTTTGAAGCAGTTGGAAAAATAACCCACATCGCTAAACCCGCACTTCCATGAGATGTTCCCCACCTCTTCCTCCGTAGCTTTCAGAAGCCTCTGTGCCTGCTCCAGGCGCAGGATCTGGATATACTTCATCACCGTTATTCCTGTGGCGGCTTTAAACCTGCGGCAAAAATAAGTTTCATTATAACCAAACTTTTCGCTGATGCTCCTGGCAGAAATCTTTTCCGTATAATTGGCATTGATATACTCGATCACCCTGCCGAAGCCCTTATCCACCCTATGTACCATCCCGGAACCCGCCCCGCAGTGCTGGCACAAAAGCCCAATGACCTCATAGATGATCCCTATCGCCACAAGGGGATTATCTCCCCTGCCTCCGGAAAGAGCCTTTACCAGCTTTTCCACAGTTTCTTTTATTTCCGTGTGCTGTGCAACCTTCTGGAAACCTGTCCTGTATTTACAAACAGGGGCAAGATATTTCTGGGAGGCCATGGTACCGTTTTGAAACTTTTCCACATCGAACATGATGGCATGATACACCACGCCCCGCTCTCCCGCCACGCCGCAGTGCATCATCCCCGGGCTGACAACTGCGGTCTGCCCCTGATCTACTGAGTAGTGTTCCTGCCCGAAATACAGTTCCAGCTCCCCCGCCTCCACGTATAAAAGCTCCATCCGCTCATGCCAGTGCATGGAAAAGCAAATTTCCCCCGGCTTCTTTCTGTTCTCCAAATATTTAATTGCATTTTCACCATACACCACCGGCGTAAGCTCCTTATACGCATCCAGCATCCTTCTGCCCTTCCCTTCTGCTCCCCCTATTATTATAGCATTACCTGTATCACTGTCACGGACTTTTTTCACTTCCCCCACAGGTAAAAAAATTACAAATCCAGGTGGAAAATATTCTTGGGATCCCCCTTTTCCTGTGATAACCTAAAAGTACAACAATAGAGCGAAAGTGAGGATATATCTATGAAAATCGGTACTTGTGTTTCCTTTTCTTCTATGGAAGAAATGCCTGGGAAACTGGCCGTCCTGAAAGAAAACGGTTTTGATGCCTGCCAGTTGGTGGCCTGGAAGCCCTCCCTGTGGACAGAGGAAAACGCTGATAGCCTGAAAAAAATGCTGGAGGATCATGGGATTACGGTATCCGCCTTCTGGTGCGGATGGGAAGGCCCCACTACCTGGGATTTTTATGACGGCCAGCTTACCCTTGGGCTGGTTCCCCCTGAATACCGCCAGATGCGCATCCAAAACCTCTGTGACGGCGGCGACTTCGCCCACAGGCTTGGCATTACCAATGTGGTGACCCATATGGGCTTTATCCCTGAAAATCCCTACGACCCGGCCTTCGGCGGTTTATGTGTTGCCGTCCAGACAGTGGCAAGGCATTTAAAGGAAAATAACCAATACCTGCTCTTTGAAACAGGCCAGGAGACCCCTGTGGCGATGCTGCGCTGTTTTGAAAGGACAGGCTGTGACAACCTTGGGGTCAACCTGGACACCGCCAACCTGATCCTTTATGGAAAAGCCAATCCTACAGACGCCCTGGACGTCCTGGGAAAATATGTGCGGGATGTCCATGCAAAAGACGGCTGCTATCCCACCAACGGCCATGAGCTGGGACAGGAGACCCGGATCGGGGAAGGCAAAGTGGATTTCAAAGCTTTCTTCTCCCGCCTCCATGAGCTGGGCTACAATTCCCATGTGACCATAGAACGGGAGATCGACGGCAGCCAGCAGCTACAGGATATCCTGGACGCCAGAGAATATCTTACGAAAATCATCACAGAAATATATGGAGGGGACGCCTTATGTTAAAAGTCGGACTTGTAGGCGTGGGCGGCATCAGCGGCGCACACGTCCCTGTATGGGAAGCAATGGAAGAAACCAGCCTTACTGCCCTCTGCGATATCCATACAGAGCACTTTGAAAAATATCCCGGGAAACATACCTACACAGATTATAAAGAAATGCTGGAAAAGGAGCCTTTGGATATCATTGATATCTGTCTGCCTACTTACCTCCATGCGGATTTTGCCATCTCCGCCTTAGAACGGGGCATCCATGTGATCTGCGAAAAGCCCATTTCCCTGGCAGAGGATGACGTAGACCGCATCTACCAGGCGGCCCATGACAATAAAGTGAATTTCATGGTGGCGCAGGTGCTGCGCTTCTGGCCGGAATATGAACTGATCAAAGAAATAAACCACACCCAGAAATACGGGAAGCTCTTATCCGCCTCCATGCGCCGCCTGGGAGGGATCCCCAAATGGAGCTGGGATGATTGGATGAGGGACGAAAACAGGAGCGGCCTGGTTCCCTTTGACCTGCATATCCATGACCTGGATTTTATCACCTATGCTTTCGGCTCCCCCAAGGGCAAGGAGATGCACCGGATGAAACGCCCCGGGCAGGATTACCTGAACATTATTTACGAATACCCGGACTTCTTTATCTCCACAGAAGCAGCATGGTATGCGGCCCCTTATCCCTTCCGGGCAGATTACCGTTTTCAGTTTGAAGACGCCGTGATCGCCTATGAAGGGGAACGATGCACCATCTACGAAAATGGCGGCAAGGTCATTGACCTTACAAACAGCCCCCAGGGGGAGACCGGCGATATCAATCTCCCTAAAAGCAATGCCTATGCCAATGAGATCCGCTACTTTACAGATTGTGTCCTGCAAAATACCTTTCCTGATAAAGTAACTCCCCATGAGCTCAAGAGCGTCATACAGACCTTAAACAGCCTGTCAGAAACGTGCTGAACATAAGGGTCGTGAATAAGTTTTTAAAGGCCAGCCAGCATCCATTGCCAGCTGGCCTTTTTCAAAACAGCTTGCATGAGCATTGGAGGAAAACCGCGGCAAAATTAAAACATATCCCCACAAAATCACGAAAATATGGGAAATATTTCTACATTTCTAATACTGTTCGTAATACTCCTTTCCTACGAAAGATGGAAACTATCTATTTTCTTCCTCTACTTTGCAAGATTCTAATGCTTGGTATTCCCGATTCAATTCCCTTAACAACTCTTCCTCGCTTGGCAAATATAACTTATATTTTGATGCAAAAATCTGTGTTTCATTTTCAGGCAGCGTATACTTAACCACTGATTCACTTTTGTCTGCACATAACACAATACCAATCGGTGGATTATCTCCTTCATTCATAAGCTCCCGCTCATAATAATGAACATACATCTGCATCTGCCCTAAATCCTGATGTGTTAAATCCCCAACTTTTAAATCTATCAAAATAAAACATTTCAAAATATAATTGTAAAATACAAGGTCGATCCTAAAATGCCGCCCATCAAAAGTAATTCGCTTCTGTCTGGCAACAAACGAAAATCCCCTTCCAAGCTCTAAAAGGAACTTTTGCAAATGCGTAATTAACGCCTGCTCCAAATCACTTTCATAAAAATCAACATTTGGACTTAAACCGAGAAATTCCAGAACATATGGGTCACGGATAATGTCTTCTGGTTTCTTAGCAGGCTCTAACGTTTGAATTTCTTCTTCAATCTGTTTTTTATTTTTACTGGATAATAATCTTTCGTAAAAAAAGGAATTTATCTGTCTCTCAAGCTGCCTGGTGCTCCATTGTGATTTTACAGCTTCCTGCATATAAAATTCCCGTGCATTATCATTTTCAACTTTAATTAAGAGTCTATAATGTGTCCAGCTCAATTCGCCACGCAATGCGTGGCCATTTGGAAACATTAAGTAAAACTGTCTCATATACTTCAAATTTGTTACTGTAAAGCCTTTTCCGAAATCCTGCGTCATTTGTTTCGATAATTCTTTTAACAAACCTGCCCCATACTCTGCCTTTTCGTTGCCGCCTTGTTCCTCTATGATAGATTTTCCTATATTCCAATACGTTTCAACCATTACAAAATTAGCTGTTTTATAGACTTTATTTCTTGCTCTATACAATATATTTTTAATTTCATTATAAAATTTTTCATTCATTTAACATCTCCCATTTGGCTACATAATTCTTTTCATTGCAAACTTCTATACTCTTTCTGTTTCTATCAGTTTCTTTACTTTCCTTTTATATAAATCAAGATTTCCATAATCAAAGTATTGAATAGATAACAAATATAAACTAAATGCTTTTATAATGTAATACTTTCCATATTTTAACCTCATAATATCTAATATTCATTGTAGCCCTTGTGACTCTGATCTACCCGATTTTCAAGGGATGAAAATAGCCGCCACTATGATCTGACCGCAAATAGTGGCGGCTGTTAGAAATCAACAGTTCACATTATTGAGGGTAGCCGCTTCTATTGCTTCCCATTTTCTATCTTTAAATATAGCATCTGCGGCAACAGGATTCAAGGGCTAAACACGAAATTATGGTGAATCCATGATTTATGAAATAGGTGCCCCCCACATTCCACATAGATACGCAACAGGTGCGCAAGCCTGAAAATCCCAGATCTTCACACTTGCGCACCTGTTCCACTACTGCCGATGACCTGTCCGGTTACCCTTTATCCCACCCTTTTACCGGGTCTCATTCAGGTAAAGCTGCACCCTGTTCTGCACAACGGAGGCCACATCTTCCACACTCTTATGCCCCTCAAAATATCCTGCCGCTTCTTCCAAAATGATATTCAAAACTTCCTCTTCCATATTTTCTCCGCTTTGGGCTGTTTCTATCATTTCCCTCATACGGTCTACCTGTTCCTGGGTGGCCGCATAAACGTCTACGGAAAACGTTTCCCCTCCCATGGAGCTTGTCCAGGTGCTTCTCGGGATCTCCTTCTGGCCGCCGTTCCCATCGTCCATATTGTTGGGTTCCATATCTTTTTCAAACTGTTTTTCAAGGGCAGATTTTAATATGGGGAAACCGCCATTGGGAGAGCCAACATTTTCCTGCCTTTCCTTTGTCACATTAAACCGGATAAATTCCCACACCCCTTCTTTATTTTCAGAGCCAGAACCCATTGCCACTGTTGTGCCGTTGGAAAAGAAGCTTAGGCCGCTTTCTCCAAAGGCAGGATAACCGATCAGGTTCACCGGCCCCCCAAACATAAACTCATACATCTGATACTGGGTAACAGATGTGATCCTTCCCCGGTCCAGCAATGTCCTGCCATTCCTTAAATCATCCAGGGTGGTATCGTCGCTTGCCTCATTGGGAAAACGGTTGGCAAATTCCAGGATCTTCTTAAATTCCTCCCCCTCAAAGCTGCATTCGCCGCTTTCCTTATTGATAAATAACCCCTGGTTCATGGTACACATAACCCACAGGATGCTTGACTTATCTGCACCGGAAAGAAGCTTCACCCCGTTGTCCTTAGAAGCAAGCAGTTCCATGAAATCCTCCACAGTCCAAGCCTTTTCTTCCCCAATCTCCGAGATCTTTCCCACCAGCATCTCCACTCCATAATAAGGCATGACTGCATACAGCTTTCCATCCCTCTCATAGGCCCTCAGGGCGCTTTCCACATAATCCTCCCTGGCTATGGTATCATCCTTATCCAGATAGGGCGCCAGATCCTCAATCGCGCCCACTGATATCAGGGTCTCCAGAGACATAGGGCAGTAAGTAAGGTCAATGATATCCGGGAACTGGCCACTCTCCAGCTCTTTGGAAAAAAGTTCCGCCTTTTGGGAAGTGTCCGTGGATGCATCCCCATACTCCTTTATCTTGATACGGTACTTCTGGCTCTGCCTGTTAAAGGCCGTTATATCCCTTTCCGCATAAAAGGACGGATAATAAGTCCCATAGGTCAGTATGATCTTTTCCGGTACTTCCGACTTTTTCTTCCGGGTAAGAAGAACCAGCTCCGTTACCCCATCAGCGCTGGTAAAATCACTTGTGAGCGCCGCAATCCTCCCGTCAGAAAGTAACGACACAGAACTAAGGTAAGATGAATTTACATCATAATCTGTCCAGCGTAAGATCTCCTCGGGCTTTTCATCCCCCAGGTCACAGGTCATAAGGACACCCTCCTGGGTATACAGCAGATCCTTGTCCTTTCCTCCCTGATAATTTCCATAGTCAAAAGAAATGGAGCTCTCTACCGGCTTTAGGTTCTGCTCCCCCGGAATCACCTCATTTACCACAAAGCCCACTTGGTCATAATATGCCGCCGCTATTTTTCCGTCTTTCATCTGGAAAAAGCTGCTCAGGTACTGCCCCGGGCTGATATGGCTGTACAGGCTGCCATCGGGTTTTATGACAAAGATCTCCTCCCCGGTGGAAACATAGTAATTCCCTTCCCTGTCTGTGAGGATACCCGCAATGTAAAAATAAGGCAGATCCATGAGGATCTCACTTACATCCAGGGCTTCCAGTTCTTTGCCGTCGCTCCCCAGCTTCTTAAGGAACACCTCCTCCACCTTAGCGCTGTCCTCTTCCTGGTAGCCCACCACGCCGATCAGCAGATTTCCATCCTCATCCACATTAAGGCCGGAGATATACTGGTATTCTCCCAGTTCTACAGGCACCTCCTTTGCCTCCTGGCTGTCCATATCCATAGAGATTATCTTTGACCTGTCATTCCCATATTCCAGATAAAAAACGTTCTGGCTATTACCGATCACTGCATTCCCAACTGGGCGGCCTGCCCCTCCCACAGCATGGTATTCCGCCACATAAACGTACTCGTCCTCCCCGCTTTCCGCTTCCCTGGGCGCTTCTTCCTCCTTTTTCCCGCAGCCGCCAAAAGCAATTGCTGCTGCCAATGCCATAATGGCCCATGGCCATCTTTTTCCTTTCATCGTTTCCTCCCTTTCTCCATTATATTTACAGGAAACTACACAAATCTTTTCTTTATGGCGTTTCCCTGATCAGTTATTGCTGCGTGTTAGCGCAGAATCTCCCTACACATTGGCCTACTGCCACAGGCAAACTATATCATAATCTCTAAGGTAATACAATGGACTTATCCTTATAGATTCCTTAAATTTCCGCGCAGCCTATTGACATTACCAGCTGCATTGCCTATAATGTACCTGTTCAATAAGTGCAATCAGGAAAGCGGGATGCCGGAACGTGGAAATCATTATCAGTAATAATGCCAATAAACCAATCTATGAGCAAATCACTTCCCAGATCAAGGCAATGGTCATGAGCGGGGAACTGCAGGCCGGGGATGCCATCCCCTCCATGCGTTCCCTGGCCAAGTCCATCCATGTAAGTGTGATCACCGTCCAAAAGGCATACGAGGATCTGCAACGGGATGGATTTATAGAGACCACTGTAGGGCGGGGCAGCTTTATCTCCGCCCAGAATAAGGAATTTTACCAGGAAGAGCAGCAGCGCCTTGCGGAGGAACATTTACAGGCGGCTGCGGAGATCGCACGGGCCAGCGGTATCTCCCTTGAAAAATTAAAGGAGCTGCTGGCTATCTTCTATCAGGAAGAAATTTGAAGGTCCCTTTGGGATGGGCAAGGGGAACAACACAGGCAGGAGGTATACCAACCATATGGACAATATTTTAGAATTGCAACAGGTTTCCAAAAGATTCCCCCGGTCAGATTTTGCATTGGAGGATGTGACTTTTTCCCTGCCCTATGGCGCGGTGATGGGGTTTGTGGGGGAAAACGGCGCAGGCAAGACCACCACCATTGGCTGTATTTTGAATACCATTAGGAAAGATAAGGGCACCGTAAAATTGTTTGGCAGGGAAATGCAGGATAAGGATACGGACATCAGGGAAAAGATCGGCGTTGTCTATGACGGGAGCAACTTTCCCTCTTACTGGAACCCAAGGCAGTTGGCCCAGGTCATGGACGGCCTTTACACCTCATGGGACGGCTCCTTATTCCAAAAATATTTAGAGGATTTCCATCTCCCTGAGGGACAAAAAATCAAGCATTATTCCAAGGGGATGGCCATGAAGCTTGCCATTGCCGCCGCCCTCTCCCATCACCCGCAGCTTTTGGTCTTAGATGAAGCCACCAGCGGCCTTGATCCCATTATGCGGGATGAAATGCTGGATGTTTTCCTTACCTTTATCCAGGAGGAAGAGCATTCCATCCTTTTGTCCTCCCATATCACCAGCGACCTGGAAAAGATTGCAGACCACATTACCTTTATCCACAGGGGCAGGCTCCTTATGACTGCCTCCAAAAATGACCTGGCATACCATTACGGCGTTATGCGCTGCCGGGAAAACCAGTTCCGCGCCCTGGCCCCGGAGGATATTCTTGCCTACCGGAAGCGTGATCTCCAAATCGATGTGCTAGTACGGGACAAGAAAGAAGCAGAAAGAAAATACAAAGATGTGGTCATAGACCATGTTTCTGTGGATGAGATCATGTTGTTATTAGTAAAGGGGGAACAGGTATGAAAGGGCTTTTGAAAAATGATTTTCTCTCCGTATACGCCAACGCAAAGGTGTTTTCTGTTTTTCTGGCTTTATTTGGGGTATTTGTAGTTGCCGTAGCAAGTGAATCCCTGCTGATCGGTTATGGATTGGTGGCAATGGTGGGGTTTTCCGTTAATGCCATCGGTGTCTCCAAAAACCAGGCGGCCTCTCAATGGGGAAAATATAAACTGACCCTTCCGGTAAGGCGGGCAGATATTGTAAAAAGCCTGTTTATCAACCAGGCCCTCTGGCTGCTGGCAGGGACGCTTTTTGCCGGAACAGGGCTGGGCCTATCCTGGCTCCTCCACGGCTGTCCCTTTTACCAGGCCATAGATTCCCTTTCCCTGTTTTCCCTGGGCATAAGCATGAGCCTTTTTATGGGTGCCATATTCTTTCCCCTGTTCTATTTCTGGGGGGATGAGAGAAGCGAAGTGTCCCTGGTGCTCTCCTTCCTTGGCGCATTTGCCCTTGACTGGGCGCTTATCAGCGCCATCAACCATCTGCTGGGGACGGGAACCTATGCCATCCTGGCGGGGCTGGCCATTTTGCTGTCATGTTCCCTGGGGGCTTTCTGTTTATCCTGCCCGCTGACTGTAGGGATCTTCCGGCGGAAAGAGTATTAGGTAATGGTATGGCCTATACGCTCCCATTTTCCGGGCCGGAACCGAAAATTTCATATTCCCACTTACTGAATTCTCCCAAAACAGCATAAGGCACTTTCTTTCCATGGCACTCTGCCCGCCAGCTTTCGTAGTCCGGGTTATGCCATTGTTCCCCATCCACAAAGTCGATCTGTGTAATACAGCTTAACACATAAGCCACCCTGTACTCCTCCCCATACGGGCCAAGATCAATCACGCCCCAGGAGCTGTCCCTATCATAGATCGACCATCCCCCTTCCTCATCATAAGCCTCCCCCGGCAGGATCCTGCACTGTTCTTCTACTGTACATTCATAGCTGGCAGCGGCACTGGAGTCAATAAAATGCCAGAAAACCTCCATGGGATTTCCTTCACTGTCATATGCCAGCATGGTATACTTGAATGCCGAGATCTCTTTCTCTGTGCCATTTCTCACTGTCAGGTGGAAATACTTGGAATGCTTTTCCTCCTCCCCTGCACTGATATAATGCCGCAGGGTCCCTTCCGTGGCCACCGTCCCAAGATAAGCCTGCCCGCGGGCATGATCCCGTTCATCCATCGCCTCATATTTGATATAGTCTTTGTGGATACTGATCACCACCTGCCCGCTGCTGCATTCCTCCGCCCATGTTTCGAACAGCCGGACGATCTCCTCTTCACTGACCCTGGTACGGTCTTCCAGCGCTGTATCTTCCCAGAACTTTAAGATGCGCCCTGTCATCCCTCCCACACACTGGTCCCTTTCCCCTACCGTTACCTGGGCCTTATCCGAGATATGATAGGGAAACTGAAAATACAGGCGGCACCACATATCATCCTCTGCCTGAATATAATTAAAACCGCCCCACCAGGGGTCTTTTTCCGGCTCTCCGGTACGGCTGCTTGTGACCTGGCGTTCATTTTCAAAACGGGAAAGCTGTACCGTAAGGGAAACAAAACGCTGTTCCTCCTCTGTGAGCGCCACCTGATAATCTCCGTTAAATGCATCCTCCCCTATACGCTCCATAGCCTCATGGTTTTGGTTACACCAGGCCAAAAGCCTTTCATTGAACACTGCCAGTGTTAAGGATTCATACCCTTGTGTGCGGAGGGTAAGCAGGGAATCATAGTCCGCCCTGGTTCCGTATGGGTATTGCCGCTCCTCCCGTTCCCTTTCCTCCCCATAGGCATTTTCCCCGCCCCCACTTCCTGCACCTGGTTTCTTTTCAGCTTCCTCCTGGAGGGAGTTGTGGATGTCCACAGGATTAAAAAAATAATCAATGGAAACCGCCAGCTTATCCGACCCTCTCTTGCCCATGATCCGCTTGGCCTCTTGGGAAACAGCCTGCTCCATGGCAGGCCCATCTGACAGCTCTTCCACTGTCCGTTCCTCCCAGAACGCCTGCAGGTCCCCCTTTACTGCCAGATAGGTATCGTGATATTCCCTCACCGTCAGTTCCCCTGGCTTTAAAATAGAAAGGGTAAAAAAGTATTCCAGATCCGCCCTGGGAAGATCTGGCCGCTCCTTTGTGGCCAATTCCTTACTGGCATAGCCGGCAAATTCCCGTTGCTGCCATTTTTCCGCCGCCAACGGTCCATATATATTATTATAATATTCCCAAAAATCCGGTTCCCCGGCTTCCTGCCTATACTGCATGGCAACATCTGCTAACCGTTCTTCCAGTTCCAAATATTTCTTGTCAGTATCTCTTATGGCCCATACCTTTTCCTGGAAATCCGCCACTGCCATATCCTCATAACCTTCAAACCATAATGCCGCCAGCAATTGGCATTCTTCCCAGGTATAATCCCCGCCCAAGATCTCCCTCACCAGCTCTGTCTTAGGCTTCCCCTTCTCTGTGGCCTGAGTGGCAAAGGCAAGGGGGATACCCACCGCCAAAACGACAGCAGCAATTGCCGTTAATAATGTGAATTTCTTTATTTTCATAATCGCCGTTATCCTTTCCTCGATGGCGTTTTTGCTGAAATTGTTACAAAGGGGCAAAAACGCGCTTTTCTTTTCTTCCATATGGATCAATGTCCTTGCATAGGCAGGCTTGACCTTTTCCCCAAACGTCCGCACCACCCTTTCGTCACAGGACAGCTCCAGATCCCGGTTGGCAAGAATATACATCACCCAGACCAGGGGATTGAACCAGTGCAGGCACAGGGCGGCGGCCAATACCAGTTTTGTAGCCCCGTCCAGGCGCTTGATATGCACAAATTCGTGTTCCAGGCACAGGCTTAATTCCCAGCCCATCATCTGCTGCCCCTCTCCCCCTGCCCCGCTGCCTTCCCGGCTTTCCATCCCCTGTGCCCCCACTGCATCTGCACACCCCCAGTGGGTATTTTTCGGCATCAAGATCACCGGGGAAACGATTCCGTAGGTAAGGGGTGCCGGGATACCGGACTGCCGTATGGAGATCTTCCTTCTCAGGGAATGGGCTTCCAGCCATTTATCCGCCGTCTCATTTTTCACAGGCAGGGATACTGCAAATGCCCGGCGGCATTTCCAATAAGCAATGCCGAAATACCCTGCACATAATAGGGTGCCTGCCAGCCACAGCCCCTTCCAGGGAGACGGCTGGAAGAAACGCTGCCAAGCCCACAGGCCGTTATGGGCTTCGGCCATCTCTCCTTCCCCTTCCCGGAAGCCCTTAAGGTTCCCCCTATGGCTTTCCAGGCTTCCCTGCAATGCCAGGGCCTGCCCTGCCACAGCCCCTTCCTCTCCCTGCCCTGTTGCCTGGTGGCCGGGCCAATCGCTATTCTGCACTGCCCCTGTGATTCTGGCCCCTTCTTTTTCTATCAGGGAATACACGCTGAATCTTGACCGGATAGAAAAGGGGAACAGCAGGCAAAAAACCGCTGCCGCCCAAAGGGCCAAAAATGTTTTTTTGGGCAGTTTGTTGATAAACAGCGCACGTATAACTACGGTTACCAGTATCATCACTGCCCCCTGGATACTTTTTTGCAATAACATCATAAGGATCCTCCCTTCCTCTTCAGGGGATATTTCAGGCGGGCAAAAGGCCTGCCCCAAACTACTTAACGGTTCCTATTCCAAGCTGCCCACGATCTGCTCCAGCTTCTCGATCTGGCTTTGGGAAAGCTTCTTTCTGCCAAGGAGGGCGGAAAACAGTTTATCCACAGACCCGTCATAGACCTTGTTGATCAGCTCATTGGTTTCCGCCTCCTGTACCTGCTCCTTGGGTATCAGTGCATGGCACATGAAATTCGGCTCAGAACGCTCGATCGCTCCCTTTTTTATGCAACGCTTTATCAGCGTGTAGGTGGTGTTTACGTTCCATCCTACCTCTTCTTTCAAAACCGCCGCTATGTGCTTTGCCGGTAAATCCCCCTCCCGCCAGAGCACATCCATTACTTTTAATTCAGAATCAAAAAGCTTCGTCTCCATGTTTTCCATCCTTTCTATCCCTCCCTATGGGTTTCCTTTTTCACTTTAGCCTTTTCCCCTGCAAAATAAGACTGTAGTAGTATGTCATATCTTTATACTACCACAGTCTTATATTTTTGGCAACTGATTTTTGCCCTAAAATTTCTTGCCTAAATATTTTCAGCTTTTATAAACTGCCTTATCATCAGGGGCAAGGAAACATCAAAATGTGCTTTGCCTGGCTTTGGGCCCGTCATTACATCCCAAAGCCAGAAAACAGCTCTATCTTACAGCTATGCTTTTTGCTCTTTTTGTCATAACAGATTCCCACCATCAAGATCCGCCCTGGATATCTGCGTTTTTCACCCATCTTTCCCACCAAACGCATAGCATACTGTTTTTCCTTTATCTGGGCGATGGCCTCCTGTGGCGTATGTCCTATCTTTAATTCCAAAATAATACTGTCAGCGCCTTCCTCCCTGGGATAAAAAATAAAGACCGCATAGCCGGTTCCCGCCCTGTCTTCCCGTTCCACACGGTAACAGTCCCGTGCCGCAAGATAAACAAGATTCACCACCGCAGCCAGTTCCGCTTCATTATTATAAGACAGCAACGGCGTCTCTGTGTTATGGGCATACGCCAAGATCTGGGCCATTGTTTCCGTATCGCCAGCCAGCGTTGCCTGCAGCATCCGCTCCGACTCCCTTGCCAGACGGTTGATGTATCCCAGGGACGGCTCCTTTTTGAGCATATCGCCAAACTTCCCCATCAATTCTTTGTTTGGTATGGAAACATACCCATCGCAATAACTTAAAAACCCATAGACCACCATAGCAGAAAATATTTCCTCCCTGGTCTGGAGATCCATGGAGACCGCTGCGTATTCCTGTATCTTTGCCCGTACCGGCGTCCCGGAGACCATAAACGCCAGATCAGCCTGCACCTCTGCCACATTCCTTTTCACATAAAAAGAAATCTCATCATAAGGCCCTGAACTTGTCCAGTAATTGCCCAGGTTATTATTCGTCAGGGATGCCACCACCGAGCGTGGATTATAGACCCGCCCCCCTGACCGGATATGATATCCGTCATACCATTCCCTGATCCCCTCCCGGCTTACTTTGGGCCTGGAAACAAGATTTAAATACCTGCTGTAAAGCATGTCCACCTCTGTTTCCGTAAAACCAAAATAATCATCAAACCGCTCTTCTCCCGCCATGGTAAACTCCAAAAACATATTTAACTCCGAACCGCTGGAATACTTGGCGATCGGCAGGATACCCGTCATATAAGCCAGTGACACATATGGTTTGTCCTTTAACAGATTCGTCAGGAATCCAAGGAACTCCTTTTTCTCCTTCTGCGTTACATAATCCTGGTGAAAAATATAATCCCATTCATCCAGGACAAAAATAAATCTTTCCCTTCCGGCAAACTCATAGATATCATAAAGCACATCCCAAATGGCTTCCCCCTGCACCGCCTCCACCTCCGGGTAGGCATACTTCAAATCCCTGAGAAGCCTGCCATTGATCCTGGAAATATAGCGCTGGTAGGAGCCACAGCCATCAGGTGTCTCATTAAAAGGGATATGGATCACATGATACTGGTTGATACTCTCTGCATACCCTTCCATCCCCGAGATCTTTAAACCGCCAAAAAGGGGACGGCTGTCCTGCCCCCTGGCAAAAAAAGCCCCTATCATGTTGGCCGCAATGGTCTTCCCAAAACGCCTTGGCCTGGTAATGCAGATGTAATTGCTCCCCTCCTTTACCAACGGGACCAGCTCCCCCAGCATACCTGACTTATCCACAAAATAGGGTTTGGAGATCTCATTTTTGTACAATGTATAGCCGTTTGAACTGTTTAAATACACTCCCATGTTACTGCTCCTTATACCGCCTTTTGAAACTGAAGACAGATCCTAACCTGACACTTCTTACATCATCCCCGCCAAAACCACACTTGCCACGATCCCCGCCACTGTGGACAGAAGTGCCCCTTTCAAAGTATATCTGGTTTTAGTGACCTTTGCCGCCAGAAAGTACACACTCATGGTATAAAATATGGTCTCCGTACAGCTCATCATTATGGAAGTGATCAGCCCCACCGTTGAGTCAGTCCCATAATTCTTAAAAATATCCAGTACCAGCCCGGTAGCCGCCGAGGAGGAAAACATTTTAATAAAAGCAAGGGGAACCAGTTCCGCCGGGAACCCTGCCCTTTCACTTACAGGGCGCACCAGGTCTCCCAAAAAGTCCAGAAATCCCGATGCACGCAAAACGCCTACCGCTGTCATCAACGCCACAAGGGTCGGCATGATGCCCACTACGGTCTTAAGCCCTTCCTTTGCCCCCTTTACAAAATCCTCATACACATTGGCCTTGCTAGCCACCCCATAGGCAATAATGTAGAAAATAAGCACTGGTATGATGATATTGGAAATATTTGATAAAACTGAAGCCATATATCGTATCCCGCTTTTTTAACATCTTTTCTACAATATATGGCTTTACTGACGGGCATATTCATTTAAGGTTCCTTTCTATATACAAAACGCCGCATACAAAGGAACTGCGTCTACCCTGCCGTCCGTCCCAAAGTTCTTTTCCGAAAGACGTATCACCCTGCTTTCAGCGTCTGGGCAACATAATTCTCCGTTGATTAGATTATATCTTATGAGGGATAAATTAACAATAAAAAATGCCCAGGGCAAACGGCAGCGGCCATCCCTATACGGCATTTAATATTTTGAAGAAACAATGGCTATGTTCCCCCCTGTATGCTATACTGGATCTAATTGTAGGATTCTTACTGTATGGCCTGGCCAATCTTATATGGCCGTATGGATTCAGGGAAGGAAGGCGTATATGGGTGATAAACATGAGGGTATACTAAAAGGCAGGGAATTATTCTCTTTTTGCCTGATGACAGTAATCATCCTGGTCATTGCCGCATTAATACTGGAAACGCCAAAAGGGCTTTTCTTTGGCATGTTAAAGATCATACTTTCCAGGGATGCATTGATCACCGATTACTTTGAACTTGCCGGGTACGGGACGGCTTTTCTAAATGCCGGGCTGGTGATGGGGCTTGGGATGCTGCTGCTCCATTCCCAGAAGATCCCCTACACCGGATTTACCATGGCTGTTCTTTTTATCAATGTGGGGTTCGCACTCTTTGGCAAAAACCCTGTCAATGTGCTGCCTATTATTTTAGGGACATGGCTGTATGCCAAAGCCCACCGGGTAGGCATGGACCGGTATATTTACACAGCAATGTTCGGCTCCTGCCTTGCACCCATGGTAACGGAAATGCTCTACCTGCTGCCCTTTCCCTTTGCCCTAAACCTTTTGTGCGCGGTGGGGACCGGCATCTTTATCGGCTTTATCCTGCCGCCCCTTTCCATGCACACAGCCTCCATGCATATGGGCTATAACCTGTTCAATGTAGGCTTTTCCGCAGGGCTTCTTGCCTTTGTCATGGTGTGCATCCTGGGATCCTTCAGCCTGAAAAGTGACAGCGTTTTTATTTGGAAATACGGAAGCCCAACCTGGCTGGTGACTGGCTTATACCTTTATTTCGCAGCGGCCCTGGCATTGGGGATCTGCCTTAACAAAGGGCAGCTCCGCCCCCTTCTCAAGCTGATGCGGCATCCCGGCAGGGCCATTGCTGATTTCGTGCTCATGGACGGCACCGGGGCTACCCTGATGAATATGGGGATCATGGGATGTATCTGCACCAGCTATATCCTGCTGATCGGCGGCGACCTTTCAGGCCCTGTTGTGGGCGCTGTTTTGACTGTGTTCGGTTTTTCGGCATTCGGTGTACACCCGAGAAATTACCTGCCGCTCCTTGCGGGAGTTTTTCTGGCGGCTTATGTCAACCATATGATGCCCACTACGCCCGGTATACAGATGGCGGCAATTTTTGCTGCCGGCCTCTCCCCCATAGCAGGGCAGTTCGGCATCATACCAGGGATACTGGCAGGTGCCCTTCACAGCGCTGTGGTGGTCTGTACTTCCTCTTTGTATGGCGGCCTGAATTTATACAACAACGGTTTCAGTACAGGGCTTGTGGCAATCATCCTTGTGCCTACGCTGGAAAGTTTTATCAAAGGTTTTAAAGTGCGGCATGAAAAAAAGAAATAACATTGGGAAAGGAACGGTTTATAAAAATGATACATGAGGAGAAAAAGACGGCAAAAATCGTGGAAGAGCTGACCATGTTTTTCTTTGCCATAGGAGCTGTACAGATCAATTCAAGGATCGAAAAAAAGGACGGGGAAGCAGTGATCACATTCCAGTCGGATTATGACCCGGTTTATAAAGACAAACTGCAACATTTAGACCAATATTTAAACGGCCAGAAAAACCATGGAATGGAAGGGGTTTACTGGGAGCTTGCCGGATGCGGCGACCCCGGGGAGACTAACCAGCTTCTTTTGATCGGTATGATGACAGACCGGGCGGATATTGAGATCAATGGCCAAACCGTAAAGCTCACTTTATACAAAAAGCTGCTCAACTGATTTTTTTATACGGATTGCCCATAAAAAAGGGCTGTGGAAAAGGCTATGCGCCAAGCATAGCCTTTTCCACACTATAAGCCCTGCCGCCAAACCACGCAGCTACATTACTACTTTCACGCCAGGCTCCCCTGTAAGCGCGTCCCGGTTCCCATAATCGAAAAGCACAAACCCCGGCCCATCCCGCCGTATCTGCCTGTCCTCTTTCCCTTCCTCCCACACCGGATAAAAAAATACATCCATATGGGTCATTTTCATCGTCTGTCTTGCATAATACTGGCGGTATGCCTTCAAATATTCCGGCTCCCTTTCCTCTCTCTGGTAAAACTGCCATATTTCCTCCCGCCAGGCAGACAGGCTGGGGCTGAACACCGGGCGGCTCTTGGCATTTTCCCTCAGATAAAAGTCAAATGTAAGGAGCTCCCTATACAGTTCTTCTTTATCCGGCGCTATCCCTATGGCAAAATCCAAAAGCACCTGGTAGCGGTAACTCCTGGCAGGGGTATTTACAAAATACCCTTTTTCCTCATAAAAACATGCCAGGCTTTCAAACAGGGAAAAAGGGCTTTTAAACATGCCTTCCAGAACCGGCAGGGTATGGGTAAACTGGCCGGAATTATAATAAAGCTCCACCATTTCCTCTATGCCTTTCAGCTTTAAAATTTCCCCATAGGAAATCCATTTGGTATAAAGCACCTCATAAGGCGGCTTATCCTGATACACAATCCCATAGCTTTCAGCGCTTTCCCGGATAGGTGTCCCCTTTAGTACCTTTAAAAAGCCAAGCTGGAGCTGATTTGGCCTCATGGCGTAAACGTCATTAAAGGAATTCCCAAAACTCCCATATCCCTCAAAAGGAAGCCCGGCGATTAAATCCAGGTGGATATGTATATTTCTGCCCTGCCGGATTTTTTCCGTGACAGCGGCAATTTTCCCAATATCCGTATTCCGGTTAATGGCCTTTAAGGTCTCCTCATTGGTACTTTGGACCCCAATCTCAAGCTGTACCAGGCCTGGGCGCAGGCTGTTAAGAAGGGAAAGCTGTTCCTCATCTATCCGGTCTGCCGCCACCTCAAAATGAAAATTCGTCTCCCCATTATCATGCGCCCTGATATAACGCCAGATTTCCATTGCATGGGTATGGCTGCAGTTAAATGTCCGGTCTGTAAGCTTTACCTGGGGAACCCTTCCGTCCAGGAAATGCTGCAGCTCCCTTTTTACAATTTCCAGGCTGCGGAACCGGACTTTCCTCCCAGCACCGGAAAGGCAGTAACTGCACTGAAATGGGCAGCCCCTGCTGGTCTCATAATAGATGATCTTATTTTGGAAGCCTTTTAAGTCCCCATAGGGAAAAGGCAGTGCATCCATCTCCACCGGCTCCCGGGCCTTCCCCTTCCCCTGCCTTAAAACCAGCCCCGGTATTTCCTCCAGCTTCCGGTATTTGCCCCGGGTATCCTGCCCCCTTCCCTCCAGGTAAAAGGAAAGAAGTTCCTTAAAGGTCTCTTCCCCTTCCCCTGCCATAATTCCCTTTACCATTGGCAGTTCTTCCAGAAGCTTCCCGGCATTATAAGAAACCTCCGGCCCTCCCAGCCAGAGGTCGGTTCCCGGCAGGACTTTTGCCACCTCCCTCACAAGTTCCCGGATAGTGGCAATATTCCAAATATAACAGGAAAACCCAATTACATCAGGGTGCCTTTTATATAAATCCCCGAGAATTTCCTCTTCCCTGTTATTGATGGTGTACTCTGCCAGGGCTATATAGGGAGCCAGCCCCTTCCCGGCATATGCCCTCAGGCTGTATATTGCCGGGTTGGTATGGATATATTTTGCGTTCACCGCTGCCAGTAAAAACTGCATTGGTTTTTCCGGCCCCGAAAAGCCAAGCGGCGTTGAAAGCTCTTTATCCCATGTTTGCCTGCCTGGAATTTTATTAATAATTCTCCTCATGCACTTCAAAGTAACTCTGGGGATGGTTGCAGGTAGGGCATACTTCCGGCGCCTTTGTCCCAACAACGATATGCCCGCAGTTACGGCATTCCCACACCTTCACTTCGCTTTTTTCAAATACGGCTGCGCTCTCCACGTTCTTAAGCAAAGCGCGGTATCTTTCCTCATGATGTTTTTCAATCTCACCCACAAGCCGGAATTTCGCTGCCAGCTCCGGGAAACCCTCCTCCTGCGCTGTCTTGGCAAAGTTCTCATACATATCCGTCCACTCGAAGTTTTCGCCATCTGCGGCGGCGGAAAGGTTTTCCTTTGTATCGCCTATGCCTTTTAGCTCCTTCAGCCACATCTTTGCATGTTCTTTTTCATTTTCCGCTGTTTTCAGGAACAGGCCTGCAATCTGCTCATAGCCTTCCTTTTTGGCAACGGAAGCAAAATAGGTGTATTTATTTCTTGCCTGGGATTCCCCTGCAAACGCTGCCTCCAGATTTTTTTCTGTCTGTGTCCCTGTGTACTTAGTTTTTTCCATATTTTTTTCCTCCTTAATGGTATTGGGTGATATATCTGCTGGCGGCATGTAAGCGCTGCCAGCGTGCGCAATGTTGGTGTGTTCTGAAATTTCCCGGCTGACCGTGCAAAGGTCATGGACGGATAGGCCATGGATATCCCTATTCCCTGTAATCCTTGCAAACGTCCTCAGTTCCTCCGCAGAACATTTCAGGTAATTCTCTACCCGTTTTGCGGCAGCGTCAATATGTAATCTTTTGCGGAGATTTTCATCCTGGGTAGCCACGCCTACCGGGCACATCCCAGTACCACAGATCCGGTACTGCTGGCAGGCAGCCGCCACCATAGCCGCCGAGGCAACCGCCACAGCGTCTGCCCCCATGGCAATGGCTTTTGCAAAGTCTGACGATACCCTAAGCCCTCCTGTAATCACAAGGTCAATATCCGATCCAATGGCATCAAGATATTTCCTTGCACGGTAAAGCGCATAAATTGTGGGGACGCTGGTGGAATCCCTGATGATGGAAGGCGATGCCCCTGTGGCCCCTCCCCGTCCGTCTATGGTAATGAAATCAGGCCTGGCATAAACACAGAATTCCAGGTCCCTCTCAATCCGCCCAGCGGCAATTTTAATACCAATGGGCCTGCCCTGGCTGCGCATACGCAGCCCGCTTACCAGATTCCTTAAATCATCAGCGCTGTCGATCCCAGGAAACCTGGAAGGGCTGATAACGTCCTTCCCAAGAGGTTTGTTACGGATTTGCGCAATTTCAGGGGTCACCTTGCCGCCTGGCAGGTGTCCCCCCATCCCCGGTTTTGTCCCCTGCCCGATTTTAATCTCAATGGCATCGGAGGTCATCAGGTTTTCCTCGGTGACACTATAAAGATTTGGCACATACTCAAAGATATATTTATATGCCGACGCCTTCTCTTCCGGAAGGATGCCGCCCTCGCCGCTGCACATGGCTGTACCGGCTGCAGCGCTTCCCTTCGCCATGGCAATTTTTGTCTCCCTGGACAAAGCGCCGAATGACATATGGGAAATGTAGACCGGCATATCAAGCACCATAGGCTTTTTTGCATGTTTCCCGATAACTGTTTTCAGGGATACCTCCGCATGTTCCTCCAAAGGCATGGGATTTAACTGTGCCCCAAGCACAAGCACATCATCCCAGTTTGGCATTTTCATCTGCGTTCCCATGGCCTCAATGGCTGACTTCCCGGTAACAGCCATTTCATGGATTTCCTTCATGTACCGGTAATCACCATCCCTTTTCCGTGTTTCCTCAGGATAATCCAAATCCAGGCCCTGGCCATTTACAGGACAAGGCTTTTCCTGGACACTAGAAGAATCCGCCGGGCGGCCGGGGGATCCCAACGCCTCAAATTTCTCCGGCGGCTGCTTGCAGACAGGGCAGTGGGCCAATTGGGAGAAGGGCTTGCCTTCTTTCTCCTCATCATACACATACCCGCAGATACTGCATTTATAGACCATTATTAATACCTCCTTTATTTTCTTCCCTGCATTTAGGGCAAAGATAATATACCTTTAAATCATATGACAGGATCCCTTCCCCAAGCTGTTTTTCCAGGTTCCCCGTCAAATCTTCAAATTTCATGTCAGACAGCGCACCGCACTTTTTGCAGACAAGATGGTCGTGCCTGCGGATATTGTCGTAACGGTCAAGGGAGCCTTCAAGGGATATCTTCCGTATCAGCCCCTCCTTGCACAGAGTATTTAAATTATCCTGAATTATTCACGGAACAGTATTTGAACTGATAACTGCGCCACGAA
>CAJTVD010000040.1 GCA_910579495.1 uncultured Lachnospiraceae bacterium
TTAGATTCGTGGCGCAGTTATCAGTTCAAATACTGTTCCGTGAATAATTCAGGATAATTTTTTTGTATCCTTTTTGAAGCTTTTGGAATCTAATTAGTATAAGCTGGTATCTATGATTGGCCAGCCCCTGGGGGAAATGGATTTTGAGCCGGGGACAGAATGCTTATGCCGCTGCAGAGGCATAGTATGAGAACAGAAGAAATGAAGGTGATAAATACAATGAGAAATACAGTAAGCCTGAAATTAGTGGAGAAAGCGGCCAAAGGGAACAGGGAGGCTTTTGGGGAACTGATCATCATGCATCAGGAATACCTTTATAAACTTGCGTATATGTATACCAAGAACGAACAGGATGCCTTGGATGCGGTACAGGAATGCGCCATGCGTGCAATGATCTCCATGGACAAGCTTCGGGAGCCGGCATATTTTAAAACATGGATTACACGCATACTGATTAACAGCATTTATCTGGCACAGAAAAAGAGCAGGAAGGACAGCCCTTTTGAGGAATACAGCGAGGCGGCACCGGAAATGCCGATTTCCATAGAGGAAAAGACGGACCTTTATGATGCCATTGACCTACTGCCCCCTGCCTGTAAGACGGTGGTGATCCTGCAATATTTTCAGGGGATGAAGCTTGTGGAGATCGCACAGGTGATGAACATCCCTGTGGGCAGTGTGAAAGCATACCTGTTCCGTGCCAAGAAAGCCCTCAGGAACCAGCTTGAAGACAGGGAAGGGAGGGTACTGGGGGCAGCCGTAAACCATAAGTGAATTTCGTGTTTGCGGTAATTGAAAATTCAAAGAGTTACTTGAGAAAGGAGTCAGGATGGGCAGAATGGAAAATGAGAAATTTGAAAACATTGTCATACCTGAAAATTTGTCACTGCGTATACGCCAGGGAATCAAAGAGGGGGAGAAGATATATATGCGTAATAAAAGGAAAAAGATGATGGTACGGATGGCTGGGACTGCTGCTGCTTTACTTATAGGTATAGGTGTTTTGGCCGCACAGCCGGCCCTGGCGGCAAAGATCCCTGTGATCCGGGATATCTTCCGGTTGCTTCAGGGGGAGTATTCCTATCAGGGAGACCTGAGTTCTGTGGCCTATAAATTTGAAGATACAGAGGGCGCGGATAACAAGGGGGACGGCACCTTGCAGGAACAGGGCAATGGGGAAGGGGACAGTGCCCCTGTAGACTCGGCTTACACCAAAACGGTGAACGGCGTCACGGTGTCAGTTTCTGAGGCCTATTGTTCCGTGGAGGCCATTTACCTGTCGTTTATGATTACCAGCCAGGAAGCGTTCCCGGATACCATGGTGGATCAGGAGGGAAAGCCGATGGTCTTTTTGAAGGGGACAGCAGACTATTCCTTCCGGCAGGGACTGGGGGAGGCGCAAGGCTATGGGAACGGCGCTACCGGTTCCATGGAGGGGACATTTATAGACGGGCATACCTATGCGGGGATCTACCGCATCGACATTTTGGATATTGTGGGAAATGACGACGGGCTGAAAGAAAAATACCGGGCGCTGGATGCCTTTGATATGGATTTCACTATTGGGCAGATTGTGGGAAACAAGGCTGAGCCGGAAGAACTGGACCTGCAGGGGAAAACACAGGAAGAGATAGATGCTATGTCGGATGAAGAGTGGCAGGCGTTTATGCAGGAGGTTGTCCCCCAGGACTGGTATAAATTCCCCAACCAATACGAGAATTGGTGGTTTGACGGGCCTTTTGAATTCAGCCTCCATATCGAAATGGATAAAGAAAGCGCCCAGGTAGTCACGGTGGACGAGATGAACGGCACCGGCGCAGGGCTGTATCAGGTGGTAAAGACAAAGTTTGAGATCACGGTGGAGGAAAAATGCAGCAAAGAGCGGGCAGAAAGCGGTGTTTTCCTGGTAGTACTGGATGCGCAGGGTAAGGTCCTGCCCTATGGAAGCAGTTCTTTTGCGGACACCTATGCCATTAACGGCAGGGATGTATCCAAAGTTTATGTCTATGTCTGTGATTATGTGGAATACATGGATGAGATCAAGGGATTCCGGGAGAAGGCGGATTTCCAGCAGATCCTGGAAGAAAGGGCATTGTATTGGAAGGAGGTTGTGTTTTAGGGGCCTGACGGGACCCTTCCTAACTGAAGATTAAGGAGAGAAATTTCCCACTACAGGGGGGCGGCAGAGATGCCGCCTTTTTTTCGTTTATAATTTTCTGGAAGCTTGAAATACTAAACGGCAGACCGGAAATGACTTATACTTTTCATTGATATAAAGAAAGGAAGGATATTTCTATGGAAAAATATGGTTATGTGAGAGTTTCATCAAAAGAACAGAACCCTGCCCGGCAGATACAGGCAATGGAAGAGGCGGGAATAAAAAGTGGGAACATGTTCGTGGATAAGATCTCCGGAAAAACCTTCCAGCGCCCGGCATATTATGAACTGCTGGGCAAGCTGAAAGAGGGGGATGTGCTTATAATTAAGAGCATAGACAGGCTGGGCAGGAATTATCAGGAAATCCTTGAGCAGTGGCGGAAAATTGTGAAAGAGATCAAAGCGAATATCAATGAAAATTAAAGTGTCTGTCTGTTCTGATGACGCGCTGTATTGTGAAAAGCTGGTGAATTATTTTAATTCCCATTATTATGATAAGTTTCAGTGGAATGTGTACACACATCCCGCTTATTTAGGGCAAATTTTCCAATCCCCAAATGTCGATTTGATTTTAGTTGGCGGGGAGATGGAAGAGGAAATCCAGAAGCTGGAGGAATCTGTAAGGGATGGCAGGCTGTGGGCCTATCTTGTGGATGAGCCCCGGGAAGGGGAAGAGGGGGCCTGGTATCTGGGGAAATACCGGCGTGCCGACCAGATTTATAAGGACCTGCTGGATATTTATGCGAAAAAAGAACATGTCCGCTATGAGAACACTGCGATTGTCAGCGGGAAAACAACTTTTATCGCTTTTGTATCGGCGGCGGGAGGGATTGGCGCATCCACTATTGCCTGTGCGGCGGCAAAGGCTTTTTCGCGGATGGAAAAGGTGCTGTATCTGAACCTGGAAAATTTGGGTTCCTGTGAAATGTCCTTCCAGGGAGAGGGGAAGGATGGGATGGACGAGCTGGTGTACGCCTTAAAAAGCAGGAGGAATACTCTGGAGCTGAAAATTGAAAGCTCTGTTTCCAGGGATGAGGCGGGAACCTGCTATTTTAAGGAATGTGCCAACCCCATGGACCTGCAGACCCTGTCCCAGGAGGATATCGGGGAGCTGTTAAAGGCAATAGAAGCCTCCAGGACCTATGACAAGGTGATTATTGACCTGGGGAACGGGATTTCAGAAAAGGAAATCACAGCCATGTCTATGGCAAACCGTATTGTTATGGTTATGGACCACAGTGAAATTGCTTCCCTGAAATTAAAACGGTACCTGGAATTTATGCAGACGGTGGAGGAAGTACGGAAAGCGGATGTGGTATCCAAAATGCAGGTCTACTTTAACAGAGCCATGAAAAACAGCCAGATGCCGGAGCAGATTTCCCAGATCCGCGTAGGGGGCGCCTTCCCGCTGATTGAAAATGGCAATTTTACAGGCATTATAGAGAAGATATCCCAGATGGAGCTGCTCCAGAATATCAAATGATTCCGGGCATCCACAAAGAATGATTTGGAAGGGAAATTGCTATGGATCAGGAACTAATGGGCAAGGCCCTGGAAGATATCAGGAAAAGAATCCAGGAAAACATCAATCTCACCAAAACCACGGATGAAATGCTGGAAGGCCAGGTCAGGGAGGAAGTGGAGCGGTATTTTAACGGAAAGTTTGTGTCCATAAAGGACAAGGCTCTGCTGGGGAACCAGATATTCAGCGCTATCCGGGGATTTGGGCTTTTAGATACGATTATCAATGATGATACAGTGACAGAAGTGATGATCAACGGCCCGGGGGAAATTTTTATTGAAAAGTCCGGGAAGCTGGGGAGGCTGGAGGATCAATTCGAAAGTGAGGAAAAGCTGCAGGATATCATACAGAGAATCGTGGCGCTGGCGGGCAGGGAAGTCAATCAAGCCAATCCCATTGTGGATACCAGGCTGCCCGACGGCTCCCGGGTAAACGTGGTGCTGCCGCCTATTTCTTTAAAAGGGCCTATTGTCACTATCCGGAAGTTTTCCAAAGAGCCTATGACAGTGGAGAAGCTGATCCAATATGGCTCCCTTACTCCCCAGATTGCCCAGGTGCTGCAGCTATTTGTAAGGGCGAAATATAATATTTTTATCTGTGGCGGCACAGGCTCCGGCAAGACCACTTTCCTTAATGCCATCTCCAATTTTATCCCCAGGGATGAACGGGTGATCACCATTGAGGACTCGGCGGAGCTGCAGATTGCCAATGTGGACAATCTGGTGCGCCTGGAGACCAGGAACGCCAATACTGCCGGGGTGGGCGCGGTCACCATGCAGGAGGGCGGCTATGCCAGCAAAAGTACTATTCAGTTTTTAAATAACTGGTTTGACTATACAGTGGGCAAAGGCATCCGGGGAAAAGGCCGGGAACAGCTTATGGACTATTTGCAGGGAGAGATCGAACAGTGCATCCAGAAGCAGAACCGCCTGGTTTATGAATATGCCAGGGAGAAGAAAATCCGCACCGGCACCACCTTGACCCTGCTGGCCATGGCAGAGGGGAAGTATATTACGGCACAGGTAGGGGACAGCAGGGCTTACTGCCTGGGCAGGGGGCTCCGCCAACTGACAGAGGACCAGAGCGTGGTTGCCAGGGAGGTGAAGGCGGGGCGTCTTTCAAAGGAAGAAGCAAAGCACGATAAACGCCGGAACCTGATACTCCAATGCATTGGGGACTCAGAGAACCTACAGGTTGCCTATGGGAGGGGCAGGGCGGAAGCTGGGGAGGTTTTTTTCCTCTGTTCTGACGGTTTTGTCCATGAACTGGAAGACCATGAGATAAAAGAGCTGTTAAACCCCAGCCTGCTGGTGAGCCGTTCCGCCATAAAGAAATCCCTGATAGAGGCTGTCTCGCTGGTAAAAAGCCGGGGGGAAAGAGACAATATTACGGTTGTGCTGGTGAAAGCGCATTAGCGGGGCGGGGGTTAAATGAACAGAAAAATAAAAAGGTTATTGATTGGGGGCACTTTTTTTATTTTGGTTTTCTGCCTGGTCAATCTTTATGCATATGGAAAAGTATCCGGGGACCAATATACCAGGCAACTGGACCTGGGATACAAATATCTGGGTGAAATGGAGTATGAACAGGCAGAGTTGGCCTTTGAGAATATTATAAGCATAGATGAAAGAAACTTTGAAGCTTATCTGGGACTGGCGGAGACCTACACCGCTATGGGGGAAACGGATATGGCGGAGGAAGTGATGGAGGAAGCGGCGGATAAGTGCGGGTATGGAGAAATACAGGTGAAAGTGGTCAAGGCGCAGTCCGGGCTGCGGCAGTTCCGTGCCATGGCAGGATACAATGAAGGTTTTGAAGCTGTTTCCGGGCTTACAGACTTCTGCGTCCAGGGACTGGACATATTTCTGGGATGGATTGAAAAGGCTTCCACGGTAGTTGACGGGATAGCTTCCCTCTGGCGGGAGGTTTCAGGGGTCTTTTCCTGATAACGCCATAATTAATTATCATTTATAAGGCAGCGGGACAATATAAATAGTGTAGGACATTTACAGCAAACCTAAAACCGTACCGGCCATACAAGGCACTGGAAGAAGGGCGGGAGCGGGACTGGAATTAGGAGGAAAAATGGTATCTGGCTGTAGTAGTTTTACATGGGAGACATTGGATGGAAAGCATCTGCTTGGAAGGACTTACGACCAGTTTGGCAATCTGGATGGCAATAAGATCGCAGTGGTCCCCCGGAGATGGCGGATGAAAACAGAGGTCAGCAAGGACAGTGATTCTGTGGCAGTGGTAAAATATGCCCATCTGGGAATGGCTATTACAGGGCTGCAGACACCAGTGATTGTGGATGGGGTCAATGAGTGCGGGCTTATGGGGGCTCTTTTGCAGTTCCCTGAATATGCCGTATATAACACCAACCCAGGCAGGGGCAGGGTTAATGTACATCCCGGCTTCCTTACAGGTTATCTGCTGGGGCAGTGCGCTACCGTGGAGGAAGTGGCGGCGGCGCTGTCCCGGGTCAATCTTACAGAGGAGAAAATATTTGGGGAGGAAATGCATGTGCATTATATTTTTTCCGATGCAGGCGGCGAAGCCCTGGTAATAGAGCCCGATGCGGGCGGGATCCATATCCACCGGGACTGCCTGGGGGTTATGACCAACAGCCCAGACTATTTATGGCAGAAGACCAACCTGCGGAATTATCTTGCAATCACCAACCTGCATACACCGCCCCGGCAGATCATTGGCGTTGAATTTTCCTGCTTTGGCAAGGGAACCGGGGGCGGTTTCGGGCTTCCTGGGGATTATTCCTCCCCTTCCCGTTTTGTAAGAGTGGCCATGATGAAGAACTATGCAGTAAAAGGAAAAAATGAAATTGACGGGATTACAAGAATGTTCCACAATTTTTCCACGGTAGATATACCGGATGGCATTTTAAGGGAGGATGCGGAAAGTGAGAATTATGAACAGACCCTGTGCACCAGCGTCATGTGCGCCGAAACCCTCACTTACTATTTTTCAACAGCCGCCAGCCGCCGGATTTATGCCCTATGCCTTGGAAAAGAGACAGGGAACCGGAATTTAAAGTTTTTTGGCCTGCCCCAAAGACAGGATATCTGTTATATGAATTAAATCACCACCCCTTTTCCCAGGGCATATTAGCCATCTTGGCTGCCACAGGGAAAAGGGGCTTTTATCAGGCCGCTGGCTACCTTGCGGGCATCTGGAAGCCTGCAAGCGCCTTGTTCAGATAGTCGTTAAAGGGCTTCATGGCACGGAAAATTTCTGCGGCCTTTGCCAGGAAGGCATCTGCCTCTTTTATTTCCCCGTCTTTCAGGGGATATTCCAGGTACCAGCTTTTAAATTTCAGGTATTCTGCCTGGGGATGCGCCTTATCATACCCTTGGGGGACATTTTTCAGGGCAGTTCCCTGGACGGTGAAATATTTGGCAAACGCAGGCTCATGCAGGAGCTTTTCCCATTCCCCGCCGTTTTGGGAAATATAATTCCGTACCATGGCAGTAGCATCCTTAAACATGTCTGCAAACAGGCCGCCTCCTAAAAAGGACTGGTTTCCGGGCTTTATCATAAGATAATACCCTACAGGGACAGGCAGCTTCCCTTTTGAGGAAATATGGGCGCGGAACGCGGGATTGTAAGGGGACTTGTCATGGCAAAAGCGGGTATCCCTTACGATCTTAAAGGTCAGGTCTTTGGGGCTGCAATGTAAAATGCTGCTGTCAAATTTTCCGGTTTCCAGTATCAGGGCCTGTAATAATTCTTCAAATTCAGCGTTTGCTTTTTTAAAATCTTCTTTGTTGGCATGATACCAGCCGCGGTTGTTATTCAATTGTAATGCGGATAAATAATCAAGAATTAACTGCGTATTCATATATCTGTCCCTTCCTTTATGATTGCCGGATAATAGAAAGCTGGGTGGAATCCAAAAATTCCTGTACCAGATGCTTTGTGCGTTGGGGAGACTGGTAGGGCTTACAAAAGGAAAAGTCCTGTGAAAAATCATCAATATCTTCCATGGCATTTTTCACATCTGTCAGGGTCGTGGCGGGAATTTCCGTTGCTGACATATAATCAAGCTGCCTGGGGTCAATCCTGTGGTTTTGGACCGCATAATTTATCCTGTCTTTGCATTTGCATTTACCCCTGCCATATTCCCCGCAATATTGCCCAAGAAAATCTGCCATTTTTTTGCGTGTGCGGGAAAGCCGCTGGCGGTACGCCTCCGGGGTTATTCCCAGAATCTCCCCTGCGATACGGCTGTCCAGCTTAAACATTGTGCCCAGGATAAAAATACATCTGCTTTCCACATCAAGGCATTGCAGCATCACATTGGTACAGGACATTTTCAGTTCTTCCGCTAACAGGTCCTTTTCCACATTCTGGGTTAAATCCGGCAGATCCTGTATCTTTCCGTTTTCAATATCATTTCCGTAAAACTCAAAACTTAAGGGGTGGTGGGCGAACATATGCTTTTTGTAATTTTTCAGATGGTTAGCCGCAATGCGGAACACCCATGTTGTAAAGGCGCTTTCACCCCTGAAAGAGGAAAGGTGGGTGATCATTTTCAATAGGATGTCCTGGGTGGCGTCCTCCGCATCCGAAAATGTCCCAAGCATCCGCAGGGATAAATTAAATACCATATCCTGGACGCTTCCGATAAGCGTTTCCAGGGCTTTTTTGTCTCCGGCAGTGGCCAGGCCAACGCAGGCCTGTAGTTCTTCATTTGTTTTTTTGCTCATAGCTTACCTCATTTCTGCGCTGCTTTTTGCACATCTTAAGTTTGCGGATGCAGCGCAGACACAAACCTGTGATTTCACTGTTATACCTCCTGTTTTATTAGACAACGCCCCTTTATCCCTGTGACAGGGACGGCAAGGTTTTTTATTTACTTTTCCTATACCATGATACGCGGATTTATGCTAAAATACCAGAGTGGCAAGTTAAGAAGCAATGAAAATTTAGAAACAAAAAGCGGCAACAGCCTGTGAAGGCCGTTACCGCAAACCCCTTTTACAACTATAGTATATACGGATAATATTATAACTGTAAAGCGTTAGTTATCGCGCATTGGCATGAAATATGCGCAAATGGCAGATAAACAGTGCTTTTATGACATAAAAAGCGTATTTTAGCGTGAAAAAAGAAGGAGGCGCATTGTGGCGGGTAAGTATTATGCAGTAAAAGCAGGAAAAAAGACAGGGATTTTCAGGACCTGGGAGGAGTGTAAGGCAAGTGTCAACGGATATTCCGGTGCCATTTATAAAAGCTTCAAAACCAAAGAGGAGGCGGATGCCTACTTAGGCGGGGCAGCCGGGCAGGCTCCTGTGGGGGAAAAGCCAGGCCAGGAAAAGGGGATGGGAGATGCGCCCGCGCCTGTGAGGAAGCTCTCTGTGGGAAAAAGAAAAGAACGTGAGAAAAATATGGAAGAAGATGGATGGAAAGCCCCAGATTGTGTTAAAATATATGTAGACGGGAGCTTCAACAAGGCAACCGGGGAGTTTTCTTATGGCATGGTAGTGCTGGGCAGGGACGGGGAAGAGAAATTGTACCAGAAGTTCCAGGATAAGGCACTTTCCTCCATGCGCAATGTAGCCGGGGAGATTAAAGGGGCGGAGGCGGCCATGCAGTACGCCATAGACCATAAGCTGGCGGCTATTGAGATTTACCATGATTATGAAGGGATTGCCCGCTGGTGCCTGGGAGAATGGCAGGCGAATAAGGAAGGCACAAAGGCTTATAAGGCTTTTTTTGACCAGGCAAGCACACAGGTAGATATCCGCTTTGTGAAGGTGGCGGGGCATTCCAATGACAAATACAACGATATGGCGGACCAGCTTGCCAAAAAAGCGTTGGGAATAGGTTAACCGGGAGGGGAGAACAGTGACCGACTATATGTTAAAAGACAACCAATCCATAGCGGCGGCAGTGGGGCTTTTGCTGGCATTTGCAGGAACCTGCTTTTTTACGGCAAAGTTTTGCCACTTGCTGCCGAAAGATGCGGGAAGGGAATTTGCCCATGACGGGAAGCTTTCGGCGGGGAAACCCCGGGGGGCGGGAATCATCTTCGTGCTTGTGTTTGTAATGGCGTCCCTGGTTTTTACACCGGTAAATACAGAGATTGTAATTTACCTGTTGCTGGTGGCGGCGGAGATGGCTACGGGATTTATGGATGACGCTTCCAAGCACCCATGGGGGGGATTAAAGAAGGGGCTGCTGGACCTTCTGATTGCGGTTATTGTGGCAGTCACTTATCTGTATTTTAATTCTAATATGGTAAGGATTGCTACCCTGGGGATTACCATCACTATCCCGCCAGTGCTGTTCGGGCTGCTGGCAGTGATTTTGGTGTGGGGTTCGATTAATGTGACCAACTGCTCCGACGGGGTGGACGGGCTTTCCGGCACCCTGGCAATCATAACCCTGGCATCTTTTTATGTGATTGACAATATCCTGGGGAAACAGGACGGTTTTTCCCTTCTTATTTTGATGTTTATCATCTGCCTGCTGGGCTATTTGTGGTACAACGCTGCGCCCAGCAAACTGCTTATGGGGGATGCAGGAAGCCGTGCCATGGGAATTTTTATCAGTATCGTGGCCTTAAAAAGCGGCAGCCCTTTTCTCTACCTTCCGGTGGGGATCGTATTTATTTTGGACGGGGGGCTGGGGCTTTTAAAGGTGGCGCTTATCCGGGGGTTCAAGATCCATATCCTGAAAAATATCAGGACGCCCCTCCATGACCATGTGAGGAAAGTGATGGGCTGGTCCAATACCCAGACAGATACCCGGTTTGCTATTATACAGATTGTGGTGTCAACAGCGGTGGTGTGCTTTTTATTGTTATAGAATGTATGGTGCGGTAGTTTGACGGTGTAGTTCTTAGGGAGGGCCAGGATAAATGCAGGCCAGGATAATATTTATTGGTAACTATAAAGGCGGTGTGGGAAAAACCACAAGTGTGCTGAATTTTGCAGGATATTTTGCCCAAATGGGGAAGAAGGTCCTAACTTTGGATTTGGATCCGCAAAGCTCCCTGAGTGAGATTTTGGTGAGCAATAATGGCGGTGAGTTAAGTGGGATGGATAAAAGGAAAGCCTTGAACTATGTTTACGACCTTCATATCGCCAGAATTAAAAAATACCATCATCTTGATTTGAAGTTTGGATTGGATATTGTACAGAAATATGGCAAAGGGAAATTTGATTTTATAGCGTCCAGCCTGTTTTATGAAGATGGCATAGGGTTAGATGAGCTTGCAGTAAGAATGGAGGATAATGTAGAATATCTTTCAATTTTAAAAAATTTTTTGGATTTTGTGTTGGAGAGAAGGGAATATGATTATGTGTTAATTGATTGTCCGCCATCAAATAATCTGATTACCAGATCTGCTTTTTTGCTCTCTGATTATTATATTATTCCGACAATCCTTGACAGGATCAGTGCCAATGGCGTAGCCCATTATATTAACACAGTAAATAAAACCTACAACAGATATTGTAATGATTCAGAAGAGGGGATGCTGATAAAGCACTATTTTGGTGATTCCCCCAAGCTTATTGGTATTTTCTGCACATTTATCCGAGGACAGGTCAGGTATGAGCAGGCAATGATCAATTTAAGGGATACTGTTTCCAGGAAATGTGATGCCAGTGAAGGCGATATATATTTTTTCGAGGAAGAAATAAATAATTACATAGATATATCCAGAAGTACAGAACGGGGGGAAGTATCAATGGCAAGAAGTGATTATAAAGAACTGTCAATCAGCGTTTTAAGCCGGATTGAGGAATTAGAACACAAATAGTGCCATACCCTGGGTATCATTGAGGAATCACATGGAGGCAGAAAGTATGTGTATCACCAAGGCGCAGATTTATGAATTAAATGATGTAATCAACAAGCTAAATTCCATGCAGACGGAGGAAGAGAAAAATAAATATCTGGAGAGATCAGTGGAGGATGTTGATTTTTTTCTTGAGACATTGAGGAAAGTCAATAAAAGTAAGCTGGGCACCAGAAAAAAGAAATCACCTGCTTCCATATTGAATGGGAGCTCTTATGAGAAATCAGAGGTAATCTCTCTGTTTCGGGAAAACAGCCTGAATGATATTGTAGCTGAAAATTCAAAAGCGGAGCTGGCGGCTATGTATTATGCAGTTTACTGTGCAAAGCCATTGTCTGCTGACAATAAAGAGAAGATAGCCCAGGCAATCAAAGGTTATATTTACGATATGGGCCGGGCGGATGTATTGCTACGGTGATTATGGGGAGGCAAAGGAAATGGTAGAAAGGCGGGATAAGGTCAATTACTATCTGGACCTGGCGGAGACGGTGTCCAAGCGCAGCACCTGTCTTAGGAGAAAGTATGGCGCGGTGATTGTGAAGAACGACGAGGTGATCTCCACCGGCTATGTGGGAGCGCCCAGAGGGCGGAAGAACTGTACGGACACAGGCAAGTGTATCCGGCAGGAGCTGAGCGTACCCAGGGGGGAACGGTATGAGCTGTGCCGCAGCGTCCATGCGGAAATGAATGCTATTATCAGCGCTTCCAGGGACAAAATGATTGGCAGCTCCATGTACCTGGCGGGGGTGGACGCACAGACCGGGGAGTATATACCCAATTCCAACAGTTGTTCCATGTGCAAGCGGGTAATGATCAATGCGGGCATAGAAAAGGTTTATATCAGGGACAGCCAGGAGGAATACCGTATGATAGAGGTGCGGGAGTGGGTTGAAAAGGATGAATCCCTGGAAGGGGCAAGAGGTTATTAAGCATTTTTGCTGTTGGCAGGGCAGGGGATGCGCCTGCCAGGGAGACAGAAGGATTTGCGGGAAAGTGGGAAGATGAGCGAGTTATATGAGAAAGCAAGGCCCCTGGCGGAAAAAGCGGTGGGCTTTGCCAGGGACAGTATCCTGGTGAATATACGTTTTTTGGATGTGGCAATGTCTGCCCTTGTACCCACGCCCAGGGAGGGGCTTATGGGGGTTGCCTGTGATGGCAGGAAACTGTTTTATGACCCGGTTTTTCTGCTGAAAAAATACACAGAGGAACCGGCTTATGTGGTACGTATGTACCTCCATGTCCTGTTCCACATGATTTTTTCCCACAGCTTCCGCTTTGGCCAGGTGGACAGGGAGAGTTGGGGCCTTGGGGCAGATATTGCGGCGGAGGCAGCGGTGATGGAACTGGAAATGCCGGGAACAGCGCTGTTTAAGGATGAGGAAGCCAGGAAAAAGCTAGGGTATCTGCAGGGGGAGGTGAGGGCCCTTACTGCAGAAAAATTGTACCGATACCTGAAAAACGGGGAGGTAAGCCAGAAGGAGCGGGGAGAGCTTTGCCGCCTTTTTTCCGTGGATTCCCATAGCTTCTGGGAACCTTCACAGGAGCTGGCGGTTTCTGCGGAGGAATGGAAAAAATTAAGCCAGAGGATTGGGGCGGATTTAAAGACCTTTTCTGCCGGGAAATCGAAATCTGAGAGTATGGAAAAAAGCCTTCTGGAGGCAGCCAGGGACAGGTATCCTTATGAGGAGCTGCTGAAAAAGTTCATGGTATCCAATGAGGACCTGCAGGTTAACGACGAGGAGTTTGACTATATTTATTACACCTATGGGCTTTCACGGTATGGCAACATGCCCCTGGTGGAGCCACTGGAATATAAGGACAGCAAAAAGGTAAAGGAGTTTGTGATAGCCATCGACACCTCTGCTTCCTGCCGGGGGGCGCTGGTGCGTTCTTTTTTGCAGAAAACATATGCATTGCTCAGTGGGGAAGATAATTTTTTCCAGAAAATGAACGTGCATATCATCCAGTGTGACCATCAGGTGCAGAAGGATACGAAAATCACCTGCCGGGAGGACCTGGATGCATTCCTTGCCCATGAAAAGCTTGTGGGCTTTGGTTCTACGGATTTCCGCCCGGTGTTCGCCTACGTGGATGAACTGGCAGGAAAGGGTGAGTTCGAGAACCTCAAGGGCATGGTGTATTTTACCGATGGCTATGGGGTGTATCCCAGGAAGATGCCCTCCTATGGGGTGATGTTTGTGTTTCCTGATAACGGCGGCGGGGAGCCGGAAGTACCCCCCTGGGCGGTGCGGGTATTGCTGGATATGGAAGAATAAGATCATAAAAGATGGCTGGAAGCTTGGTTGCGGGGGGATGAGTATGAATATTAAACAGGCGAAGGATTATATTGAAACCACAGTGCGGCTGTATCTGAAAAAGGATGCCTTTGGGGAGTACCGGATTCCGGTGGTGCGCCAGCGTCCTGTTTTTCTGTTGGGTGCGCCGGGAATCGGAAAGACGGCGGTGATGGAGCAGGTTGCCCAGGAACTGGGAATCGCCCTGGTTTCCTATTCCATGACCCACCATACCAGGCAGTCCGCCCTGGGGCTTCCCTTTATTTCCCACAGGGAGTATCAGGGCATGAAGTATGAGGTGTCAGAATACACCATGAGTGAGATCATTGCCTCTATTTACCAGGTGATGGAAAAAAGCGGGATCTGCGAGGGCATTCTTTTTCTGGACGAGATCAACTGCGTGTCGGAAACCCTTGCCCCTTCTATGCTGCAGTTTTTGCAGTATAAGGTATTTGGCAGGCACAAGGTACCGGAGGGGTGGATTATTGTGACGGCGGGCAATCCGCCTGAGTATAATAAGTCGGTGCGGGAGTTTGACGTGGTCACCATGGACCGGCTGAAAGTCCTTGACGTGGAGGCAGATTATAAGGCGTGGAAAGAATATGCCTGGCAGAAGGGCATCCATGGGGCAATTTTAAACTTCCTGGAGCTGAAAAAAGAATATTTTTATAAAATAGAGACTACAGTGGACGGCAGAAGCTATGTTACTGCCAGAGGCTGGGAGGACTTGTCGGAAATTCTGTGCCTGTATGAGGAAGAGGGTATAAAAGCGGACGAGACGCTGGTAGGGCAGTACATCCGGAACGAACGGGTGGTAAAGGAATTCACGGCATATTACGATCTTTTTAATAAGTACAAAAAGGATTACCAGACAGAGGAAATCCTGGAGGGGACGGCAAAGGCCCAGACTGTGGAGCGTGCCAGGGTGGCGGCTTTTGACGAGCGGCTCTCCCTTTTGGGGATGCTCCTGGATAAGGTTTTAAGCGAAATCCGGGAGGATATGGAGAGCGCTGATTACCTGGCGGAGCTGTTAAAAAATCTCAGGGCAGCCAAGGCGGCACTGGACAAAGTGGAAGATGGCGGCACAGGCGGTATTTCCCTGGGCCAGATGCTGGAAAACCAGATACAGGGGCGGAAAAAGCAGATGGAATCCGCGCAGATGGCGGGGAGCCTTTCGGAAACAGGCAGGAGGAAGGGGCAGCGTATCCTCCGCTTTTTGGAGGAAGGGAAGAAAAAGCTTCTTCTGGAAGGGGTTACTGAAGGGCAGGAAGCCTTCGGGCTGTTGAAAAATGCTTTTGAAGGGCAGGCCCAGGCGCTTAAGAAAAAAACGGCGGCCACAGGAAACCGCCTGGAAAACCTTTTTACTTTTGTGGAAAACGCTTTTGCACAGGGGAACGAAATGCTGATTTTGGTAACGGAGCTGACGGTGAACAATGACAGCGCCCGATTTATAGGGCAGTTTGGCTGTGACGCATATGAAAGGCATAACCAGGAGCTGATGCTCTCGGAGCGGGGCAACGGGCTGATGGAGGAAATCCTGGCATTGGAGCTGTAGGCGTTAGCTGGATTTTGGGGAAAAGGAGATTGGGGAATGGAGCCTATAAAGGAACTGGAAATAGAAGGGGGGCGCATCGAATACCGCAGGGAAGGGGAGGGCATCCTTATCCTGTCCTGCAAAGTACATAGCGGCAGGGTGGTGGTGCCGGAAAAAATAGAAAACCTCCCGGTAACGGGGCTGGGGAAAAAAGCTTTTTTAAGCGCCAAACCCTTAAAAGAGGTGAGGCTCCCGGAGGCCTTAAGGGAGATTGGGGACTGGGCCTTTGCCTACTGCAGCCTTCTGGAAAGTGTCTGGCTGCCCAGGGAAAACCTTGCCCTAGGCAGGGGAATCTTTAAAGAATGCCAAAGGCTTGCAGGCATTTACCTGCCGGATGGGGACAGGGTAAGGCAAAGGCAGGTGGGCAGGCTCCTGGGGGCGGTGCCTGTGAAGCTGGAGACAGATTATCTCTTTTCCCTCAGGGAGGCAGGGGAGGGCGCGTGGCTTGCCCGGTTCGACCAGCGTCTTTCGGAATTTCTCGCCCAGCCTGACGAGGAGGGCTATACAAAGATGGTATACTGCGGGGAAGAGGATATTGTGGCAAATATGGATTACTACCTGGCAAGGAGACGGAGGGAAAAGGCAGAGCTTTGCTTTTTGCGCCTGATTAATTCCCTGGGGCTTTCCAGGGAGTTTGAAGGGACGCTTTCCGCGTATCTGTGTACCCACACCAAGGGATGCCCTTCGGAAGCGGCCTGGGAGTGCGTGTTCCAGGACCACGGAAATGACCGGGAGTATTATGAGGCATTCACCCGGGCAGGGTGCCTTACGGCGGGAAATTATGATGGTATTTTGCTGGAAATGGGGGAGCAGTATCCGGAAATGAAAGCATACCTGATGCGCTATAAGTCCCGGAATATGGAGGGGACTGATTTTTTTGCGTCATTGTCCCTTGATTAGAAGGGTTTGCGGTAGGGCGAAATTAAAAGCAGAAGATATGCAAAAAATTGATAATGAAGAAATGTATCAATTGCTTCAAAGAAGTTAAATTATAAGCGGTTCCGCAACTTATTAGGCGTGATCCCGTAGGTTTGCTTAAAGTCCCGGATTAATACTTTGTAATTGGTAATGCCATGGCGTTCCATCAAATCCGTAACGCTGTAATCGGTTGCCATCAGGTCCTGATAAAAGCGGCTCATGCGGACAGCATTCAGGTATGCCAAAAAGGTCTGCCCGGTATGTTTTTTAAACAGGCGGCAGAAATATTCGGGGCTAATGTTTAAAAGGCTGGCGGCATCCTTTAAAGAAATATTATTTTTGTAATTATTTTTAACATAACGGATAACCTCATCCATTTTTTCCAGGTTGCGGTTATCCTTTTCCTTTGCCTGGGGGCTGATCTGCCGGGAAAAATCCCGGTACAGGATATAAAGAAATTCATAGGCCACCGAGGAAAAATGAAGCAGATACCCGTCTTCCTTTTCCTTATATGTCCTGGCAAGCTCAAAAAGGCACATGGCTAGCTGCCTGTGGCCGGAATTTGTGGTGACGGAGGGAAAGTATGCCTGGAACTGCAGCAGGGATACATTACTGATCACTCTGGAAAGATAGTCAAAGGGGATCTGCAGCAGGAGATAATCAGCATCTCCCCAGGGCCTGGTTGCGTGAAGCTCCCTGGGATTCACCACCAGCATATCATCCTTTTTCAGCGTATATTTCTGGTCATTGATAAAAGCATCCATAAATCCTGCCTGCATAAAAATAATTTCCAGATGCCCGTGCCAGTGCAGGGGGGAATAAAAATTGCTGCCAGTGATTGGCACGAAATAAAGCTGCAGCCGGGTGTCGTCATTGATAATTTCATGTGTGTAGCTGTCCATGGCAGGGGCTTCTCCTTTGCATAAACTTATAGATTTAATTATAATAAGGCTAAGGCCAAAATGTCAATATTGGCCTATATTCTGATTAAGAAGGGATATAGGAAGAAAGCAGGTTTTTATGTAAAATATAGGGTAAAAGAAAGAGATTAAATACGGCGGAACTAGGATTAGGAGGACAAATTTATGGTGGAGATGGTTTTAGACTGGGAGAAGTATGCCCATTGTGCAAGGGCAGCGGCGGCAGAAGGGCAGGTACTTTTGCGCAACGAAAACAATGTGCTGCCCTTCCCCAAAGGGGCGAAACTGGCGGTTTTCGGCAGGATCCAGTCCCATTATTACAAAAGCGGGACCGGTTCAGGGGGAATGGTCAATGTGGACAAAGTTACAGGCATCCTGGACGCCCTTTTGGAAGAGGGGGATCTGGTCCTTGACCGCAGGCTTCTTGGGGCTTACCAGGCCTGGGAGGAAGAACATCCCTTTAACATGGGCATAGGCTGGGGGAATGAGCCCTGGTCCCAGGAAGAAATGCCCCTTTCCGAGGGGATGGTGGCGGAAGCGGCCAGGGAGTCGGATTATGCCCTGGTGATCATTGGAAGGACGGCAGGGGAGGACCAGGACAATACCGGCCAGCCAGGCTCCTATCTTTTAACCCAGGGAGAAGAGGAAATGCTTGAAAAAGTCAGGAAGGCTTTCCCCAAGGTGGCAGTGGTGCTGAATGTGGGTAATATCATAGATATGAGTTTTGTGGACCGGTATCAGCCGGATGCGGTGCTCTATGCATGGCAGGGCGGCCAGGAGGGCGGCGCTGGCACTGTGGATGTGCTTACCGGGCGGATAAACCCTTCCGGCAAGCTGGCAGATACCATAGCTTTCCGTCTGGAAGATTATCCCTCCCACAGCAATTTCGGAAATCTGGAGGAGGATATTTATGCAGAAGATATTTATGTAGGCTACCGCTATTTTGAGACAGGTGCCAGGGAAAAGGTGCGCTATCCCTTTGGCTTCGGGCTTTCTTATACCACCTTTGAAATGGGCTGTGGGGATTTCGCCCTGGAAGGGGAGAAGGTACGGCTGAAAGTAAGGGTGAGAAATACCGGCTCCTGTCCGGGAAAGGAGGTGGCGCAGGTTTATGTAAGCGCCCCCCAGGGGAAGCTGGGGAAACCGGGCAAGGTACTGGCGGCTTTTGCAAAGACCAGGGAGCTTGCCCCAGGGGAGGAGGAGGAGATTTCCTTTGCCATTCCCTTTGAAGCCTTTGCTTCCTATGATGAAACCGGGGCAGCGGGGGCAGCTTCCGCTTATGTGCTGGAGCAGGGAACTTATGTTGTTTATGTGGGGAACAGCTTAAACAGCCTTAAGGAAGGGGGACGCTTTACCCTTTGGGAAACCAGCCTGGTAAGGCAGTGTTCCCAGGCTCTTGCGCCGGTAAAGCCGTTCCGGAGGATGAAACCCTCCCTGCAGGAGGAAGGCGGTTTGGCTTTTCTCTACGAAGAGACGCCGGTAAGGGGGGAAAGCCCGGCGGAAAAAAGAGCCCGCAGCCTGCCGGGGGATTTGCCCCTTACCGGGGATAAGGGGTTTAAGCTGATGGATGTAAAAGAAGGGAGGGTGTCCATGGAGGGCTTTATCGCCCAGCTATCCCCGGAGGACCTTGCCTGTATCATCCGGGGGGAGGGAATGGGAAGCCCCAAGGTTACGGCGGGAACGGCGGCGGCCTTTGGGGGCGTTTCGGATAACCTGAAAAACCTGGGCATTCCCTGCGGATGCTGTGCGGACGGACCTTCGGGAATGCGCCTGGACAGCGGGATGACGGCCTTTTCCCTGCCCAACGGGACTTTGCTTGCCTGTACCTTTAACACGCAGCTGGTGGAGGAGCTTTACGCCTTTACTGGGGTGGAGATGGTAAAGAACCATATTGAAGCCCTCCTTGGCCCGGGCATGAATATTCACAGGCATCCCTTAAATGGCAGGAACTTTGAGTACTTTTCCGAGGACCCGCTGCTTACAGGCAAAATGGCGGCGGCACAGGTCCGTGCCCTGCACCGGGCGGGGGTGACGGGAACCCTGAAGCATTTTTGCGCCAACAACCAGGAGACCCGGCGCAACGACCTGAACTGTGTAATATCAGAGAGAGCCCTTAGGGAGATTTACCTGAAAGGCTATGAAATTGCAGTGCGGGAAGCGGGGGCGGACAGCATAATGACCACCTACAGCGCGGTAAACGGCCTGTGGACAGCGGGAAATTATGACTTAAATACCGTAATCCTGCGCCAGGAATGGGGCTTTTCCGGTATTGTTATGACCGATTGGTGGGCCAAGGCTAATGATGAAGGGCAGCCCGGGGAGACCAGCAACCTGGCGGCAATGGCGAAAGCCCAGAACGACCTTTTCATGGTATGCCCGGAGGCGGATAAAGGCGCCGGGGACAATACCCTAAAGTCCCTGCAGGCGGGAACCCTTACCCTGGGGGAACTGCAGAGGAACGCCATGAACATCTGCCGTTTTCTGATGAATACCCATGCTTTCGGGCGGATGAATGGGGAGGAAAGGGAAGTAAAGGTGGCAGGCAGGAGCCAGGCCGCCCTGGATAGGCAGAAGGAAGTGGTCTATTATAAGATCACCGGCGGGAGAGGGAGCGTTAGCCTGGAGGAGGCGGATACCGCAAAGGGAAGCCGTTTTGGCTTTGCGCTGGATTTGGAGCAGCTGGGCAGCTACCGGGTGCAGCTAAGGGCCTCTTCCCGGCTGGGCCGGCTGGCGCAGATTCCGGTGACACTGATCGTTGGCAGCACCCCGGATGCGGTTTTTACTTTCAACGGCACTGGCGGGGAGGATGTGGTTCTGGAAAAAGAAGTGGCTTTTAACAATAAATATGCTATCCTTCAGCTTTATTTCGGGCAAAGCGGCCTGGAGGCAAAAGATATCAGCTTTGTACTGGAGAAGCCCCTTTTGTAAAGGGCGCAGGGCCTGCCCTCTTGTGGAAACCGGCAGGACGTGCAAGCTTTTGGCACTGGCGCATATAATAGTGTAATGTATGTAACGGTTTTCCCAAAAGGGCAGACCGTTACAGTTATATTTGGCAGGAGATAAAGCTTGAAAAAAATATTGATTGCCGGAGAGGCAGGGAAAACCGAAAATTATGAAAAAGCACTGAAACGCATGGGAGCCATACCGGAGACTTCCCTGCATGTGCCGGATACCTCCTGCTATGACGGGCTGCTGTTGCCCGGCGGGGGGGATATTGACCCGAAACTGTTTGGGCAGCTCTGGGACGGCACCAGGGAATTTGACCCGGCACTGGACCGGGTACAGCTAACCATATTAAATGAATTTGTACAGGGCAAAAAACCTGTACTGGGAATCTGTAAAGGAATGCAGCTTATTAATATATTTTTTGGGGGGGACCTGCACCAGCATCTTGCCCAAAGCCCGGCCCATGAATACCGGGGAGGGGACCAGGCCCATGAAACCCGGGCGGAGAAAGGTTCTTTTCTGGAAAAGCTCTACGGAGAACATTTCCGGGTGAACAGTGCCCACCATCAGGGGGTGGATGCCCCCGGGCAGGGAATTGTGTATGTGCAGTGGGCCTTTGACGGGGTGGTGGAAGCGCTGGCACACAGATTTCTTCCGGTGCTGGGGGTGCAGTGGCACCCGGAGCGGCTGTGCTTTGGCCTTAAGGCAGAGGGGATGGCAGAGGGCGTACAGATATTGGGGTATTTTCTGGAAGGGGCTTAAAGCGTTTTGCCAGGGCCGGATACCAAGCTTCTGGAAGTGATTTTGCCGGCCCTGCCCTGGCGAAATGGTGCTTTTGGGCACAGGATTTTTATATCAGGTCAACCAGCGCATGGGCAAGCCCGTCGTGGTCGTTATCAAAAGCAGTAATGGTGGTGGCTGCCATTTTGGCTTCTTCACAGCCGTTTGCCATGGCAATCCCCATTCCTGCGGCTTCTATCATGGAAAGGTCGTTCTGGGCGTCCCCTGCGGCCACGGAAAACCAGGGATTAATCCCCAGGATCCCGCAGAGTTTTTTTACGGCTGCGCCTTTTCCGGAGGCAGCGGGGAAAAGCTCCAGATAATAGGGGCTGGAATAAACCAGCAAAACGCCCTCCTGTTCTGCCCAGGGCAGAAGGGAAAGACGGAAGTTCTCCAGTTTCCGGGCATCTTTCAGTTCTATGGCGATGCATTTGCAGGGGCCTTCTTCCAGGGCTTTTGTTACATCCGGGCATATGGCCACAGGGGTTTTGATAGCGTGGCGGTAATATTGCAGCTCTTCATCCTGCCTGGGCGCCACAATATGGGTGTCGGAATAGGTGTGTACGTGGACGCCCAATTTTCCCGCTTCTTCCATAATATGGGCCGTCTGGCCAAGGGTCAGGGCTGTTTTGTACAAAGTCCTCTGCCCGTCACAGTCATAAATCTGCCCCCCGTTGTAGCCAATCAGATACATGCCCGGGAGGTGAAGGCGGATGTCTTCTTTTACATCCCTGACACTGTTGATATCCCTGCCGGAGCTTAAGGCGATTTTGTGGCCTGCCTGGCTCCAGGCAGTTAAAACCTCCCTTGTATAATCGCTGATCTGCTTTTGGCTGTCCAGCAAAGTGGCGTCCAGGTCGGTAAACAGGATTTTGGTGTGCCTTATCTGTTCCGGGTGGCTTTGCAGCCAAGCCCTCCTTTCCTTGATATTATCCAGGATTTCCTCAGGGATAAAAAGCTTTCCGTAGCCGGTGGCAAGGTCAAGGCCGGGCTTGGCGTTGCCGTGGAAGTCGGAGCCGCCGCTGATACAGAGCTGGTATTTGGCGGCAAGGGTGCGCATCTGCCGTTCCTCGGAAGGGCTGTGGGTGGAATAAACAGCTTCCAGCCCCTGGAGCCCCATATCCTTTAAAGTGGCCACCAGCTTTTCCAGCCTGGCCTGGCTCATATGGTAGAGCAGGGGATGGGCAAGGACGGGGAAACCGCCCGCTTTCAGGATAATTTCCACCGCCCGCATAGGGGTGATTTTTTTCCGGGGGACAAAACAGGGGCCGTGGTCGCCGATATACCTGTCAAAGGCCTCTTTCAGGCTTTTGATGTAGCCGTGGTTTAGCATAAATTTGGCATAGTGGGAACGGGTAATGACGCAGCCGGGAAATTCTTCCGTCAACTGGCTATAGGTTATGTCAATGCCATGGGATTCCAGGCGGCGGCACATTTCCTGGTTGCGGATGTTGCGCCCGTTAACAAAGCTGGTGAGCCGCCGTTTAAAGTAGGCGCTTTCATAATCCACATAAAGCCCTACAATGTGGATGTCCCGGCCCTCATATTCCGAGGAAAACTCAATGCCGGGAATCACTTCGATCCCCCTGCCGGATGCCGCTTCCTGGGCTTCTTTAATGCCGGCAGTGGTGTCGTGGTCTGTGAGGGCGAAGGCAGAAAGCCCCTTTTCCAGGGCATAGTCCACCAGCCCTGCAGGGGAAAAGCTGCCGTCGGATTTATTGGAGTGTACGTGTAGGTCCACCGTTTTCATAGGTTAATTCTCGTCCTCTTCCTGCTGCTTGGTATAAACAGTGCGTTTCCTTGCCATTTCGTCGCTTGCCAGGTATTCGTCGTAGGTGGTGATCTTGTCAACCAGGCTTCCGCCGGGAAGGATTTCCATGATCCTGTTGGCAGTAGTCTGTACAAACTGGTGGTCGTGGCAGGCAAAAAGAGCCACCCCGGGGAACTTGATCAGCCCGTTGTTAAGGGCGGTGATGGATTCCATATCCAGGTGGTTGGTAGGTTCGTCAAAAATCAGGCAGTTTGCGCCGCTGATCATCATTTTGGACAAAAGGCAGCGTACTTTTTCCCCTCCGGAGAGTACTTTTACCTTTTTCACCCCGTCTTCCCCGGCAAAGAGCATGCGTCCCAGAAAGCCCCGCACATAGGTCACATCCTTTACAGGGGAGTAGCCCGTAAGCCAGTCCACGATGGTGTAATCGTTGTCAAATTCCTGGGTACTGTCCTTGGGGAAGTAGGCCTGGGAGGTGGTAACACCCCATTTATAATGCCCCTCGTCCGGTTCCATTTCCCCCATGAGAATCTGGAAAAGGGTGGTCTTGGCCAGTTCGTTGCCCCCTACAAAGGCAATCTTATCCTCATGCCCTGCAATAAAAGTAACCTTGTCAAGGATCTTTTCCCCGTTGATGGTTTTGGAGATGCCCTCCACCGTCAGCACTTCGTTCCCGATTTCCCGGTCAGGGCGGAAATCAATATAAGGGTATTTCCGGCTGGAGGGCCGGATCTCATCCAGCTCGATTTTTTCCAGGGCACGTTTCCGGGAGGTAGCCTGTTTGGACTTGGAAGCGTTGGCAGAGAAACGGGAGATAAATTCCTGGAGCTCCTTGATCTTTTCTTCCTTCTTCTTGTTGGCTTCCTTCATCTGCTTAATAAGAAGCTGGCTGGACTCGTACCAGAAGTCATAGTTCCCGGCGTAAAGCTGGATCTTCCCATAGTCGATATCGGCGGTATGGGTGCAGACTTTATTTAAGAAGTAACGGTCATGGGATACCACGATCACTGTATTTTCAAAATTGATCAGGAATTCCTCCAGCCATGCGATGGCATCCAGGTCCAGGTGGTTGGTAGGCTCGTCCAGAAGCAGGATATCGGGATTGCCAAAAAGCGCCCGGGCAAGGAGTACCTTTACTTTCTCACTGCCGTTAAGTTCTTTCATTTCATTGTAGTGGAGAGAAGAGTCAATGCCAAGGCCGTTAAGCAGCATGGCGGCATTGGATTCTGCTTCCCAGCCGTCCATTTCGGCAAATTCCCCTTCCAGCTCGCTGGCCCTTATGCCGTCCTCGTCAGTGAAATCTTCTTTGGCGTAAATGGCGTCCTTTTCCTTCATGATCTCATAAAGACGCTGGTTCCCCATGATGACCACATCCATTACAGGGTATGCGTCGTATTTAAAATGGTCCTGTTCCAGCACGGAAAGGCGCTGCCCGGGGGTGATGGCCACATCTCCCGTGGTGGTTTCAAGGGAGCCGGAGAGGATTTTTAAAAAGGTGGATTTGCCTGCGCCGTTAGCGCCAATCAGGCCGTAGCAGTTCCCTTCCGTGAATTTAATATTAACGTCTTCAAATAAGGCTTTTTTTCCTATACGTAATGTTACATTATTTGCGCTTATCATTCCTTTTATGCTCCTTTTCATTTCCAGTTGGTTGCCACAGTTTTACAATTACCTATTTTACAGGAAAAAAGGGATTTTGCAAGGAAATTATGCAAATAATATCTGTACAATAACAGGGGAAAACAGGGGCCGGTTCCCCAAGGCTTTTGGGCGCTGGGGACAGGTTGGCGCCGGGGGGTGCCGTTCCAGCATGTGAATAGCAGAAAAATATTCATAAAAATCTGAAAATTTCCGGAAATAAAGGTGGTTTATGGGCCGGTTCAATGATAAAATGATAATATGTCAGAATATGGGACTTTAATAATTGGCAGGAATGGGGGATTTCTATGAAACTAAATTACAGGAGAACTTTTTTTATTGGGCTGGCCTTTCTGTCTATCAGCGCCTTTTGGCAGATGTATGACAACATTATTCCGCTGATGCTCCAGGGGACCTTCCGGCTGGGGGAGACGGTGACGGGAGCGATCATGGCGGCGGACAATGTGCTGGCGCTGTTTTTGCTGCCTCTTTTCGGCAGCCTGTCGGACCGGCTGGACACCCGGGCGGGGAAAAGGATGCCCTTTATTATAGCGGGCACCGGGCTGGCGGTGGTTTTTATGATGCTCCTTCCGGCGGCGGACAGAAGCGTGAACCTTCCGCTGTTTGTATTTTCCCTGTTTGCCCTGCTGGTTTCCATGGGGCTGTACCGTTCCCCGGCAGTGGCCCTGATGCCGGATTTAACGCCTAATAAGCTGCGCAGTAAGGGAAACGCCATTATTAACCTGATGGGGGCGGTGGGAGGCGTCTATACCCTGGCCATGATCAAGCTGCTGGTAGGGGGCGGGGAGCATGCGGACTATCTGCCCCTGTTTGCCAGCGTGGCGGCGTTGATGGTGGCCTCTGTGGGCGTTTTGGTTATTACCATCAGGGAAAATAAGGTAAAAGCCCAGGTGGAGGCGGAGATGCGGGCCTATGGGGAAACTGCAGGGGAGGCAGGGCCGGAAGCGGAAGAGAAAAAGCCGGAAGGGCCGGGGGGCAAAAGCAGCCCCATGCCCAGGGAAGTAAAGCGGAGCCTGGCCTTTTTGCTGGCCTCCATTTTTCTGTGGTTTACCGCCTATAATGCGGTCACTACCGCTTTTTCCAGGTACACAAAGGTGGTATGGCACATGGAAGGTGGCGGCTTTGCAGACTGCCTGATGGTGGCTACGGTGGCGGCAATTATCAGCTATATCCCCATTGGAAATATTGCCGGCAGGATTGGCAGGAAAAAAACAATCCTGGCAGGCATTGTGATGATGAGCCTTTGCTATCTGGGAGCGGTCTTCGCCAACGCCTACCATCCTGCCATCAACGTTGCTTTTGCAGTGATCGGCATCGGCTGGGCGGCCATCAATGTGAATTCCTACCCTATGATCGTGGAGATGGGGAAGGGAAGCGATATCGGCAAATTCACGGGAACCTATTACACCTTTTCCATGACCGCTCAGATCATCACGCCGGTGCTTTCAGGATTCCTTCTGGAAAATGTTTCCTACAGGACCCTGTTCCCTTATGCGCTGCTGTTTTCCGTGCTGGCGTTTTTCACCATGCTGCAGGTACGCCACGGGGACACCAGGCCGGACAAAAAGAAAAGTGTGCTTGAAAATTTTGATGTAGACGACTAAAATAGAAATCCAGCAGGACTAATAACAGCAAAAGCCCGATGGTGCCCATAGGAATGGGGGGATGCAAAGCAGGCAGCCATTGCTATGCTGGATGGAGGTGCCAGAAGGGCTTGAAGCGGGACTGATAACAGCGAAAGCCCGATGGTGCCCATAGGAATGGGGGATGCAAAGCAGGCAGCCATTGCTATGCTGTACGGAGGTGCCAGAAGGGCTTGAAGCGGGACTAATAACAGCGAAAGCCCGATGGTGCCCATAGGAATGGGGGGATGCAAAGCAGGCAGCCATTCCTATGTTGTACGGAGGTGCCAGAAGGGCTTGAAGCGGGACTAATAATCAGAAAAAACAGGTGAAAAACAAATGAAGATTTGGAAGAGGTTGGCTGGCGCAGCAGCAGCGCCGGCAGTTCTTTATTTACTGGCGATCATGCCCAAAACAGGCACCAGGAAGAAAAAGGAAGGCTTCGGGGAGGTATATTACGCCCACCGGGGGCTTCACGATAATGCCACACAGGCTCCTGAAAATTCCATGGAAGCATTCCGCAGGGCAGTAGGCCAGGGATATGGGATTGAGATGGATATCCAGTTATCCAGCGACGGGGTGCCGGTGGTATTCCATGATTTTACATTGGAGAGAATCTGCAATAGGAAAGGGAAGGTATGCGATTATACCTGGCAGGAGCTGCGCAGTTTCCGGCTCTGCGGAAGCAGGGAAACCATACCTGCATTCGAAGAGGTTTTGGAGATGGTGGATGGCAGGGTTCCCCTGATTGTGGAACTGAAGGCGGAATGGACGGATGTTTCCGTCTGCCCCCTTGCGGATGCCCTCCTGGAGAAGTACAGGGGCCTTTACTGCATTGAATCCTTTAATCCCTTAGTTCTTCTGTGGTACCGCAGAAACCGGAAAAAGGTGGTAAGAGGGCAGCTTTCCGACGGCTTTATCCGCTCCGGGGAATTTCGGGGGGCTTTGTATTATTTCCTTCAGGACCTTTTGCTGAACTGGGTGACGAAGCCGGATTTTGTGGCCTATAACCATAAATATGCAAATGTCCTGGCAAGGAGGCTCTGCCGCCTGCTATATAAAAACATGGCGGTGGCGTGGACTATTAAAAGCCAGCAGGAGCTGGAGAAGGCCAGGGAGGAATTTGACATTTTTATCTTTGATTCCTTCCTGCCCGATGAAAAATGAGCCCGGGAGGCCTGTACATATTTTCACAGGAAAGGCCATGGGCAGGATGCCTTTTGGGGCGTTCCCCCGGAAGCGCTGGAAACGGTGTACAGTATCATAATGTAGAAAAAATTAAGGAAATTTTCCAAAAAATAGTGAATGTTAGACAATTCTGTGTTATACTGGTGGAAAAGGGCAGAAGGGAAGCTGCTGCCTGAGATTAGAGATGAATAAGGGAGAAAAGAGTATGGTAAAATGGGTTTATTCTTTTGAAGAGGGAAGCGCCGACATGCGGAACCTTTTAGGTGGCAAGGGCGCTAATTTAGCTGAAATGACAAACTTGGGGCTGCCCATCCCTCAGGGCTTTACGGTGACCACCGAAGCCTGCACAGACTACTATGAAAAAGGAAAACAGATTTCGGATGAGATCAAGGAGCAGATTTTCACTGCCCTGGCGGCTTTGGAAGACAAGCAGGGGAAAAAGTTCGGCGACACGGAAAATCCCCTGTTGGTATCAGTGCGTTCCGGCGCAAGGGCATCAATGCCGGGCATGATGGATACCATCCTGAATCTGGGCCTGAATGACGTGGCTGTGGAAGGATTTGCGGCTAAAACAGGAAATCCCCGTTTCGCTTACGATTCCTACCGCAGGTTTATCCAGATGTTTTCCGATGTGGTAATGGAAATTCCCAAATCTTTCTTTGAAAGGATATTAGACGAGATCAAAGAGAACAAAGGCGTTAAATTTGACACAGACCTGACAGCCGACGATTTGAAAGAAGTTATCGTCAGGTTCAAGGCGGTTTATAAGGATAAAATGGGAGAGGATTTCCCTCAGGATCCCAAGGTACAGCTAATGGAAGCGGTGAAAGCGGTATTCCGTTCCTGGGATAACGAGAGGGCTATCGTATACCGCAGGATGAACGATATCCCCGGCGACTGGGGAACGGCGGTTAATGTGCAGGCTATGGTATTTGGCAATATGGGAAATACCTCCGGTACCGGCGTTGCCTTTACCCGCAATCCTTCCACCGGGGCAAAGGGGATTTACGGGGAATACCTGATCAACGCCCAGGGCGAGGATGTGGTGGCAGGCATCAGGACCCCTCAGCCGATTACCAGGCTGGAGGAAGACCTTCCCGAATGCTATGCCCGTTTTATTGAGATTGCCAACAAACTGGAAGACCATTACCGGGATATGCAGGATATGGAATTCACCATTGAAAACGGAAAGCTGTTCTTCTTACAGACCAGAAACGGCAAGCGTACCGCCCAGGCAGCCCTGCAGATTGCCTGCGACTTAGTGGATGAAGGAAAGATTACTCCCGAAGAAGCTGTGCTCCGTATTGAAGCCAAATCCTTAGACCAGCTTCTACATCCAACCTTTGACCCGGAAGCTTTAAAGAGCGGCACTGTGATTGGGCAGGCGCTCCCCGCTTCACCCGGCGCGGCAGCAGGTAAGGTATACTTTACCGCCCACGAGGCAAAGGCAGCCCATGAAAAAGGAGAGAGAGTGGTGCTTGTGCGCCTGGAAACCTCTCCGGAGGATATCGAAGGAATGCATGCAGCAGAGGGGATCCTTACCGTCCGCGGCGGCATGACCTCCCATGCAGCCGTAGTTGCCCGTGGTATGGGAACCTGCTGTGTATCCGGCTGCGGCGATATCTCTATCAATGAAGAGGATAAAGTATTTGAGCTGGGCGGGAAAGTGTACCATGAAGGAGATTACATTTCCTTAGACGGCTCCACCGGCAAAATTTACGACGGTGACATCAAGACCCAGGAAGCGTCCATCAGCGGCAATTTCGGCAGGATCATGGGCTGGGCGGATTCCTTCCGCAAGTTAAAGGTGCGCACCAACGCGGACACGCCCGCAGATGCTGCCAACGCTGTAAAATATGGCGCAGAGGGCATTGGCCTTTGCCGTACCGAGCATATGTTCTTTGAGCCTGACAGGATTCCCAAGATCCGCCAGATGATCCTTTCCAGGACCGTCCAGGAAAGGGAGAAAGCATTAAACGACCTGATCCCTTACCAGAAGGGTGACTTCAAGGGAATTTATGAAGCGATGGAAGGCCGGCCGGTGACCATCCGTTTCCTTGACCCCCCTCTCCATGAGTTTGTTCCTACTGACCCGGGCGATATTGACGACCTGGCAGTAAAAATGATGATGACTGCTGAGCAGGTGCAGGAGGTCTGCGATTCCCTCCATGAGTTTAACCCCATGATGGGACACAGAGGGTGCCGCCTTGCGGTGACTTATCCTGAAATTGCAAAAATGCAGACCCGTGCTGTTATGGAAGCGGCCATTGAAGTAAAGAATGAAAAGGGCTATGATATCGTTCCTGAAATCATGATCCCTCTGGTGGGAGATAAGAAGGAGCTGAAGTTTGTCAAGGATGTGGTGGTGGAAACCGCTGAGCAGGTGAAGAAAGAAAAGAATTCTGACATCGTTTACCATATCGGGACCATGATTGAGATTCCCAGGGCAGCCCTTCTTGCTAACGAAATTGCTGAGGAAGCGGAATTCTTCTCCTTTGGGACGAACGACCTGACACAGATGACCTTTGGGTTCTCTAGGGATGATTCGGGCAAGTTCCTGAATGAATATTATAAGAAGAAGATTTATGAGTCCGATCCTTTCGCAAGGCTTGACCAGAACGGCGTAGGGCAGCTGGTGCAGATGGCGGCTGAAAAGGGAAGGAAGACCAGGCCGGATATTAAGCTTGGAATTTGTGGCGAACATGGGGGAGATCCTTCTTCTGTGGAATTCTGCCATAAGGTTGGGCTTACCTATGTGTCCTGCTCACCGTTTAGGGTGCCGATTGCTAGGTTGGCGGCGGCACAGGCGGCGATAAACAATGTAGGAAAGTAGATTACAAATTGTCGTAGGGCACGTAAATTTATTCTAAAAAGAGGCAAACTAAATTTGCTACGACATAGAAAAATAAGACCTTGCATCGAAGGATGCGGGGTCTTATTTTTGTCTAACGACTATCCTTACCCTTGCATAAACACTGGATTTGTAGGAATGTTCTGCACAGGATCACCATGGAGTAGGGGTAGCGTTGGCTTTAGCCTAGGAGGATAAAACAGATTGCCTTTTTATGCCCTTTATAGAAAAAATTTCCGTGCCCTACGACATGGTGATATTTCCTGAATACGTTTTTGGGAGAATGAGAATTGGTTTGAAATCCTTGTAAACAGGGACTTTGAGAGGATTGCCATTTCCCAAAAATGAGAGACAAATTCCCCAAAAGCGATCGGATTTCATTTTTGGGAACGTTTTTGGGAGAATAGCAGGATGTTCCCGGATGGGAGGTTTTGCGAAGGATGAGGAAAAAGAATTTCAAAGGGCGATGTGAAAAGAGGATGATCAGAAAGTGTACTGAGGTTTGCAGGACGTATGATGTAATCCAGTATGCTTATGCTGATCTTCTGCAGATGGATGAGGAAGTAAAGGAGATCAGATGCAATGTTCTGTTGGATGGATTGGATGTCGGGGAGTATACTTCCGATTTTGTGTGTACCAAAACAGACGGTGATCTGATGGTACGGGAATGTGTGTTTCGTAAATTCCTGATGAAGCCATTGACGGTGAAACTGTTGGATGCTTCAAGGGAGTATTGGATTAGGCATGGGGTTACGGATTGGGGGTTGGTCATTGATGAAGAAGCATGATCTGTTGCGATCTGGTGATAGCATTATCCGAGTATTGGATGTTCAGGATGATAGAATCCTCATGATCGACTGTTTGAAACACTCTATGCCTGTGTGGGTGGAATCAGAGTTGTTAGAATCTTATGTTGGGTGTACTGGTGGAGAACTGTTTGGGGTTAGTAGTGTTGATGTCATAGGAGATACGGATGCTCTTGATGCAGACCAGAGAAAGATAATGCATGAACGCTATACGATGATTGCACCTATACTTCCGTTCATATCGGATGATAAGGTGAGATCCAAACTGATCTGTTCTATAGCTGAAGATTATCAAGTATCAAAACAGACGATCAGGAATTATCTCTGTCTTTACTTGTCTTATCTGGATATGGCTGTGCTTGCTCCAAAGAAACGAAAGAATGAAAGAGGGTTAAGTGAAAATGAAAAAAATATGCGTTGGGCGTTGAATAAGTTTTTCTATACGACAAAGAAACAATCACTTATGACTGCTTATACCATGATGCTTAAAGAGAGATATTGTGACGCTATGGGTGTATTGGCAGAAGAATATCCGTCTTTCTATCAGTTCCGGTATTTTTACCGCAAGACAAGGAAGATGCAGAACTTTTATATTTCAAGAGATGGGTTGAAGAATTATCAGAGGAATAATAGACCTCTGATTGGAGAAGGGGTACAGGAGTTTGCACCTGCGGTTGGTGTGGGGATGCTGGATGCTACGGTGTGTGATATTTACCTGATCAATGATGAAGGGAATCTGGTTGGCAGACCTATTCTCACGGCATGTATTGATGCTTATAGTAGTCTTTGTTGTGGATATTCCCTGACATGGGAAGGTGGAGTATATAGTCTTAGAGGATTGATGCTGAATATCATTGCCGATAAGGTTACATGGTGTAGGCGTTATGGTATTTCCATACAAAAGGAAGATTGGGATTGTGATAGGCTTCCCGGTACATTTGTTACGGATATGGGGAGTGAATATAAATCGGAGAATTTTGAGCAGATTGCAGAGTTGGGTGTTACGGTTGTAAATCTTCCTTCCTATAGGCCAGAACTGAAAGGATTAGTGGAGAAATTCTTTGATTTGATACAGGAGATGTACAAGAAGCATCTAAAGGGTAAGGGTGTGATTGAGCCGGATTATCAGGAGAGAGGGGTGCATGATTACCGTAAGGATGCATGTCTGACTATGATGGACTTTGAGGAGATTATTCTACGTTGTATGATCTATTATAATTCTCAAAGGATCATAGAAAACTTTCCTTATACAGAAGCTATGATAGCAGATAAGGTGAAGCCTTATGCGTCCTGTATCTGGGAATGGGGTAAATCATTGATCGGAGCCAATCTGATAGGGGTGGATGGTAGAGAGTTGATGCTTACATTACTTCCGAGGACTACAGGGAAATTTGGACGAACAGGTTTGAAAGTAAATAAGCTGCGTTATCATTGTGAGGGATATACAGAGCAATACCTGACTGGTGGTACTGTAACTGTGGCTTATAATCCGGAGGATGTTACCTCTGTATGGGTGATTGAGAATGGGATTTATACTGAATTTACTTTGATAGAATCTCGTTTTAAGGGAAAAGATTTAGTTGAAATACAGGAATTACAAAGTGACCAGAGGGCTATTACCAAGAATGAAATGAGGAATAATTTACAGGCACAGATTGATCTTGCACAGCATATAGAAGCCATTGCTGGCAGTGCTTGTAAGGCCAGTGGTCATATGGATGTACACATGAAGAATATCCGCAGTACCAGAAAAAGAGAGCAGATGAAGAACCATCAGGATTACATGAAGGAGGGGAGGTATTATGGCTGATCTTTCAGATATTATACATATATTGCCAACAATGAAATCAGGTGCTGATCTGTTTTCAGCATTGGAGGTATTGCCGGAGTATGATGAGGTTATCCGAGAAACAGAGGTTCCTGTGCGTCTCATGGCTCTTTCTGATCTTTACAGGATATATGTACCTTCCCAGATGTCATTGGAGATTTACAGTAAGATGTATCTGGCCTTATTGAGGTCATTGCAGAAGAAGGGTACAAAATTGGCTGTACAGCAGAAGAATCAGAATTATAAGGCTATTATTCAGCAGGAATATAGCGGTATTATGGGTGGCTCCGATAGTTTTACGATTATTGGTTCCAGTGGAATAGGCAAAAGTTCAGCCATCAGTAGGGCGATTACGTTAATTACCGAGAATAGAGTGATTGAAGTTGAGAATCCATACACGAAGATTATTCCCTGCATCTGTGTACAGTGTCCTTTTGATTCTTCTGTAAAGGGGATGCTGTTGGAGATACTCCGGAAGGTGGATGAAATGATTGATGGTAAATACTATCAGAACGCATTACGCGCAAGGACTACAACGGATATGCTGATCGGGAGTGTCAGCCAGGTGGCACTAAATCATATCGGACTACTGGTAGTGGATGAAATTCAGAATGTATGTAACAGTAAGAATGGAAAGAGTCTTGTAGGTATGTTCACCCAGCTTATCAACAACAGTGGCATATCAATATGTATGGTGGGTACGCCTGAAAGTGCAGTATTCTTTGAACAGGCTATGCAGCTTGCACGCAGGTCATTGGGGCTTAGGTATGATGTGATGGAGTATGGTGCAGATTTCAGAAATTTTTGTGAGATTGTGTTTTCCTATCAGTATGTGAAACAGAAGACAGAGATCATGGATGCAATCATGGAATGGCTCTATGAGCATACTTCGGGGAATATATCGGTGGTAGTATCTCTTATCCATGATGCGCAGGAGATTGCTATTTTAAATGGTAAAGAAGTTCTTAATCTGGAATCATTAAATGAGGCGTATCAAAAGAGGTTATCTATGTTGCATGGGTTTATACATATTGAGCAGAAAAAGCAAACATCCAAGACAAAGAGAAAAGCGTCTGTTGTTAATGTTAAAATTTCTGCAGAGGAAAAAAGTAGTGGAGAATTAAGTAGTAGTGAATTTACGATTACTGATTTGGTAGCGACTGCTAAGAGTGAAAACAAGGATGTGGTGCAGTTATTGAAAGAACATATGCCAGTAGTAGAGGTGGCGGTATGATTGTTTACCTTCCATCCATATATCCTGATGAACTGGTGTATAGCTGGTTCAGCAGATATTATGTTCATTCAGGCTGTTTTTCTCATAAGATGGCGTTGCAAGAATTGTATTGTAAGAAGTCAGATTACCTGAATAAAGAATTTATCGGTAATCTCAATCTTGATGCTATGGAGCAAATTGATAAAATATATTCTCTGGATAAGCTGGTCTTAGATCATACCATGTATCCTCAATATGCAAGATTTATTCCATTGGAGAAGAAGAAAGAAGCTCTGTATCGTTTAGGTCATGAGCCATGCGACGTACATCATTTGTTTTGTGTACTTCCAAGGAATGAAGGGGAGCAATATTTGAAGTTTTGTCCTATGTGTGTTAATGATGATAGAGAAACATATGGTGAAACATATTGGCATAGGAAGCATCAGATCAGAAATATGAGTATATGTACAGAACATAAATGCAGACTTATGGAATCGACTGTTTTAGCAAAGAGTGAGCATAGTTTTACATTTTGCCCAGCAGAAAGTTACATAGGTAATGATGAAGCTGTTATTGAGAGCGATCCTTTGGTAGTTCAGTTTGCATCATATTTGGATTCGGTATTTGATGCTCCTATAGACTTTGAGAATGATGTTCCAATAAGTGCTGTCCTGTATGATGGGATGAGTCATACAAAATATCTGAAACCATCTGGGCGGAGCAGGTATACGAAGATGCTTGCTGAAGATATGGGTGAATTTTACAGAAGTATGGGGATAAGCAACGTAGCGAGTATATATCAGATTCAAAAAGCATTGTCGGGGAGTCTGTTTGATTTCACGGTTATCTGTCAGATTGCTTTTTTCTTGGGGATGAGAGTAGAGGAATTGACGAATCCTTCTCTGACTGTGGAGCAGATTCAGAAGGAACAGGAGAGCCATTATATGAAGGATGCCACTCTGATAGATTGGGAGTTATTGGATGCAGAAACGGCTCCTGTATTAGAAAAGTTTGCCAAAGGTGTATATGATGGAATTGGTAATGAGAACGGCAGACCAGAACGGGTGTCAGAAAGGATTGTGTATCGGGAGATGGGATTGCTGGGTCATCGGTTGGAGAATATGCCAAGGTGTAAGGCTATTATGGAAAGGTATGCAGAATCATATCCGGAGAGTTGGGCGAGGAAGATTGTATGGGCTTATCGGAAGTTGGAGGAAGAAGGTAGACCTTTTTATTGGACGGATATTCGGAAGATAGCGGGGGTGAAAAAGAAGAATATGCAAGTGGTTATTCCTTATTTGAAGAAGTATACGGAT
>CAJTVD010000041.1:0-20152 GCA_910579495.1 uncultured Lachnospiraceae bacterium
CCCCATTCATCAGCGTTTCCAAGTATTGCAAAGAAAGTGATCATAATAATATCCCCCAATAAATGTTTCACATAGGACGCATGGCGGTAGTCAGACACCATATCGGCATATCCTTTGATTTTTTCAATCAGTGTATCATTATGTCCAATCATTTCGGGTGAAATACCGTTCCCTTCAAAAACATCCTGTAATGCCTGTAACTTTGTAGATTTTTTCGCCATTTTTATCCCTCATCTTTGCTATAAATGTACTAAAACGATTATATCAAAGAGAGTCAAAAAAGAGAATGGGGAAATTCCACATTCTCTTAACATTTTTGTAACTTTATAAGTTTATCCTGATAGGATGAGGATTTTTCTTGACTTCTATTTCATGGCATGGTAGCATGATAAACGTATGATGAAACACTTTACTGTGTTAGTGAGATAAAGTAGCAGCTGATACGGTTGTGGTAATGCGCTTTGCTGCAGAAAAAGGTTTTTGGTTACTGTCCATAGAAGCGGGAGATTTTCTGAAGCAGCACAGACAGGCAAATAGTTTATAATAAAGCTTGTGGGAGATGAATGATGAAAATTTTGGTAATAGGCGGCACCAGGTTTTTTGGCATACATACGGTAAATGAACTTTTATCAAAAGGTCATGATGTTACAATTGCTACACGGGGAAACAGACCCGATTCATATGGTAACAGAGTAAACCGTATTATACTCGAAAGAACAAATGAACAGAGTATGAAAAATGCTTTGAGTAGTAGCTATTATGATGTCGTAATTGATAAAATTGCTTATTGCCCTTATGATATAAAATATGTAATGGAAGCTGTCAATTGTGATAAATATATCCATATGTCCAGCACAGCCGTTTATGAACCTAAGCACATGAATACGGTTGAATCTGATTTTGACGGTGTTTCTAAAGAATTGGTATGGTGTGACAGGAAAGATTTTTCATACGGGGAAGTAAAGCGGCAGGCAGAGTGCGCTTTATGGCAGGAATATCGGGACAGGAATTGGATTGCGGTAAGATATCCATTTGTAGCAGGGAGCGATGATTATACAAAAAGATTGGCGTTTTATGTGGAGCATACCATGAAATCAATCCCGATGGATATTGACAATTTGGATAGTCAGCTGGGATTTATCCGTTCCGATGAAGCCGGGAAATTTATGGCTTTTTTGATTGATCAGGATATCAGGGGTGCAATCAATGGAAGCTCCGAAGGGACCATTTCCATAAGAGAAATAATTGAGTATGTTGAAAAGAAGACCGGAGCAAAGGCATTTGTTGACAAAACGGGAGAAAGGGCTCCATATAATGGAGAATCGGACTATAGTATTAATACAGAAAAGGCAAGAGCTTTAGGCTTTCGTTTCACGGTACTTCATGATTGGATATATAAACTTTTAGATTATTATATTCAGGGAGTTAATTGACTTCCAGTTTGGAGAACTGTCAACTGTAAAAACACATTTCTAAAAAGAGCAATATTATATGGCAAACCAGGAGGAGAGATTATGAAAATGAAAAAAATGGCAGGGATATTTATGGCAGCGGCGGTGGCCGCAGGGATTTTGTCTGGCTGCGGCCAGAAGGAAGCGGCGGCGGATACCGGGACAAAGGAGGATACAGCCGCCCAAAGCGAGGATACCGGGGCAGGAAACGGCAATGTATCCAACGGGGAAGATACCGGGGAAGAGGAAAGCGCTGGTGGGAAAGAGAAAGGGGCTACGTTTACTGTAGGCTTTGACGCGGAATTTCCGCCTTACGGTTATATGGATGAAAATGGCGAATACACAGGCTTTGATTTGGAGCTTGCCCAGGAGGTGTGCGCACGCAACGGCTGGGAGCTGGTAAAGCAGCCGATCGACTGGGACTCCAAGGACATGGAGCTTTCATCAGGCTCCATTGACTGTATCTGGAACGGCTTTACCATGAATGGGAGGGAGGATGCATATACCTGGTCCGTGCCTTATGTGGACAACAGCCAGGTATTTGTTGTAAAATCTGATGCGGGAATCTCATCTTTTGAAGACCTGGCGGGCAAGGCCGTAGGTGTGCAGAAGGATTCCTCTGCCCTTGCGGCCCTGGAGTCTGATGCATCAGAGCTGGCGGGAACCTTTGGGGAGCTGGGGCAGTATGCGGATTACAATACAGGCTTTATGGATCTGGAAGCGGGGGCGATAGACGCAATCGCCATTGACATTGGCGTAGCGGATTACCAGATTGCTTCCCGGGGAGAAGGCTATCTGATCCTGGAGGAACGCCTGGCTACGGAACAGTATGGTATCGGATTTTTGCTTGGAAATGAGGAATTAAAAGACCAGGTGGAAAGTACCCTGCTGGAGATGGCCCAGGACGGCAAGTTTATGGAAATTGCCCAAAAGTACGGGCTGGAGGGCAGCGTTTGCCTGGGCAGGTAGTGTGAAGAAAAGTGGAAGAAACGCCTTAAAAGGCGGGCATTCTTTACCTGGATTTGAGTTGCTGCAAAGCGGCAATATGGAAGCCAGGGGGCAAAGGACAAATAATAATGAAGGAAAAACAGCTCCTGTGCAGACAGTTTCCGCGGCTTTAAGGGCGGCGGAAGGGGAAGCGGCGGGGCGGGACTGGAACAGGTGAAAAAATGAGCACAGGAACAATGCTGATGCAGTTGGGAAAGGGTATGGTGTCAACGGCGGAAATTTTCCTCCTTACCCTGGTCTTTTCCCTGCCCCTGGGCCTTTTGGTCTCCTTTGGGAGAATGTCAAAAAACGGTCTAGTGAGTGGGCTTTCTAAATTTTACATATCAGTTATGAGAGGGACGCCCCTGATGCTGCAGCTTCTGGTGGTTTACTTTGCACCCTTTTATCTTTTCGGGCTGAATCTCCGGGGCTATCGGTTTCCGGCGATTATTCTTGCTTTTTCCATCAACTATGCAGCATATTTTGCGGAAATATACCGGGGAGGTATTGCATCCATGGCAGCGGGACAGTATGAGGCGGCGAAGGTGTTGGGCTATAACAGGTTCCAGACCTTTTTCAAGATCATCCTGCCCCAGGTGCTGAAGCGGATTCTGCCCTCCATTACCAATGAGACCATTACCCTTGTAAAAGATACCTCCCTTGCTTTTGTGCTTGCCCACGCGGAGATGTTCACTATGGCCAAGCAGATTGCGGCGAAGGAGACAAGCATGGTGCCTCTTATGGTGGCGGGGCTGTTCTACTATCTGTTTAATTTTGTGGTGGCGTTTGTGATGGAGCAGATTGAGAAATCAATGAATTATTACAGGTAGGAGGGGCACAATGGAGAAAAGTACCAGAGTTTTTCTTGAAATCAATCATATGAGCAAGGGCTTCGGCGGCCTTGATGTTATCAGGGATATTTCCCTTTCTGTTAAGGAAGGGGAGGTGATATCAATTATCGGGCCTTCCGGTTCAGGGAAGTCCACATTGCTCCGGTGTGCCACTATGCTGGAGAAAATGGACGGCGGGGAGCTTTCCTATCTTGGTGAAAAGGCGGCGTGGCAGGAGGGCGGCAGATGCGTTTACGCCGGAAAAAGCAAGCTGAAGGAAATACGGAAGAATTTCGGCCTTGTTTTTCAGAATTTCAATTTATTTCCCCATTACAGCGTTATGAAGAATATAACGGACGCTCCCACAAGTGTGGATGGCGTTCCCCAAAAGGAAGCCAAGGAGCGGGCGCTTTCCCTGCTTTCCCAGCTGGGGCTATCCGATAAAGCGGATGCCTATCCTTACCAGCTTTCCGGCGGGCAGCAGCAGCGGGTGTCTATCGCCAGAGCCCTGGCCCTGCAGCCGAAGATCCTCTTTTTTGACGAGCCAACCTCTGCCCTGGACCCGGAGCTTACAGGGGAGGTGCTGAAGGTGATTAAGCAGCTTGCCAGGGAACATATGACCATGATCATTGTAACCCATGAAATGCAGTTTGCCAGGGAACTGTCAGACCGGATTATTTTTATGGAGCAGGGGGTGATTCAGGCAGAGGGTACGCCGGAGGAAATCTTTGCTTCTGATAAGGAGAGAGTGCGGGCATTTATGGGGAAGTTTCAAGTGTAGCAATATAAAAATTTGATTTATTTCCTCAGAGATGATATTATGAAAAAGAAATTTTAGAAAGGGGATTTGTATATGAAACGATATGTTATGTTTGCATAGCACTGGCTATTGCAATAATAAATAATTGTTATAGCCAATGCTATTCCTGAAAATAAACTTTGGGAGGCAGACATGGGCTATAGGAAAGCAGAAGAAATTCTGCCAATTGAGATAATAGAACTGATACAGCAGTATGTTGATGGAGAAAATATTTATATTCCACGCAAGTCATCACATAGACAGGCATGGGGCACAGGCACGCAAATCAAGCAGGAACTTTTGATGCGTAACCAACAAATTTACAAGGATTATCTTGCTGGAAGTAAAACTTCAGAATTAGCCTGCAAATATTATCTGTCAAAAAAGAGCATACAGCGTATCCTTCGAAATATGAGCGAGTAATGACATGGGCTGATACCTTGGTATTGGCTCATAATTTTTTATAAAAATGTGTAAGGTGTCATATGGTATTAGAGTATGCTATTCTAAACCACAGAAGTGGAAATAAAAGTATATATGAGGTTGAAGAAATATGGAATCACATGAAAAACATTTGCAGGACTTAAAGCAATGGCTTCACGATACATCGGATTCTCCATTGGAGGAGATGTCTGATTTTTTTACAAAGCGATTGGAAGGCTATGAGGAACATATGGCTATCTGGGAAAAATCTTATCAAATGTTTTCGGAAGTTTTGCCCTCTGATTGCCGGAACATTTTAGACTTAGGGTGTGGAACGGGTTTGGAATTAGATAAAATCTGGGAAAAAAATCCGGACATGGAAGTAACTGGTGTAGATTTATGTCATAGCATGCTGGATAAGCTGCTGAAAAAGCATTCTGGTAAACGCCTTACCGTAGTATGTCAGGATTATTTCAAATACGATTTTGGACACGAAAAGTGGGACGCAGTCATTTCTTTTGAAAGTCTGCATCATTTTCTGCCGGAACGCAAAAAGGAACTGTACCGAAACGCCTATAATGGCCTAAAACGTGGTGGTGTTTTTCTTTTGGGAGATTACATTGCCTGTTGTGATGAGGAAGAGGAACTATTGTATAGCACATACTTAAAACGGAGAAATCAGTTTGCAATACCGGATAATCGTTTCGTTCATTTTGATATCCCACTGACCTTGGAACATGAAAGGGAATTGTTGCAAAATGCAGGATTTGCGATTGAGAAAGTCTTGGACAATCCTGACGGCGCAACAATTATTGCAGCCGGAAAAGGAGACTGAATTATGGATTATAGCAGAAAAATATCGGAACGTTTGTGGAATATGCCGGATAAAGGCGAATTAGAAAGCCACCGCGAGGAAACCTTTATTGATGACATTATCCAAAAGAGACATATAGAAAAGGAACTGCTCTCACATTTGGATGGAATAAAAACGGTGTTTGACGGCGGTGCGGGATGTGGAAGGTTTTCCATTCTTCTGGCAAAAAAGGGCTGTGCAGTTACGCATTTTGATATATCGCAGCCCATGATAGACAAGGCTAAGGAACTGGCGGAAAAAGAAGGAGTGCTTGACAAAATAACCTTTGTGAAAGGCGCATTGGAGGATTTGAAAGGTTTCAACGACAAATCCTTTGATATGGTAATTTCTTTTGATGCCCCAGTCTCGTATACTTATCCCAATCAGAAAAAAGTAATCGGTGAACTTGTACGCATATGCCGCAAACGGATTATGCTAAGCGTATCAAGTCGTTTGGGTTCTCTTCCGTATTTGGCAAATCCAATGCAAAAATACCAATTCCTATTAGATGAGAACTGCGATGACCCATTTGTTAAATGGTGCGTTGGTAACAAGGAAAATGCCATCGAAGCATATCATTTCAGCAAGGAGGCTTCTATGAATCTATACAAGAACGGGCTGATGGGAGGCGACAGTGAGATTGCCGAATATGAAAATGGAGGTACACCGTGGTGCATCACATATACTTTTATGCCGGATGAATTAGAGGATATACTCAAAACTTACGGCGTAAAAAATATTAAACTGGCAGGCCCCGGGGCATATGCAAGGACACTTCCGAGAGAATTGCTTGTGAAAATTATGTATGATTCAAAACAGCGTTCTGACTTTTTGGACTTTTGCCATTATTATGACTCTAATCCGTTCGTATGCGGCATGGGAAAAGATAACTTATTTGCCCAGGGCGAACTATGATGATTTTAACAGATTTGTGTTGAAAATATAACGAGAGGAGAAAGATATTTTATGACTACGCCTGTTTATTTTGCATAGCATGGCTATTGCATATAATTAAAAAAATAAAACGAAATAATGTAATAGCCCATGCATCATGGTATAAAAATGAACATGAGATGTATATGAGCTATTTGAGAAAAATTGAATATGAAATTGTACTGAAGGATTCCTTTTGGATTATCAGGAATTGTCCTAAATGCGGCAGAAAGGCACATTATATAAACACAAAAAAGTTTCGCGTCAATGCGAATGGAAACATACTGGATATCTGGCTGATCTATCAATGTGCAGAATGTAAACATACGCTTAATCTTGCAATTTATGGACGCAAGAAGGTTTCTTCCATAACAAAAGATGAATATCAGTGTTTTTTAGACAACGACGAACAGCTTGCGGAAATGTATGGTAAAAATATGCAGTTATTTCAGGCAAATAAAGCAGTTATTGATTTTGACAGACTGCAGCGAAGCCAAAAAGGAAACAGGGTATTATATTCAAGCTATAAATACCCTCCGAAAGATAGTAGATGGCATTGAGCCATAACTTTAGTTTGCCAGGTTGACTCTAAACCATACATTAGGTTTATACTTCTTTCATGAAGCGCTTCATAAGTAACTGTAAACAGATTTTTGAAAGAGGTACAGGCATGAAAATAGGTGAATTTGCAAAAATGACGGGAATGCCCATATCGGTGCTCAGACATTATGATAAAGAGGGACTGTTATGTCCGGATTATGTTGACCATTTTTCCGGTTACCGTCATTATTCCACTGACCAGATAGGGCAGGTGCAAAAAATTGAGCTATTAAAGAGCGGTGGCCTTTCTCTGAAAGAAATAAGGGATATTCTGAAAAATTCCAACGATAATGAGTTCATAATGGGCATTCTGGAACAGCGGGAGTCGGAATATCGAAATATGCTTGCTGCCATTGCGGAGGTGAAACGTATGATGTTTGAGAAAGAGGAGAAAAATACGAAGGTTGAACAGGAAGCACTGTCAGTAGTAGAAGAAAATGCATTTGGAGAAATGCTTATAAAGGGAATGTCCTTGCCCATACCGTTAAATCCCAAAGCCTTACAGGCTGCAAGGTGCAGTTTGGACGAGGAAATACAAAGAAGAAATTTTCAGCGTATTTCCGGATTCATGACCTATGGTGGTAAGGACAAAAATGAGATTCAGGTGGTTGCCGAGGTGGTAAAACTTAGAGACGAAATGGGGGAACTACATGAAGATATAAACCTTATTTTTGAGGATGATGAGCAGGTCATCGGCAAATGGAAGGTTGTGGGTGAATATGCTGTAAAGGAAGATTTTTATTCCGAACAAGGAGAACGGAGAGAATCCGATATGGGAAATAAGGACAGGGAAATCTATTTCCTGCCGGGCGGAGAAGATTACTGGATTTATAGCTGGACAAAAGGATATCTGAAATTGGACGGCGGCGACCAGTCCTGTTTATGCAGATATCAAATTGAGGACTATCAAGGCAGCCGTTATATGTTTGTGGAGAACAAATCCTATGAATATCTTCGCGGCGGGAGGCCTACCGTATTAGTGCTGGAACAGGTTGATAAAAACAGGTATACCAAGCGTGAGATTGCCAGAGAAGATGACACGGATATGCCTTTTGTGAATGACGGGCGGGTTCTGGGAGATTGGAAGGCTTTTGACTTTATCCGCAATAGAGAGGAATTCGTTCCGGATGTGAATCATCTCCCCCAGGAAAGACTATTTTTTAAGCATATGCATTTTGGAGAAGAGGGATTTTTGCTTAGTGTTTATATGGATGAAACCACATCGGGTAAAGAGATTCAGAGCTGGACGAAAGGTTATGTGCTCAAGCATTATAATCATACCGCCTGTGCATATGAAATTGTGACAGTTGATGGCATGGACTATATGATTATAGAGTGGAAGAGCGGGGATTATCGATGGGGCGGCCATGATACGGACTATTATGTATTTATAAGAGATAATGTATGAGTTACATTGCATAAATCCTAAAAAATATAGTTAAGTGAAGTAAAGAACACGCCGTGTTCAGATGGTAGAAACAGGGTTCTTCCGATTTCTGGTTATTGCAGCCCTTAACCATACAATCTGCAATTCCCGGAAAGGCATGGTAACTTATCAGCCCGTCACAAAGGGCGGGCGTTCCGCCTGCAATATGCCCGTCAAATATACGAAAGCCCTGTTGGCTTTTCTCTTTGCGCTTGGTAGAATGCAGGTACAAAGAAAGTTTACCACTGACCGATATGGGGTATATAAACGGTTGAGCCGAAATGGTATAAAATGCAGGCAAAATTTTTGCCTGCATTTTACATAGGAAATTGCATGATTCCAAGGAACGTGCTATAGTATTGGCAGATGGAAGTATTACATTGCCGCACCGCGGCAGAATGGAGGAGAGCATGGAAAAAAAGGAGCAGCTTTACGAAGGGAAAGCCAAAAAGGTATTTGCAACAGAGGACCCGGATGTAGTGATCGTAGATTACAAGGACGATGCAACAGCCTTTAACGGGGAGAAGAAAGGGACCATTGTAGGCAAAGGTGTTATCAATAACCGTATGACCAATCATGTATTCCGTTTGCTGGAGAAGGAAGGGGTGCCTACCCATTTCGTGGAGGAACTAAGCGACCGGGAGACTGCAGTAAAGAAGGTGGAGATAGTCCCCCTGGAGGTGATTATCCGCAATGTGGCGGCAGGTAGCTTTTCCAAGCGTCTGGGAGTGCCGGAGGGAACCCCTTTTCAGGAGCCTACCATAGAATTTAGCTATAAAAACGATGAACTGGGCGACCCGCTGATCAACAGCCATTTTGCAGTAGCCCTGGGCCTTGCCACCTGGGAAGAGATTGATACCATTAAGAAATACGCTTTTAAAGTGAATGATGTGTTAAAGGCTTATTTCCTGCAGGCAGATATCAAACTGGTTGACTTTAAGATTGAATTTGGGCGTTTCCACGGCCAAATACTTCTGGCGGACGAGACTTCCCCGGATACCTGCAGGCTGTGGGATGTGCATACCAACGAAAAACTGGACAAGGACCGTTTCCGCAGGGATTTGGGAAATGTGGAGGAAGCCTACAACGAAGTGTTTAAACGGCTGGGGCTGGGGTAACAGCAGGCAGCATCTTTTACTTCGTGGGAAGCCCTGGGCGCTGGGCCTGATAATATGGGGCTTCCCGCGCAGTAAATTCCTGTAGGCAGGCCTTAGCCCTTTTATTTTGGGAGATATTATTCTGCAATGTTATCCGGATGGCTGTCACCGTTTCCTGGGTATATCTGGCGGCTATCGGCAGGGAGGTTTTCCGCAAGCACACCAGGATATCCTATCAATGCCTGGAAAAAGAAATGAAGCCAACCGCCGGAAAACTGGGCAGGGGCCTGGCGGAAAAAGATGTGGTAAACCTGCTGTACCAGTTTTCTAATTATTTTTTGCAGTGTCTGCGTATATCATTCTATTAAGACCCCCGCAGGAGGGAAGGGCCACTCACGGGCTGTACGTTGCCCTGATCCCTGCGCTGATAAAAGTGGGTAACTTTTTCATTAGTTTATTGGACAATTATCTGGTAAATGTCAAAATAGAAAAGCATATTTTTGATCAATTCCAACAAGATAAAAATTTAGAAGAAACCTTTCCTGCCACCCACAGGCTGGGGGGAGAACGCAGGCCCGATATTGGTGCTGGATGGGGGAAGCTTGCGGGAAAGGGAACATTCAGGAATTGACAGATAAGAAGGGATTATTTTATTATATATGGAGTGAACAGGCAAAGCAGTATCACAGGGAGACACAAAGGGAAACTTAGCAAAGCTGATGTGAATTTGCAGAAGGATAACCAAAATAGGAGGAGCAATATGGATACGGACAGGTATATCAGCCCTTTATCGGAGCGTTATGCCAGCAGGGAGATGCAATACATTTTTTCCCAGGATATGAAGTTTAAAACCTGGCGGAAATTATGGATTGCCCTGGCGGAAACCGAGATGGAGCTGGGGCTTTCCCAAAAGGGCAAGCCGGTAATCACAAAGGAGCAGATTGACGAATTGAAGGCCCATGAGGGGGATATCAATTATGATGTGGCGAAAGCGAGGGAGAAGGAAGTCCGCCATGATGTAATGAGCCATGTATACGCCTACGGGCAGCAGTGCCCGAAAGCAGCGGGGATCATCCACCTGGGGGCCACAAGCTGCTATGTGGGGGACAATACGGACATTATCATAATGGCCAGGGCCTTGGGGCTGGTAAAAAAGAAGCTGGTAAATGTACTGAAGGAACTGGCGGAATTTGCTGATACCTACAAAGCGCTGCCCACATTGGCGTTTACCCATTTCCAGCCGGCCCAGCCCACCACTGTGGGAAAGCGCGCCGCCTTATGGATGCAGGAATTTTATCTGGACCTGGAGGATTTAGATTATGCGCTCTCAGGCATGAAGCTCCTGGGTTCCAAAGGCACTACCGGGACCCAGGCCTCCTTTCTGGAGCTGTTTAACGGAGACCAGGAAACGGTGGACCGGATTGACCCTATGATTGCGGAAAAGATGGGCTTTAAAGAGTGCTTCCCGGTATCCGGGCAGACCTATTCCAGGAAAGTGGATACCAGGGTCGCCAATGTGCTTTCCGGGATTGCGGCAAGCGCCCACAAAATGTCCAACGACATCCGCCTTCTCCAGCATTTGAAAGAGGTGGAGGAGCCTTTTGAAAAGAGCCAGATCGGTTCCTCAGCCATGGCATATAAGAGAAATCCCATGCGCAGCGAGCGCATTGCATCCCTGGCAAGATACGTGATGGTCGATGCCCTAAATCCCGCCATCACCTCGGCGGCCCAGTGGTTTGAGAGAACCCTGGACGATTCCGCCAACAAGCGCATTTCTATACCGGAGGCTTTCCTGGCAGTGGACGGCATCCTGGACTTGTGCCTGAACGTGGTGGACGGGCTGGTGGTTTACCCCAAAGTCATAGAAAAACACCTGATGGGCGAACTGCCTTTTATGGCTACGGAAAATATTATGATGGACGCGGTGAAAATGGGGGGCAACAGGCAGGAGCTCCATGAGAAAATCAGGGAGCTTTCCATGGAAGCGGGGAGAAACGTGAAAGTGGAGGGAAAAGAAAACAACCTGCTCTCCCTGATTGCGGCGGACCCGGCATTCAATATGTCCCTGGCAGACCTGGAAAAAACCATGGACCCTTCCCGGTATACAGGACGGGCAAAGGAACAGGTGGAGAGCTTCCTTGAGAAAGTTATCCGCCCGGTGCTGGAAGAAAATAAAGAACTTCTGGGAATGAAAGCAGAAATTTTGGTATAGGAACTGATTGCGGAACTGGAAACGAAAACAGTAATCCGCCGGATGGTGCCCCAGATGAATTTCAGGATGTGGAACAGCCGGAAATTTATCTGCGTAACCGGGCGCAGGGAGGGGGATTACGGTACTGGAATAGGAGACTCACATGGGTGGTTTTTTTGGAGCAGCGTGTAAGAATGACTGCGTATTTGATTTATTTTTCGGCACGGATTATCACTCCCATTTAGGGACCAGAAGGGCGGGGATGGCTGTCTACAGCAGGGAAAAGGGCTTTGACCGGGCGATCCATAACATTGAAAACGCCCCCTTTCGGACGAAATTTGACAAGGATGTCAATAAGATGCAGGGCAGTTTTGGGATTGGCTGTATTTCTGATTATGAGCCCCAGCCCCTTTTGGTCCGGTCCCACCATGGCACATATGCAATTATGACAGTGGGCAAGATCAATAACATGACGGAAATCGTGAACAAGATTTTTACCATGGGGCACGCCCATTTTCTGGAAATGAGCGGAGGCGACATTAATGCCACGGAGCTGGTGGCGGCAATTATCAACCAGAAGGATAACCTGATTGAGGGGATTTCCTATGCCCAGGAATTGATTGATGGCTCCATAACCATTGCCCTGCTGACCCCCAAAGGGATTTTCGCAGCAAGGGATAAAATGGGGAGGACGCCGGTATCCATTGGGAAAAAGGAGGACGGGCACTGCATTTCCTTTGAGAGCTTTGCTTATCTAAACCTGGGATATACCCCGGATAGGGAATTAGGGCCTGGGGAAATCGTTATTGTAACACCGGAAGAGGCACGTACCCTGGTAAAGCCCGGGGAAGATATGAAAATCTGTACGTTCCTTTGGGTGTATTATGGGTACCCCTCTTCCTCCTACGAAGGCGTCAGTGTGGAAAAGATGCGGTGCAACTGCGGTGCGCTGCTGGCAAGGCGGGATGATGCTTCGCCGGACAATGTGGCCGGAGTACCGGATTCCGGTATTGCCCATGCCATTGGCTATTCCAATGAATCAGGCATCCCCTTTTCCAGGCCATTTGTGAAATATACACCTACCTGGCCCAGATCCTTTATGCCCACCATCCAAAGCAAGAGAAACCTGATTGCCAAGATGAAGCTGATACCGGTACACGACCTGATACAGAATAAAAGCCTGCTTTTGATAGACGATTCCATTGTACGGGGAACCCAGTTACGGGAGACTACGGAATTTTTGTACCATAGCGGCGCAAAGGAGGTACATATCAGGCCTGCCTGCCCGCCCATATTATATGGCTGTAAATACCTGAATTTCTCCCGCTCCACTTCGGAGATGGATCTGATCACCAGAAGAATCATCAGGGAGATGGAAGGGGAGGGGAAGTATGTAAATTTAAGCGCTTACTCCAACCCGGAAACACCGGAATACCAGGAGATGGTAAGGCGTATCGGAGTGCAGCTTAATTTCACTTCCCTGAGATACCACAGGCTGGACGATATGATGGAATCGGTGGGGATTGACAAAAGTAAACTCTGCACTTACTGTTGGGACGGAAAGGAGTAAGCAGGGGGCGTATCAGAGGGCAATATAAGCCAAGGAATGCTCCAGGGGCAGGCGAAGATGATTGTGGAGAGCGGCAGGGAGGATGGGCTTGACGATGAGACGATTTTAAAAAGAATGCAGGATAAGCTGGGGATGGCCAGGAAAGAAGAGGAGGTTTACCTGGAACAGTATGGGAGACAGACTGTGTAGAGGCTCCTGGTGCTTGTTTTGGCTATTGTGGGGAATGGTTAAAGAAAAATGAAAATACAATTTTTAAATGGTGGTTTGGGAAATCAGATTTTTCAATATATATTTGTAAGGTATGCCGAGACACATTATCCCGGGGAGGGGTGGTATTTCGATGACTCATATTTTTATGTGAACAATGTGCATAATGGCTATGAGCTTGAAAAAGTATTTCATATCACCCCCAATTTATTAAGCAACTATTTCGATAGAGATGTGTGGGCGGAAATCATAAGGCTGAAGAAACAGGGAAGCAGTCTTCCACAGACATTGCTGGATATGGGAATGCCTGTTACTATGCTTGCAGAAGCTGATACTTATACTCAATTTAATCCTTTTAGTGGAGAAATCATAAAAAGCCCTGCCAATCAGTTTCAGCCAGAGGTATTAGAGATTAGCCGGGAAAATATCTATTATCATGGTTATTGGATTAATAAGAATTGGCTGGAAGGCTGTAAGAAACAGATGATATCTGAACTGAAGTTTCCAAAGCTGGCTGATGAAAAAAATTTGAGATACGCAGAGATGATAAATAAGTGTATCTCTGTTGGGATCCATATCCGAAGGGGAGATTTCGTAAAACTAGGTTGGAGTATGCCGGCAGAATATTATAGGATGAGTTGCCAGGAGGTACTGAATAGTTGGCCTAACGTAAGATTTTTTGTTTTTTCAGATGATATTGTGTGGTGCCAGGAAAAGGCAGAAGAATTGGGGCTACATTTAACGGACGGTACAGTTTACATAACAGGTAATGTAAATGGAAAAAATTATGTTGACTTACAGCTTCTTAGCATGTGCCGTGGAATAATAATGTCAGGAAGCTGTTTTTGTTATTTGGCAGCGCTGCTTAATGAAGGTTTGCAGTTTGTTGTAAATCCTTTTGGCTATGAAATATAAACGAGGCATGGTTCCACCCCTCAGCCAGAAAATTTCGGTTGCTTCCGCAAGGGATACAGGTTATAATAATTAAAAGTATCTGTCAGGGCGTATTCACAGCAACAACATAAAAGATTTTATGTCCCCCACAGTCTGGTGTGGGGGAATTTTATATGCGCCCGTGAGGCAGGATTGGAATCAGGAGAAAATTATGAGGGAAAAAGGAAGGGCAGCCATTTATCTGCTGGCGGCGGTTTATTTATTTGGCCTGGCCTATAAGATGTTTGGGGCCAGGATGGAGCACGGCGGGGAAGATTATGCATTAATGATGGCTTTTTCTGTGATTTTTGCTATTTTTGGTATTGCACTTTCTGTTTTTTCTGTAGTACTATTTAAGAAGTATGCAGCAGAGGGCAAAAAGGGCAGCCAGGATAATAGCCCTGAAGGACAGGATAGTGCCCTTAAATGATTTTTTGCAGGCTCTCCTGGGGGTGTTTGGAAAAGCAGGAAAACTTTTACAGACAAGTACCAGGCTAAGCCTTACCCATAGAAAAACAGGAATGGAGGATTACCATGAGCAAAGAACTTGCCAAAACTTACGACCCCAGTGGGATTGAGGATAGACTCTATCAGAAATGGCTGGACCAGAAATATTTCCACGCAGAAGCAGACTACACCAAGAAGCCTTTTACTATTGTGATTCCGCCCCCCAATATAACGGGCCAGCTTCATATGGGGCATGCCCTGGACAATACGATGCAGGATATCCTGATCCGCTTTAAGAGGATGCAGGGCTACAACGCCCTTTGGCAGCCAGGGACAGACCATGCCAGTATTGCCACGGAAGTCAGGATTATTGAAAAGCTGAAGGAGGAAGGGACCGGCAAGGAAGCCCTTGGCAGGGAAGGCTTTTTGAAGCGGGCATGGGAATGGAAAAAGGAATACGGCGGGCGTATTATCGGCCAGCTTAAGAAGCTGGGTTCCTCCTGTGACTGGGACAGGGAACGCTTTACCATGGACGAGGGCTGCAATAAGGCAGTAACGGAAGTCTTCTGCAAAATGCACGAAAAAGGCTGGATTTACAAAGGAAGCCGCATTATCAACTGGTGCCCGGTGTGCAACACTTCCATATCCGATGCGGAAGTGGAGTATACAGAGCAGACAGGGCATTTCTGGCATATCAAGTATCCTGTGATAGAGGAAGACGGGAGCGTGAGCAACACACGTTTCGTGGAGTTTGCCACCACAAGGCCGGAAACCATGCTGGGAGATACCGCTGTGGCGGTGAACCCCGAGGATGGGCGCTATAAAGATATTGTGGGTAAAAAGCTGATGCTCCCCATAGTAAACCGGGAAATCCCCGTAGTGGCGGATTCTTATGTGGATATGGAATTCGGGACCGGGGTGGTAAAGATTACCCCAGCCCACGACCCTAACGATTTTGAGGTAGGCAGGCGGCATAACCTGCCCCAGGTGAATATTCTAAATGATGATGCTACTATCAATGAAAATGGCGGCAAATACTGCGGCATGGACCGCTATGAGGCCAGAAAAGCTATTGTAGAAGAACTGCAGGAGCTGGGGCTGCTGGTGAGGGTTGAGGATTATTCCCACAATGTAGGGACCCACGACCGGTGCAAGACTACGATTGAACCTATGGTCAAGCAGCAGTGGTTTGTGAAAATGGAGGAACTGATTAAGCCTGCGGTGGAGGCAGTCAAAAGCGGGGACATCCAGTTGATTCCCAAGCGTATGGAAAAGACCTATTTTAACTGGACGGATAATATCCGCGACTGGTGTATTTCCAGGCAGCTTTGGTGGGGGCACCGGATCCCGGCCTATTACTGTGACAAGTGCGGAGAAATTGTGGTCAGTGCCCACCAGCCTGATGCCTGTCCTAAATGCGGCCATGGCCGGCTAACCCAAGACCCGGACACCTTGGATACCTGGTTTTCGTCTGCATTATGGCCCTTCTCTACCTTGGGGTGGCCGGAAGAGACGGAAGACCTAAAGTATTTTTATCCCACAGACGTGCTGGTGACAGGCTATGACATTATTTTCTTCTGGGTCATCCGCATGATATTCTCCGGCTTTGAGCAGATGGGGGAGAAACCCTTCCACACCGTACTGTTCCATGGGCTGGTGCGGGATTCCCAGGGAAGGAAGATGAGCAAGTCCCTGGGCAATGGCATAGACCCGCTGGAAATCATCGAAAAGTACGGGGCAGACGCCCTGCGGCTTACCCTGATTACAGGAAACGCGCCGGGAAATGATATGCGTTTTTATTATGAAAGGGTGGAGGCAAGCAGGAATTTTGCCAACAAAATCTGGAATGCTTCCCGGTTTATTATGATGAACATGGCGGGGGATGAGGCTCTGGCCAAAGCTGCTGATGAGGCGGAATTTGGGGCGCTTGCCTTAGAGCCAGTGGATAAATGGATTCTTTCAAAGCTGAACACATTAATACAGGATGTGACTGAAAATATGGAGGGCTTTGAACTGGGAATCGCTGTACAGAAGGTTTATGACTTTATCTGGGATGAATTTTGCGACTGGTATATTGAGATGGTAAAGCCCAGGCTTTACAATTCGGACGACAAGGAAAGCAAAAAGGCGGCATTGTGGACCCTGAAAAATGTGCTCATTGACGGGCTGAAGCTTCTCCACCCATATATGCCCTTTGTGACAGAGGAAATTTTCTGCACCCTGCAGTCAGCGGAAGAGTCCCTGATGATTGCAAGCTGGCCTGTTTATAAGGAAAGCTTCCGGTTTGCCCGGGAAGAGAAGGAGATTGAAATAATCAAGGAAGCAGTAAGAGGCATCCGAAACATACGAACAGAAATGAACGTTCCCCCAAGCAGAAAAGCAAAGGTATTTGTGGTGAGTGAAAACGCGGAAATTTTATCGGCTTTTACAGAGGGAAGGCTTTTCTTCCAGTCCCTTGCCTACGCATCGGAAACTGGCATCCAGAAGAATAAAGAAGGGATTGAAAAGGACGCGGTATCAGTGGTGATTGCCGGGGCTACTTTGTATATACCCTTTGCGGAGCTGGTTGACATCCGCCAGGAGAGGGAGCGGCTGGAAAAGGAAGAAAAACGCCTTATGGGAGAACTGGGCAGGGTCAACGGGATGCTTGGCAATGAGCGGTTCTTAGCCAAGGCCCCTGCGGAAAAAATTGCCCAGGAAAAAGAAAAGCTGGAAAAGTATACGCAAATGATGAATCAGGTAAAGATACGTTTGCAACAACTGCATGATTAATGTTACAATAGGTTCAGGGGAATATCCCCTGAGCCTGTTTTCGGTAGCAATGCTGGCACGGGAGGCGTGGCAGTATTTGGCTCTATCAGTTAAAGCTGGCAGGTGTTTGGTTAGTACGCCGGGCAGTTTCCGGCCTGGTGTATAAAGCTTTGGGTTATATGTGGAAGGAGGGGCAGAAATGAACGAAAATGAAGGCTTTTTGTCAGAGCAGGAACTGGCGGAGCTTCGTAAGGAAATTGAAGCACTGACAGGGTCAGGTGATGGTGGCGTATTTGATAATGGTTCGGCGGCAGACAAACCAAGGCCGGAGAACCAGATTTTGAACGATATAGCGGAGGAAGCCAATTTAAGCCCTCTGACGATTGAAGAAAATGGTTCTTATGTAAAGGTTGCAAGTGATGGCATGAGCGCATGGCTTTACCTTACCGTTCCATCTATGGGCAAGGATAATTATAACATGGAGGAACTGAAGGACTTTCTGAATAAAAACGGGGTAGTCACTGGCTATCATCGCTCCAACCTGGCGGCGATGATCAAGAAGAAGGTTTACGAGAGGGAAATCCTGGTAGCCCAGGGACAGCCTGCCACCGATGGGAAGGATGGCTACTTTGAATATAAATTTGACACAGAGCAGCGGAAAGCGCCCAAGGTAATGGAAAACGGCAAGGTGGACTATACCAATATGAGTTCCCTGCAGAATGTGCGTAAAGGGGATATTGTGGCAATTTACCATCATGCAGAGGAAGGGCAGGACGGCTATGATGTAAAGGGGAAGGTCCTTACTGCCAACAGGGTAAAGGAAGTCCCGCCTTTAAAGAGCAGCCCGGCAATATCCAATGAGGCCAACCCGGACGTTTATGTTGCCATGAAAGACGGCAAGATCGAATTAAAGAACGGCAGGATAGATATCCAGGCGCTCCATGAAATTAACGGGGATGTTACCCTGATAACAGGACGGGTAGAGTTTTTCGGTGATGTGATCATAACCGGGAACGTGGAGTCCGGGGTGATGATCCGGGCAGGGAGAAACATAGAGATCAGGGGGACGGTGGAAGCGGTCAATCTTTTTGCAGGGGGCGATATCATCTTAGGCCGGGGCATCCAGGGGGCACAGAAGGCCAAGGTATCCGCAAGGGGCAGTGTATTTGCGGATTTCATTGAGCATACTGTGGTGGTTGCAGGAGGCGTTGTCCAGGCAAATACCATATTGAATTCCAGGATATCCACAGATGCAGAGGTGATCCTTACAGGAAAGAAGGGAGCCATTATCGGTGGCTATACCCATGCTTTTATGGGGATTACTGCCACAGAGGTTGGAAACCCTGCAGAGGTACGTACTGTAGTCCATGTGGGCTGTGAAAAGGAAATTTATACGAAACATCAGTCAGCGAAAGTGACGGAGACGGCGCTCTCTGACGAAATTAAAGAGATCATGGAGGAGCTTACCGTAATTTACGGAAAGAAGAAAGCGGGGAAAATTTCCGAATTGATGGAAGACCGCCTAAAAAGCCTGGAGGCAAAGATTTCCACTTATAAGAAGGATTTGGAAGAGAGCACCAGGGAACGGGTAAAGATGGAGGAACTGATTAGCAAGGGACAGAAGTCGGAAATCCAGATAAGCGGGAACATTTACCGGGGGACTGTGATCGGCATGGCCCAGGTACAGATGCCCATTGAGCACAGCACCTGCTTTATGAAATATTATCAACAAAAAGGAATGATAGAGAGCAGTGTTCTTGCATTTTCAGCTTCCTAAAATAAGTATTCTTAAAGAAAGGGAGCGGGGCATTCCGGACAGGATTTGTGATATGCGGGGTAGATGATGGAAACTTATAAAGAGGCGGAAAGCTATATTCTCGGCATCCCCAGGTTTGCAGGAAAGCATACGCTGGCAGATACAGAAAGGCTGCTGGGGAAAATAACAGGCGGAAGCATAAAAAGCAAAATAATTCACGTAGCAGGCACAAACGGAAAAGGTTCCGTTTGTGCTTATTTGTGTTCCCTGCTGACGGAAAGCGGGCGCAGGGTGGGCGTGTTTACCTCGCCCCACCTGGAATGTATGCGGGAGAGGATTGCCATAGGCAGGGAAATCATTACGGAAGAAAGGTTCCTGCAGATATACGGGAAGGTCAGGCAGGCAGCCATGGAAGAAGAAAGAAAGGGCCAGGGGCATCCATCCTTTTTTGAATTCCTTTTTCTTATGGCAATGGGGTATTTTGCAGAAGAGCAGCCAGATTATCTTATACTGGAAACAGGCATGGGGGGCAGGCTGGACGCCACCAACTGTATAAAAAAACCTTCCCTCTGCGTGGTCACGGAAATCGGGCTTGACCATATGCAGTACCTGGGCAGCAGTATCAGGGAAATTGCCGGGGAAAAGGCAGGGATCATAAAGCCAGGGGTTCCTGTGGTTTTTGTCGATAAGAGAAAAGAAAGTACAGAGGTTTTGGCTGAATATGCGAAAAAAACGGAAAGCCCGGCGATTATCATCAAAAAAGACGATATTTTCAATGTGAATATAAATCATAAAACCATTGATTTTTCCCTTCATACTGGTTATTATAGTTATGTCAGTCTTTTGCTGGATACAACTGCCATTTACCAGACGGAAAACGCTGCCCTGGCAGTGGCGG
>CAJTVD010000041.1:20162-34648 GCA_910579495.1 uncultured Lachnospiraceae bacterium
CAGCCGGTGAGCTTAGGGATGAAAAAATTACGCCGGATACCATAAGGAAAGGCTTGTGGGAATGCCACTGGCCTGGCAGGATGGAGGAGATCCTGCCGGGGATATATTTAGATGGCGCCCATAATGAGGATGGCATAGAGGCGCTTTTAAATACAGTAAGGAAAGACGGCTGTTGGGGGAGAAGGTTTTTGCTGTTTGGGGTTGCCGGTGACAAAAGCTATGGGGCAATGATAAAACGGATTGCCCACTCGGGGCTTTTTGGCCATGTGGCGGTGGCTGTGCTGGAAACGGAAAGAAGCGCTTCCATGGACAGGCTGAAAACAGTGTGGGGGCAATATAAAGAAATCCCTTGCCTTTTTTATGATAATGCGGAAGAAGCATACCTGCATCTGCTTGGTGAGAGAAGGGGCGGAGATTTCATTTATATTGCAGGTTCGTTATATTTGGCAGGGGAGATGAAAACCCTGATAAGGAGAATGCAGAATGATTGATTTTGAAGAAGAATTGAAAAAGTTCAGTCCCAGCCTTGAGGTGGAGGATGCGGAAGAGGCAATCACCAGCCAGGATTTGACGGATATGGCAGATGTTTTAATTAAGATGGCGGAAACTGTGGAAGCGGCTAAGACGGAAGAAGAGAAGAAAGAATAAGGAGAGACCGCATGGTTTGTTATAATTGTGGAGGCAGTTTGTCAGAATACGATTTTTGTACCAATTGCGGTGTGGACGTGGCTCTTTACAAAAAGATTATGTTTATTTCCAACCGCTTTTATAATGATGGGCTGGAAAAGGCTACGGTAAGGGATTTATCAGGGGCAGTTGCCAGCCTGCGGCAGAGCATTAAATTTAATAAGAATAATATTGCGGCCAGGAACCTTCTGGGTCTTGTTTATTTTGAAATGGGGGAGGTGGTGTCAGCTTTAGGGGAGTGGGTGATCAGTAAAAACCTAAGCCCCAAGAAAAATATCGCAGATGATTATATTGATATGATACAGACCAACCAGTCCAGGCTGGACGCCATCAACCAGACGATAAAGAAATATAACCAGGCGCTTGCTTACTGCCGCCAGGACAGCAATGACCTGGCAGTGATACAGCTAAAAAAGGTGCTGTCTTATAATCCCAAGTTTGTCCGTGCCCACCAGCTCCTGGCACTGCTTTATATCAATTCGGAAGAATGGGAGAAAGCAAACAAGGAGCTTTATAAATGCAGCCAGATAGATATTAACAATACCACCACCCTCCGCTACCAGAGGGAAGTGGAGAAGATGCTTGTGCCGGAGGGCACGGCAAAAAACGCACCAAAGAAAAAAACACCGCATGCAGAAAATGTGGTGCGCTACCGCAGCGGCAATGAGACCATTATCCAGCCGGTTAATGGGAAGCAGTCAAAGGGCGCTTCCACTTTGCTGAACCTGGGGATCGGTGTGGCCATTGGCATGGCCATTGCCTGCTTTCTCATATTGCCCGGGCAGATCCAAAATGCCAAGGCAGGTATAGCGGATAATTTAAGGGATGTCAGTGAGCAGCTGGATGCCAAGACCGCCACTATTGACGAGCAGGTACAGGAAATACAAAGGCTTAAGGATGAAAGTGGGAAACTGGCGGAGGAGCTTGCCGCTTACCAGGGAACGGACGGGGCTATCAGGGTGACGGACGGGCTGATGCTGGCGGTGGATGCCTACCTGAAAAATCCCGGCGATATTGAAACCATTGCCGCCAGGCTGGAGGCGCTGGAAGAGGAGGAAGGGCAGGAGGAAGCCAATGAGAACAAGACAGAGGCTTATATGGAGCTGTACGGAAGCTTTGTGTCGGTAGTGGGCAGGGGGCTTACAGATTATTATTATAACATTGGCCATACCAGCTACAGGAATGACCAGTTTGCAGAGGCGCTTCCTAATCTCCTGCGGGCTTACCAGTATGATGAGAAAAACGGCGATGCCCTGTTTTACCTGGGGAACTGCTATCGGGCTACAGGAGAAATTGATAAGGCAAAAGAGGTTTATGCCAAGGTAATTGATGATTTTCCAGGCACAGTCAAAGCAAGCCGTGCGGAAACTTACCTGGCAGAGATCAATAATGCAGAATAAACGTGATACCAAAGAGGACAGACGCAGGTTTGTTCTCTTTTTTATGCGCAGGGGCGCACAGATGAAATTGTTGCTTACGCAACGTGTGCCCCGCGCGGCGAGTAGGGAGAAACTCTTCCCTACTTGATTGCAGTGGGTAACCCGGTGAAAGGAGGGAAGCGGTATGGAAGAAGATTTTAAGGTGATTGACAATTACCTGATGGTGAGGATGCCGGAGGAGGTGGACCATCACAAGTCAGTTTACATAAGCAGGACAGCAGATGAATTTATTATGAAGGAAGGGGTGGGGAATATTGTTTTTGACTTTGAGGATACCCGGTTTATGGACAGCTCCGGCATAGGGATTATCATTGGCAGGTATAAGAAAATATCCTATTTTGGAGGAAAAGTGTTTGCCATAAATGCGGATACCAGGGTGAAACGCACTTTGATGATATGCGGGTTACATAAGGTGATTGAGATTATGGAGTAAGAGAGAGACAAAAATTACGGCGGCTGTTGCCGGGGAAAGGACTTGGTATGGAAACAGGACAGAAAATGGGGGATGGGGTGAGAAGGAAGGGCATCCAGCGCAATGAGATGTATATGACATTTGACGCTGTTTCAGAGAATGAAGCCTTCGCGCGGATTGCGGTGGCGGCATTTGTGTCACCCTTAAACCCTACCATGGAGGAAATTTCGGATATTAAGACAGCGGTTTCAGAGGCAGTGACCAATGCCATTATCCATGGGTATGACGAGGAGTTTACCCAGGGCAGCGGGGCAGAGGGGGCTGCCCAGGTGTATATGAGATGCCTGATAGAGGAGGATGTGCTCCATGTGGAGGTAAAGGACACAGGAAAAGGCATTGAGGATATAGAAAAGGCGATGGAACCGCTCTTTACCACCAAACCGGAAATGGACAGGTCCGGTATGGGATTTGCCTTTATGGAGGCTTTCATGGATGACCTGGAGGTGATCTCAAAGCCAGGGGTTGGCACCATGGTACTGATGAAAAAAAAGCTGGGGACAAGTTCCTGGCTGGTACAAGAGGAATGAGCCATGACGGAGAATGCGGTACTGATCGAAAGGGCACAGGCGGGAGAAAAGGAAGCAAGGGAAGTACTTATAGAGCAGAATCTGGGACTGGTGCGCCATATCGTAAAGCGTTTTTGGGGAAGGGGATATGAGCCGGAAGACCTGTTCCAGATTGGCGTGATCGGGCTGATGAAGTCCATTGACAAGTTTGACACAAGCTATGACGTGAAATTTTCCACCTATGCAGTGCCCCTGATCACTGGGGAAATCAAAAGATTCCTCCGGGATGACGGTATGGTGAAGGTATCGCGGACGCTGAAAGAAAACGGCGTTAAGATTAAATGTGCAAGGGAGCGGCTTGGCAGGGCTCTTGGCAGGGAGCCGGTGCTGGAAGAGGTGGCAAAGGAAGCCGCCCTTACAGTGGATGAGGTAGTCCTTGCCATGGAGGCGAATGTGCAGGTGGAGTCCATTTATAAGTCCGTTTACCAAAGCGATGGCAATGAAATTTTCATGGTGGACCAGCTTGCGGACGAAAAGCAAAGCGAACAGGAGGCGCTTTTGAACCATCTGGTGGTACGCCAGCTGATCGGCGACCTCCCGGAAAAGGAGCAGATACTGATAAAACTCCGCTATTACCAGGGAAAGACACAGACAGAGGTGGCCAAAGTACTGGGCATCAGCCAGGTACAGGTAAGCCGTATGGAGAAAAAAATTTTGCTTTCTATGCGGCAGAAAATGGCTGACGGATAGAAAATGGGAAAAACAGCATGGAGTCTGGCGGAAAGAACGTTACAGGGGCTTTCCGCTTTTTGGCATGCACACGGGCGCCCGGGAAAAATGTCAGCGGGGGCTGGCGGGTGCGAAACTTCCCAGCCTGTTTGGAATCTCTTAGTTAGGCCTTTAAATTTTAAAATTCCCTTGCAAATCTATTATTTTATGCTAGACTATAATTATAATTGTTATATCATGTTAGAGGAAGAAAGTATTCTCCAAAAGGAGTTTATTATATAAAAAGCGAGAAAGGCAGCAAATTGGTATGGGAGTATCAAAATATTTAATGAAAGAGAGGGATTTACAGTAATAATTTACAAGAGTGGAAGGGTAGCAAGTAACAGTTTGAGAAGGGTTTGAAGGTAAGATGAGATGAAGAGGAGATATGGGTAATGTTGAAAAAGGAGAAGATTGAAAAAAGACTTGTAAGGTCTTTTTTTATTGTGGCGTCAATAACAGCAGTTGCAGCGATTGTAGGGCTGATTGCGATTTTGGGAATTTCAGCAAGATATTCTTATGCACTGAATAATTTTGGTTTTGCCCAGGGGGATATTGGCAGGGCGATGTTTGAATTTGCAGATATCAGATCCTCCCTCCGGGCGGCGATTGGTTATGATGAGAAGGATGCTATTGAGTCGGTGGTCAAGCAGCATGATGTTATGAAGGCTGAATTTGAAAAGAGCTTTGCCCAGGTGGAAGCCACCATTGTGTCAGAGGACGGAAGGAAAAGCTATGATGCTATTAAGGCGGAGCTGGAGGCTTACTGGAAGCTGGACGATACGATTATGAAGCTGGGTTCAACCACAGACAGGGAGCTGTGTAAACAGGCGCAGGAAATGGCCCTTAATGAACTTTCTGTTGCCTATAACAGTATCTATGAAAAGCTGGAAGGGCTTTTGGATGTGAAGGTGACAGAAGGGAACAGCCTGTCAAAAAGCCTTGCGGTTATTGAGGGGCTGCTGGCTGTCTTGATTTTGGCAGTGATTATGGGTGCCATGTGGGTTGCGCTGGCTATTGGGAAGAAGATTGCCGGAGGGATCGGGAAGCCTCTCCAGAAGCTGGGGGAGCGTATCGAAACCTTTTCTATGGGAGATTTGACATCCCCCTTCCCGGTGATTCATACCGGTGACGAAGTGGAGGACATGGGCAACCATGTGGTACAAATGGCGGAAAACCTCAGCGCGATCATCCATGATATGGCAGAAGTCCTGGGGGAAATGGCAGGCGGCAATTACACAGTCAGGTCTAAGATCACAGAGAAATATACCGGTGACTTTAAACAGATGTATGAGTCCATGCGCGGGCTGCGGGACCAGATGACGGAAACCCTTTGTTCCATAGGGGAAACTTCCGGCCAGGTGAATTCCGGCTCCAACGATGTGGCGGCGGCTTCCCAGACCCTTGCGGAAGGGGCCACAGAGCAGGCAAGTGCGGTACAGGAGCTTCATGCAACGATCAGCGATATTACGGAAACGATGCAAAAGAGTGCGGAAAATGCAGACGAGTCTTACAGGAAAGCTCAGCATTATGCCAATGAGGCGGATAACAGCAGGGAAGAGATGGACACGCTGATGAACGCTATGGTGCGGATAAACGATGCCTCCACAAGGATTGGGGATATCATATCCGAGATAGAGTCCATTGCCTCCCAGACCAACCTTCTGTCCCTCAATGCATCCATAGAAGCGGCAAGGGCGGGAGAATCAGGACGCGGCTTTGCAGTAGTGGCTTCCCAGATCAGGGAGCTGGCAGACCAGAGCGCGAAGGCGGCAGTAGATACCAGGAAGCTGATTGAAGGCTCCCTGAAGGAGGTTTCCCAGGGGAACCAGGCAGCAGAGCGTGCATCAGGGGCCATAGAGTCAGTGGTAGACGGCATTAAGCAGATTGCAGAATTTTCACAGAATCTGAAGGTTATGGTGGATAACCAGGCGGAAGCAATGCGCCAGGCAGAAATAGGTGTCAACAAGATTTCGGAAGTGGTGCAGAACAATGCGGCAACAGCCCAGGAGGCTTCTGCCACCAGCCAGGAATTATCCTCCCAGTCTGTGATACTGGATAACCTGATCGGCCAGTTTAAATTGAGAAGATGATGTTTAACAAACGCCGTCACGCCCCGTGGGCCGGCTTATTGTAACAAACGCCGTCGCGCTTCGCGGGCCGGCTTATTGTAATAAAAAGGGTACAGCGCGTGCTGTACCCTTTTTATGCCCGCGCTGTACCTGGCTCAGCCCCCCTGCCGGGTTTGTAGAAAATCCCGCACTTCCAGAAGGGTGGCGCATTTTTGGGATACCAGCGGCGCAAGCTCCGGGCCTGGCTGTATCAGATCCGGGACCATAATCGTTTGCATCCCGGCACTATGGGCGGAACGGATGCCGTTGGGAGAATCTTCTATGGCATAACAGCCAGAGGGGAGGACGCCCAGCGATTCACAGGCTTTCAGGTAAATTTCAGGGTGTGGTTTGCTGTGGGAAACCATATCGCCGCATATGATGGTGTGGAAATTGGCCAAAAGCCCTATACTTTCCATTTCTTTTCTTACCACTTCTTCCCTGGTGGAGGAGGCAAGCCCAATCCGGTAACGGTTTTCCAGAAGGAAATCAAACAATTGGTATACCCCGGGCTTTACGGGAAGCCCGTTTTTGGCAACCTGTGCCTGAAAGATTTCTGAAGCCATTCCCCTGTATTTATGGTAGGGAAAATCTTTTCCATAAACCCGCAGGAATAAAGCCTCCGTTTCCGGGGCAGTGATACCGATACACTGCATCAGGGTACCACGTATGCCTGCAATGCCTTCCCTGCGGGCAATCTGTTCCCAGATATCCAAAATCAGCGCCTCTGTGTCAATCAAAACGCCGTCCATGTCAAAAATTACATTTTTTATCATCAAGTCTCCTCCTGCTGTTTATAAGCGGCACATTCATAACCATATCTATTATAGCCTGTTTGGGCTTAGATGGAAATTACTTTTTAGCAGCCCTTATTTTGTGGGCTGTATAGGGCAGCAGTTGCGGAATGCTGCATTTTGCTATATAATTATCCCGTAAACAGGCTTTTGGCGTACCCGCCTGGTAAAATTGGAGGAATTGGAAATGTTGAGAGAAGAATACCCTTATTTATATGAAACCCATATGCATACCAGTGAAAGCAGCGCCTGCGCCCACAACACAGGCAAGGAGATGGCCCAGGCAGCAAAAGACGCAGGATACACAGGCATCATCATCACTAACCATAACTGGTATGGCAACCATTGCATTGACCCTGGCCTTTGCTGGGGGGAATGGGTGGGGCAGTTTGCCAGAGGCTATGAAAGTGCCAGGGAGTGGGGAGGACGTATTGGCCTGGATGTGTTTTTTGGATACGAATCCTGCTATAATGGCACAGAGTTTCTGGTTTACGGAGTGGACAAACACTGGCTCATTGCCCACCCCCAGATTAAAGATGCGTCCATTAAGGAACAGCGGCGTATGGTGCGGGAAGCCGGGGGGATGGTAATCCATGCCCATCCTTACAGGGAAGCTGGCTATATTCCAAAGGTACGCCTTTTCCCGGAGGATGTGGACGGTGTGGAGGGGATAAACGCCACCCATTCATCCAGCAAAAGCACAGGACATCACAACCCGGAATTTGACAGGATGGCAGTGGGCTATGCAAGGGAGAACCGCCTCCCCATTACAGCAGGCTCTGATGTACATTCTGTGCGGCTTTTCGGGGGCGGGATGGCGTTCAAAAGAAAGCTCTGTTCTGTGGAGGATTATTGCCAGGCAGTCCTGGGCGGGGAGGATTATCTTTTGACCAATGGCGACCAATGGTTTGACAAATACGGGGAAGTGGTGGAATAATGTGGGGAAGGTTAAGGAAAGGAAACAATGGATAAAGATTATGAAAAGTGGGGGGATGAAGAGCTGATCGTGCGCCTTCGGGACGGGGAAGCTTCCATAACCGATTATATTATGGATAAATATAAAAACCTGGTGCGCAGCAAAGCAAAATCCATGTATATTCTTGGGGCGGACAGGGAGGACTTGATCCAGGAAGGGATGATTGGCCTTTTCAAGGCAATAAGGGATTATGACACAGGACGGGACGCAAGTTTCTTTACTTTTGCGGACCTGTGTGTGTCCCGGCAGATGTATACGGCGGTACAGGCAGCCGGGAGGCAAAAGCATATGCCCCTTAACACTTACATTTCCCTTTATACAGGGGGAAATGAAAACGACGGCACAGGGGAGGAAGAGTGGAAGCTGATTGACAGTGTGGCGTCCGTTTCCGGCAAAAACCCGGAGGAGCTTTTGATTGACAGGGAGAATGTGGAGATCCTGGAAAAAATCATAGAAAAGGAGCTTAGCAGTTTTGAAAAGCAGGTACTGGACCTGTATCTTACCGGGATGAAATACAGCCAGATTGCCAAGGTCCTTGGAAGGGATGATAAGTCCACGGATAACGCTCTCCAGAGAATCAAATCCAAATTGAAAAGGGCAATGTGCCAGGAAAGAAGGTGCAAAAAAAATTGAAAAAATTGTTGACAAATATGGAGATATGTAGTATAGTAATATTTGTCCAAGGGACATAGAGAAATAATAAAAATGCGCGAGTGGCTCAGTTGGTGGAGCGCGACCTTGCCAAGGTCGAGGCCGCGGGTTCGAGTCCCGTCTCGCGCTCTTTGAAAAAGTACGGAAATGTTGATAAATACAGCATTTCCGTTATTTTTATGTGCCTACAATTTGATAGACAGTTGTAGACAGTACTTTAGTACCGTTACAATGCCTTTGTTATGAGGTTATAGGTTTCTTTTTCCGACAATGGATTATATATGTATTCAAGAGTTGTTGAAAGATTGCTGTGCCCTAGCATCTCCCTGATACAATCCAGAGGAACACCGTTCGCATTCAGATTGCTTGCATCAATTATGAAAGAAATTGAAAAATTAAGGTTGCCCTATGGCGTATCGCTTCGCTTGCCCCTTGGCACGCTATGTTCTCACCAATATGGCCTCCATTGGCTACATATTCTATTTAAGGAGTCTTCATGAGAAATTTGATGGGAACGCCAGTGTGCCCGGATAAGAAAATGATGCAACTATGATGCAAAAATGATGCTTTTATGATGGAGAGGGCATGTAAAATAAATATGGCATTGGTGGAAAAGGATGCGGTGCAAGGCATTCTTTTTTTATTCAAGTATACAAAGGCAGAATGGGTGTAAATGGGAGGGGTGTTCTTTGATGAAGCTGGCAGGAAGCAGTGAAGAAAGAAGCAGGGCGTGGAAGGGGATAAGATTTCTGGAGGCGTTGCTTGGGGCTGTGGCGGTGATAGCGGCGGCGGTAGCTGGCAGCGTATTTCTGGTTTGCAGGGCGATGCCGGAAGCCGCGGGCTTTTTTGCCTGGGGAGACGGGTATTATAGAATCTACACGGCAAGGGACTACAAAAGGTTCTGGGAGCTTGCCAAAGAAAAACCCCAGATAAAAGGCAGGCTGATGTCAGATATCTATCTGAACAATGTTGCAAATTATGAAAAATGGGAAACCGCACCGCCTTCCGGGGAAGTGGTTAAAATAGATAATTTTTACGGGGTTTTTGACGGAAACGGGCATACGGTTTATGGGCTGTACAGTGTCTACGGCTATGGGCTGGTAAAGGAAAACGGGGGAGAAATCTATGACCTTTCTATCAGAAAATCCCTGATAAAGGGCGGCGCAGAGGTGGGAGGCTTTTGCCAGAGCAATATTTCCACCATCAGCGGCTGTGTTTTTGGCGGGACCCTTGCTGCCAATAAAGGGGTGATAATTAGGGACGAAAAAAGGGCAGGCGGTATCTGCGCCGTTAACAGCGGGAAAATAGAAAAGTGCGGATATGAGGGCAGGATGGCGATGAACCCTGGCTGGAACCAGGAAGGGACCCGCGGGGGCATTAGCGGGTGTAATGTGTGGTGCGGGGAAATTATTGGCTGCTATAACCTTTCCTACAGGGATACCAGCCCTGGGGAAGGAAGTTACTACGCCATAACGGGAGGTACTGCCCAGGATTGCTATTGCCTTAGGAATTCCTGCTGGAAGATTCCAAAAGAGGGGGTGAGGGAGTTAGAAAGGGAGCAGGTTGTATACCTTTCCGCCCTCCTTAAGGGGGATCTTTTCCAGCTATACTGGCGGGAGGGGCATTTGCCGGAATGTTATGGGCAGCTGGAAGAAATGGGGCGTGCCCTGAAGGCGGCGGGAGGGCAGCCCAAAGGCCAGGCGGAAGGTTTACAGGTGAAACTTCCCTGGGAGCTGGCGGGGGCTCTGGCAGACGGGGAGCCTGGGCCTTTAGGGGCGGGAACACCCTGGGGAGGCCAGACGGCTTTTTCGGTTGGCTATTCCAGCCCGGTAAGGGGACAGATGCAGGAGGGCCTGGCTGTGAGGAATTTCCTTCTGGATGAGCGGGCAGAGGGGTTTATCAAATTGCTTATGGCACTTAACCTGGACAAAGGGGCTTTGCTGCCAGTGGAAGGGGTTGCCGGGAGCAGGGGGGATTTATCTTCCGCCGTCTGGTTTACAGCGGGGGAGGAGAGGATAAAGCTTGGCCGTTACCCCCAGGAATTTTTGGGTTCTGGGGCGGGGATAAATATTGACTATGAAGCTTTGTGGAAGGCCTGCGGCAATATATTGGGTAAGGGGGCGGAGAGTTTTACTCACGCCACCTGGCATATTAACTATGGCAGCTGGGAAACGGAACCCGCTTTTCTGGTTTTGTACACCACCGATGAAGGCGCCTTAGGGCTTTTTTATGTGGCGGATGGCCAGATTTACCAGGCAGAAGCCGGAAACAGGGGAGAAAGGGATGGTATCAGAAAGATCAGGGAACTGGTCAAGGGGTTAGAAGAGCCTGGGGTGGAGGAAGAGGTTATAGCAGAGGCTTCCGGGAATGCCTTGTGGACAGCGCTGTTTTGCAGCCTATGGCAGGATGGGATGCCTGGGGACGGCCTGAGCTGGCGTGATATCAATATGCGGAAGGAAATTTACCGGGAATGCAGCTGTTCTGGCATGGAGATCCCTGCCGTAGAGGATATCGTAGGGCTGGAGGCGCTGGAGGTGAAAGGGGCAGTGGGAACCTTTGAGGATTTAAAAAAGCTTCCCAAATTGGCAGCCCTTTCAGTGGAAGGCGGCGAAAGCAACATTGACCTCACCCAGGATATGGTCCCGGCATTGCGGGAACTGTATCTGAAAAACGCCGCTGGCGTTTCCATGGATTTTGTAAAAGAATTGCCCCAGCTTACCATTTTGGGGGTGGTCAACTGTGAACTGGAGGATATTTCTTTTCTGGAAGGGCTCCCGGAGCTTACGGAAATCACGTTCTACAGCAATCAGATTAAGGATATTTCCCCATTAACAAACTGCCGGAAGCTGCAGGTGCTTTCCCTGGCATATAATGTGGTGGAGGATATCAGCCCTCTGGCGGCTTTGGCAAATCTTAAAGAAGTGGGGCTGCAGGGAAACCGGCTGACGGATATAAAACCCCTGGAAAATTTAAAGGATATGGAAAGGCTGAACCTGTCCGTCAATGGGATTACGGATTTATCCCCGCTAAAAGGCATGGAAGGGCTTAAGGCCCTTGGGGCAGCGGACAACCAGATTAAGGATATTACGCCTCTTGAAGGAATGGAGGAAATGTATAACCTGGAGCTTGCTTACAACCAGATAGTTGATATCAGCCCTCTTAAAGGCATGGCCAAGATGGAATATCTGGGGCTCCAAAGTAATGAAATTATGGATTTCCAGCCAATCATGGGTATGGAAAAACTGTATTCCCTTTCCGTGGCGGGAAATCCCATACAGGATATTGGGGAAAAGCTTTTTGTACCATGGCTCTTTATGGGGCATACCTATCCTTTGGGCGAGGGAGAGCTGAATAAGGCGCAGGGCTGCCTGGACCTGTATTATCCGGGGCAGGGCATTATAGCCCATGATTTTGCCTGGGGGGATTTAAATGGCGATGGCATAGAGGACTTGGCGGTTGCAGGGCTTGTGGGCTGGGAAGAGGACAACCAATGGTCAGGGGACCGTTTTGTGTATCCATTTATCAGCCGGGGGGACGGAACCTTTTATGCCCTGGAAGCCCTGGAGGCCCTGGGGCCTGGCTCAGGAGGCGTTTATGGGGATCCTTACTGCGGGATGCTGATTACCGGACAGAGGCTGGCCGTGCAGGTTTACGGCGGAAGTAACTGGCGGTGGGGAAGCCTGAAGATTTATGAGTACCAGGAAGGACAGATGGAGGAAAAATGGCAGCTTGATATTGACCATTTTGTATATAATTCCGGAATGGATATGGATGTGTATGACAGGGAAGGGAACAGGAGCTGGCAGTATGTGGCGGTGGGAGAGCAGGAAGAGCATAAAGAGCTTCTTCTGGTCCATGAAGATACAGGGGACCGGAATTCCCTGAAGGAAGAACTGGACCGCAGGCTGGGGAATTTTGCGGCGGATAAAGCATTGGAACTGCCAGAGATTGCCGGGGCCGCGCCTGACCTGGATGGCTGGTATGATTACCGGATTAACGATTACCAGGCGGCAAAGGATCCTTCCTGGGTGCTGGCCCAGGCGGCTGGGGAATTCTTAGGGCAGGCGGAGCCGCTTCCCATACCTGAGTATACCTCAACAGAAATTAAGGAGAGCTATGAAAAACTCATTGGCGTGGAACTGCCGGGGGAATTTTATATCGGCCTGCTTCTGGGGGAGCCTGTGCTGTTGCAGTATAATAGCTGCACCGGGCAGCCGGATGGCAGTTATGTCCATGAAATTTTTGTGAAAAAGCCGGAGGGGGACTTTTGGGCATGGGATAAGACGGTATATTATTATGAAGATACAGAAGCTTTTGAGCTGCGTGGAACGGTACCATTTGAATAGAAAACGGAACAGTTGGTTATGAAAATTTAATTTTTTACATTAATGACGGGTGTGGAAGGATGTGGTATGATAGGAGAGTAGCGTTGGAACAGCCCGGCGTTTACAATCAGGAGAGATTACAGGGATGCAGACGCTGAAGGGATTGCCGCCTGCTTTACAGAATGAATAGACCAAGGAATGAAACAGAATGATGGATGTGTTTGTTACGGAAGAAAGGATAGATAGTTTATGTATACAGGAAGTTATATTGATGAGGATGCCAAAAGGGAAAGACAGAAAGTATTGAAAGCATGCCGGTTTATTTTGTGGGTGCTGATGATTGGGGTATCTATTTTCCTGGCATCACAGTCACTGGTAATAACAGGATAATAAATTACGGAACTGGAAAAGAGGTTACGGAACTGGAACTGGAATAGGAGAAACGGGAAATGGACAATACATTAACGAGAGAAGAAGCCTTTACACTGTTGAAGAAATATAATAAGGAGCCTTTCCATATTCAGCACGCCCTTACGGTGGAGGGTACTATGCGATGGTTTGCCCAGGAGATGGGCTATGGGCAGGAAGTAGATTATTGGGGGAACACAGGGCTTTTGCATGATATTGATTTTGAACTTTACCCCCATCAGCACTGCCAGAAAGCGCCGGAGCTTTTAAGGGAGGGAGGTGCCTCGGAGGACATGGTCCGTTCTGTTTGTTCCCATGGCTACGGGCTTTGCAGCGATGTTGCGCCAGAGCATGAGATGGAAAAGGTTCTCTTTGCAGTGGACGAGCTCACCGGGCTGATCGGGGCGGCGGCGCTGATGCGCCCCTCCAAAAGTGTAATGGATATGGAGGTTTCCAGTATAAAAAAGAAATTCAAGGATAAACGGTTTGCCGCCGGATGCTCCCGGGAAGTGATCACCAAGGGGGCGGAAGCTTTAGGATGGGAGCTGGAGGATTTATTTAAAAAGACAATCCTTGCCATGCGTTCCTGCGAGAGACAGGTGCAGCAGGAATTGGATAACGCATAAGTGCCAGGTGCCCTGGCTCCTGCTGCCCATAGTATCACAGCGCAGTCTCCCCTTCCGGGCAGATAATTTTTTCCATGCCCACCTTTTGGGGAACTAAACCGCAGGACTGATAAAATTTCATGGCTGGCCCGTTCAGGCTCCAAACGTTGAGGGTAACATTATAGCAGTTTTGCTCCCTGGCAAAAGCAAGCACAGCTTCATACAGGCTTTTGCCGATATGCTGCCCCCGGAGGTTTTCGTCTACGCATAGATCGTCAATGTACAAGGTCTTGATATCGGTTAGGATATTGTCGTCCAGATGCTGCTGGAAGATGCAGAAGGCATAGCCCATGACCCTGCCTTGCTTGTCCACTGCTGTAAAAATGGGGGTGCTGTCATTGCGGATCATTTCCAGCAGCTGTGCGTCAGTATATTTTTTGGCACCGTATTTAAATAAATCCGGGCGCCCCTTGTGATGTACCAGGCACACCTGCCGGAGCAGATTGTTGATGCCGCCCATGTCCTGTTCGTTTGCTCTTCTGATTTCCATAATGAATTACTCCTGTTTTGTGTATGGATAGTAAACGGCAAATAAATTTACTGTTTACTATCATGGTTAAAAATAGGGCCTTGCCAGATTATCAATTACTGTGGATTATTATACTATACGAAAAAGGGGTTGTCTACATGTTTTAAATGGCCAGATAGATTTGAAGCCGGCCCAAAGGTTCTCCTGGCCAAGTG
>CAJTVD010000042.1 GCA_910579495.1 uncultured Lachnospiraceae bacterium
CCTTTTGAGTTTGGTTTGGTCGCTAATACTCTAAAGGAACACGGATGGTTTTTCAATATACAGTTGTTAACAAACTCTGATTAAGTACCCACCATCATGCCAGAAGCCTCTAAAATTTTTATAGATTTCCCATTTCCCAATCTGATCCAGGCACTGTTGCCCTCCCATATTCCCATAAGTATTTCCTTCAATAACAGCCACCTCTTCCCCAACTACAGCAATGTCCCATGATGAGAAGGGAACCGACTCCAGACGTTTCGCAGCCTCATGCACCGTTCCTATTACCCCCCCCCAGTTCGGAATCTGCAATCCTACAAAAGGCTTTCCACTGCATGGATGAACCAAATATTTGTGCCCTTTCATATCCCTGCCATAAGTAGATATAATACCAGTTTCCGCATCCACAAGAGCGGCAATTCCGCCATGCCGAAAATTATCGACACCATTATCGTCACGCCCCATCCGTAGATATGCCGCCGGAATAATATCTTGTCCTTCTAAATGTAATACATTTACTCTGATAGTATTGCATGTACCGGGATTCAATTCATGCAATATCCCTTCCTGTTCCAGGTACTCCTCCACCACATATCCGTTTCTTAATTTTTCATACACTTTCCTAAGGTCATCCTGTCCGCGTAACACATAAATTCCACAGCCCTCATATCCATTAACGGGCTTGGCAATCACCTTTTTACAAGAGCGGACAAAGCGTTCAAAATCTTTATAATTTCCATTATCTATATCCCATACAGCGCGATGTAATAAATCCTGAAATTTATTTTCAAATACTTTCTTATCTTCCACCCATTCTCTGTGGCCTTTACGGTTAAGAAGCTCTGTGACTATTCTCCTTCTACGCAAGGTTACAAATGTATTTATTTCAAAAAAATTCTTCTTATAGAACTCATACAAAAAGTAATCTTCCGCGCTTGCCCCAATAGCAATAAACAAAAAGAGCCACCGCATTTTATGATATAAATATAGGTTGCTAACTGCCGAATCTAAAAAATGTTTTTTAAACCCAAAATATTCCTTGTCCAGCAAAAAATAGTACAATCTTTTCACCTTTGTAAGCTCCTCCCATCACTTTACAAATAATGCACATTATATTTTCTCTCCATTTTTTTCAATATGATGTACAGGCGGGCCCACAAGAAAAAATACCTCCACTTTACCAACATTGGTTCATGCGAAAATATAACTACACGCTTTTTCCTCTTTATGGCATTCACTGTATCCCAATACCAGGATTTCTTTTCCAACCTGATATCTGTGCGCCAATATTCCATATCTGCCTTAGATAATTGCCCCTCCTTAAGAAGAATCTGGTTTTCTTCCTCAGTTAAATCGTAACTGACTCTTTCATCATCTGCAGTAAGAAGAACCCTGGCTTTGTTTCTTTTCAGGAAGCAAACAACCTCCTCCCTTCCCTTAAAACGGTGAAGCCTTACAATACTGGCCAGACCTTTTCCCCCGGTTATGTTTTCACAGAAATGCTTCACTTTCCCATAGGCTTCTTGAAATTCATTTATGGAAGCATCAGTTTCTATGCCATGAAAACCAAAGGAAATCCATTTTGTACATGAAACAAATTCAGGCTTCTTTTCTTCCGGCACAAACTCCTTCCCATGGATATCTTTCGCAAATAAATAAAGAGTAAACCTGCACCCAAACCGATTATGGAACCATAAAAGCCTCCGGAGATATCCTCTGTGGCAAATTATCCCCAAAGGTGATGCATCATCCAAACTTAAATGGCATTCTATCGTATCTTTCTGATATAATTTTTGCAGCAAATTGGCACACATTCTATTTCCTTCCATATATTAAGCAACTTTTCTTCCCATCCATATTCTTCATTAGTATCTGCCAGCCTGCTTTCCATTACCCTTTTCATCTCCGGCTGTAACCATTGCCTGCCATCGGCTGTCTTCCGGTTTCTTTCTTCTGCAAAGGTTACCTGCGCCAGGCGTGGAATACTCCCAAAGGCTATAAAGGCATGTCCATTATAGCAATAAGGAATCCCACACTTTCTTCCAATTGCCACCTCTTTTATTTTTTTATCCGTATCCTGATAAATATTATCAAATGTCATCCCACAATAGCACTGCCTGACATTCCCTGTGGACAAATTTATATAATAGCTCCAGGCTCCGGCATAACAATATTCTCTGCGTTTCACCCCATACAGGTTTAGCTTCATCTCCAGCAAATCTGAGCCAAACCCATTCCATGCTTTTACATATTCTTCATAGGAAAGTTTTGTTAGCATATCAATTTTCTTTTTTCTATCATCCCTGGCAATAGTAATATGGCATAGTGCCCCAAAATTCTCCATACAGTAACGCTTTAATTCTGGAATTCGCTCTATCAGCCTGTCATTTGAAGTCACTTCCACAGTTATGGAACATCCTGCCCTCCATACCTTGTTTACATTATGGGCAAACACCTCCAGCAGTTTTAATCTTTCCAGTTCCAGATAATGCAATGAAAATTTGAAAAAAAGCCTCTTTTTTAAATCTAAGCTCCATGATGCCACCTCGTCAAACCGCCTGCTGACAGTCCCGTTTGTAACCACCATAACATAATGCCCCTCTTCCAAAAGCTGCTTTACAATGGGCAGGATCTCCTCTGACAAAAGAGTTTCCCCTCCAGCACATATATTTATCATACATATGCCCCCCAGCCTTTTTCTGGACAGGGCTTTTCTAATCTCTTTGGCAGTGTGCCCAATAGGGTGAATTTTCTGGCTGAACTTATTTAAAAGTGCAATGTAACAATAATGGCACTGCAAATTACAGGTTTCTGTCGGCACATAAATATCAATAAATTTTTTAATTCCCATTTTCCCACCTAATTAACCTTCTGCCATAACTCGCTTTTTCCCGGTCTCTTCTAGGAATCCGATAACCTTTGTACCTTTTGCATAAAGATATTCATTATCATCTATTTGATACAGGCAATACCCGCTCTCCAACAATACCTTATTGTTTTCAGGCTTAATGGTTATGTAAACAGCCTCGTCTACATCTTCTCCCGGTGTTTCATTTAATAGTCTATGGCGCATATTCATAAATTGTAGCTGATATAAAATTCCCTGCCCGGTTTCCTTGATTGATGTTTGGTAAACATATATAGGACATGTTATCTCATTTTCTGTTAGTTCCCTTATAAGTTCATAAGCACCATCTGTATAATGATAATTAATCATGGCAATTTCCCGGTCCGCCCATATAGCAGAAAACAGATATTTATAGATGATAAACACACACAATACCAAATAGCCACTTTTAAATCTGCCATGGCGCAGCAATGCAAATATAAGAATTTCAACAAATAACACAAAAAAAACAATTACAAAGTAATTAATAGCAGATACTCTCTCCCCCAGCTTTGTAAAGGACAGCGCTTTGGGTATAACCGCCTCATTGTTTTGTATAAAGGGAACTACAAACTTAAGCCAGATGGACATTAAAATGATATTTGCCAGATAACAATAACCATATAATTTACCATAAGCAGACTGGCGTTTATAAATGAATGCCAGTATTACCGCCAGCACAGGAGGGAAATATGCATATAAGTACCGTAAATATACAAGCGCCCTTAAATCATCTGCCCTACTGTCCCCACTCATATAAGCATCCTTCACTCCCCATCCCCAAGAGACAGCCTGCCCTCCAATAGATACCAACACGCACACCAGCCCAAACACACTAAAAAGAATAATATACTTATCCATACCTTTATTTCTTTTCCAGACCAGCTTCCACCACAAACTGAAAAACAGAATCACAGAAAGTACCGCAAAACCGTATACTGCAAAATTCCAGATATTTATCTGTCCTATCACAACCCTCATTACAGCCTGAAAATAATCCACGTTTGTAAAAATTGATTTGGAGATAGCAAAGGAAACACCCGTATTATTTATAGATTCATTGGCAATCCCTCCCCCCGTTCCTGTCCCTTTCAGAAAATTAATGGCCCAGGAAACGATTCTTTTATCTATTGCCGCACCAATTATATAAACTGGCAGGACAACCCCTGCATATCCAAGATTTCTTTTGTAAAAAATCAGCGAAAAGAAATATGCCGCCAGAAACCCTATCACCAGGGTAACAGCCCTTTGATGAATTGTCAGTGAAACCACCAGAGTGGCTCCCAACAGAAAAGAATAGAGAAGCTTACGCTTTTTGTCCCCATCAAATTGAATTAAACGGGCAATACAAAAAAAAGCCAGCCATACCATTACGGTATAAATATGTTCATTGCACATATAGCTTATTGTTACATTTACCCCGTAAGAACACGCAATAGAAATCAACACTACAATGGCCTTATCTGTCACTTTCAGAAAATTCCTTATCAGATAACAGCAAACAATTGGTATTGTACCCTCCACAAATGCCACCACCGCCAGGCATAACCTGTATAGCAGTACTGGATTATCTGTTAAATAAAACAAAGGGGTAAGAAAAACGCTGAACCCATAACCATAATACCTGTAAGCGTACATGCTGGGTTTCCAATCAAGCCCCGCAAGCTTTGCGGGCAGATAAAAGAGATACAGTTCATCACCGGTTACCCTCAACGGGTAAACAAAAAAAGCTGCCCATAATAGCCTTGGCACTACAACAGCCAGATAGCTGATAATGTAATCCAAATTGTTCCTGTACCAGTTACGGTGCCTGCGTTGCGCTAAATCCATTTTTCACTTCCTTTTCCCATTTCCATATATATTTTTTTCAAAAACCAGTATAAATGCCTGTTTATAATAAATAATCCGTATTTTATTTTATCCGCCTTCTTAATATATCTGCCACAAACCAATTCCTCCCAATATAGCTGCCGGAATTCCCTGTTAAGCCGTCTTAGGAGTTCTTTTTCCTCTGGATAAAATTTTGTGATTTGGCTCATGGCATCAGCAATAACAGCAGCATATTTTCTAGCAGCCAGGGCACATAGCTCCCCTTCTCCCAGCTTCCTAAAATAATCCTTCCTTTCAGCCAGGGCATCAAGCCTATCCAATGCACCTAAATTAAACCTTTCCTGTGTAATGCTGTTTTCCCTGGCCCGGTAATAATATAACGGGCAGGGGAGATAGATACACTTTTTCATTGGGTATAAAATCTTATAATTTACAAACTCATCTTCATATTTCCTGCCTAATGGAAATCTCACACTTCCGAAAAAATCCCTTGAAAACAGCTTATTCCAAACTACCACCATGTCCACGCATAACTGGGAATAAAACATACTGATGCATTCTTTTCCGGTATACACTTGAACGGGTATTTCCTGTCCTTCCCCTTTGTTTAAGGAATCCCCTAAACAATCCTCCTGAATATTTTGAATTTCTCCACTTTCCTTAAACTTTAAATGGGAGCAGATGGAAACATCCCCCTGATGAAAGGCCAACGCACAGTATAAGTATTCAATCATCTTTACATGGACCAAATCATCGGAATCCACAAAAACAAAATATTTCCCTGCCGCAATATCCAGCCCGGCATTCCTAGCCGCTGACAGTCCCGCGTTTTCCTGATGTATTACTTTAACTCTTCCATCCTGCCTGGCATATTCTTCACAGATTTCGCCGCTTCCGTCGGTGCTTCCATCATCTACCAATATGATCTCCAGCCAAGGATAAGTCTGTCCCATAACAGAAGTTAAACATTCACCCAAATAATTTCTGACATTGTAAACAGGAATGATTACACTAATCAGTTCGTCCATTTATCCTCCATATCCCAGGCCTTACCAATAATACCAAATCAACCGGGAACTCATAGCCTTATTTTCAAAATTGCTTTTATGTAAAGCAGAAGATTGCATATGCCAAACATCCTCCCTTTTGCCAGGAGCCCTATTGGCAACGCGGCAGGACGCAGGTTAAAAATATTACCTCTCCGGAATCCTTCGTCAATTATTTTTTCATTGCGCATGGCAAGAGCTTCCCTCCTTCTACAATAAAACTTTTTGGGGTTATCCGGATGGCAATAGTCCAACTTTAGCGCAAACAAATATTGCCTGATGCTGTATTGCGCCCATGCTCTTTTATGTTTATCTTCAATCACCTGCCAAAAAGCACCGGCGCTCTGCAGGCAATTAATCCCTTTCCCTTCTGAATAGGCATTCATAAACGAATATACATTCTGATAATAACAATAGCCTTCCTGAGCGGTATAATATATTTTACTTACATATTTCAGGTACTGGTAATTAAAAATCCTGTCTTCCCCCATTTTTATATGTTCAGGGAAAAATACCTGTTTGCCCAAAATAATTGTTTGCCGGTAAAATTTCGCCCAGGGAGAATAGAAATCAATTTTTCCGCCACCAAGCCTCTTGAAATACTTCCCCTCCTGGTCCAGTAGCCCTTCACGGATGAGTTCAACATCTTCTGCTTTAAAACACCCGCCAAGTAATGTCCTGCCATCTCTTTTATATCCCCTACTCCCCCCTGGTAACTTTCGGTACCCCACCATAAACAGCCCATATTCCTCCCGCAGTTCCGAAAGTACATATCCATAAACATCGGCGATAATCGAATCATCGCTGTCTACGAAGGTAATCCATTTCCCCCTGGCTTTGAGGATCCCAAAATTTCTGGCAGATGAAACTCCTCCATTACTTTTTCTGAAAAAACGGATCCGTCCGTCTATCCTCTGATAATTTTCACAAAGTTCTACGGTTCCATCTTCTGACCCGTCATCCACCAAAATAATTTCTATATCCTTTCTGTCCAGCCTGGTGATTGAATCAATACATTTACCAAGCCAAAGCTCCCCATTATATATTGGCACAATAAAACTGGCAAAAATATCTCCTGCCATATCACAATTCCTTCATTATATATCCGCTGAGAATTTTATATAAATGCCCCAGCCTCTGAAGAAGCCTCATATTCAGATAGGACAATGCCGCAACCAGGCGGTACAGTTTTTTTGCTTTTTTATCCAGTAAAACAGTTTTCCTGTACTTCTTGATATTGTTTTTTACCATATGTTCTTCTTTTTGAAACTCTACACTCCCATATGGCAGTTCACGCAAGACAATCATATTGGATATCAGCATCCTTGAAACTGCCGCTAACTCCAATTCCCTGGAAATCCCACCAACTTCCCGATAAATTTTTTCTGCCATATAAACCCTGTCCATCTTTTTCCCGCTGAAAGCGGAATTCATGATGCTTCCCATCCTTTGATTATAAAAATACTTTCTTTCATTGCTTTGGACTACCCTCTGCGACTGCATATACAGCCTGTAAGTAGTTCCTATATCCTCATACAGCCTTCCTTCCGGATACCTGATGGTTTCAAATAATTCCTTTTTATACAACTTTCCCCACGCCGAACAGGTAATATGTTTTTTGTAACATAAATCAGCCACTGCTTCCTGCCCACTGAAAACATACTCTTTTGCTTTTCCTATGCACCTCAGTTCTTTCCTTTCATCCGAAAACGGCTGATGCTGGCATCCTGCAATATCTGTATTGTATTTTTTCAGTAATGCTGCCAAGAATGATAAATAGTCGTCTGCAAGGTAATCGTCACTGTCAACAAAAGTGAGATATCTTCCGGCAGATTCCTTAATTCCCAGATTTCTTGCTTTCGACAGCCCACCATTGGGGATATGTATTACTTTTACACGTTTATCCCTCCCAGTAAAATTGTCACAAATCTGAGGGCTCCTGTCTGTGCTCCCATCGTCAATCAAAATCAGTTCAAAATTTCTGTAAGTCTGTACCAAAATACTATCAATGCACCTGCCCAATTGGCTCTCAACATTAAAAACAGGCACAATAACGGAAATCAAACACTGCTCCACTGCAATCATCATCCTAACGCTATTCTACATAATTAATTTTTTTCAGTATCTTCTTTACCACTCTTTTAAAAGTGACCCGCCACTCCCTGTTTCTGTTAACGATTTTTTCCAAAACATTATCCCCAGTAATCATTTCCCTTTTATCAACACAGAAAACTGGCTTCCCAGACAGCCTGCAAATCTCCAGCGCCTGGTCGTAATCACTTTCAAAAAACATAATGCACTTTGATTCCTGGTAGATTTGTGCCTTATATGCTGCATGGTTAAAATCATACATCCGTTCCTTAGCAGAAATATTATTCGGCAAAATTAAATGGTCATATTTCACGCCGAAAAGCTGAAGCCATTTTTCCGTATCAGCCCTGTATTTTTCCAGCCTACAGGAAACCAAATATCCTACCTTTTGGGTTGGCACAAACCGTGGGACTGCATTTGCCACGAAATCTTGATATCTTCTGCCATCGTCGTTCTGCCAAAACAAAGGATTGTCACAAATCACACCATCAATATCCATGCAGGAAAATTCAAGCGCCCAATGATGCATATAATTCCACTCAAACATTCGGGGCTGTTCACAGATTTCAAAATAAATATCTGCCATTTTACAGCTAATACCTAAAGCGTAAATTGCAAGATATGTAGCTTTACACGGTAAACAGCTTTCCGCAATTTTATGTTTTGCCTCCCTAATGGCTTTGCCACTGCTTATGCTGTCATCCACCACTAGGACATGTTTTGCATCATCAACACTTTTTATCCAGCTAATACATTTTCTGGTGCTTCCGGTCTTTATTTCCCCTCTGCCTATAAAGCTATTTAAATCCATAAAAGGTAAATTCAAGTACAACGCAATCATGTTGGCCACCATTGTCCCACTTCTAGGAATTCCCACGACCAAATCAATATCTTTGGGAATCTTGCCAATATTTTTGTTAATACAGTCAGCCAAATCCTTGTAAGTCCTAAAATTCATGCGTTCTCCTCTGTATCTGTTTTATTTAATATTTATTGTGTGTAATAATACGAAAAATAATATTTATAGTATATATTTTGTCCTAAAAAATGTCAATAGTATATTGTAATCGTTTTTGGATATTCATAGTATATATTGTATTAGATGAAAGAGCAGACAGTAATGGGGGATATGAATAGAAAATGCTTCCAAACTGTTTAGCAGTGGCATATTGCAGGCCAAATCTGCAATGTCAAAGGGTGTTTAGATATGGATGAATTAAGCAAATTAATTGGGAACCGTATTAGAGGTTATAGGAAAATGCGCCACTTCAGCCAGGAACAGCTAGCTGAAAAATGTAATCTTCACCCTACTTACATTGGCCAGTTAGAACGGGGCGAGAAAAATGCTACCTTAGAATCTGTGCACCGTATCGCTTCTGGGCTAAATATTTCCCTGGAGCAGCTTTTCAGCGGAATCACCGCCAGTTCCTCTGACCATGAATCTTATGTGCCAAATAAAATAGCAGAACTGCTTGCCGATTTATCACAGCATGACCAGTTGGCTATTTATAATATGATTGTCCAGGCCTTAAAATTAAAATCATAAAAAATAAGAAAGCCTCTTTATACTTTTGGTATTACCTATAAATTATTATCTCTTTGCATAAATCAAGCCCCCTGCCTTTTAAGGCAAGAGGCTTGAAAGCTTTTCGCGGCCTTACGTTTTCTAAAGCTCATTATAAAATTCCGATACCTGACGCCGCCCTTTCCTGTGTTTTCCCCCTTTCCCCGGCTTCGCCCTTTTGTTCAGCTTCTTCCCTATCTGCCTTATGCCCCCGGCGATGGCAAGGGGCAGGGCAATCCCTGCGAAAAGATATATCCACTTGGCCCCCTCCGCGCCTCCTGCCAGATAAACGAAACCAATTTCCCGGAAGAACACTTCCCTGTCAAACTCCGCACAAAAGGGCGTAAGCAGGCTGCAAAGGTAAAAAAAGCCCTTTACCAGCATAAAGCCCCCTACATGGTGCATCATGATAGCGTAGGTATTCCTTCCAATGTACGCCATTTTTCTGGAGAGGTACGGGATCTGGCTGATGATCCTTGCCGCCCGGAGCCAGAAAGCAATACCTGTGGCCACTGTCAGATAAGGGACTACCGGGCCGTTGGCAAAGCTGCTCACCCATACTGCGCTGAAATTCAGCCCGGCGGCAAAAATAACAATCAGCACCTGTATCCCCATCACCAGCAAAAAGTAAGGGCCATCCGGCAGCGTATCACGTCCCTCCAGCTTTGTGCGGTAGAGCCTTCCCATCTGGAAGCCCGGCATCATAAATAAAAGCCGGCCCGGCAGCTTGTACCATCCCCACACATGCCCGCCGATGGCAAGCCATACTGTGGCAATCCCTGCTGCCAGGCACCCGGCGAAGATCAGCCATTCAAAGTCCAGCTTAAGGAGGGAGAGCAGTTTCCTCATCAGGACATTGGCCGCCTCCAGCATGAAAAGCACCGGGACAAACCAGGCTGGGAAATTGTACATAAACTGGTGCCCGTCCAGAAAGGGGGACAAAAACAGGGTCTTAAAGGAAAGCCCTTCCCCGATGGAAAAGCCTGCCCCATGAAGGACCTGCGCCAGGACACCATAAAACAGGTTCCAGGCAAAATAAGGAAGGAGCAGGGTTATCCCCTTTCCCAACAGATAATTCCCTATGTGCTCCTGGGACTCTTCTTTATAAAAATATCCTGACACAAACAGGAAAATAAAAACATGGAAAGAATAGTAGGGGAACAACCCGCCAATGTCAAACAGATCATACCCCAAATGCCCCGCCACCACCAGAATGATCCCTATTGCAGAGAGTATCCGGAACTCTTTATTTTCTTTCAAATTTGCCATAATCCTTGCCGCCTTCTACAGTTTTTTCATAAATCTATCATTAGTATACAAAAAAATGTTGTAGAATAAAAGCAAAAAAACTATAATAACTGTATGAATATTATATGGAAAAACTCAACCAAACACAAAAAAAACTTTTTATCACCTAAAATCCGTATCCTTCTGTTTTTGTGCTGCCTTATTTCCGTCCAGGCTTCCTGCAAGGCAGAAAAGAATGCGCCCGCTTATATCCCGGAAAATTACCTGGCGGCATCGGAGCCTATTGCTTTTGACCGTTCCGCCCTGGAGAATGTGCCCTTCAATCCCTGCCCTTCTTTAAGCGTCCCTACCTATATTACGATGGTAGACGGGCTTTATTTTATTGTGGACTGCTATAACAACCAGGTAATCTACCATGATAACCTGTCCGACCCGCTGTACGAATGGCAGGTAATGACCAGCGACATTTCCATGGGGCATACCCTGGCAAGCGACGGGGAGGTTTACCTAATCGATGATACGGAAAATAACCGGATTCTGGTGATGGAAAAGGGGCTAAACCAAAAAGGGGAGCCTTTCTTCTTCCCCACCCAGGAATTTACGGATATTGGCAACCGCCCCCACTATATCATTTATGATGGGCCAACGGATACTTTTTACGCCTGGAGTTCCCAGAGCGGGGAGATGTTCCTTTTCCGCCACCCGGAAGGGGAGCGGCGAATGTATCTGACGGAGATCCGCCGGATCCCCTCCCTTGACAATGTGTATGTGCGTTCCTTTACCATTATCGGGGACCGTATATATTTTGTATCAGGTAATTCCAGCATTATTGAGGCGGAGCTTTCAAGCTTCCAGGTGAAAAAGGAATACCCGGTCCCCCCACAGATGGCGGGTATGATCCAGCTCACATTGATTGAGGACTATTTTTATATCACCATCTCCACGGACAATACCGGGAACCAGGATTACGCCACTATGCTCCGGGTAAAAAGCCTGGATGAGCTTTCCTCCGGCGGATATGAAGATGTGTACAGTAATTTTATCGGCGGCGGCACACCTTATTACATCACCCGGATCGAGGATGCCTGGTATCTCACGGAACACCGCATTCCCGGCCATTCCATATGGCAGTTCCAGGTAAAGGACAACCAGATTTCCGATGTGGTTTCCATTTATTAATACAGACAGGGTCACTGATGCAAGCCCCAAAATTTATTCAACTGAAAGGACTTACATATGAAAAACTTTTTCAAATTCACAAACGGCGCCCCCTTATTCCCTACCAACACCACCAAAAAGACCCATCTGCTGATGGTTTTGTCCATTATTGCCTTTTGCCTGGCCACTGCCGCTGCCCAGGGCAGTAAATTTTTTTACTGCTCCCACTATACCAAACTGTTGGTCCTTGCCTGCGTTTTCTGCGGCTGCATCGGCGTGCTGGTGTTTTTTAACGCCACCCGGCGCATGGACGAAAACCATATAGTTTTCCTGATGATTCTCACGGGAACCTTTCTCAGGTGCAGTTATGTGCTTTTATCCGGCCTTTATGAGCGCCAGCACGACGCCGGGGCCTTTACCGGCATGGGGACGGACTTTGTAAATCCCGGCCATATCGGCTATATTGAATATATTTACAAGTTCCACAGGCTCCCTGACTTAAATCCCTACCAGCTGTTTGCCTACTACCACCCGCCCCTGCACCACATTCTTTCTTATCTGTGGCTGCAGCTTAACATCTGGCTGGGCGTAGCGGAAGAGCTGGCCTTTGAAAATCTCCAGATCCTCCCCCTGTTTTATTCCTGCCTTTGCATGGCCGTTACCTGGAAAATCCTGAAAGTACTGCAGATCCGCGGGAGCGGCCTGTACATAGGGCTTGGATTTGTGGTTTTCCACCCTGCCACCATTATCATGGCTGGCAGCGTCAACAATGACATGCTCACCATTCTCTTTATGTGCCTGATAATTTACGAATCCCTGAAATGGATCCGGAACAAAAACCTGCCGGGGCTCATCCGGCTGGCGCTGTATATTGGCTTTGGCATGGTTACCAAATTAAACAGCGCAGTTCTCGCCATTCCCCTTGGGACCATATTCCTTATGCACTTTATTTCCGTGCTGCGTTCCGGGGACCGGATGGCTGTATTGAAATGGGTCAGGAATTATTGTATTTTTGCGGCAGTGGCTGCGCCCATCGGGCTTTCCTGGGTGGCAAGGAACCTGGTCCGCTTTGGGGAGAAGCCCGGCGTCCCCGTTCCCGGCGAAACTTCCCCCATGTACACCGCCCCCTACAGCCTCTGGAGCAGGCTGGGGATTCCCGCCCTTACCGACTGGAACTTTCCTTTCCCCTTCCACCCGGTAAGTGCCAAGGCGTGTAATAATACCTGGGCCATCATGTTCCACACCTCCCTGTTTGCAGAGGAATACCCTGCGGGAATGCCGGATATCCTGCTGGTGCTGTGCCAGGTGACCTTTGCCCTGGCGGTTGTGTTCGGCATTGCCGCCGCTGTATTGTTTGTGGCAGTCCTGTTAAACAAAAAGACAGAGCGGGAAGACCGGGTTTTCCTGCTTACAGGTTATGCCGTAACCCTGGTATCCTTTGCCGCTTTTGTGCTCATTTACCCCTACACCTGCAGCAGCGATTTCCGTTATGTGGCCATTTGCCTTATCTACATGGCAATCGGCATTGGGCTGGGCAATAAACATTACTTTTCCCAGCTTATGATGCATGAGACAAACTGGCTGGACAGGATACGGGCAGCAGGTATGCATATCATCAATGGGGGAATTGTAACCATATTGGTGTTTGTAAATCTGATTTACGTGTTCTGGGGAAGATGGTAATGGGTACACAACAAACGCCGCCATGCTCCGCAGGCCGGCCAGGCTGGGCTTTTGGGCCCAGCCCTTTTTCTGCCTGTTCCCTCCCACCTTCTCTTTGGCTGCAGCAATTTTTATTTAAAAATGAACCCCATACAAAGTCATGGCGAATATAGGGTGAACAGGCAGAGGAGGTGGGACATTGGACGCAAGAGAAATAGAAAAATGCATCGATGATTTCGGTACAGACATATATAGATTTTGCCTGAAGCTCTGTGCGGACATGGCAGATGCCGAGGATTTATACCAACAAACTTTCCTAAAAGCGTTAGAAACAGAATGGACGCTTGACTGGGAGAAAAACCCGAAAGCATTATTTTTTTCTTTAGCCCATAATCTTTGGAAAAGCAACAGAAGAAAACAAGCGCGCCGCAACAGAATTGCACCTTGCAGCAATTTTGATGATGAAGCGGAAACGGTACTGCATTCTGGGGAAAGTATTGAAGAGGGGTATCTTGAAAAAGAATTGATAACAGAAGTCCATCAAATTATTCAAGCCCTCCCGGAAAAATTCCAGGTACCGCTGATATTATTTTACCTTTCCGCTTGTCCCATAGAGCAGATAGCGGCTATTATAAAGAAACCAATTGGTACCGTAAAAAGCCGATTGTTCAAGGGAAGGCGCTTAATAAAAAAAAGATTGGAGGATGCTGGTTATGAAAGATAATCGTTCTAACATGGGAATAGAAGAAGTTATCCGGGCTTCTATGAAAGTGGCTGATGTCCCATCCCCGGAACTGAATAATAAACTCAAAGCGGCTGTGTATCAACAAGAAGCTCTCCTGCGAAAGCAGCCTGCCCCCCATAAATTATCATTTTGGTATTTGCCGATGGTTTTGAATTTGATAACTTTTTCCTTGTTGGCTATTGGGGCTTTGATAATGATTGAAAATATTTATTTATCTTACTTTGCCGCCGGTATCTGCTTTTATGCTGGTGCGGCTGGTATATTGCTTACCATAGTGGGCGTAAAAAGGGCAAGCATAAAAGAGGACATCACAATCTGCATTGAGAAAAGAGGTATATTGGCATGAACAAGGCAAAAAAGAACAGGCTTCCGTTTTATATTGGCATCCCGGTAATTTTATTTTTAATTTTTTTACGTTTTGGCATATATTTTGTGAAAAGTGATGGTTTCAGCGGCCTTTCCCTGCTGCTTCCCGTCCTGCTCCTTTGCTTTATCCTTTTTGCCCTGTGTACCTCTTCTCTTTTTGCAGCATGGGTATACCAGGATTGTAAAAGACGGGGCGACGACCCTGTACTATGGGCGGTTGTGGTTTTTGCCGCCACACCTTTTATCGGTCTGCTGATTTATTTTCTGCGCCGTCCGGAAACCAAAACGGTATGCCCGGCCTGCGGGCAAAGGATTTCAGTAAAGGCAAACTATTGTGAAAAATGTGGGACACCTATCGAAAAGGAGGATCATAAAGTTATGGAAAAACAAGGGACACATCACTTAGAATTAATGATTGCCGGTATTGTAAGTATGGTGCTTATGCTGGTATGCCTGGCAAGTTTTATCGCCAGCGCGGCCACCGGGAATGGCATCAACACAGACGTTGCTTCTAACAGCCGCGTATGGAACTTAGGTACAATCAACATGAATTACAGTTCTTATAAGGATGATGTCTGGAAGCTGGATTTTAAAAGTGCCAGCGAAGGATTTGTGAAGGAACAGAGTATGACAGTTGCGGACGCAGAAACCCAGCTGCTTTACGCTGATATTTCCTGCGGCACGGTACCAGACGGGGCAATGCTCATCTTATGGCTGGTACAGGGAGACCTTGTAAAATCCATTGATGTTACAAATCTCTCCGGACCGCTCAAATATCCTTTAAATGAATTTGAGAATGGGAAAATTCATGTAAGGCTGCAAATCAATGGTGTGGAAAATACGGTTTCGGAAATTTATATTCAATAACCATCCATCCTTATATTAAAAAATATCTGCCGGAGCCGGGGCTTCAGCAGATATTTTTATTACAATAAGCCGGCCCGCGGAGCGCGACGGCGTTTGTTTAACATAAGGGCAGTTCGCGGAGCGTGCTGCCCGTTGTTTCCTTTATCAAATATTCTGTTTATCAGCCTTTTTTCGCTTCTTTCTTCGCTGCCTTTATATCTGTAATGCCATTGGCAGCATTTACCTGCTGCATCAGGGACTGGGAGAATTGGGCGAAAGCCTCCGCCTCCTCTTTCTGCTGGATATTTACCGGATGGTACTTATCGTCCTTTGTATTGCTCTCCACTACGTACAGGGTGAGAAGTTCTTTCCTGTCCTTGCCATACAGGATGGTATAGCCCTTTTTCGCTTCCACCATGCCCAGGTCATTTTTCCCAAAATGGATGGGTTCGCTGTAGCTCATATCTCCCCCGTCAAAAGACAAAGGCACCAGATACAGATCCCCCGGTTTAAAGGCAACTGCATAATACCAATATTTTGTGGTGGTGGTCACTGTCCTGCCGCCGCCCCCAACGGAAAGTTCTTCCCGTGTGCCGTAAGCCGCGGTATAGGATTCACCGCCGGGCACCACCCTCTTTACAATTTCCCGGATTTTCTGCTTTTCTTCACTGTTGGCACCTTTCTTTTCGTCTATGGTCATTTTCACATAAACGATAATAAACAAAACAACAACTGCCACCACTCCAATAATAACATACTGATTCATGATATACTCCTATCCCAGTTCCGCTCCCACGCTTAACCACCTTATATTTCCAGAAAAAAATCCCGCCTGTTTCCCAGCCTGGATTTCCTCTGTGGTGCTTTTCATGGGTGCAAGCTGTTTTACTGTCCTGCTCCCGCAATGTTAGATTCCTTTAAAATATGCACGGTTATAATTTTTCTTTGCATCCTTTATGTATGTGACGTTAAATCTCCTTGCCTGTGTACACATATAGGTCTGCCCAAACAGAGAGTAGTTGTTTTTCACATCCATAAAAGAGATTTCCCCAAGCTTCTCCAAAGCCCAGGGCTGCCTGCCCACAATAATACCTGCCTCATAAAATGTCAGATGGTCCCCCCAATGGACCAGCGGGAAAAATACCCACCCCAGGGCCAGAAGGGCAATGAGCGCTGCCACCAGCCCGGCGATCAAACTGGCTGGCGCTCCTTTGGGAGGATTCCCCCGGATTCCGGCAAATACTACTACGCCTGCCAATGCAACCCGGACTCCCGTATGAAACAGGATTTTTCCCATATTCACATGGGCCTCTGCCAATTTCCGTCCCATACTTGTACTTTCTGGCATTTGGCCTGTCACCTCCTTTTCTGTCACTTTTTTACCATTATTCATGGGAAACGCCCCGCTCCCCATGAAAGCAGATTACGCCGGGTTTCCCTTATGTCATATCGGTATTTCCCCATATCTTTTTAGCGGAAAAGCAGATTTGGAAATTTTATTGCAGATTTGGAAATAAAACCTATTCCCCTGCATGGTCCGGCAGGATAATGGAAAATACAAATCCTCCCCTGTCAAACCCAATGGTATATTTCCCGCCATAGTTTTCAACGGTTTCAATCACATTCCGTATCCCCATCCCATGCTCCTGGACATCTTTTGTTTTTGTAGTCTGGAATTTCCCATTCTCCACCACTGGCAGCCCAGCCATACTGTTTTTGACGGAAATCACTGCCTGTTTTTCTTCCAATACAAATTTAAGCCGTATCACTTTCTCCCGGGAGTGTTCACATGCCTCCATGGCGTTATTCAAAAGATTGGACAGGATCAGCACAATATCCTCTTCCCGTAGCCACAGCCTTGAGAGGTCATTGGCCTTTAGGACAAAAACAATGCCTTTGTCTGTTGCCTCCCGGTATTTTGTGTTTAAAATAGCGTTCACAATCACATGGTTGGTATCTATGGCATCCATATGCAAGCCCAGGGCGGCATCCGCCTTTTCCACATAGGCAAGCAGCTCCTGGTACTGCCTGGCGGCAGCGAGGGCGCTGATGACTGAAATCTGATTTTTATACTCATGGGTCCTTTTTCTCTGGCGTTCCAGATTTTCGGATATGGAATGGTACATTGCCGTCTCATATTTCACCTGTTCACGGAAAACCTCGTCTTCCTTCCGCCTGATTTCCCTGGCAATGATCTCATCAATCAGGTAATATACCACATAGTCAATGACCAATATAGTCAATACAAAGTACAGAAAGGTATCATCGTCCAGACGGACCTTCTCTGCAATCTGTGTAAACGTAACCAGCGTGAGAAAGGTACTGATAAATAAAATCCGCCACTCTTTGCCCGTAAGCACATAGAAGGCTTTTCCCTTCAGTATTTTTCTCATAAGCAAAATACTGCAAAATAAAAGAACCCTGCTTGTAAACAGAACAAGGCCGTATGTAGATAACTCTGAAAACTGCCCGGCAGGGCAAGCCCAAGCATCATACAGAAAAAAGCCTGTATTCCCATGAGCGCCCAAACCTTCCGGCGGTTTCTCCCTGGCCGCATCTGGGCAAAGGAGCGGAAGAACAAGACACAGCAAAAGGCCTCCCACCCATTTACTGCCGCTGCCATATACCCTGCCATTACACTTCTCCCTTTCGCAGGATATATTCCCGCTCTATATCCTTATAATATTTCTTGGAAATACCCAGGGCAATCCCGTTTTCCAGGGAGGCTGTATACCGCTCAACGTTTTTGACAAACCGGATATTTACCAGGAAACTCTGGTGGATGCGGTAAAATCCATAGGGCTTCAGTTCCTGCTCTACCCCGTCAAGCCTGCCATACTTACAATACTCCTTTATCCCTTCATCCATGGCAAAAAACAGGACTTTGTGCAGCCTGCTTTCCACATAAAGGAGGGTGTCCACAGGAACGCACCTTCTGTTACCGGGGAAATAGATCTCATATTTCTTATTCTGCGATTCCATCTGGGCGGCAATGGCATCCAGGCATTCTTTTATGGCATTTTCCAGGGAACCCTTTTCTTTCAGTAGATAGCGGACTGCATTTACCTTATATCCCTCCAGCGCATAGGTAATATATGCGGTTACAAAAACAATGAATATCTGGCCGGAAATCTGCCGTATGCGCCAGGCAGTCTCCAGCCCGTCCATCTCTTCCATATTTATATCCAGGAATACGATATCATACTGCATGGAAATACCTGCCTTATCCAGCATTTCCCTTCCGGAAGAATAGGTATCAATGGCATAGCTGTACTGCCGCTTTTCCAAATATTCCCCCACCAGCTTTTCTTCCAGAAGCCGGAAGTACTCTTCATCATCGCATATGGCTATGTGGATCATGTGGCCTTCTCCTTGGTGACTGTAAACTTATTTTAAAGCCTCAAAGGCTTTCCCCAGCGTTACCTGGAAGAATCCCCTCTGCCCGGAGCTGGAATTCCTTTAACCTTTCAATATCAATATTCACTGCCGCCCGGCAATGCTCTTTGATGGTTCCATAGAACCAACATTCTTTCTTATGTACTGCAGGCAAAACAGCGCCCCTGTGAAAAATGCTGCCATTGCCCCGATCCCTGCTGCCTGTCCCATCTTAAACAGGCTTCCATAATAGGTAAAAACATAGACACTTATATTGGCCAAACTGTGAAAAAGGACAGGTGCCGCAAAACTGCCATATTTTTCGTATACCCATGCAATCACCAGGCCAAGAAGGGTTCCATAAATGCCCTGCACCATGTTACCATGATAGCATCCAAAAAGAAAGGCGGAAACCGCCATCCCCAGGGAAACACCAAAACATCTTTTCATCCTGTTATAAATCAGCCCCCGGAAAACCGCTTCCTCCGCAAAGGGGGAGAGAATTCCGTATAACAGCAGGCCAGCCCAAAAAGCCACCCCATACTGCGCCTGGGAAACAGCCCCATAGGATGAGGATTTTGCTATTAGCCCCGTTACATGGAACAGCAAATTCAGGCCAAAGGCAGAAAAAACAGCCAGGACCGCCAAAGCCACATAATGGTTCACCAATGCCGGCATATTCGCAGTTTTCCTGCCTTGGGGCATTTCCTTTTCACAGCTCCCCCCCTTAACGGCTCCTCTCCCGTCTCCTGCAACTTCCCGCCATAGGGCTGGCCATAGGGCTGCCACACCGGCCAAAATTGCCAGGCCATTGATACTCCCCTTTACCGTATCTGCATTCCCTGCCAGAAAATCCTTCAGCCCTACGCCTGCCACTGCCAAAATGCGGTCAAGGGCTGCCCATAACAGGATTTCTACCGCATCATGGACAAGAAAATAAATCAGCAGGGGGAGAATCAGGTAAGCGGTTTTGCGGAAAGAGTTCCACCCTAAAAGCTCCTGCCTGGTCCATTTGGAATATATCATTTTCAAGAAATTCATTTCTGCCCTCCAGGTTCGTTTCAAATTGCCTTCCACTGGCCTGTATGCCCTTTCCCTCTGTATTAATGCAGGAGCCTTCACTGAAAATCCCCTGCTTTTTTAAATCAATAGGTGAACAAAAGCATAGATTCCCTGAATTCCCAAGAATCCCTGCCCTCCCGAAAAGACAGGTAAAAGAAAGCATTGCCAGACCAATAGAAATATCATACGCTTTGTTATCATCATACCATACGCCTGTCCGGCAGGCAAGGCATTTTTCGGGGGAGATTATCTTCTTTTTCTGCCTATGTCCTGCCCTCCATTTTTGAAAATCCACTGTTTGGGACGAAGAAAGGGCATCCTCAGGAAGTTGCTGGGACTATCAAAAATAAGCCATCTGGAGGTGTAATCAACCAAATGGCTTATTTTATATATTGTTTATTAAAGTTCAATTTCTCTTCCTTATGCAGTGGGCAAATAGCTGTTCCATCCTTTTGTAATCACATAAATAGGAATCCTCACTTGCCTTTAGCATTTCTTCCCCAGTAGCATTTGCAAAATTTATCACATATCCGGCATGGAGTGCTAAGGTTCTGATAAACTCACGCTGGCAGCGTCCGTTGCCTTCACGGAAGGGGTGCAGGGCATTCACTTCCGAAAAAAAGTATGCCAGGCGAACGGGAATCTCCCTTCCATCCAAACCCTTCAGATAATTTTCTTCTTTCAGTTTTCCGAAAATCTCTTCCGCCTGGCTTTCTATGAACTTCACATTGCAGAACATGTTCCCTTTTGCAATGTTAACCTTCCTGATTTTTCCTGCCCAATCGTATATATCCTGAAAGATGTACATATGGATAGACTGCAGGTGCTTTAGATCAAATTTACCCTGAATGGGCTTATCTACCAGTTCCAGAATACGGAGCATTGTTAACCTTTTTTCCACCCGCCTAAGCTGCTCCATATCCCGTATTCCCATCCTGTTCTTTAAGACATCCGAATCCGGATAACAGTATATCTTATCTGGCATTATCCGGCCTCTCCTATGATCCGTTTCCTCAGTTCATCTCCCGATGCTTCCCCGTTTTTATAAGCGTACAGTAACTGCATATCTTCTTCTGTCAGTTCCATCCCCTCAAAAGCCATTGTAGCCTCCACTTCCTTTACCACTTCTGTTTTGGTATATGCCGGATGGTTTATTTTTACTTCAAAGGGAATCCCTTCCGTAAGGATAATCTGCTTTATCATCATATTGACCACCGCCGATAAATTGGTTCCCAGCTTTTCCAGAATCTCCGAAGCTTTTTCTTTATCCTCTGCGGAAGTCCTCACTTGCAGCAATGATGTATTAGACATAGCATCAGCCCTCCTTTTATTTCATTATACTACATAGTAATTACACTGTAAATGAGGACTTATTCTATTAAAACCGTTTCCGGCTGTACGATACAATTACCCCTTCCCCCTGCCTGCTGCTTTTCCTGCACAAAAATCTATATGGTACCTTGTTCCATGTGAAAACAAAATACCATCCGTTAATTCAATGCGAAGAATACAAGTATTTTCATCATCAAAATTATTGTGCCCATTGTCGATCCACTCCTTAAAAGCCTCTCTTAGTTTCCTGGCAATGTTTCTATTTTGGTCCCCACAGAACCAAATACTACAAAAAATATCCATTTGCGTGTGTTCACATTATAGCCTGCAATTTCAATCTGTGGATTTCCGGCCAAATTAGAATAAACATTTTTCCGCTTATCCGTAAACATAGCAACGCTAGTTTTTCACCTATTGTCATTTTCTCATATATCCGCTCCCTCAGACAAACACCTGCTCTATCCCCATCCTCCTTACATAATCCACCCACTCGTAAATATCTTCCAGATCATAAACCGGGTTAGAATCCTTATCCTTTGCCTTTTTGAGCGCAAGAGCCATTAAAGCATATTCATTTTCTAACAAAGTATCAAATACTCCCTGATCGTCCGTATTTATGGAAACGCTTAAAGAAGTATTTGACTCAACTTCCTTCAGTTTTCTTCCGTTAAATCTGATGATTGGGTGTTCTTCATATTTTTTAATTGTGCCAATTAGATAATTAGAAGACGGATTGGTTTCAATACCAATCCCCTCACATACCAACTTCCGAATCATATGATCCTGAATCTGGCGAACCAATCCACCATAGCTTTGTCCTGTTTTAAACTCCGTGATTTCACTACCCTTTTCACGTACTTTCCTGTTAAAATGATAGGCAAAATATAAATCCCTACATTTTGCGTTCTTTCGTAATTCATTGCTTATTTTGTCATTAAACTGATATCTGTCGAATCTTTCTAGTTCAGTACTTTCCAATTTTTTCCTAAACCCTTCCATTCCCAGTCTATACAGCTCCGGTTTATCCCCTCTTAGCTTCCAGCTCTGATAATAATCATAAATGGACGGAAAATATCCATCTCCCATATTCTCCCCATATACTTCCTCATATAGACTATAATAGTTCTCTTCCAGCCTTGTTTTCAGGGAACTCTCCACCATACACCCAAATTCATCTGCCCTGCATAACATCCAGGCAATATCATCCAGCATTACCTGTTTGGGAAGCACCAGGTTGTAACACTTGAATTTGTAATATTCCTCCGGCGAAATTCCCAACGCCAGCCCATGCCCCAACCTGCTTCCCCGTTTTAAACCGCAAAAAAGCAATGTTTCATCAATGGCGCGCAGTCCGTCCACAATATCAAAAAAATCTTCCCCTGCATGATAGGTGGTTTGGAGATTTCTGGTCTTATGGCTGATACTGTACACATCTTTCCGTGTCTCATAGCAGACTATTATTGTATCAGACAAATACCGGAATACCTGTCCAAACACCTCTGGTCGGCAGGCAAGCTCACTGGAACAGGCATCAATCCCTTTGATATGTTCGTTCAATTCCATACGTTTTTCCAATAGTGCCACAATGCTTCTAGCACCATATGTAGACAATTTCCGCACATTGTCATTCCTTGGGAGTCCTGGCACAAATGGCTGGCCATCAATCTTTGGGAAATGCAGCACATAATTCAGCTTACTATATGCCCCTCCCTTATCATCGGTATTTACAATCCGCTCAAAATGCTTCAGCGTCCTAAACAGCTTGGAAGAGTTCTCTTTTGGGCAAATACGCGCCTCCAGAAACAGCATATTCTTTTTTCTTAAGGACTCATTTAAAGCCAGCCTCACCAATTCATCCTCATAAGGCTTCTTTCCCTCAATAAAGTATTCCTTCCTGCCCTGATAATTGGAAAAATTGGCAAATCCAACCTGTTGATTCACCTGAATGAGCTCACCACGGAAATCAGTCCTGATTATCAGATAAGCATAAAACAGATTTTTTTGCCTCTCCGTAAACAGATCAGAAATGGCATGTTTAAAGCCGCCATATAAAAATCTTCGTTCTCCTGCGAGAAGCCGGCAGACATCCTTATTTTCGTTTATCATTCCCTTTTCCAATGCATAATCAAGTATATTTTCTTCCAGCCACGCACCATAAATATTTTTGGCTAATATGATCCCATCCTGGATATCTGTCACAAGTTCCTCCGGCCTTGTGCCCTTTTTCATCTTTTCCAGCAGCCTTCCCAGTTTCTCTTCCAGAAAATAATCCTTTTTCATAACAGAAAATAGGTACACCCGATACAATGCTGCCCGCTGGCATCTGGTATAAAGAGGTTCCATTTTCCCAGTATCATAAAGCGGGTCTACACAGCACTCCTGTAGCGAACAGTTTATTTTTTTAAAATCATGTATTCTATTGTCAATGCGGTTCATCAGGCTAAGCCAACTCAGTTCAAAAATCTTCGTGGAACCTGCAAGATGGAAATGATTCTCGGCAATCCCCTTCTCCAAAATATTGTGCAACCTGCTATTATCGCTCCTGATAATAGGAAGCCATGTAAAACATTTGGTTTCCGATCCTCTTTTTAAGTCATAATCTGCTAAAAAAGCACAGGTAAAAATATCTTGGCCTAAAGGGAAAGATATTTCCCTCCAACGAAGCAGATGGTCAAATTTGCATTTGACCTCATCGCCATCCAATACCAATAATTTCTGCGCCATATTGATAAGCATCTGAAAAACACCCATATTTTTCCCTTGTACATCCTTCATCTGCCCACAGGCAAGATAATAACTGTTCAGCCTCTCATTCTCCGTCATATTGGGGAATATCTTTTTGGCACACCGAATATATAGTTTTCGGTCAATGTTCTTGTATGTATGTGTTGTTGCAGATACCAATTCTCTATTAGAAGCTTGCCCGCTAATTGCCATATAGCTGATTTTCTGAAAAAGTATTGCTATATTTCCCCGTTCTACATCCATCTCTTCTCCCTTTACTGGCAAGTCCTTACATATTTTTTAACCAGAGATTTATATTCCTCACTTAAATCATCCGAGATATTTTCTGTAGGATTTTGAAGATAAATATCTAATATTTTCCCGTAAAAAATACATAAACTTGTTATTTCAGCTTCTTCCAGCTTTTCTTCCCCATGAATTGTATAAAATCGCTGTATATTTGATGCCAGACTATCCATGTTTTCCTTTGCATTTTTAGCGGTTTTGGTGATCAAATATGATGATACTCTTTCAAGTGAAAGCCCTGGCTCTGTCCGGTTTCTCAGTTTCGAAGCAAAGCTCTTTACCATCTCTCCTTTATCCTGCCCCTCCGCATTCTCTTCTTTCCTTGCAATTTCATCAACAACACCTCCATGTACCAGTAAAGCATATATATCACATATATCAATCTTATCTATGCCGCTGTCAAATTCTAACTGAAGGCATTCAAGTCCTGTAATCTCAATACCCAGGTGTATTCTTAAAAAATCTTCTGTACTCCTGAAAAATACAGAAACAGCTTCCCTTGTTTTCCCTATATCATCTTTATTTCCAGATGTTTTTATATCTTTCCTTTTACTGCAGTATTCTTTAAATTCCATTGTAAGATCTATATTAGAGACAAGCTTCCGAAATGCCTCTATAATCTTTTTATTTGAGTTCTCAATCCCCTTTATAACTGACCTGAATTCATCAATACTTATCCCTAAATACTCCATATTTACTTTCTTATATATACTTTCCAGATTACATAAGCTTACAATATAATTTTCCATACTTATATGCAGTTTTTGGCAAATTGAATGATTAGATGCAATTATCCTTGCGGTATCAAAGGCATATACTAATTGATAGGCCGGGTTCAGATACCAATTATTTGAAAACATTCCAAGTAACAACCATGTCAATATTTTTGCCTTTTTGTTCTCGTCATTCTCTGGTATCTCGGTAACATAATACTGTGAATACAATACATTGGGAAATGTCGGCAACAAAATACTTTCACCAAAAAGTCTCTTGGCAATGATATTAAATGTGCTAAACGTATGTAATTCAAAACGTGAACGGTCGACTCCACTCCCCTGTACATAAGGAAGTACATTTTGAAAATTTCCTGCCCATACATATCCACCTATAAAATTAATAAATTCTTCATAACGCTCCAGTCTCAATAATTCATTCAGCCTAATGGTATACAAAACTTGAAACACATATACATACTTTTTCTCTTCTTCTCCAAATACATTCATTCGGTATGACTCCATCCAGTTCCTGGCTACAAAAAAACTATCATTTTTCTCAGCCCAAAACTGCACTGGATTAGCGATTAATTTCTTTTCCGTTGCTGTGTATCGGCTAAATAATAAATACGATGCCCTCTCATGCAACTGGGCCTGTGCATGAAACAGTCTTTGTATTTTCTTATACTCTTCTAAATTCAGATTACTAAACAGCCACTGCCTTTCATAATACCTGGAAAATTTCAGTATATTTTCATAATAAATATGTCCATCTTCCTTTGGTTCCTCCATATCAGCCAGCAGAACAATAAGATTCACCGTATCCCGTAAATTATCCGGCAAGAAATAATTATTACCAGACTTATCCGGCAGAAATTTCATTCCAGTTTTACGGTAGACCAAATCCAATATCGCCTTATTAACAGAATCCCCCAGGCTGACATTCAGTATCTCATTATCACTTCCGTCCTTGTACAAAATTTTTACATTGCACATGTTCTGCACATTAGGAAGGTAATTTCTCCTTACCTTTGGAATTAGTTTGGCCACATAACGTTCAGACATATTGCTTACTTCCTCAAAAATCTCACCTTCCTCTTCTTTTATATGCATCATTTTTCCATAATCTCTCAGATTCTGTTCTTGCACACACAATTTAAGCTGTTCTATTTTTAGAGCCATTACAATCACAACATTAGGTATAATCAAATATTTTCTAATCTGCTCTGCCATCTTATATGCATGGAAACTACACAGATCCAAGTCATCAATGGCAATCAGCAGACACCCTGATTTTCTCTTTTCATTTTTCCCATTGGACATAACCGAAATATACATCCTAACCAGTTCCCATAGATCCTCCCTTAGTCCTGTGCTTTGGCCAAGCTTGGATAGTTTGCTGATATTCCCTTCATAATCATATTCATCATCCAGCATCTTATCCTGGTTATTAATCAAGGAAATAAACTTATATACTCTCTGAAAACAATCCAGTAATTCTTCTCTCCTGTAATCCCTAATAGATTGGTTATCATTGTCATATTTGTCTTTAAACTTTTTGTAAAGAGCGGCAAGCACAATATCCAATACATTATGCACTTCATCAAGCATGGACGGATCTATTACAACCGGCTCTGCAAAACAAGTACTACTTACGTTTTCACAATCCATAAAAATAGGGCTATTTCTATCATCACTACATTCATATACAGCCTTGACAAAGCTTATCATTGCGCTGCTCTTGCCCTCTCCCCGTTCTCCGCAAAAGGCAATGATGTTATTTTCACTTTCTGTCACATACCATTTCTTTGACTGACTGGACAAAGAATCATCTTGCCTGGCTAAGATTGCATCTAGCATCCTTGCCGCATCAAGATATTGGTCATAAAAAATATCCGTCCTTTCAATCCGATTCCTTACACATAATTTAAACTCTTCCCCTTTGTAAATGACTAGTTCCCTTTTATCTGCCATAATATCTTTCCCCTTTTATCTTTAATTTTTTCGTTTTCCTAGCTTGAAAACGTAACATCACTAATCCAATACTAACTTCACTTCTATGTATTAATCAGCACTTTTAAGCTTAACTAGCCTAGCATCTCTTTCAGCCCATTCCCCTGTTTTATTTCTGATAACAGTTTATCACAGGACTCCCGGCATATAAAGGCTTAAATTTTTCTATCCCTATACAAGTTGGTAATATAAGATTTCTTATCTTTCCAGATAAACCGACACACTTCCCATAATTCCGACATATATTGATAATAAAAATGTCCCTATTCAAACAAACTCTGTGAATGCAATAAGCAGATATGTCTCACTGGGATAAAGGAGTAACATGGCCAAAGAAGTGGAATGGCACAAGCAGTTTAACATTGGGGTTGATTCCATTGACAATGCACACCGGAAGCTTTTTTCAATTGTACGGAAGCTAATCTATTTAAGTGAAAATGAAAATAACGGACAGTGGGCATGTGGAGAAGGTCTCAAATACTTAAAGAGTTATGCGATCGGACACTTTGCAGATGAAGAAGCGTATATGCGGTCCATTGGATACAGCGGATATGAAATGCACAAATGCCTGCATGATAATATGCGGTATAAAACACTTCCCGCCCTTGAAAGGGATTTAAAAGAATCAGGCTATTCACAGGAATCTATCCAGCATTTTCTGGGTATCTGCCTGGGATGGCTGACCGCCCACATTATGGTGGAGGACCGCGCCATTACAGGAAAAATTCCAGCCAGATGGAAAGACGCCAATACAGGGAAAAACATAGATGCCCTGGAAACTGCCTTAGCTGAAACCATACAGGAAATCTTCAGTCTGCCGACTGAAGTGGTCAGTGAACATTACAGCGGTGAAAATTTTGGCAGCAGCATTATTGACCGGCTGGTATATGGCTCTGAAGATGGGAAACATCTCCAGATTTTTCTAGTGCTTGAAGAAAGCCTGGTACTTTGGGCATTAAACTCACTGCTGGATATGCAGTTAAGGGAAATCAATAAGCTGTCTATGAACGCTGTAAAAGAGCTTTGCCAAAAGATTGTGGAACAGGTTGGCATCCATTTCCATTTATCCTCCCAATACCAATTAAAAAACAGCCATTTAATGACTCTGGAGCAGTTCCGGCAGGAGTTTTGCATGGAATGTTTTGATTACAGCCTGTTATTTAACACCGGGACCGGGTATTTTGCCTTTTGCACTGAACAAGCATAACCAGGCGTTCTTTTCTGCCAGACGGTATCAATTAATTTGTCTCAGGGATAATTGATACCGTCTGGCTGTGTAGGGCGCAGGGGCATCATTTCAGGGACATCTGCAGAGAAAATCCTGCAATTCCTCCACTGTCTTTGCAATATATTCCGCCCCTTCCTCCTCCAGCTCCCCGGGCAGGGCAAAACCAAACCTTACGCCTACGCCGGTAAGGCCATGGGCTTTGGCTCCCTGAATGTCAAACTTCCGGTCCCCCACCATGGCGCAGAGCCTGTGCCTTTCTCTGGCCTCCATATCCAATACCCCAAGCTGCCTTAGGGCCTCCTCTACCACTTCCTCCTTGGCATCCCTTGTGCCGTCCAGCTCGCTTCCCACAATGACATCAAAATACTTTTCAATATCAAAGTGCTGGAGGATCTGGTAAATAAACACCATCGGCTTGCTGGAAGCCACTGCCAGCTTCATCTTCTTTTCTTTCAAATGGGAAAGCAGTTCCGGGATGCCTGGAAAAACCTTGTTTTCCAACACCCCAACCGGGGCGAACCTCTCCCTGTATTTACGGATTGCCTCCCGGGACTGTTCCTGGCTGAAACCATAATATCGCACAAAACTGTCCTTTAGCGGCGGGCCGATCAGATATTCCAGCTTCGTCAGGTCCGGCTCCTCAATCCCAAAATGTCTCAGGGCATACTGCACGCATTTGGTGATTCCTTCCCTGGGGTCTGTGAGCGTGCCATCCAGGTCAAACAGACAATATTGAAACATATTACTCCTATTCCAGTTCCTGTGTCCAGTGCCTTTAAATATCAAGTTTTTTCAGCAGGTCGCCAAGGTTTGTCCCTACGCTTGAACCGGAGGTGAATTTCTTTACATCAATGCGCTCCGTCTCTTCTGCCTGGTGCTGTTCTTCCACAGCTTTCATGCTTAAGGAAATCTTGCCGTTATTGGTATTCAGGACCTTTACCTTCACCTTGTCCCCCACTTTCAGCACTTCTGAAGGCTTGCTGATCCTTTTCTGGGAAATCTGGGAAATGTGTACCAGGCCGCTTAAGCCCTCCTGGAGATCCACAAAAGCGCCATAAGCCTGCAGGCTCTCAACAGTCCCTTCCATAATAGTCCCCGGAACCAGCATGGCTACCTTGTGGTCATGCTCTTCCTTTTTCTGCTCCTTCAAAACTTCTTTTGCAGAGAGCACCAGCTTCTTCTTATTCTGGTCAACAGTAATGACCCGTACAGTCAACTCTTTGTCTTTAAATTCATCCAGATTTTCCACATAGGAAAGGGAAAGATGGGAAGCGGGAATGAATCCCCGGATGCCTTCCACATAGGCAATAGCCCCTGCCTTTACAATATCGCTTACCTTAACATCCAGGGACTTCTTTTCTTCCATATACCGGGTGAGCACATCCCATGCCAGAACTGCATTGGCTTCCTTTTTGGACAAAAGGATGTTCCCCTGCCCGTCGTCCATTTTCACCACTGTAGCTTCAATCACATCCCCTGCCTTTACGTCTTCCATAATGGAAAATTTAGGGTCGTCGCTGAGTTCTGAAGCCTTGATGATTCCCTGGGTATAATATTTTAAATCTAAGGTTACCTCTTCCTCACTTACGCCGATCACTGTTCCCTGGATCACATCCCCCTCTTTGATTTTGCGGAAAGATGCCTCCAGCTCTTTTTCATAATCTTTCATTGTTTCTTCCATTTTTCTGTCTCCTTTTATTTCTCGTTAAATTGTCGTGTTTTCTTCACTGTTTATCATTGTATTGGATTTTCGCCATAAAGTAAAGCCACAACATGGCCCAATTCAAATTTTTTACTCAAAAAATCCGCTTACCGGGCATAATTGTCAGGGTATAGCGGATTTTTCTTACAGGTATAATCAAAACTTTAAATTGTTACTGCCCGTCGGGAATGTAGGTGGGGGCGTTTTTAGGGCTTTTCCCCTTGACTACTTTGTGATAATAAGCGTATGTCATGGCTTCCCTGTTGCCGAACAGCTCTGCCCCCTTTACCTCGCCCAGAAATACTGTGTGGGTGGCCGTCTCCATCTTATTAATCACCTGGCATACCACATAGCCGCAGGAATCCGTAACCACCGGCAGATAGTCCTTCACCTCGTATTTCACATTTTCAAATTTATCCACATCCTTCCCGGACCGGAAGCCAAAGGTCCCAATGATCAGCGGGTCGGAGTCCTCTGCAATGATAGAAACCGCAAACTTCCCTGTTTCCTCAATGCATTTGTTGGTGTAGTTGTCGTGGTTAATACTCACCGCAATGGTTGCCGGGGATGAGGTGATCTGCATGGCGCTGTTGGCCGTACAGCCTGTGGGCCTGCCGTTATCCCAGGTGCTCACTACATACACGCCATATGACAGCTTGTGAAATGTGTTCATATCCATAAATTCTGTTCCTCCCATTCTAAAATCAGTAATGATTACTATTTTAGTGTAATCCCTTTTCCATCATCTGTCAATGCCTTTTCAAAGAATTCAAAGCAATCATTGGTTTCTTTGGGTTATGGCTTTGCCTATTGGAAAATGGCAGGGAATATGCTATGCTATTAAAAGTTTTATTTATAAATGGATCCATGCCTGCGCCCAAATCTGCGGCCAGGCAAGAACGGAGGTTTTTATGAGAAATATCCGAGATAACTACTCAGTACAGTTGATGGAAACTGTCGGCAGATTGTGCTGAGGAAAACCATGTAATACCAAACTTGCTGACAGCCGCAGCTGTACTGCCCTCCGGGAATAGGTGTATTGATGCATGAAGCCAAAGCATGAAAACATATTTGAAAAGGAGTACAGTTATGGTTTATATAAAAGAGGTATTATCCAACAACAAAAAACTGGCCTTCGCCTACCTGGCGGTGGGCCTGTTCAATGCCTTTATGGCAAACTATAAAGCTGATTATTTTCAGAAGGTGGTAGACGGCCTGGCAGGGAAAACCCTTGCCCTAGGCGGCGTCCTGTTTTATGGCGCGGTCCTCCTTATCTCCTATGGCATGAATTATCTGGACGAATATCCTGCCAAAAAACTGGAAAACGGCATTTATCTGGACTTTAAACTGCTGGCTTTGAAAAAAATAAGCAGGCTTGATTATGCCAAATACCAGAAGCTGGGTACCGGCAGGCTGGTACAGCAAATTGAAAACGGTGCTGCTGCCGGAAAAAGCGTATTATTTGATTTCTGGTTCAGCTTCCTCCGCGGCCTGGCCCCAACGGTCTTATTCAGTTTATATTTTATCTGGAAAATCAACAGGAATATCACTTATTTCCTTCTGGCAGGATATGTGGTAGTATTTATTGTCACCAATCTGCTGCTGAACGGGCTGTACCAGATCAAGGAAAAAATTCTGGACCATGAAGAGGCCCTGAACCATTTCCTTGTACGGGGCTTTATGGAAATGCCGATTTTCCGGCTGAAGGGGCAGTTCCCGGCGGAAATCAGGCGGGCGGGCCACGCAAAGGAAACCATCGTCTCCTCCAAAGTGAAAATGAATATGATCCACGAAGCTTTTTTCACTATATTTGCGTTCATTGTTGCGGCCCTGGATATCGGGATCCTGCTTTACGCCCACCAGAGCCAAAGCCTCTCCATTGGGGAGGTGGTTGCCTTAATCACCCTTATAGACAATGCCTATACCCCCATTGCGATTTTTAACGTTATCTATGTACAGTATAAGCTGAACAAGACAGCATGGATGCGTTTCCGGGATATTCTGGATTTGGAGGAAGACCCCCAGCTAACTGAGGGAGCCGCCTTCCAGGGGCTTTCCCGGGAAATCCGCGTGGAAAACCTTTGCTTTTCTTATGAAGGGAAAGAGGTGTTAAAAGGCATTAGCCTTACCCTGAAGAAAGGGGAAAAAGCAGCCTTTGTGGGAGAATCCGGCTCAGGCAAATCCACCCTGGCCAAAGTACTTGCCGGATTGCTGAAATACCAACAGGGCGGTGTTTTTCTGGACAGCAGCCCCCTGGAAGGGCTCTCCCTGGAAACCCTCTATGAAAAATTATCCTTTCTCTCCCAGGAGGCCCCTGTTTTTGACGGCACTCTCAGGGAAAATCTGGTGTTCGGCAAAGAGGTGCCTGATGCCCGTATCAAAGAAGCCCTGGAACAGGTGCAGCTCCTGCCTTTGCTTTCCTCCCTGCCAGAGGGGCCAGAAACCCGGGTAGGGGAAAAAGGCGCCTGCCTTTCAGGGGGCGAGCGGCAGCGGCTGGTATTAGCCAGATTGTGGTTTGAAGAGCCGGAAATCGTAATTTTGGACGAAGCCACATCCGCCATGGACAATCTCACAGAAGCTGTGGCCATGAAAAACGCCATGGAGCGGCTTTCCCACGCCACAGTGGTCGCCATCGCCCACCGCCTACAGACAATCAAGGATTTTGACCGTATTTTTGTATTCCGCGCCGGAAAGCTTATTGCCTGCGGGACCTTTGAGGAACTGCTGGAAAAAAGCCGCTACTTCCTGGCCCTGTACGAAAAGGAAAAGTCCCCAAGTAAAAAGGAACTGGAATGAAATTATGAGTATATTAAATGTTGAACATCTAACCCACGGATTCGGCGACAGGGCTATTTTCCACGATGTGTCCTTCCGCCTTTTAAAGGGCGAGCATATCGGCTTAATCGGGGCTAACGGGGAAGGGAAATCCACTTTTATGGACATCATCACCGGAAAGCTCACCCCTGACGAAGGCAAGGTCTCGTGGGCCAAAAACGTCCGCGCAGGCTACCTTGACCAGCACACGGTTTTGGAAAAGGGGCGCAGCATCCGCGCCGTGCTTTCCTCTGCCTTTGACTTCCTCTTTGAAATGGAAGCAAAGATGAATGAAATCTGCGACAATATGGGAAACGCCTCCCCGCAAGAGCTGGATGCCTTTATGGAGGAACTGGGAACCATCCAGGAGCTTTTAGATGCCCACGATTTTTACCTTATTGATTCTAAGGTGGAGGAAGTTGCAAGGGCGCTGGGGCTTACAGACCTGGGGCTTGACAGGGATGTGGCCGACTTAAGCGGCGGCCAGCGCACCAAGGTGCTTCTGGGAAAGCTTCTCTTAGAAAAGCCCGATATCCTGCTGTTAGACGAGCCTACCAATTACCTGGATGCAGAGCATATTGAGTGGCTGAAGCGGTATCTGAATGAGTACGAAAACGCTTTCATCCTGATTTCCCATGACATCCCTTTTTTAAACAGCGTTATCAACCTGATTTACCATATGGACAACCAGGAGCTGAACCGCTATCCCGGGGACTATCACAGGTTCCAGGAAGCATACGCCATGAAAAAGGCACAGCAGGAAGCCGCTTATAATAAACAGCAAAAGGAAATTGCAGGCCTGAAGGATTTCGTGGCAAGAAATAAGGCACGGGTAGCCACCAGGAATATGGCCATGTCCCGCCAGAAAAAGCTTGACAAAATGGAGGTCATTGAGCGCTCCGCAGAAAAGCCCAAACCGGAATTTCATTTTCTGGAAGCCCGCGCCCCAGGGCGCTATCTTTTCCGGAGCCAGGAGCTGGTGATCGGCTATGAAGAGCCGCTCTCCTCCCCTCTTAACCTGGAAATGGAACGGGGAGAAAAAATCGTGCTTACCGGGGCAAACGGTATCGGGAAAACCACTCTGCTAAAAAGCATTTTAGGCCTGGTCCCCCCGCTCTCAGGCCGGGTGGAACAGGGGGACTATCTGAATATCGGCTATTTTGAGCAGGAAATGCCCCCGGATATTGCCACTACCTGTATAGAAGAAATCTGGCAGGAATTTCCCGGTTTCAGCCAGTATCAGGTGCGCTCTGCGCTGGCAAAATGCGGACTTACCACCAAGCATATTGAAAGCAAGGTAAAGGTCCTAAGCGGCGGGGAACAGGCCAAGGTACGCCTGTGCAAGCTACTGAACCGTGAAACTAATCTCCTGCTTCTGGACGAGCCTACCAACCATCTGGACGTAGATGCCAAGGAAGAATTAAAGCGGGCACTGGAAGAATACCGTGGCAGCATCCTCATGGTATGCCATGAGCCGGATTTCTACCAGGGACTGGCAACCCAAATCTGGGACTGCTCCAAATGGACCACCCGGCTTGTATGACCTGCCCCCAACAGAAACAACAAACGCCGTCACGCTCCGCGGGCCGGTTTATTGTAAACAAGGCAGCCGCCCGGCCAAATG
>CAJTVD010000043.1 GCA_910579495.1 uncultured Lachnospiraceae bacterium
AGATTCTGATCTATGGCTTAGCACTACTTTTTTACTTCAACTTCGAAAGACAGGTTTTAAATGGCCAGATAGATTTGAAGCCGGCCCAAAGGTTCTCCTGGCCAAGTGTGGGCCTTGGTACTGCTTACTCCTGATTATTATTTTCAGGCTTTGCATTAATTGCAAACCCAACCTTTATGATTGGCCTGGTAACGCTCTTTTCCTCAAAAACAGTTGCAATTTCTGCCATTTCTTTTCCTCCCTTGAAATTTTTTTCATTATAGAGTAAAATTAGCCTGAAAAACAAGACAAATGTCCTGGTTTGGGGAGTTTATGGAAAGAATATTTGATAAAAAGAAAGTCAATGCCTGCATTGCCAAAAGTAAATATCGTACTGTACTTGAATCATTAGATATTGATATTTATTTGATCAAATATGAAAAGGGCGAATTAGTGTGTTCGCCCTTTCAGGATGAAAATTTATTCCAGATTGTGGAACATGGTTCTATAAGCATCTATTTTATCCGTGATGATGGCACACGCTATTCACTGTCAAATGGAACAGATGATTATTTTCTTGGTGATATGGAAATCTTTTATCCTAAGAATAATAATATTTATGCTGAAGCTGGCCAGGACCTGGCCTGCATTTCATTTTCTATCGAACAACACAGGGAAAGATTGCTCTCTAATAATGGTTTTTTGGCGTTAGTCTGCCACAGCCTTTCTGCTAAAATTGGGGCAATGACTACTATTAGTGCCGCCCCAGCCTCTCTTGCAGAACGGGTGATGTCTTATATGAAGCATAAATGTAATAATGGGACCCTCAAAGGAATAGAGCAGGCTGCTTTTCAGCTTCATTGCAGCGCAAGGCAGCTGCAAAGAATCCTGAATCAAAGTGAAGCCGACGGATTAGTGGAAAGACTGGGGAAGGGTACATACAGGTTGGTATAAATTACTTTTCAAAGTCAGTTTACCAATTTCCATAAATTTTATGTTATAATAGTTTTGGTTTTAGCAAGTTATTCTGGCTTCGGAAAGGCGGGATTTAAATTTGAAAATATCTACAAAGGGAAGATATGCGCTGCGGCTGATGCTGGATTTGGCGGCTGCCAGCGGGGGACGGCCGGTGAGCCTAAAGGATATTGCCCAAAGGCAGCAGATTTCGGAAAAATACCTGGAGCAGATTATTTCCATACTGAATAAAGCGGGTTTTGTAAGGAGTGTCAGGGGAGCCCAGGGAGGATATCTGTTGCAGAATGACCCTTCCTGGTACACTGTGGGCATGATTTTAAGGCTTATGGAAGGAAGCCTGGCTCCTGTAAGCTGCCTGGAAGAGGAAGAAGCGGGCTGTGGGCGCAGGGGGGAGTGTGTGACGGTAAAAGTGTGGGAACGGATCAATGATGCGGTGAACCAGGTAGTGGACCAAATTACCCTGGCGGACCTGGTTTCCTGGCAGGAGGATATTTCGGGCACTTTTAGGAATGTTCCGTAGTATGCTTGTTTTTTTCAGTGTTATCATGTATGATAGTTGTGATACTGAAAATAGATATTATATGATATAGTTATATGGGGATTTCAATGGGAGATTTATCGAAAACGCAGCAAGATAAGGAAGGATTGACTGACGGGCTGACCGGATTGTATAACCGCCGTGGATTTTATAAATTTACCAGAGAGCTGTTAGAGCGGCATAAGGATAAGCAGTTTTGTCTGGCATATTGGAATATCAGAAGGTTCAAGGTTGTCAATAATTTATTTGGATGGCAGACAGGGGATAAAATTTTAATCCAGCTTGCAGAAGTGATGAAGGAAAAGCTTGCCGGTGAAGAGGTGACCATAGGGCGGATGGAACGGGATAATTTTACCTGTTGTGTGCCCGTTGAAATCGTTTCCCATGAAAAATGGTACAATATGGCGGATTTAAGCTATTATGTAGGTAATGTGGAGTATCATTTTTCCTGTTGCCAGGGAATTTACCAAATCAGCGACAGAAGCATGTCGGTCAGCGAAATGGGGGATAAAGCCCGGATTGCTATGGAGACCATTAAAGATAATTATATGTGTTCCTGCGCCTGGTTTAACGACAGCATGTGGAATACGATTTTAGAAGAGCAGAAGCTGAGCAGTGATTTCAGGCAAGCCATTGCAGAAAAGCAATTTAAGGTTTATTATCAGCCGGTATGCCGCGCCATAGATGGCAGCGTGGAAGCGGCGGAAGCCCTTGTCCGTTGGGAGCATCCGACCAGGGGGCTGATTCCCCCGGGCATATTTATCCCTATGTTTGAAAGTAATGGATTCATCAGCATTCTGGACCGGTATGTGTGGAATGAAGTGTGCCGGATGCTGAAAAGCAGGCTGGGGCAGGGGCTTAGGGTGGCACCTGTTTCTATTAATGTCTCAAGGGCAGAATTTTATAATCCCAATCTGTGCGAAGAACTGAAGGAGATTGTAACTTCCCACGGGATTCCGGTGGAACTGGTGAAAATCGAAATAACGGAAACTGCTTATGCAGATAATCCCCATCAGATACAGGAGGCGGTCAACAGGCTGCATGATTACGGCTTCCTGGTGTTGATGGACGATTTTGGGAGCGGCTATTCTTCCTTAAATACCCTGAAAGATATTCCTATTGATGTGCTGAAAGTTGACATGAAATTTCTCCATGGCTTTGAAACCAGCCAGAAAGCGGCAATCATCCTGGAAGCTATCATCCGCATGGCCAAATGGATGAATTTAAAGGTAATTGCGGAGGGCGTAGAGGACAAGAAGGAGTGGGATTACCTAAAGAGTGTGGAATGCGATATGCTGCAGGGCTTTTACTTTTACCGTCCCATGCCGGAGGAGGCCTTTGGGGAACTGCTGGATATGATGGGCGGGGGAAGCGGGAAAGAAGCCCGGCGCCCGGACCAGAAAATAGAGAAAGCGGTCTTTGATGAATTCCGTCTGGGGAATTTCCAGGCAGATACCCTGTTCTATGGTATGCTGGGGGGCATGGGCGTTTTCGAACTGACAGAGCAGGACCTGGAAATCATACAAGTAAACAAAGGCTTTTACGAAGTGGTATATGAAAATGCGCAGTTGGATGAAAAAGACCAGGTGATTAACCGGAAGGTGGAAGGGCCGGAGGCAGACTGCCTGATTAAAAAGTGCAGGGAAGCAATGGAAACTGGCCGTATGCAGCAGGTGCAGATCCATTACCACCGGAGGGATGATGTTTATGTCTGGCTGAATATGAAAATCCGATACATAGGCAGCAGGGGGAAACGTTCATTATTTTATTTCGCAGTGGACAATATTGACGAGGCGAAAAAACTGGAGGAAAAACGGTATCTTCTGGATTACAGCACAGCCCTTTTGCGCTTTTTTGACAGCGTGCTCCGGATTGATTACGGTACCGGGCAGGGGGAAGTAATCCACTCAAAAGGAGAGGATCTTTGGCAGGTAGGGGAGAAATTCCCGGTTAAAGGTTTTTTTGATGCCCATAGGGAGGAAATTGATTGGATTGACTGCGGGCCTGCGGAAGAAATCATTGAAAACAAAGAGCTCCTGGACCAAAAGCTTTCCGGAAGCAGGAACGGTTCTTTCAGTGTATGCTGTAAGGTTTCAGGAAGGGGGCCGGGGAAAAATGATTTCGATGTGGTATCAGTGCTTTTCTTCAAGGTGAAGATGCAGGGCGGGGAAGAGGAATATCTGTGCTGCATGAAAAAAGCCTGATATTGCGCATTTACATATAAATGTGTATAATGAGGTTAAAACGAAAATAAGTACGCTCCCGGAATCCGGCCAGCGCCTTTTGTGGGGCTGGTTTTCCGGGAGTGCTTTTGGCAGAGGAGAGATGGATTATGGTACAGTCAAGGACACATACATGCGGCCAGCTGCGGATTGGCAATGCAGGAGAGCGCATTACCATTACAGGCTGGTATGATAATATGAGGAAGGTCAGCAAGAATCTCGGGTTTCTCATTCTCCGTGATTTTTATGGGACCACCCAGGTGGTAGTGGAAACGGAAGAAATGATGGCGAAGCTTTCCGGGATTAACAATGAGTCAACTCTTTCCGTAACAGGGACAGTGCGGGAGCGTTCCAGCAAGAACCCCCAGCTTCCCACAGGGGAGATAGAGGTAGTGCCGGAAGAGATTACGGTCCTGGGCAAGTGCATTTACAATGAACTGCCCTTCGAGGTGAACCGTTCAAAGGAAGCAGACGAGGCGGTGAGGTTAAAATACCGATATCTGGACCTGCGGAACCCGGCTGTGAAGGACAAAATCGTATTAAGGAGCAAAATTGTGGCGGAGATCAGGAAGAGCATGACAGAACATGGCTTTTTGGAGATAACCACGCCTATTTTGACCTGCTCATCCCCGGAAGGGGCAAGGGACTACCTGGTTCCCTCCCGGAACCATCCAGGCAAATTTTATGCCCTGCCCCAGGCTCCCCAACAGTTTAAACAGCTTCTTATGGCATCCGGCTTTGACAGGTATTTCCAGATTGCCCCCTGTTTCCGGGATGAAGATGCCAGGGCGGACCGTTCCCCTGGGGAGTTTTACCAGCTTGATATGGAGATGGCATTTGCCACCCAGGAGGATGTGTTTGGGGTAATTGAGGACGTGCTTCCCCCCATTTTTGCAAAGTTCGGCAAATACCAGGAGGCTTCCCATGCCCCTTTTGCCAGGATTTCTTACAATGACGCTATGGAAAAATACGGTTCCGACAAGCCTGACCTGAGAATTGGGCTGCTGGTGCAGGACGCTACGGAATGTATGGCGGACTGTGGTTTCGCGCCTTTTGAAGGGCAGACCGTGAAGGCTGTTGTGGTGGATGGATTTACAGCCACCAGGAAAGCCATTGATAAAATCTGTGCCGATGTGGAGATCCAGAGCGGGCAGAAGGCTTATTGGTTTAAGCTGGATGAAAAGGGGGAACTTTCCGGAGGGGTTTCCAAGTTTTTACAGGACAGAAAAGAGAAGGTGGTTTCCGCATTAGGGCTAAAGAACGGCGATTTTGTAGGACTTACCGCAGGGAAGAAGGCAGACGCCCAGAAAACAGCAGGGGTTTTGCGCAAATTCCTTGGTTATGCCAGCGAGAAGCATATGAAAAAGGAGTGCTATGAATTCTGCTGGATCGTGGATTTCCCTATGTATGAGATTGGGGAGGAATCCGGGGAGCTGGAGTTCTGCCATAACCCTTTTTCCATGCCCCAGGGCGGCATGGACGCTTTGATGGACAAGGATCCGCTGGATATCTATGCTTATCAATATGACCTGGTCTGCAATGGCGTGGAGCTGTCCTCTGGCGCAGTGAGAAACCATGACCCGGAGATTATGGTAAAGGCATTCCAGTTAGTAGGGCTTGTGGAAGCGGATGTGAAAGCGAAATTCCCCGCAATGTACAACGCTTTCTGCTATGGTGCGCCCCCCCATGCGGGCATTGCCCCGGGGGTTGACCGGATGGTGATGCTGATTGCGGGAGAGGAAAGCATCCGCGAGATTATTCCTTTCCCCATGAATAAAACTGCCCAGGATGTGATGATGGGGGCTCCTTCGGAGGTGGATGAAAGACAACTCCGGGACGTGCATATTAAGGTTGACATTCCAGGAGAACAGGGACAGGAACCATTGCAGGAGACGGAATCATGAGAAAAGTACAAAGTGCCAGGAGGCTGCTGGCGGCGGCAATAGGAGCCGGGCTGTTGTGCCTTGGGGGCTGCGGTGTGAAGCTGGGGGAAGAGTTTACCGGGGAAGTAAATATATTGGAAGGCGTTGCTGTGCAGACACAGGAAGGGACGGTTTCGCCTACCGGGATAACCCTTGAAATCAACAACCAGTCGGACAAGGACCTGAATTACGGGCAGGATTACAGCCTGCAGAAAGAAAAGGACGGAAGATGGTATCAGGTGGAGCCGGAAAGCCCGGTGGCAGTCACCCTGGAACTGCTTTGGATTCCCGCAGGGAGCACCCAGGAGATGGAGGTTCGCTGGGAAGCCTCTTATGGGAAACTGCCGGAGGGGCATTACCGGATTGTAAAAAGCTTTGCGGATGAGGAGAAAGGTTATTACCTGGCGGGAGAGTTTTCGCTATAAGGGCTGTTGCTTTAAGATAAAAGTGTTCTTGGTTAAAAATTTTTTAATCAGGGGCATTTTTATTTTATGGTATTTTTACATTGCCTGCCTTATAATAAATCCATACAGTGCAAAGTATTTGGACAATTAGGATAAAATGTGGGAGAAGGCAAGATGGCGGATAATTATCGTGATACGGCTTACCGTATGTATGAATCTTCTGATATATTGTTTCAAAGACAACAATGGTTTAATGCAAATTATCTGGCGGGGTATATAGCGGAATGTTATTGTAAACTCGTTTTAGGGACAGCCGGTGAACATGGGCATAGTTTTTCCCATGGGCACCGGAATTTAAGAGATTTTGGGCATAGGATCACTGAATTAAGCGATGAAACAGCTTTCATAGGTTTTGGGGGAGGTACAGTTTCCGCTTATTGTTTGGATATGCGGATGGTATGCCCAAATATTTTAAATAACTGGAACCCAAATAGAAGATATGAAGGGGATGGCAGTGCGTTGAATTCAGAAGGGCTGGCGCTGGATATACATGCAGAGAGGGAAAAGCTGATGGATATGATAATGAAAATGGAGATTGATGGGGTAATAGTATGATTCATTTTGATGAAATAAAAGACAAGGTAATAGAATACCTAAAGAATTTTGCGGATGGCAGAGGGGACGCCCAAAGCTTCTATGTAATCAGGGATGTATATGGAAGAATCTCTATATATGCCACAGGCACTTATGAATTGGAGGATTTGAAAAATGGAATTTGTAGTTTGATTGGGGAAAATTGGGTTGGGCAAATACGCAGCATCAGTGAAGGACATATATTATATAGTGAGATTCAGAAGAATGTACAAAAGTTAGAGGAAAATATTTATTATGGTGAGCGCCCGTTAGTAAAGAAAAATTGGAATAATTCTTGTAGGAGGAGCCCTGGGCAAAATGCCAATGTTACTACCTTCTATTCTTATAAAGGGGGTGTTGGCAGGACAACAACCCTGGCTTTGGTTGCTTTACAGATGGCACGTAAAGGAAAAAGGGTTGTGGCAATTGATATGGATCTGGAGGCACCGGGCCTGTCTACAATCTTAAGGCAGGAAGCAGGAATGGAATACCCACGGTATGGGGTGGCAGATTTTTTGGTGGAATGCGACAAGGAAAATGGACAGATAGACATGGGGGAATATGTATATTCTTTTACTTCAAAAGAACTGCTGGGCATGAATGGGGGAGAGCTGCTTATTATGCAGGCGGCAAATCTGTCTACAGATGAATATGAACAATACTATAATAAACTTTCCAGGATCGATTTTAATATGCCCCAATTTTATGAGCAGGAGAACCCTGTAAGCTGTCTGCTAGAAAGGATTGAAACGCAGTATCATCCAGATTATATTTTGATAGATTCCAGGGTCGGGATACACGAAATCGGAGGTTTAACATTGTTTGGTTATTCCCATAGCGTTGTGGCATTTTTTTACGGAAATGAACAGAATATGATAGGGATGAATTTTGTTTTACCCAGGCTCTGTATGCAAAATATACCATTTTATTTGATAAATACACCAGTTCCGGTTTTAGATGAGGCAGCAAATGAAGAAATTGAATATTTTATAAGTAATAGTTTGCTTGCTCTGGAAAAGGTGGATTATTTTGATGATATTCCCGATGTATATGATCAGTCATCTATACATTACCCGCTGAACATTGTCTATGATGTTGTTGCGGCAAACATTAATTCAGAAGCCAGGCTGTTGCAGCTACTGGACCGTGACGGTGACCGTAATATTTATAAACAGATTGCAGATATGCTGGAGAGGACACAAAATGACGGGGAAAGCCTGGGAAACATTTTGGATATAGATAAAAGGTCTGTTCTGCAGTCAATAGGAGAAATAATTAATTCAGAGACAGCTTCAGCAGAAAATGAATTTGATTCTTATGAAAGCCTTAAGAGAAATTTCTATCCTCTAAAAGAGTATAAGTATATTTTTGACAGCAGTAAATTTATTATTACAGGTTCAAAGGGAAGTGGAAAGACAGCGCTGTTCAAAGTCCTTAATTGCGGGAGGTATGCAAAAGCTATGGCGGAATACATTGGCATTCCAGTAAATGAAACTTTGAATACCACATGGCTGGCAGGGTTGGACGCAGCGAAAGATTTTCCGGACAGGGCAAACTTCACAGGGATAGGCAGGACAAAGAATACGGAATATTATACAATATATTGGAAGGTGCTTGCGGTCAGGACATTGAAAGAGGTTATCAGACAATATGGAATAAGCGGCTATGGATACCTGGAGGATATTATTACCTGTAAATACAGCGAGATTATCCACTATATCCAAAGGTATGGGAATATGAATGAAGAATTATCTGAACTTTTATTTGAGCTTAACCGGAATTTGGAAAAAGATGGAAGAATTGTTATTCTGACATATGATTCCTTAGATTTTTGCATAGACAGACAGTATAGAAGCGGGCTTATTTCTGAATTGATCGCTTTTTGGGCGGAGAATGTTCTCAGATATAAGAGCCTGCGGGCCAAAATCTTTTTGCGAAATGATATATTTAAAAGCGAAGTTTTGCTCACTGATAAAATAAAATTAAACAATTACAGAAGCAATATAGAATGGACTTATGACCACTTACTTGCAATGCTTTGGAAACGGGTGATGGAAGCAGACAGTGAGATGAAGTATTTGATGAAAACAGCCCTGGAGAGGGAAGGGTACACTCTCTTTGAAGATGGCCTTGTAGGTATTATGCCAAAACCAAGTGAAGAAATTAATAAGATCATGTTAAATGTACTGGTTGGGGAAAAGATGGGGAAAGGCAATAAAGGATATACTTATAATTGGATTGTTTATCGGCTGGGCGATACTAAGAATAAAATAGTACCCCGAAGCATTCTAAAGTTATTTTCAGTAGCTGCCAGGCGGGAACTGGATGAGCTTGATAATGGGAATAAGGATGCAACGAAAATAATAAGGCCAAGGTCATTGGTGAATGCCCTGGAAGAAGTATCGGAAGACAGGATTACCGATATGGTAGAAGAGTATATGGAATACCAGGAGGTATTTGAAAATTTGAAAAATTACTGTACTGTATTCCCGGCAGATGAGGAAACGCTATTTACAGCGTTGTTAAGGTGTGGGATAAAAGAAGAGAATTTAAAAACAGTTGTCGAGCATCTGAAAGATATTGGCATATTGAAGGAATATCAAAGGAAGAAGAAGGAGCCTATCAGATATCATATTCCGGATATATATCTGAAAGGGATGAAATTAAAGAGGAAGGGATATCGATGATGTTTTGCCACAGGACCGGGCTGTGGGCGGATAATCTATCCAGGGAAAATAGAAATTGGCTGTAAAAACCATGCAGAAATTAATTACCTCCAAGTTTATGGCAGATGTTTATGCTGCCAAAGGCGGCATGTAGGTAAGGCTGGTTCCGCATGGTTTTTACATGGCGTTATCTATGGAAGAGTTTCAGTGCTTATGATAGCAGCAATCAGTTTTAAAAGCTTGGGAATATCTACAGGCTTTGCCATATGGGCGTTCATGCCGCTTTCCATGGACATCCTCTGGTCTTCCTCATAAGCATTGGCAGATAAGGCGATGATGGGGATATTTGCCAGTGCCGGGTTTGTGATCTTGCGTATTTCCCTTGCCGCCTGGTGGCCGTCCATCACAGGCATTTGGATATCCATTAATATCAGGGCATATTCCCCGGGGGCTGAGTACCTGACCTTTTCAACAGCGATATCACCGTCCTCGGCGGTATCCACATGAATGCCTGCATTTTCCAGCAGCTCCGCCTCTATTTCCCGGTTAATTTCGTTGTCATCCACCAAAAGCAGTTTCTTTTTGCCCAGCAGGGCGGGGAGCTGCTTCCCGGAGCTGGCACCAAGCAGGGACAGCTGGCTCTGGACCCGCAGCTTGATGGAAACGGTGAATTTGCTGCCCTTGCCCGGTGTGCTGTCCACCTGGATTGTCCCGGACATTAACTCTACCAGGTTTTTGACAATGGTAAGGCCAAGGCCTGTGCCGTGGATACCGCTTAAAGTAGTGTTTTCCACCCGCTCAAAAGGCTCAAAAATACGCTCAAGATATTTATCGGAGATACCGATGCCGTTATCTTCCACAAGAAATTGATAGGTAGCGTAATTGTAGGCGGCTTCCTTATATTCTGTGACAGCCATATGTACCTTGCCGCCATTTTCCGTGTATTTGATGGCGTTGCCGGAGAGGCATAAAAGAATGCGGATTAATTTCTCGCGGTCACAGTAGACACTGCTGTGGGCTATGCCCGAGAGATTAATGGAAAAGGCAATGTTCTTAAGCTCTGCCTGGGCAAGAAGGATTTCCTGTACATCCTGGATGATATCAAGGAGACTGCACACGGCTTCTTCGAGCTGCATTTTGCCGGATTCTATCCTGGATATTTCCAGGATATTGTTAATCAGCCCAAGAAGCTGTTCACTGGAGGATTCGATCCTGTTTAGGTAGTCCAGGACCTTTTCCGGCTCATTTACATGGGTTTTGGCAAGGGCGGTAAAGCCAGTGATGGCGTTTAAAGGTGTCCGCATATCATGGGACATATTGGAGAGAAAAGTATTTTTGGCTATGTTGGCAAGCCGGGCATGGTTCAGGGCATCCTCCACAATTTTTTTCTGCTCCATTTCGTGCTGGATTTCCTCGTCTACCCTGCGGCAGCCCATTACTACCTGGGAAATGTGCTCCTTGTTCCCTACATCCACAATACGGAGCTGGAGATATTGTGTCTCCCCGTTTCTCAGGATCCGGAAATTTACATAATAGGCATTTCTGTCGGCAAGGGTGGACCGTATATACTGGGGGTCTGTAACCTTCTTCATGAGTTCCTGGTCTTCGGAGCAAACCCAGTTTTTGATGTAATCTGAAATAAACACCACAAAATCATATGGCACAAAATCTTTGCCAAATTGTTTTTCAACCCGGTCGCTTAAGCGGTAGGGATAGATTTTATTGGAATCCAGGTCAAGGTGAAAAATTGACTCATAGTTTGTGCTCAGGCCTTCAATAATTTCCAGCCTGCGCAGATGCTCCTGGTTGATAATCTTTAATTCCTTGTTGTATTCATCTATCTGGTTTTGGAATAATTTTTCTTTCTGGGAGGTTTCATGGATCAGAGCGGCTTTTTCTGCTAAATGGCGCAGCTTTTTTTCCGTGGCGTCCCCTAAAAATACATAAAAAATATTCCCGGCGGATTTACTGTGTATAAAATGGCCGTAGTCCTCCACCCAGCGGGTTTCCCCGTCTTTACGGATAATACGGTATTCTATGTAATCCAGATTGTATTGGCTGCGGGCAAGCTGTCCCCTGATGCCTTTTTGGACCATTTCGTAGTCGTCCGGGTGCACAAGTCCCTTAAAAGAATAGCCCACCAGTTCCAGGAAATCCTGGAGGGAGCCACAGCGGAAAATCCGGATAAGGGCTTTATTGGCATAAATGATTTTTTCGTCCTGGTCCCCGCGGTAAATAAAAAAACCTCCGGGAATTTCATCCAAAAACTGTTGGATTTTATAGGCCGCCTGCAAGCTGGCCGATGGAAGCTGATGGGGCAGGCTGGAAGGAGGCTGGCCATCCGGCGGGTCCATATCAGGGGTATCCAGTATGGATAGCAGGTATTCAATTAATTGGTGGTTGGTTCTGTCATTCAAAATAGTGCCCCCCCTGGATAAATTTTTCTACAATTATCATAACATTTTGCAAAGAGTTTGTCATTATTTCCAGGGGATTTTTCAAAAAAGTTGGCCGGATGCCATGCCTGTAAAAGGGACATCTATAATGCTTTCTTTACGGAAATGGCTTTCATAGGGCACATTTCCTGGCAGCAAAAGCAGGAAATGCATCCTTTTCTTTTGAACTTAGCCTTTTGGTTTTCAATTTTTATGATATGCGCCGGGCAGCTTTCCGCACATTTGCCGCAGCCCACACACTGGTCCTTTTCAAGCTGGGGATAGGATTTGAGAAGCCTTCCGGCAACCAGGGCAAAGGGCTTTTGCAAAAATACAGGGAGGGTACTGGAAAAATCCAGCCTTTTGGTATCTGGCAACTGGAAAGGGGACAGGCCTTCCGGGACGGGATCGCCGTATAGGGAAATTTCGTCAGGTTTCGCCAGCCCCTTTTCCACTGCCAGCCGTATCATTTCAATCTTCATGGGATCCAGCCCCATGAGCCCTGCGGCAAAGTAATCCTGGGTATAAAAATCCCTTGCAGCAAGGAGCAGGTGTAAGGGGTGGGAGGAACCTCCGGTGGGGCCGTTGCCCTCCATGGCGTCAATGGCGTCGATTATGGTTAGCTGCGGGTTTACTGTCTGGGCCAGTTCCAGGAGCATCCGGGAAAAATCGTGGATATCCGGCCAGCGGTAGTGCATCTGGGGCTTTTCCAGCCCGGGGATGACGCCGAAGAGGTTTTTAATGCCGCCGGAATACCCGGTCATGGAATGGGTTTTTAATTTGCAGATGTTGATGATATAATCCGCCTCCAGAATTGGCGTTATTATATGGAAAGAATGGTTGGCAAATCCTTTTTGGCAGGCAACTGTCCGGGCGGAAAAATCCATATTAAGGGAAACATCCGGCTTTAACTGTGACATACCGCAGGCCTGGTATATATTTTTCATGTGCTCGGCGTTGTAAAAACCGCCGGAACTTTCGGCCAGGAGGATTTGGCGTACCCCCTGTTCCCGCAGCCACCTGGCAACAGCCCTGACTACAAGCGGGTGGGTGGTGACCGGGTAAGAGGGGCTTTTGGCCATCACCAGATTAGGCTTTATTACAACCTTTAAATCCGGGCGCATGTCCGCCCCAATGCCCAGCCCTTCCATGGCTTTACAGATGGCGGGGTAAATCAGCCCATCCTTATATTCTGATACCTGACAGATCATCTGGCGCATATGATTTTTCTCCTTCCTTGTACCCCAGAGGGGGTTAATGATATTTTATCATTGGGGGCGGTTTTTTGGAAGCATGAAAATCTGCCTCTGGAAAAACTGGTTCCCAGGGCAGGGATTTCCAGCTATTGTCCTTTAGTTGTAAAAAGTGTATAATGGAGCACATGCCCAGGAAACAACGGATATCATATGCGGGGGGAAAAAGATGGAGATAGACAGAAAAAGAGTTTTAAGGGTTTTTAAAGAGTATGTGGCAAATTATGACAGCAGTGATGAGAAAGTCCGCTTAAAGATTGGGCATACCATCAGGGTCAGCAGGCTGTGCCAGGAAATTGCTGATTCTCTTTGCCTGCCGGAAGAGGAAGTTTCACTGGCCTGGCTTCTTGGGATGCTCCATGATGTTGGGCGGTTTGAACAGCTTAAAAATTATGGGACGTTTATTGATGCCCAGTCCATTGACCATGCTGCTTATGGCGCGGAGCTTCTCTTTGGGCAGGGAAGAATCCGGGATTATATTGACTGCGGAAAGGAGGATGGGCTGCTAGAGGCGGCGGTAAGGTATCACAGTGCATACCGTCTGCCCGGGGAGTTTGGCCCCAGGCAGAAAATGTTCTGCCAGATCCTGCGGGATGGGGATAAGATAGATATTTTGAAGGTGAATGTGGATTCCCCGCTGGAAGAAATTTATAATGTGAGCCGGGAGGAGCTTCGTACCTGCCTGGTGAGCGGGGAAGTGATGGAAGCTTTTAAGGAGAAGCACGCCATACACCGGAGCCTTAAGAAAACGCCGGTTGATAATGTAGTAGGCCATATTTCCCTGGCTTATGAGCTGGCTTATCCAAGAAGCGTTGCTTTAATAAAGGAGCAGGGGTATCTTAAGAAGCTGATGGAATTCCAGTCAGAAAATCCCGGGACGGAAGAACAGTTCCGGCAGATCCGGGAAGCTATGGGCCAGTACCTTGAAGGAAAAGGATAAAAAGCAGGATGGAAATCCGTGCTGGCAGCAGGCCATGGAGGATATATGAGAGAATACAAAAATTACATTTTTGATTTATATGGAACTTTGGTGGATATCCGGACCAATGAAAATAAAATTTCCCTGTGGAAAAATATGGCGCAGATTTTTTCTATGATGGGTGCCTTTTATACAGGCACAGAACTGAAAGGGAAATATAAAGCCCTGGTACAGGAGGAGGGACTCCAAAGCCTTCAGAAAGCCAGGGAAAAGTTCCAGGAGGGGCATCTGGCAAGGGAAGATGCCGAGATTTGCCTGGAGAATGTATTTCAGAGGCTTTTGGCGGAGAAAGGCGTATGTGCAGGGGAACAGTGCCTTTCCCAGACGGGCCTGGTGTTCAGGAGCCTTTCCCTGGAATATATCAGGCTTTTTGAGGGGGTGCCGGAGCTGCTTGCCCGTCTGAGGGAAGGGGGGAAGAGGATTTATTTATTATCCAACGCCCAGAGGATGTTTACCCAGCCGGAAATGAAGATGCTTGGTATTTACGGCTGCTTTGACGGAATTTTGTATTCCTCTGATGAGGGAGTAAAAAAACCCTGTTTCTATTTTTATGACGCCTTGTTTAAAAGGTTCGGCCTCCTAAAGGAGGAATCCGTAATGATTGGGAACGAATACCAGGCGGATATCCTGGGAGCAGAAGGGTATGGGATTGACAGCATGTATGTGTTTACGGCGCAGTCAGGGAGGGAGGCGTTGGAGCTTCCCCGGCGCTGCCAAAGGCTGGGGCAGATTGGAAATTGCTATGGATAACAAACGCCGCCGCGGGCCGGCTTATTGTAACAAACACCGCCGCGCTCCGCGGGCCGGCTTATTGTAATAAAAAGGGACATGCTACCGGCAAAGTCCTTTTTATTGTACAGGGGAAATTTTACAATCATATTAAGGAGCCGGGGCGTTGGCCGATGGCGGCAGGGATTGGCGCTGTGAAAGGAATTTATTTTTACGGCAAAAAGGAGAATGACAAGGAAGAAGTCTGGGATTATAATTGAGGTAGTGATTTCTAAAAAAGATCCCCCATTAAGGGGCAGATTGGAGGAAAGTATGTCTAATATCCCATTGGCAGGGCAGATTTACAGGCATTTTAAAGGAAATTTATACAGAGTGGTGACACTGGCCGAGCACAGTGAAACCGGTGAGATGCTGGTAATTTACCAGGCTCTTTACGGGGAGTTCCGGATTTATGCAAGGCCTCTTTCCATGTTCATGGAGAGGGTGGATAAGGAAAAATATCCTCAAAGCACGTCGGAATTCCGCTTTGAGCTTCAAAAGGAATTGATTTCCGCCCCCGTTGCCAGCGCCGCTATTCATGAGCCGCCCAGGCAGGAGGCTGCCCATAAGGAAGAGATGCCAGCTTCAGATGAAAACGCCGGAGGGCATGGGGAGGAGGCGCTTTTGGCACAGCCACAGCCCTATCGGGAAGATGAGGCTGTGGACAGGACAAAGACCCAGGCCGGGGAAGAAGAGGAATTGCAGATAGACCCGCTGGTACTGGAGTTTCTGGATGCAGGGACTTATGAGCAGCGCCTGAATATCCTTGCAGCCCTCCATAACCGTATTACCGATGAAATGATTAACACCATGGCCATAGCGCTGGATGTGGAGATAGAAGAGGGGGAAGATACGGAGAGGCGTTTTGAGGAACTCTGTGCCTGCCTTCATACCCTGAAAAGGTATGAGGGCAGCCGCCTGAGATAAGCGCTGCGGCTCCTTTTTGAAACTGTGGCAGAAGCTTTGCCCTTGTGCAGCAAAAGCCCCTGGCATTACAGGGACGGCGCAGCGGGGAGAAAAGGAGGTTTTTATGGCATACAATTTGGAAAACAGGCTGGTAATCGGGGTGTCCTCCCGGGCATTGTTCGACCTGACAACCGAAAATGAAATTTTCCGTTCCCAGGGAGTGGAGGCATACTGTAAATACCAGGTGGAGCACGAGGAGGAGCTGCTTGCCCCCGGCAATGGCTTCCAACTGATCAAGGCGCTTTTGGATATTAACAAAATTCCCGGCCAGGAGGGGCGGGTGGAGGTGATCATCATGTCCCATAACAGCCCTGATACCTCCCTTAGGGTCTTCCATTCCATCGCCCATTACGGGCTGGATATTTCCCGGGCGGTGCTTGCCAGCGGTGCCTCCCTTACGCCCTATTTGGAAGCTTTCCATACGGACCTGTATCTGTCGGCGGACGAGATGGATGTGCAGTCTGCCATTGACTGTGGGATTGCCGCCGGTATCATCTGCTGCGATGAGATTAAGGCCTACAGTAAGGATGAGGAAATTTCCCAGATACGGATTGCCTTTGACGGGGACGCGGTATTGTTTTCAGACGAATCGGAACGGGTCTTTAGGGAAAAGGGGCTGGAGGCTTTTGAGGAAAGTGAAAGGCTGCAGGCGGAAAAGCCTCTCCGGCAGGGGCCTTTCGCCAAGTTTTTGAAGACGATTTCCGATATCCAAAGCGAGTTTCCACAGGAGCAGGCACCTATCCGCACAGCCCTTGTAACTGCAAGGTGTGCGCCTGCCCATGAGCGGGTCATCCGTACCCTGCGGGCGTGGCATGTGCGGATTGACGAGGCATTTTTCCTGGGGGGCATTACCAAGCGCCATGTATTAAAAGCTTTTGGTGCCCATATCTTTTTTGACGACCAGGCCGTACATACCGCCCCCGCCTCAGAAGTGGTTTTAGCGGCAAGGGTGCCTTATAAGCAAAGAGGCGGGGATAAGACGGACCCATAAATTGGGGCAGAGGGAGCTGTGAGGCTGCCATAAACGGGGAGATAGAAATGAAGTACGACTGTATTGTAGAGGGAAGCTTTGAGAGCCGTCCCAACAGATTTGTGGCCAATGTGGTTATTGGGGGCAAAAGGGAAGTAGTCCATGTAAAGAATACCGGGCGGTGCCGGGAACTTTTGACAGAGCAGGCAACAGTTTACTTAAGTAAAAGCGCCAATCCCGCAAGGAGCACTGCTTATGACCTGGTAGCGGTCAGGAAAGGTTCCAGGATTATTAATATGGATTCCCAGGCACCCAATAAGGCGGTGGGGGAGTGGCTTGGCAGGGGAGGGCTGTTCCCGGAGGTATCTGTGGTAAAGCCGGAAGTGAAATACGGCAATTCACGGTTTGATTTCTATGTGGAAACGCCCCGGGAGAAAATATTTATTGAAGTAAAGGGCGTTACTTTAGAGCAGGATGATGTGGCCAGTTTTCCGGACGCGCCCTCCCAACGGGCGGTGAAGCATGTAAACGGGCTGGCTGAGGCGGTGAAGGAAGGCTATCAGGCTTATGTGATCTTCGTAGTCCAGATGGAAAATGTCAGGTATTTTACCCCCAACCTGGCTGCCCAGCCGGAATTTGGGGACGCCCTTTTGAGGGCGAGGCTGGCTGGGGTAAGGGTTTTGGCATACCAATGCCGGGTGGGGGCAAATTTCATGGAAATCGGCACCCCAGCGCCTGTAAGGCTGTCCTGGCTGGAGGTTGCGGCGGAGCCTTTGCTTGCCTGGTACGACAGGGGAAGGCGGATTCTTCCCTGGCGGGAGGAGGCAACCCCTTACCATGTGTGGGTTTCGGAGATTATGCTCCAGCAGACAAGAGTGGAAGCTGTTAAGCCCTATTATGACAGGTTTATGAAGGCCCTGCCGGATATTGGCCATCTGGCGGCTGCAAAGGAGGAAGAGCTTTTAAAGCTCTGGGAAGGGCTTGGCTATTATAACAGGGTGAGAAACCTGAAAAAAGCCGCCATGCTGGTGATGGAAAAGTATGCAGGGGTTATGCCTGGGGAATATGAAGAACTGCTGCGCCTTCCGGGGATCGGAAGCTATACCGCAGGCGCGATAAGCTCTATCGCCTATGGAAGGAGGGTTCCGGCGGTGGACGGCAATGTGCTCCGTGTGCTGGCAAGGCTGCAAGGAGACGGGCGGGATATTGCCAGCCAGCAGGCACGGGGGGAAATCGAAAAGGAGCTTGCCATTGTAATGCCCCAGGAGCGCCCGGGAGATTTCAACCAGGCACTTATGGAACTGGGGGCTACCGTGTGTATCCCTGTAGGCACCCCTCACTGTGGGGAATGTCCCTGGGAGGGGATCTGCGCAGCCCATAAGCAGGGGCGGGAGCTGGATTTCCCCTTTAAAACGCCCAAAAAGCCAAGAGTAATCGAAGAAAAAACAGTGCTGATCCTGCGTGACCAGACAAGGGCCGCCTTGAAAAAAAGGCCGGACAAAGGGCTCCTGGCAGGTATGTATGAATTCCCCTGCCTGGAAGGGAGACGTTCAGGGGAGGAAGTCCTGGCTTATTTAAAGAAGGAAGGGCTGTCCGTGCTGAAAATAGAGCCCCTTCCTGCCAGCAGGCATATTTTTACCCATAAGGAATGGCATATGACCGGATATGACGTGAGAGTGGACGAACTGGCAGAAAAGAAGGGGAAGGGCGGCTTTTTATTTGTGGAGCCCAGGGAGATAAAGGACAGATATCCCATCCCATCCGCCTACAGTGCTTATCTTCAGAATTTCTTAAGTTGATTATTTCCGCCAAAATGGTTATGATAAAAGTAAAGACTACAAAAACATAAGATGGGAGTAGCGTAGGAGATGAAGCTTTTATCATTTGCCGTACCCTGCTATAATTCAGCGGCGTATATGGAAAAATGCGTGGAATCACTTTTAAAGGGCGGGGAAGATGTGGAAATTATCATAGTGGATGATGGCTCTAGGGATGAAACGGCCCAGATTGCGGACAGGTATGCCCTTGCTTATCCGTCAATTATCCGGGTGATCCATCAGGAAAACGGTGGGCACGGCTCTGCGGTAAACGCTGGCATTGAAAATGCGGAGGGGCTGTATTTTAAAGTAGTGGACAGTGACGACTGGGTAAAAGAGGAAGCCTACCGGCAGATTCTGGATACCCTGAAAAATCTTACAGGCGGGGAAAAAGTCCTGGATATGCTGGTCAGTAACTTTGTCTATGAAAAGACCGGGGAAAACAGGCATAAAGTGATGCGTTATAAACATGCGCTTCCCATAGAAAAAATGTTTACCTGGGAGGATGTGAAGCATTTCCATAAAGGGCAGTATATTCTGATGCATTCCGTAATTTTCAGGACAAAGCTGCTGCGGGAATGTGGGTTAAAGCTCCCGGAGCATACCTTCTATGTGGACAACCTTTTCGTGTTTGAACCCCTTCCTTCTGTAAGGAATATGTACTATCTGGATGTGAATTTTTATCGTTATTATATCGGGCGGGCAGACCAGTCTGTAAATGAAGAGATCATGATCGGCAGAATAGACCAGCAGATTAAGGTTAATAAGCTGATGATAGACTATATGGTGGAAAATAAAAACCGGATGACGTCAATGAAAAAGATGTACCAGTATATGATAAGCTATCTGGACATAGTCACAACGGTTTCGTCTATTTTACTGATTTGCTCAGGCACAGAGGAAAATCTTGCAAAGAAAAAGGAACTCTGGAACTATTTGAAGAAAAAGGACTGGATGTTGTACAGAAAGCTCAGATATGGGCTTCTGGGAAACTGTATGAACCTCCACGGAAAGGTAGGCAGATGGATTTCCGTGGAAGGTTACAAGATCTGCCGCAGGTTTTTTAATTTTAACTGACAGCTTGCGGTTAACTTCCCAACAAACGCCGCCACGCTCCGCGGGCTGGCTTATTGTAACAAACGCCGCCATGCTCCACGGGCCGGCTTATTGTAATAATAAAACAAACCCCCACAGCATGTGCTGTGGGGGAGTTTTTGTTGTAAGAATAAATGCCACATCCGCCTAAACCTGATGGACACGGTTATTGCGTTTCTGATGGGCATGGGATGCCTGGAAAAATGCCACAACATCAAGCTGGTAGACCACCGCATACATAACGCCTGCCATTACAAAGGCTGTCAGCACATCAAACAAGGAATGCTGTTTGATAAATACAGTGGAGAGTATGATGGAAACACACAGGATAAAAGAACCTGCTATAATGCCTTTGCGGAATTTGGAAATACCCGCCGGTAAAGCTTCCTCTTTGCCGCTGCCTTTTAACTTCAGGCTGTACACCACCGCCAGATGCGCCCCGATGGAATTATATACATGGATGCTGGGCCACAAATTGGTTGGGGTATCCGTCTGGTAGAGACGGGCAACCATACTGGTGAAAATATTGTCCCTTGGCATTTCATAAGGGCGGAGATGATGTCCGTTGGGCCAGAGGGTGGAAACAATAAGGAAAACGCTCATCCCGGTAAACAGAAAGACGCATGCCCGGCAGTATTCCTGTTTATTTTTAAAAAAGCAGTACAAAACTACAATAGAGACATAGGCAAACCAAAGAAAATAAGGTATTACGAATACTTCCCAAAAAGGAATATAATCGTCGGCTTTCATATGGATAATGGTCTTAGGGACCACTGTCTTTTCAAGATAAACGAACCAGGTAAGATAAATAACTGCATAAATAATAAGCGGTATCGCATGCTTATACTTCTCATAATACTTTTTCACAATAATCTCCTCTTTTTAATACAAAAACTGCAATACCTGCTGCTTACAGGACAAAGTGATATCATAGCTTTGGATGGAAACTTCTCCATCTGTATGTACCCACATAGGCTCGGAAACGATGATGCGGACCTTAGCGGCGGTATAACAGTCGATTCCCTTAAAACGCGTATGGGTACCTTTGAATGCTGTAGGGAGGGCGGCGAATACCAGCCACTTGGGAATATTGCCCACAACGCATACATCCACAAGCCCATCCTGAAAGTTAGCCCCGGGGCAAAACTTAAAGCCGCCCCCTTCATATTGGTGGACCATGCCTGTAACAAACAAAAATTTTGAAAGGCGGATTGGCTCTTTTTCATCTAAAAGGATGGTACAGGTAGCCTTTCTTGCCAGTATCACCTGTTTCAGTGCAATGAACAGGTAGGTCAGCTTTCCCAGGCCTGTTTTGTTCAGCAGGTCCTTAAAGCGTGAGTTTAGCGCTTCCCGGCAGACAGCCGCATCAAACCCGATGCCGCAGCTTACGGCAAAATTCCGCCGGAAAGGGGCGCTTGCATGGCGCAGGCTGGGAGCCTGTTCACAGGCAAGGAAGCCAATGTCCATAAGGTGCGGCCGCTGGCAGGATAAAATGTTTTCCAGTATTTCCAGAGGGTCTTTGGAAAACTTTAAATCCCTTGAGATATCATTGCTGGAACCGCTGGGGATATAGCCCACCTGCACACGGCTAAAATCAGAAATCCCCTGCAGCACTTCATTTAAAGTGCCGTCACCGCCCAAAACAATCAGCTTTAAAATGATTTCAGAGCCTGCCTTTAATACAGAGGCAGACAGGTCACGGACCAATTTGGTCACATGTCCGGTTTCCCTGGAAAAGAAAACCTTATATTCAATATCCTTTTCTATAAGGACCGGCTCAATAATGGACCAGACCTTAGCGCCCCGCCCAGACTTTGAAGCCGGATTTACAATAATATAATACATAATTTTCCCCTCTGAAATCTTTTCCTATTTTAACAGCAATTTTGCTATGAGTAAAGTTTTTTCGGCATATTCCGTAAATCTTAATGATTACTTAAGAAAGGTAAAGTTTTTAAGAAAGCCCATTTGTGGGGATGCCCTATTTTACGCGGTTTCCCATGTTTGTATTCATAAAAAAATACGGCGTTTTGCACTCCGTCCGGTCTTTTTATGGGTTCCCCCACAGCCATTTTCTTCCATAAAGACTATAGCATACCATTATTTGATGTACAAGAAAAATGTTCTTGGGGATGTTTTTGGAAAGCGAAAGCCTGCAGCAGGACAGGCCAGGAAACAATAGGGGGGAATGGGAGAAATCAGGGAAAGAAGCTTAAGAAGGGTGGAAACGGGATATTTATACCAATAAAGCATAAAAAAATGTGGATAATTACAAGAATTATTTTATCCACAAAACTAGTATATAGCTTACCACATTCTGAAATAAAAGTCTAGTATTTTTTTCTTTTTTTATTACAATAAGAGATAGGAAGGTTCCTGTAAACAGTAATGTGAGGAAAGGAAGCAGCGAAAAAATATACAGAAAGGGGAAGGGTATGGGAACGGAAAGGGACAGAAAAAGCCAAGGGGTATCAAGGCAGGCGGAGGAAGGGTATCTTGGGGAAACCCTTGCGGTAGTCCGCGGCAATGTGGAGAACTACGGGCGCGAGGTTGCCAGGATGCAGGAGAATATTGATGAAATGCTGGCACATTATCATGATGATAATGTGGAGGTCTTAACTATTTTAAATAATACGGTTACCATGCACGCCCATATGAAGCGTGCCCTTTCCCGGAATGAAAAGGCACTTAATAAGCCTTACTTTGGCAGGATCATTTTCAGGGATAAAGCGCTGGGGAAGGAGGAATCCCTTTATATAGGAAGGGGCGGAATTTCCAAAGATGCCACCCACTGGATGGTGGTGGACTGGCGTGCCCCGGTGGCTAACGCCTATTACGAAAACAGCCTGGGCAGATGCAGTTACACTGCGCCGGGGGGCGTGGAGATGGAAATTGACCTTCGGCTGAAGCGTACCTATGAAATAGAGGATGGGAAGCTCCTGGATTATTTTGACAGTGAGGTGATTGCCAATGACGATCTTCTCACCAAATACCTTGCCAAAAACAAGCAGGCGGTATTGGGAGAAATTGTGGCCACGATCCAGAAGGAGCAGAATGAGATTATCCGGAAATCCCCTTACCACAACCTGATTGTCCAGGGAGTGGCGGGTTCCGGCAAGACAACAGTGGCGATGCACCGGATTTCCTTTATTCTCTATAATTATGAGGAAAGGTTCCGGCCGGACGATTTCTATATTGTGGGAAGCAACCGGATCCTGCTGAATTACATAACAGGGGTCCTGCCGGACCTGGATGTGTATGGCGTGCGGCAGATGACCATGGAACAGCTTTTTATACGGCTGCTTTATGAGGACTGGGAGGAAAAGAAATACCATGTACGAAGTACAGATAAAAGCACTGGGAAGGGAAGTGTCAAAGGCGGCTCACGGTGGTTCCGGGATTTGGAAAAGTACTGCCAGAGGCTGGAATGGGAGGTGATCCCCAGGGAAACGGTTGTGTTGGACCCAAGGCAGTTTGTGGAGGGCTTCCGGAATGGAAAGACCGGGGTGTTTGACCGGAGGGATGGGAAAGCGGCGGATCCCAAAACCCTTGTGAGGTTGTTAGAAAGGGAGAGGGTGGAAGAGTATATCCTGCAAAACCCCACTGTATCTGTCCAGGGCAAAATTGATATGCTCAACAAACGTCTGATGGAAAAAATCAGGGAGGAGTTTTTGGGCAAGGGGATCAAGTATTCGGAGGTGGAGAAAAAGGCAATCCGAAAGGCATACAGGGGGTACTTCGGGGGCAGGGTGTGGAAACGCCCGGTCTTTGAAATGTACCGGGATTTTCTGCTGGGGCAGAGGGCAAGGGGACATCAGGTGGAGATCCCGGAGAATGAGTTTGACGTTTACGACCTGGCGGCGCTTGCCTATCTTTATAAAAGGATAAAGGAGCAGGAGGTAATCAGCGAAGCACACCATATTGTCATTGACGAGGCCCAGGACTTTGGCATGATGGCGTACCATGTGCTGAAATTCTGCATCTATGGGTGCACCTATACCGTAATGGGGGACGTTTCCCAGAATATCCATTTTGGGTTTGGATTAAACGACTGGGAGGAGCTAAAGGAACTGCTTTTGCCGGATTCCATGGACAGCTTTGGGATTTTGAAAAAGAGCTACCGGAATACTGTGGAAATATCGGATTTTGCCACCAGTATCCTCCATCATGGACAGTTTTCCAGCTATCCTGTGGAACCGATTATCAGGCATGGGAACCCGGTGCAGGTGCGGAAGCTGGACGGCAGGAAAGAGCTGATACAGGAGGCGGCAAAGACCCTCAAGGGCTGGCAGAGAGCCGGGCTGGATACCATTGCCCTTATCTGCCGGGACCAGGAAAGCGCCCTGGCCGCTGCTGCGGAACTGTCGGAATATGTGGAGATTATGGAGAGCGACCTGGAAAAGGCGGAGTTTGGAAACGGCATCATGGCGCTCCCGGTGGCATATACCAAGGGGCTGGAATTTGACGCGGTACTGGTTTTAAATCCTACCAGGGAAGAATACCCTGTGGATGACGGGCATGCAAAGCTGCTTTATGTGGCAGCCACCCGCGCCCTGCATGAACTTTGCGTGCTCCATCAGGGGGACCTGACAGGGCTGATTGCAGACCCGCTGCCTGAGAAGACAGATATGGCAAAAGGGAGAAGGGTGCCTGCCCGGGGAAGGGAACCGGGGGTAGCCAGGAGAGGGGAGCCCGGCAGGGTGGGAAAACCGGGGACGGCCAGGAGGGAAGAAATTGGAAAAGGAAAGCCGGAAGCGGCCAGAAGGGAGGAGCCTGCCAGGGGAAGAAAGCCAGGTTTCGCTGGAAGCAGGGAGGAAATTTCCAAGAAGGAAAATCTTCCTGTTAGGGCCATGGAAAGTGCAGGAACCATGAAAACCGCCCCGGGCATAGTGGGAGGGCGGAACCGTCCTTCGGCAGTGAGCCGGAAAGTGGTGACACCGGAGGACAAAAAGCCCTTTATCATCAAACCCATACGCCCATTGTCATGGCAGGAACAAAAGCCCAAAGACGGGCTTGGCCCTGAGGGAGGGCAGGGTGGGAGGCAGACAGAAAAGGCATCCTCCAGGGAAGTGCGCAGGAACCGCCATGGGGACGGGCGTGGGTTCGGGGATATGCCTCCTACGGAAATCCTGCGCCCGCCCGGCCATGGGAAGATTGACCTGGCGGTGCGGTGGTTTATGAGCCAGCCGGACGGGTTTTACCTCCAAAGCAGATACGGAACCTTGCGGCTTAGCCCGGTCCAGGGCAATATTATCAGGGTGACCTTTGCCAAGGGAAGCAGGATCCCGGAAGGGGTGCATCCGGGAATTGCCCTATCAAGGACAGACCGGGCATGGATGTATAAGGAATCCGGCGGCAAAGTAGAACTTATCACAGACCAGCTATGCCTTCAGGCGGATAAGGCGGGCGGGGCGGTTTCTTACATGGCCCGGGATAAAAAGCTGCTTCTGGCAGAACGCCAGGGCGGATGCAGGCAGATAGAGGATGCAGGCAGGGATATGGTAAAGGGGTGGCTTTACCTTGACTGGCAGAAAAAGGAAAATGTCTACGGGCTTGGCGCTGTAGGAAAAGAGGGCTTAAACCTGCGGGGCGGCGCCAGGTATATTTCCCAGGGAGCGGGAGGGGACGCCTTGCCCTTTGTGCTTTCCGATAAGGGATATGGGATTGTGCTGGCGGCAGATGCTGCAATTTGCTGTGATATCCCGGCATACGGGACCTACCTTTATATAGAAAATAAAGACTGCATGGATTTTTATTTTATTACAGGGAAAAACCAGAATGAGATCTTAAAGGCTTATGGGAAGCTTTGTGGGAAATGAAAATAAGGAACTTTACACCTGCCGGGGTACCCACTATAATGAAGCTATCAATAATTTTAGGAAAAGGCGGTGGGAAGTAATGGTGATATCGGATATGTTTTTAAAGGAAAAGGGAAAAAGCTGGGTATTTACCGGCGGCAGTGCGGCGGCAGGCAGATTTGCCGAAAATGAAGGGCGGCGCGGCTGTGCAGGGCTGTTTGAAGAGGTAATCCGGTGGGATATGGCAATGGACAGCATGGCAGCAAGGGAGCGTTTTGTTTTTAACACGGCCAGGCCGGGGCTGAATGCTGTGGATATTGTGGAGGAATTTGGCCGGCGGGCAGCCTGCTATCACCCTCAGGGGGTGGTGTATATTTCCGGCAGCGAGGATGAGGCCCTGGCAGAGGAAGTTTTACAGGGGGCTCTTGGGGAAATGGAGCGGCTGGCGGAAGAGATTGGCGCAGGGTTCCTTTGCATAAAGTATCAAGGGGACAGCCTGCAAACGGCAAACGCTATATTAAAAGAAACCGGTGCCAGGCCTTCCCTGGTGACATATGAAGACAGAAACCGTTTTGCCCTGCGCCCTGCCAGGCAGGTTTTTGAAAAAGCGGGGAACCTGAAATTGAAGCAGGGGCCTATGCGCTGGCTGTTTATTGGCGACAGCATTACCCATGGGGCCTTGCATACCTATGGTTTCGACAGCCTGCCCCAGCTATGGGAAAAATACATCCGGGAGGATTGGGGGCGGGAGGATGATGTGGTTTTAAATGTAGGTGTTTCCAGTGCCACTGCGGAGGAATTCCTGGGGCGGCTGGATGTGCGCTATTATCCTTATTCAGATGCGGATGTGGTGGTGGCGATGTTTGGGACCAACGACTGTGTAATCTCGGATGTGCAGGCATTCCGGGAACAGCTTGTACAGATTGGGCGTATAATAGAGGCAAAGGGAAGCCAGCTGGTACTGCGGACCCCTCCTTTGGTAAAACCCGGGGCAGCCCAGCGGGCAGTGGCGCTTCCGGCTTTTGCGGGGGCAGTAAGGGAAGCGGCGGCAGAATTGGGAGTTATTCTAATTGACCATGAGAAACACTTGGGAGAATTGCGGCAAAAGAGCCAGGAGGGATGGGAGGCAGGCATGAATGACGATGTGCATCCCAATGCAGCAGGGCAGTATTGGATGTTCCGGGAATTGGCTTATGGGCTGGATTTAGTGAAAGGGCAGTCCATGGTTTCCCTGGAATACATGTAATGGGAAGGCTGCCCGTCAATTTTTACAGCTTTCCCATAATGCGCTGCGGAGGGAGGTTTTGATCGTCAGTAAGATATGGTGTATCATTTCCTCCCTGGTGCGCACGTCCCTGTCCCGGAACCAGTCGGTCAGGATCCCGGCCAGGGCGTTGGTATAAAATTCACAGAGAAACTGTTTGTAGCCTTGGTCCGCATGAATATCCATGTCCTTTTCCATCCCCTCAATGATTGCGTTCAGGGATACCTGGAAGTCTGAAAGAAAAAATTGTTTCATCCCTTCCCGCCCCATGGCATCGTAAACACAGTTCAGTATGTGTTTATTGGCGTCTATGTAATCCATAAGAAAGCAGATCGCTTTTTTATAATCTGTAAGCAGGTTGAATTTCTTAAAAACCACCAGGGCTTCCTGCTCCAGCATCCAGTGGAGCAGGCTGTAAATATCCTCAAAATGGTAGTAAAAGGTTTTGCGGTTAAGCCCGCAGTCCTGGCAGATTTCACTCACTGTAATTTTTGAGAGCGGTTTTACTCCCATGAAATTTTTCAGGGAGGATGCCATGGCCTGCCTGGTATGTAAGGAAATATCTGCCTGGGTCATAAGGGGAATCTCACTTTGCAGCTTTTTTCTTTTTCTTCCTGTAAAGCAGGGCCAGTGAAAGTAAAACGGTAGCCCCGGCGCAGCCAGCCATCAGGGCGCCAATGCCCACAGGCAGGGAAGCCGGGCGGTCTACACAGCAAAAAATGAAATCTGCTTTTTCAGAAGTAAATACATAATAACTTCCATCTTTTTCAGTGTCAATAGGGCGCCAGGCATTATTTTCATAAAGCTCTATCCGGGGATTTTCCATTTCCCCAGGTATCAGATATCTTACCTTTACCCTTCCGGTGATGCCTTCTGAGGAAGAAACCTCCCAGCATTTGGCAACGGTCTTTGCCTGGGCAGGATAAGCGTCGATTTCGGTGAGGGTGAAGCTGTCCTTGGGAGTAAAGCTTCCCTCTAACAGTAAAATGGGGCGCTGCCCCAGGGCCTGGGCGCTTTCAATAGCTGTCACGTACTCTGTATAAACTGCATTCACTGTCTGGTCGAAAGTGATGGTGTGGTAGTCAAAGTCCTCCCATTCCCCCACATAGCCCTCTTTTTCGGGGACAGGGGGGAGCATGTCTGGGGTAAAAGTATCGCCATAAGCCAGGGTGGTTACGGTTACCACGCGGCCGTCTGCCAGGAAGGAGAGATAAATATTCCCGAACATTTCCGGCAGGCCGGGGGAAGCCATAAAGGTGTGGTAGGGGAGAGGCTCAGCCAGCCCCTCATAGCTGATGCCGTCAATGCCGGCAGGGCAGCCTTCCACAAAATAGTTATCACCGGCCTGGCCGGCATCCGCTAACTTCCCAGCCACAGAGCCCAGGCAGCTTTCGCCGCCTTTTATATTTACCATGCTATAGCAGCCGGAGATATTTGTGCCATAGCCAGCGATACCGCCCACCTGCCCGGTGCCGGAGAGGGTGCATTTGGCACTGCAGGAGCGGATAGCTGCGGCAGAATAGCCAGCAATGCCGCCCACCTGCTTTCCGTCGCTTTGGACGGTGCCGCTGTTGGCACAGTCAATGATACTTCCCAGTGCCATTTCCCCGGCAATCCCCCCTACCCGGTCCTTTTTTCCGCTGACGGTGCCGGTATTGGTGCATTTACGCACCACAATGCGTTCTTTATAACGAAAATTCAGGGTAAAGTTTTCGTCCCAGTTAAAATCATTCTCCGGGTCTAGGTTATTTTCCCGGGATAGGGAGCCTGCGATGCCCCCGGCGTTCAGGTCACCATTGACGTTTCCGTAGTTGATGCAGTTCATAACCTTCCCGGTAGTGTCGGTAAGCTGGTCCTGGTCGGAAATGTCCGTAAGAATATCTTCCGGTGCATTGTCCTGGGGAGCGGTAATGATGTTGCCGATAACGTTCAGCTCATCAATGATCGCCTGCATATCCTTTAAAAGTACCTGGTTTTCACTGTCAAGCATGGCGTTTAAAATCCTCATATCCTGGATGATGGCAGAAAAACTGCCGCTTAAGGAATTCTGCGCTGACCAGATGCGGGAGCTTAAGATTCCTGCCTGCTCCTGTACGGTATTCTGGATACTTTCCAATACATGGGAAGCGTCCTGGTAGACGCTTTGCTGTACATCGTTTAAGTCCTTTTCCACCTGTTCCCTGTCAATACGGCTGCCAATGTCCAGCCTGTCCAGATTGGGGGCAGGCCATGCATCGGGCCACCCGGCGGTAAAAGGGTTATTGGTGGGCAGCGGCAGGGGCCATTTTGTGGGGGAAGGGCTGGCGGAGGGAGGCACTGTTGCCGCCGCGGAGGGAGAAGGGGAGGATGTTCCCGGTTCGCCGCTGCCATCATCACTGTTGCTATCTTCGTCGCCGCCATCATCACTGCCGTCATCGTTGTTGTTGCCATTGCTGTAAGTGAGTTTTTCCGGCTGGCCGGTGAGGGCCGGGGGCATGGGGGCTGACAGGTGTGTGGGGACAAATGTCCCATGGTCTTGTTGCAATGCCGGGGGATTCCATAGAAAGTCATACCTGATGGAAGCTTCCCTGTGGCCGCTGGCATGGGCAAAGCTGTTGTTACCATCTTCAGCTTCCTTATTCCCAACATTACCATTATTGGCAGGATGTTTTTCCTCTTTGCCCTCTTCTTCGTCCATTCCGGCATCTGTATTTTCCCCTTGGGAACCATCCGGTAAAAGGGGGTTGCCGCTTTCTGTCCCATTTCCGTTTTCCCCATCCGCAGGATAATCTGTTTGGTTATTATCCGATGGGCCATCTTCAGGTACGGGATCTTCCTCTTTTGGGGGTTCTTCCAGACCATTATCCCCGGAAAACGGCGTTTCCGTTGGCCTGGCGGTAACGGAAGGCGTTGGGGCTGGTGTTTCTTCTGGTGTCGCGTCCGGCCTGCCGGAAGGTGCCGCCGAGGGCGTAACGTTCGGCCTGCTGGAAGGTGCCGCCGAGGGCGTAACGTCCGGCAGGCCGGAGGGTGTCACCGAAGGCGTAGCGTCCGGCAGGCCGGAAGGTGTCACGTCCGGTAATAACGGCGGCAGGGGGCTGCGGGAGGGCCATGGGGTAAAGGAGGGGAGGGCAAGCTTATCCAGAAATTCCAGGGATATGGGATCCGGCGAGGGCAGGGAGGCAAGGTCTGTAAGGCCTGCCAGGTCCTCCACATGGTTGCCCATATTTATCATAATTTCGTCAATAGCATTCTGGGCACCCTCCACTGAGTCCATTAAAGCATCTACCTGCCCGGTAAGGCGGGAGGAAGCGGAAGAGGCGTCCCGGTCAAGCTGGGTGAGCAGGCCGTGGAGCTTGTTAAATTCCGTATTCAGCTTTTCCATGGTATCTTCCAGGTATTCCATTTGGCTGCTGGGCTCCATCTGCCCGGCAATGCCGCCTACATCTTTTCTCCCGTTTAAAAGCCCATGGTTGGCACATCCTTCTATGTATCCCATTTGGCTGCCTGCGATACCGCCGATGTTATAGCCCACATGCTGATAGCCAATGGAGCCGTCATTGGTGCAGGCACGGACCAGCCCGGAATTACTGCCTGCAATCCCACCGATATCTGTTACGGAGGCAGCGTTTTCTGTTGTCATAAGTTCAAAGATGGCCATATCCATGTCTATGGAAGTTAAATCAATCCGGTTATCGGCAGGGGAAGTGTTTACAAAGCTGTGGTTGCGGCAGTTAATGATGCTGCCTTTGTTGCTGCCTGCAATCCCTCCAACCTGATGGCTGCCGGAAACCGCGCCGCTGCTGGTGCAGCCGTTGATAACACCGGAAACTTCATTTAATCCAGCCAGTGCCGCCGCCTGGTCGCCGCCAGTGATATTGCCGGAGACAAAGCAGCCAGAGATCAGCCCATAATTGCATCCTGCCAGCAGCCCAAGCCCTGTGTGGGAATTTTCCTCCCGGGCTGTGCCGGAGACAGAAAGCTGGTAGATTTCCCCGGATTTTTGTACATACCGGAACAACCCGGTGTAATTACTGCCGCCGGAAAGGGAAAGGCCGCTGATGGTATGCCCCTGCCCAAGAAAGATGCCGCCGAAGGTTGGGACAGGTGAAAAATCTGCCCCGCTTAAGTCAATGTTATTTTCCAGGACAAATACTTTTCCCCGGGACCAGGCATCGTAAGCACAGTTTATGGCAAAATCCTCCAGGTCTTCTTTGGTGCTGATAGAGATAAACTCCCATTCTCCGCTGCCAGAGAGGCTTTGGGCTGTTTTTTCCTCCAAAGCCTTTTCCTTTTGGCCGGAGGGCGCTGCCGCTGCGGGATAGCCGGAGAGGATCACTGACAGGCAGAGCGCGGGCAGCAGTACAAGTGATATGGTTTTGTTAGCTGCAGGATGAAAAATTTTCTTCATGGTCTTCACTTCCTTTTGTGGTAATGGTGGTTCCGCAGGCCGTATCCGTGGCCGCCCCATCCTCTTTGGGGGCAGGCAGGGCGGGACTGTATCTATTTTCTTCCTGTACGGCAGCAGTCCCGAAGGTGACAATGGCGTTCATGTTTCCGCGGAGGATGCCGTTGAAGGTACCCTCCATTATCCCGTCCACATGTCCCATCACCCGTCCCTGTACATGGATGGTGCCGGAATAGGATTTGGCGGCAAGGTTGATGCGGTTAAGCTCAAAGCTGGTACGTTCGATAATATGGTCGCCCAGCACAAGAATCTGGGGCAGCACTGCCAGTACCAGGAAAATAGAAATCAAAGTCCCCCTGCTTAAGCAGACGCCGATGGCGGAAATGGTTGGGTTGGTGGTCATCTGCCCGATCAGCGCCCCTGCCACAGCCAGGATGGAACCGGAGGTAAAAATGGTTGGGAAAGCTTCGTTTAAGGCTTCCACAATGGCTTTTTTGGGCGGCATTTCCCCTTTTAAATCCTTGTAGTGGCTGGATATTACAATGGCATAGTCAATGTTTGCCCCCATCTGGATGGAATTGACGATCAGGTAACTTAAAAAGTACAGGGGCGAGCCCTGCAGGTAGGGAAAGGAAAAGTTTATCCAGATACTGCCCTGGATCACAAGGATCAGCAGTACAGGAAGCCCTGCCGACTTAAAGGTAAACAGCAGGATAATGATAACAAAAAGGGCAGAGAGGATACTTACCAGCAGGTTATCTTCCCCAAAGGAGGAGGACAGGTCGTAGTCGCTGGTGGAGTTCCCCACAATATAAACCTTTTCGTTCCCATAATATTTTTTGGCTTCCTTTTCCATGACTTGCAGGAAATCGAAGGTTTCCTGGCTTTCCTCAGGCAGGGCCAGGTAAACCACCAGCCTTGAAAACTGGTCGGCCTGTAACTGGAGTTTGGCTTTATCCAACTGCAGGAACAGACCATCCAGAGTATCCTGGATTTCCCCTTCCAGGGTGATGTTCCCTTTTTCCATCTGTTCCTTTAAAAAGAGGAACATGTCAAACAAAGGAACCTGATAGCGGTCCAGGCCGTTGATGATTTGGCCATACTGGTCATCGTTTACGGCATAGGCGGAGTAAAGCAGGTTGGCAAGCTCATATTCTATCCCTGCCAGTTCTGAAAATTCCCTGGGATTTAGGGCGTCAGTCAGGGTATAGCCGTCCATGGCTTCTATGTTGGCAAGCCCCATGGCGGATTTCACCTCCGGATAGCTTTCCAGGGAACGGAGAAGGGAAGCCTCCGCCTTATAATTGCCGGAAGGGATGATCACTGCCACCAGATTGTTAGTGCCGAAAGTATTTTTGATTTTCTGGTAAGCGATCTGGCTCTGGCTCTGCTTGGTGGTGGTCAGGTCAGTAAAGCTGTAGCAGTAGGGGCACTTGTTGGCCCATACGGCCACCACAGCCAGGACCATGGCAAAAATGGGCGGCACAATAAAGCGGGTAAGCACGTCCAGCTTCCCGATGAGGGTAATAGAGGGAAGCAGCTTTTTGTGCCGGGTCTTATCTATCAGGTTGCTAAAGAGCATCAAAAGCCCGGGCATCAGTGTAAAGACAGATAAAAGGCTCAGCAGGATTGCCTTGATCAGCACAGTGGCAAGGTCAATGCCGATGCGGAAGTGCATAAACGCCAGCGCCGCCAGCCCGGATATGGTGGTAAGGGAGGAAGAGGAAATTTCAGGGATCGCCTTGGATAAGGCGGCGATACAAGCCTCCCTTGTGGGCAGGGTTTCGTGCTCGTCGCTGAAACGGTGGCACAGAATAATGGCATAGTCAATGGCAAGGGCAAGCTGCAAAACCACTGTCACAGAGTTGGAAATAAAGGAGATGGTCCCGCACAGAAAGTTGGTGCCCATATTTAAAAGGGCGGCGGTCCCAAAAGTGGCGATGAGCACAGGCACCTCCGCATAAGAGCGTGAGGTCAAAGTCAGGACCACCACGATAATCACTGCAGCCATAACAATAATCACCTGCATTTCCTCTTTTAAGTCTGCGGCGCTGTCCACGCCCACTTCCGTGTTCACATAAGTATCATAGCCTGCCAGAAGGGCATTTACCTGTCCCATAGCTTCCACGCTCACCTCATCGGTGGCTGTTCCCTCAAAGGTAATGTCAAAGAGGGCAGAGGAATCTATGTAATGTTCCGGGGAGCTGTCAAAGACTGCCTCTGACACACCTTCTATGGCTTCAATTTCCTCTTTCAGCTCCTGGCCCCTCCCAAAGGAGATATTGGAAACCATTACCCTGGCAGTACCATAAGTAATGAATTCCTCATTCATAATAGTAAGCCCCTGGCGGGTCTGGGTATCCTCTGGCAGGTAAGTGGTAATATCATTTTCCACCTTTACCCAATTAGTTGAAAAAAAGCAGAATACCAGGGCAAAGATGTACAGCAGGAAAAACAGGTTTCTTTTATCAATGATAAAAGTGGCAAGCTTTTCCATAGGGGATGCCTTACCTTCCTTCATATTCTTTCAGTCCTTTCTTGTAATATTTTTCCAATGGAAATTATAAAAATGAAACAGGGAAATAACAATACCCAATACTGGTCATCTGTCCGGTGTTTATGAATTTTTAATAGTAAGGCTGGATTTATTTTTCAGAAAATTGCTTATTTTTTTATATATCATGGGTAATATTTATACAAATTTAGTATAATGTACGCAAAATTGAACCCCACATTCAGAAAATTGTATTTGTTGTCAATTACAGCGCAAGTTGGTATAATGTAACATATCGGAAGGAAAACAAGCGACGCCGTAGGCGGCATTTGTTTTCACCCGATATGTTAACGAAGAAGCAAAGCTTCTGAGTGTGCTGCATGAAATGCAGCCCGGAAGGAAAACAAGCGACGCCGTAGGCGGCATTTGTTTTCACCCGATATGTTAACGAAGAAGCAAAGCTTCTGAGTGTGCTGCATGAAATGCAGCCCGGAAGGAAAACAAGCGACGCCGTAGGCGGCATTTGTTTTCACCCGATATGTTAA
>CAJTVD010000044.1 GCA_910579495.1 uncultured Lachnospiraceae bacterium
GGTCTTTCGGGGAAAGGTTGTTGGAGCCATGCTGCCAGATGCGGGAAAAGAAATCATAAAAAGTCCCAACACCAGGGGTATCGCCAAAAGGGAAACCGCTGAGGATGGCATAAAGGGGAGTTTCCTTAAGCATGCGGCACCAGACAGTGATGGAAGTAACTTTCAGTTTCAAGGCAAGCAGGTAGGAGCGCAGCATGCAGGAAGGGAGCCGTGGTTGCGGGCCAAAAACAGAGTAGCATTCAAGCATAATGGAATCGGTCTGTGAAAGATCGAGATACCAGAACTGCACGATATAATCCCAGGAGCTTTTAGGAAGCACAAAGGGATTGGGATAAAATTTAAGGAATTGGGATACGAAAGTATCCTGATAGGCGGAATGGCCGCCAGGGTTACAAGGTAACATCAAAAATCGCCTCCAATCAAAAAATGTACTTTTTGATCAAGGGCGCGAAGCGCCGCATTTTTTGACTGGTTTGTCAAGTGTTTTTGAGAAAAAGTGGGTGATTTTTGAAAAAGGGAATCTGAAAGCCTTATAAAATAGGGGCTAGAGATTCCGAGAAGTTATAACACCATAAAGGAGGATTCTTCTATGAAATTAACTTATCCCGCTTGTTTCTATCCTTGTGAAGAAAAAAAGGAGGATTTACCGTTGAAGTTCCAGACCTTCCCGGCTGTGTCAGTGAAGGCAGCACCTTGGCCGAAGCTATCCTTATGGGTACTGATGCCGCATCCGGCTGGGTTCTTGACGAACTGGAGGACGGAAAACCCGCGCCCGAAGCAAGCCCATTGGAAAGCATTATCCCAGAAGCCGGCGGTTTCGTAAGCATGTTGGTTCTGGATATGGATGCCTATGCTGAAAAGTATGGCGAAAAGGCTGTACGAAAAAACCTTACCATTCCCGCATGGCTCAACACGTTTGCCGAAAATAATCACAAAAAATGCAAAATTCTGCCATGACAGATTTTCCTTAACTTAACGGCTCACGCATCTAACTAAATGACATTGCATCGAGCTCCTTGCTCTTTCTTATGGCTTGAATCTCTTTTCTGATCAAAACTAGCTCATCGTAAATCTTCTTTAACATATTCCCTCCGGAAAGTCTCTTTTAGGAAACTTTTTGTGTAAAAAAAAATTAAAAACGCTATCGTTTTCTGAATCTCCTTACGAGTAAATTCTGTTTTCCCTTTCATTTTTCTGTGTAACGCGCTATGACTAATGCAAAGAGCGTTCCAAATATTACATTTTATAATTTGGTATGTCAAGCATTAAAAGAGACTATTTTTGTTTTTTTTATAAAAAAGTTGCCAAAAAGAGACTCGCGTGATATATTATTATCTTAGGAAACGAGGTGACATTTTGGAAGTAAAAGATTTAATTAAAAAACGGCGCATAGATTTGGGGTTAACATTTGAACAAATAGGGGATTATGTAGGAGTCAAAAAAGGGACTGTTCAAAAATGGGAAAGTGGTTTCATAGAAAATTTACGGCGTGATAAAATTGCAAAACTAGCTGAAATTTTAAAAATATCTCCTCTTGAAATAATATATGATGATATAGAAAAAGCACATGATTTATATGATACATATTGCATAAATGAAAATAAGCAAAAAAAAACTGCCCTTAATATCCATCCTGAATTAAACACACTCATTGAAAAAGCACAGCAGTTAAACCGAAATGGTATAAAAGAATTGGAAAAACAAGCTGATTTGCTTTTGCTGTCAGATAAGTATAGAAAAATCAATTTAAAAGAAAAGGCAATATAATTTACACAAATACATGGAATAAAAAGAAATAATTAATCCGCTACGCCAGCTTATTATAGGAGGTATCTATGGAATACATTGTAAATTTTACATGGGATAACGAAGCAGACGTATGGACTGCCACCAGCAAAGACATACCCGGCCTTGTACTTGAATCAGGCTCATTTGATGCGCTTGTGGAACGTGTGCGCTTTGCCATTCCTGAATTATTGGAATTGAACCAGGATGCTCCCCCCATCTCACTTATTTTCACATCAGAACGGCGTGAAAGGATGGTTCTGTAATGGCTGAATATGAAAAGAAAGTCCGCAGCATACTTTCACAAAACGGATGCACGTTCAGCAGGCATGGGAAAGGTGACCATGATATATGGTATAGCCCTATCACAGATCGGCATGTGACTGTTGACTCAAAGATAAAATCAAGGCATACTGCTAATGCTGTCTTAAAACAGTGTGGAATCAATTTTAAATTTTAAAGGTCAAGCTGCTTGACTACAGAATACAAAAACTGCGCACACACGGGGACAAACTATATAACAATATTTTCAATAAAAATACAGCAATAGGGAAAGGAGACTCTACTAACAAAAGCAAGTAGATAACGCAATAATGAACTGGTACGATGCTGAAAAACCAATTGATAGCTATTACGGAGAACATCGAAAGGGCTTATTCGGAAAAAAATGCCCAATCAAATTACATATTTATCCTTCCCACATAGAAGGTGTAGGCTATTCATTCACCTCAGACGAATTATCAAATGAAAGCGAACCATTTTCTTTGAGCTACCCCCAAATACGAGAGGTTTATGAAGAAAGTATTGCAGGCAACATGGGAGTAGTTATAGAATACATTGAGGATTCTGTTGTCACAAACAGCTCAACTTTCAAAATAGCATTATTGGGAATATCGGAGCCTGCAAAATGGACGCAATTACTATTAAGAACCAAAGAAGAAATTGACCAACAAAATATACAAGCAAAACTTGCAAAAGAAGAGCATGAAAAGAGGGAAAAGGAATTAAGGGAAACCCAAGAGAGGGAATCCTTACAATTTTATAATGATTGCCTAAATTTTCATCTTAAAAAAACCACACCAAATTATGAACTTTATAAAGATAAGCATAAAATAGCTTTAATTTATATCAATGAAGATAAAGCCCTAAATTTTTTAAAAATTGATGGTCAAGCCAAGGAAGAAAGTAATGGTATTATTCCGTTCGAAAAAATTCACTACTACGAAAAAGCTGGAGATATACATTATGTATCAGAGCTTCATGGCGACTACTCAAACTATGGTGGAAGTGTAACAGGTGGACAATTTTCCAAACTAGCTGTTGCTGGCGGAGGATTACTCTTCGGAATGATGGGGATGACCGCAGGTGCCCTGTTATCTTATAAACCCACACAAACGGAAGCGGCAAAAACAAATTTTTCACTCGACTCTACCACCAAAGAGATTGATTCAAGAAGTATAATACTTAATTTCTACTCTGATATAAAAAAACAATATATAGATATCGAACTTCCTAATGATATTTATAATTTCTTACAAACACATCTGCCAGAAAAAAAATATAATATAGTGTTGGAACTTGAAAAGAAAACAGCCATACATAATGCTACTACCCAAATAGAAAGTGGCAAATTGCTTAATATAGCCCCTACACCAGAAAGTCACAAACTTGAAGATAAACAAGCCACAGATCAAATGGCAGAGTTTAAGAAAAAAGCCGAAAAGTTAAAAATAATGAAAGACTCTGGTTTATTAAGTGATGAAGAATTTAATTTAGAAAAATCAAAACTATTAGACTTAATATAGGTCAATCCAAACATATTATAGGCATAAAGCTTAATTTGAGCGAAAGAGGAACGGCAGCTGTCGCCCCAGATGGAGATGTGAGAACTGTCACCCGACCTATTTCATTCAGATTTTAAGACCTCGTAGATACGGGGTCTTTTTTTACTGCTCATTGCATAAAAGAAAAAATATGCTATAATATACGCAAACATAAGTTCCCATTGAATCATGTGATAATCTATTGTACGCTAAAACAGTCCGGATACAAGTGCCAGAAAGCCAGTTGTTGACACCATCTGAATTAATACGTCTGATGAAAATAATAAAAGGGGGCGGTTATCTATGAAAAAAAATAGAGATTTAACAGCAATAACTGCTGCTTCCATAGAAAAGTACTTATTGTTTAACAGCTTTAGTGTTTTAGAGGATAATAATGTTTAAAAACTGTTACGATAGCTTCTTACGATGAAAATTGAATCAGGATGAGGTTTCCTGGCCTGCCTGGTAGGCAAAAAATAGGGATGGCTACATCATATGTGTACCAAACGATCCAGGACGGGAAACCGCCATCTCGGGCGGCTTGCGTGTCTGCCGCCCTTTTCAGTTCCCTTTGACTACTCCTGTTCTTTTGCAAGTGCAATCTTGTCAAGCATTTCAAGAATCTCTTCTTTCTTGTAATCCTCTTTCTCACCACTGGCAAATGCTAACCGGATTTCGTAAATTGTAGAGTTCTTTACGATTTTGATTTCCTTTTCGTTCATAACTTCCATTTGTTCTCCTTTCTCCCTTTCGGGTTATTGTCCTGGCCCTTTGGACAATTATATTTTAACATATATTCCGCCACATGTGAACACTAATTTTAGTGCTTTTTAAAAATATTTTATTTTTTCCTCATCTGTCGGGATTATCTCTATTATATCCGACGGTTCCAACCTCAGGATTAAACATATCGTATTCAATGTATCTACTGATATGCCATGCCCCTTGCGTATATGTTGCATCGTTCCCTCTGACATTATTTTATCTTTCCTCATTTTTGTGCTGGTGTACCCTCTATTAGATAATTCTTTCAAAATATCAATCTTATACCGCCACATTTCGCCATTCCCTTTCCTTTTTTTATTATTATAATCCACAATCTGCAAAAAATCAACTTCAAAAATGTTTTTCAAAAAGCTTTAATTTTAGTGTTTCCAAAGGTAAGAGAAGCTGAAGCAAGAAATATCAGCTAAAAAGTATTTTTACTTGTTTGATTATATTTTTTGTGCTATTATATGTTTACAACTAAATCCAAAGAAAGGAGAATGTCCGTATGACAATTAAATTTAGTCTAAATTTCATACACGGATTCTGCAGGGCTTTGGACTTAGGCGGAACTAAAGATTGGCCTAAAATAGTTGATGACAGGCGGGCAGATTACGAAGCGATAAGAGGCGATTGGGAAAATGTCCGAAGAGCTATCAGAAAAGAAACAGGAAGCCTCAAAAGCCCCTGAGCCAGAATTACCAAATACAGAACTGGGGTAGCTGGCATTGGCTCTATTGTAACAGCTTTTTTAAAGACTACAAGATGAGCCTGCAAACCAACCAAATGAAAAAAACATCACTAATCCAAAGTTAAAATTTATGCAAATACCTCGTTTCAATTATAGAAGCGAGGTATTTTTACACCATATCACAGTTTTCTATAAATACAAGCATCTGTTATATATGGACTATTACAAATAATTTAAGAAAGGACTACACTATGCTCACCATCGGAATTTACCCCCGTAAATCTGTATACCGTGACAATAGCGATTCTGTACAGGTACAGGTGCAGCTCTGCAAAGATTACGCCGCCATCATCTACAAGGAGCAGGAAATAGAATTTAAAATATATGATAAGGATGAAGGTTTCTCCGGAAAAAATACCAACCGTCCCAGCTTTCAGGAACTGATGGCAGATGTAAAAGCCGGGCTTCTTGACTCCGTCATGGTCTACAAGCTGGACCGTATCAGCCGTAACGTGCAGGAGTTTTCCGCCATGTATGAAATATTCCAGCAGCATGGCGTATCCTTTATCTCTGTAAAAGAATCCTTTGACACTACTACTCCCATGGGGCGGACTGTTATGTACATACTTGCTGCCTTTGCCCAACTGGAACGCGAAAACACTTCTGAACGTGTGGCTGACAATATGCAGGCACTTGGGGCCGCCGGAAAGTGGACAGGTGGGAAACTGCCCAGTGGGATGACCTCTGTGCGCCGCCAGATCGGTGATAAGGAGCATTCCTATTTACTGGTAGATGAAGCCAGCATCTGGCGCCCCAGGCTCCTTTTCCAGCTCATACTTGAAGGATATCCTATCACCAAAGTAGAACGATACTGCCGTGACCATGGAATCAAAACACATTCCGGAAAGTTTCTCAGCTGCTCACAGATTTATAACATTATTACCAACCCAGTATACTGCCAGAACAGTATAGAGGCTTATTACTACTTCAAAGACTGCGGATGCTCCCTTCCTGACCAGTCGCTTTTTGATGGAACCAAAGGGCTTATTGGCTATGGCAAAACGAAAACAGGTAAAGCCTCACAAAAGAAATGCGATAAGAAGGACTGGAGCATTGCCATCGGCATCCACGGGCCTGTCATACCTGCGCCAGACTGGATCGCCGCCCAGAAACGCCTTGGTGTCAATAAAATGTTCCACACTCCCAAACATGAGATTGGGCTGCTGAAAGGTGTCCTTAAATGCAATTGTGGGGCACGCATGGATGTACGTACCTATGTAAAAAACAATATCCGGTTTTCCTATTATTACTGCATACATATGGCACGGATGGGGAGGCAATACTGCAATTCTGAATATGTGCGCATTGAAATAATTGACCAGCTTTTCATTGACCATCTGCAAAAAATAAAGCTGAACCCTGCCATATTAAAATCCAAAAGAAGTGACAATATTGCCCTCCAGGACGCTGACAGCATAAAAAGTGAAATAAAAAAGCTACAGAGTTCGATCGACAACCTCACTTCCGCCCTCACCCAGGCAATGGGGACTGCAGCCGCAGGTTACATTATCAGCCAGATCAGCGAACTGGACTCACAGAAGAAAAAACAGGAGGAAGAATTAAGAAACATCCTGCTTAAGGAAGCTGAAACAAAAAGTGCGGAAGAAATTGAACAGCAGCTCTACAATGACATCTGCTGCCTCATAGACAATTTTGACAACATAGACTATGCCGGAAAAAACGAACTGATCAGAAAAATCGTCAAGAAATGCCTGTTTGACGGTGAAAGCCTGCGCATTATTTTTTAACGCCCTGATTCTATATTTTATTCTTATAGGTACACCCATCATCGCCATCGAGTCCGGCTATGTGGAAGCCCTGGGCTGGAACCAATACGGCGGCTGGCGCATCGGCATCCGCAGCTTTGACGGCAAACGGTACTATTATTACGCCCACCTGCGCCAGAACTTCCCCTATGCCCTTAACCTGGAAGAGGGGAGCGTGGTCACTGCCGGGGATGTGATCGGCTACATGGGGCACACCGGATACAGCAAAAAGGAAAACGTCAACAACATTGAGACCGTCCATCTCCATTGGGGGCTGCAGCTTATTTTCGACGAATCCCAGAAAGAGGGGAACAACGAAATCTGGATCGACTGCTACGCACTCACCCGTTTCCTGTACAAAAACCGGTGCCTCACGGAAAAAAATGCGGAAACCAAAGAATGGTCCCGGTGCCTTCAGATGAAAGACCCTGCCGTAGCTGAATATGAACAGAAAAAAACGCCAGCCCCAGGCGGCAAGGCCAGCGCCTAAGACCCTCCCCGGGAATCTAGCCGCACTTTTCCCGGTAGACAAATTCCCGCTGTATCACAAAGCTCAAAAAAAACAGCGCCACATCCACCGGCATCTTCACCAGCACCTCCGCGCCCCCAAAAAGCGGATACAGCTTCCCCACCAGAAGGGCGCTTAAGGACATCTGCACCATCGCAAGGCAGGCATAGCGGGGCAGGGTGGCATGTACCGGCCCCCCGCTCTGGAACACCACCTTTAAGTTCAGCAGGTAATTATACAGGGCGGAAAGTATCCTTGCCAGCACCGTGGCCGCCATCACATAAGTGACCCTCCCCCACTGCCTGTCCTTCAAAAGAAAGCAGAACAAGGAAAACAGCGCCAGGTCCACCACACTGGAGGACAGGGAGGAAAAAAGAAACTTCCCAAATATCATGTAGATCCTCACCGAGTCTTTAATGGGGTTAAAATGGCTTGTTTTGTTTTCTTCTATATAGATCGTCCGGATGGGGATCTCCACAACAGGAATTTTCCTTGCCCTGGTTTCCAAAAGCATGTTCGTCTCAAACTCAAACCGCTCCCCCTTTACCATCAGAAGCTGCTGCATAAAAGAGGAAGGGATCCCCCGGAGCCCCGTCTGGGTATCGGAGACAGTGATGCCCGTTAAATATTTCATCACGGTCCTGGTACACTTGTTGCCAAATTCTGACCGCGCCGGGATATCCTCCCCCTCAAAACAGCGGCAGCCCAAGATCAGCGCCCCAGGGTTCTCCAGCATGGCCTGCACGCAGGAGAGGATGCACTCCGGCGAATGCTGCCCGTCAGAATCGGCAGTTACCGCCCCCGGCATTTGGCAAAACGCCTGCAAACAATAGTTAAAAGCTGTCTTCAGCGCACGGCCTTTCCCCTGGTTTACCGCATGGCGCAGAACATGGCAACCATACACCCTCTCCGCCTGGCCAAAAAACCGCCCATATTCCTGCCCGCTCCCATCGTCCACCAGCACAATATTCCGGAACCCCGCATCCTTTAGCTTTTTTAACAACGCCGGAAGTTTTTCATCCGGCTCATAGGAAGGTATAATAATTGGTATTTCCCATTTTGATATCTTAGTTGTCATTTCATCCCCTTTTCACCAGGCAAATCCCGTGCTCCCCCTCTACTGCCTGGTACAGGCAGCCATAGGCAAAGTCCCCCTCCCATGCCAACGGTGCCAGCAGCTCCCGGCCTCCCTTTGCCAGTTCATCCACATAGAGAAAGCCTGCATGGGCATCCTCCAGGGCTTTTAAAATGTCCCCGCTGTCCATGGAAGATACGTCCACATTGCCGTACATCACTGACACCGGGGCGGCTTCATAGTTGATATAGGTGTTGCGTACCCAGCTCACATCCGAGATATCCCGCAGATACAGCACCCGCCCGTGCCCGGCGATTTTATCCTCCCCATGCCCGTTTCCTTCCTTTCCACCGGCGCCGATGGCTTCAAGGAACTGCCTTGCCTTATCATCCAGGATTTCTTCCCGCCGCGCCAGCTCATTTCCCGCAGCCTCCCGATAGCCAAGCAGCGCCCGGTATGCGCCCCCATGATCCGTTGCCAGAAACACAAACAGGATACAAATAAGCGCCCCTTTCAGGGACTCCCCTCCCCGTGTCAGATAAAAGGCGATAAGGTAAAGCCCCCCTATGGCAAAAGGCGCCCCATACCTCTCAATGGAAGAGATCATCCCGAAGGGCTCCAGGTACTGGGTCTCCACGGCAAAGATCGTGAGATGGCTGGCCAGGTTGATCCCATAAAAAACCGCCCCTGTCACCGCCAGAAAACTCCCTGCATAAACAGCCTGTCCCTTTGCCAGCACCCGGAAACGGTACAGAAGGAACACAAAAACCAGAAGCAGCACATACAGCCCCAGGGGCGTCAGGTCCAGCCCCGGGGTCTTTCCCCGGTGGAGGGGCCATTTCGTAAATGCCTCCCCAAAAGCCCTGACCATTTTTTCCTGCACTGCCGGGATCCCCATGGCTCCTGTGGCCATCTGGATGGCAGCGCCGGTAAGCTTCGCCACCCTTCTGTTTAACAGGCAGAATCCCAGCCAGGAGCCTTCTGCCGCCACCGGGCAGATGGTCACCCAAAACAGGGCTTTTCTGTCCCTCTTCCGCTCCTCTTTCTGTGTGTTTTCTTTGCGGCAGCACAGGAAATGATACCCATAGGTAAACAGCAGCCCAAAGGCCGCCCAGAGAAAGCCTGTATTTTTGCACAAGACCAACAGCATCAGATACAGCCCCTGCCTGCCATAATAAAAGAACCGCCCATGCCCCTGCCGGTCTGCTGCCGCCGCCAGGAACCCGCCGTACACCAGTGCCATGGTAAGGTCCGCGCAGCAGCCGTCTGTCCAGAACACCTCCGCCACCGCCGGGAACAGCCACAGGGCTGCCCCGCCCGCCAGCATCCCTGCCAGGGTGAGCCTGTCCCACTTTTTCAGCACCTTCAAAAAAGGAAACAAAAATGACAGGTTCAGGAAATAATACCCGGCAAACATCAGGCCCTCCCGAAATTCCCCGGAAAAATGCAGAAACCACCATTTCATCATCTGGGTCCCTGGGGGATAGTCCCCGAACTCCGCCGCCACATTGGCATACCTGCCTGCAAATCCATCCAGATAATAAAGGGACTTTACATCCGTTGCCCAGAAGTTATAATCGTCCCACCAGCTCACCACCTTGCCGCCTACACACACTGCCATAAAGATAGTCATCAGCAAAGCCGCCACAAAGCCGGGGCTTGATAGCTCCCTTTGTGAAAACGCCAGGATCTCCCTTCTTTTCTCCCGGGAGCCCAGTAACAGATACGCTGCCCCGGCCGCTGTCACAAGAAGGGCGGCCACGTCCGAAAAGGAAAGGGCCCGGAAAAAGGAAAGCAGGTAAAGCAGCAGGGTCAACACCACGCTTCCCACAGGAACCGCCTCCACCAATGGAATGCGGAACTTCCGCCCAATCACCAACAGTAAAATCAAAAATGCCGTTATCTGAAAAATAACCATTTTCTTGCTTCCCTCTGAAAAATTCTTCCCACCTGTATACAGCGCGGCCAAAACAAACACTGCCACGCCACGCGGCAAGCTTATTGTAACAAACGCTGCCACGGGTAAGCCTATTGTAACAAAAAGATGTGCGGTGCGCCACACATCTTTTTGTTCCTGCTTATGATCCCTTTAATCCTCCGGCTCAATCAGCCCGTAGGTGTTCCCTTTTCTCTTGTAAACTACGTTTACCTGGTCTGTCTCCGCATTGCAGAATACAAAGAAATTATGCCCTAAAAGCTCCATCTGCACACAGGCATCCTCCGGGTACATGGGCTTGATGTCAAACTTCTTGCTGCGGATGATCTTGACCTCCTCATCCTCCATATATTCTTTTTCAATAAATTCCTTCTTAAAATAATTCGCCGACTGTTTCTGGTCTATAAGCTTATTCTTATACTTCTTAAGCTGCCTTTCAATGATCTCCTCCACCAGGTCAATGGAAACATACATGTCGTTGCTTACCTGCTCGGAGCGGATTATGCTTCCCTTTACCGGGATGGTCACCTCAATCTTCTGCCGCTCCTTCTCAACGCTTAACGTTACATGGACCTCCGTCTCGGGAGTAAAATATCTCTCCAGCTTTCCGATCTTCTCCTCCACCGCGCTTTTCAGCCCGGGAGTTACCTCAATATTTTTACCAGCAATTATAAACTTCATCTATTCATCATCCTTTCCTTGGATTATTGTATAAACATTATAACATAGCTTGTACCATTTATGCAATAATTCCCAGTTTTCGTTTTTCGCATCCCTTATTTCCGGGCTTTTCATCATAATACACAAAACGCCTGTTCATTAATTTATTTCCCTGGATTTCCGGATTCCGTTATTTCGTTGGTGGATAATGTGGATAACATAGTGTATAACTGTCAAATACCTGTTTTATCGGCCTTTTTTTTGTGGATAACTTTGTGGGTTGTCCCTGGGGATATTTCTTTTTTTGTTTACTATAAATTCCCATTTGTGGATTATGTACAAGCCTGCATTTGTCAAGGCTGAATTTGGTTCCCAGCCCACTTTTAAAATAATGAAAAACCACCCATCAGGACAGCCAAAAGCCGCAATAAGGATTTTGGGGGGAAACCGGCATTACTGGACAAATACATACTCCCTGTCAGAAGAGAGGCCTTCACAGAAGCCATACCCCAGGCGGCCAAAGGATTTGATTTGTTCAAAGTCCCTGACTTCCCCCTCTGCCATAAAGCGCACCATCTCCCCCCGGGCCATTTTTGCCTGTGTGCCTTTTTGGATGACTTTCCCATCCTTCCACTGGCCGAATATACAGGTGAGAAAAACATCCCCCGGCTGCAGATAGCCCTCCACACACCTGGCATATTCCTTAGAGGCAAGGTTTACAATTTTCCCATCCCCTTCCCTGGCCGCCTGATAGAGGGCATCTCCCCAGAATTCATATAAATCCTTCCTGCCGCCGACCTTTGCCTTTGCCTGCATTTCCAGCCGGTAAGGGACCACACCGTCCAGGGGGCGGAGCACCCCATAAAACCCGGAAAGGATCCGCAAATGCTCCTCCACATATTTTAAAGCGCTGTCTGTAAACACAGAAGGCGCCATATACTGGTACTGGATTCCCTCATATGCCAAAATCGCGGGGGTTTGGCCCTTGCGTAAATCCATCTCCCGGAACCGTTCAAAATTCAGCCCCGCAATCTTATCGTTGCAGCCCCAAAGGGCCTTTGCCTCTTTATAGGAAAGGGACTGCATATATTCCTTTATTTTTTCAGCCTGCGCCAGATAAAGGGGCAGCCTGTTTACGGGATAAGTATCCCTGTCCACATTCATTTTTTTCGCCGGAGAAATGATTATTTTCATAGGATCCCCCATTCTTGTAGCCAATATTTGTTACTTGAAGTTTACCATATGCCCCATTTTCTTTCAAGGCAGCACACTGGCATCATAATTCCGGTTGCGGAAGACACCCAAAAATGCTATTGTAATCACAGGCAGCGGGGCTTTGTGCCTGGTTGTCCCGTATGGCAACTTAACAGTACGGTTGGGGCAAGGCCCCAGCCCCGGCAGGCCCCGCACAGCCTTGGCCCAATGGGGATTTACGGTAAAAATGGAGGAAATTATATGGAACAGATATGGAAAGAAATGTTTCAGGCAGCAAAAGCCGTGCAGAACGGGCGGCAAATATCTGATTATGTAGATGGGGGAGGGGTGGCCGCCGCGGTCCTGTCATCATCAGGAAGGATATACGTGGGTGTCTGTGTGGATACCTGCTCTACGTTGGGAATCTGTGCTGAAAGAAATGCGATTTTTAACATGATAACAAATGGCGAACAGGAAATAAAAAAAGTGCTTGCCATCATGCCGGATGGAAAGACCGGCCCCCCATGTGGTGCCTGCAGGGAATTGATGGTTCAGCTTATGCCCAACAGCTATCAGGAAATTGAAGTACTGGTGGATTTTGAAGCAGAGGAAACCGTTACTCTCGGTGAACTTACTCCCAGGTGGTGGATATAAGCACGGACAGACAGGCCTGCGGTTTTCCTTCAGCTTCTTTACAGAACTCCCGCCCGGCGTTATACTATATCCAGGTGCTGTTTTCAGGCACCTTCTTACCACAATCTCAGGAGGAAATCAAATGTATAAAAAAGTAAAAAATTATGCGCTCCAAAACAATCTCACGATAGATGAGAAAGGCGGGCTTGCCTATGGGCAGTTTAACGGCATCTTCCTTGCCATCCACCAGGATCCCGCCACTCCGGCCAAGCACACAGTCCAGATTTGGGTAAAGCCCGGCAGGACAGAGCCTGCCCCTGCCATCCCGGCTTTTTTAACCCAGTGCACCTCCAAACACCAATATCTGCAGTCCGCCACCTATGCAGGCGGCAGGGTCACTGCGGAATTCCAGGGGCTTGGCTTTAAATGGGGCAAAAATTACGTCCCCTGCCTGGATGCGTTTTTAAGGGAAATCACTGCTTATTGCAATGACAATGGCCTGGTTATTTCCTGTGAATCCTGCGATGCCTGTGAAGACCTTTCGCTGTACCTGATAGATGGCGTAAGCCACCTGTTCTGTCCTGCCTGTTATACCGGCGTTTCTGACAATATCCGCAAGGATATCAACGAAAAGAAACGGGGTGGCAGCGGAAATCTGGCAGGCGGCCTTGTAGGTGCGTTTTTAGGCTCCCTGCTGGGCGTCGCTTTATGGGTGCTGATCTACCAGCTTGGCTACATATCCGCAATAGGCGGCGCTGTCATGATCGTCTGTGCTATGAAGGGTTATGAAATGCTGGGCGGGCGGCTGAACACCACCGGTATTGTGATTAGCTGCGTTCTTTCCGTTCTGATGCTGATTTTCGCAGAGCAGCTCAGCCTGGGGATTGAGATTTATAAAAGTTATAAGGATTATGGAGTCACTTTTTTTGAAGCCTTCCAGAGCGTTCCCGCCTTTCTGGATGAGCCGGAGATCCGCACTGCCGTTATCAGCGACGTTGTTATCGGCTATGTGCTCATGGCAGTGGGCGCATGGGGGACTGTCCGCCAGGCCCTGAAAGCAGGCAGCGGCAAACAGGACGTGAAAAAGCTCACACCTGTGGCCGGAAATTCCACTACCCTTAGATAAACGAAACGGGACCGTTGTTATCCCATGCCTTGCAGCCAAACGGGCGCAGCCTTTCACTAAAGCTACGCCCGTTTTATCCCCTTTGCCTCCTGGCTCTAACCAGGCCGAAAAACGCATCAGGAACCTTTTCCCATCCCCAACTTATAAATCAATCCATTGGGGCATTTTTTCTTCCATATCCGCCAATCACTGCTGCCAGCAGCACCGCCAGCATACAAAGCGAATAATAATTCACAAAAGGAACCGAGGCCGGCGCTACCGCAAACCCTTCCCCAAACTGTACCGTCTGCTGGGCTGGAATTACACAATGTACCGTCCAGGGTGCCAGGAAGCAGAATACGCAGCCCGTACAGTCCATCAGGTTTGCCCTGCGGTACCGGTCCACCCCTGCCTTTTCCCCAATCTCATTGACCAGGTCGCCAAGCGCCACAATGGCCACTGAAATAACGCCTGTTACCATGCTTAATATGCCCACAGACAAAATAATGGCCGCCTCTGTGCTGCGCTCTTTTTTTGCGAAACGCTCCAGAAACCCCCGCACATCCTCAAACAGGCCGCCGCACTCCAGCACGCCCAGAAGGGCAAATACCGCCACCAGCATGGCTATGGTTCCTGCCGTCCCAGTAATGGCCTCTATAATTACCCCGGAAACCGAAAATCCACCTGGAAAGGAAATCAGTTCCTCCATCCCATAAACACCAAATACCAGCCCTGCCGCCACTCCAGCCAGAATCCCAAAGGACAGGGCGGTGATCAGATGTTTTCTCATCATACAAAGGACAATGATAGCCGCAGGGACCACCAGCATGGCCAGGCTGGCCGGGTTTGCCTCTCCCCCGGATGATGTCACCGCCCCGTTCCCGTCTGTGGTTTTGGAAAATAACAAAAACAGGACCAATGCCCCTGCCGCTGCGGGAAGGCTGTAACGCATCCTGGTTTTCACTACAGCCCCCAAATCTGCATGCTGCGTTGCCGAGGAAGCAATCGTGGTATCCGAAATAGGGCCTAAATTATCGCCAAAGGCCGCACCTGAAACAATAGCGCCAATCATAAATTCCGGTGCCGCCCCGGCCATCACCCCTACCGGGAATAAAATAGGGATCACCACAAAATACGTTCCCACAGAGGTGCCTGTGGCAAAGGCTAACAGACAGGTAATGAGAAAAGCTGCCGCCACAAAGAGCTTTCCCGTGAACCCCGCCGCCACCACATATGCCGCAATCGTCTGTACTGCCCCGCTGGCAGAAATTAATTTACCTGAAACCGCCGCCAGTATCACTGCCAGCACGATCACCGCGAACATAGGTTTGCCAATCCCATATACCAGCGCCTCTCCATATGCCTTTTCATCCTTTGCAAAAATAACCCCTGTCACCAGCGCCGCAAAAAACGCCAGTACATATCCATTCACATTGGACTGGCCAGATGCAGCCCACCCAATCATTGCCGCCGCCACTAAAAGCGGTGCCAGCTTTCCTGCCTTTCCGAAACGGAATTCTATCCTCTTTGGCTTACTCTCCATAATTATGCTCCCCTGTAAATTATCTGTTGCTGCATGTAAACGCAGATTTTCCCTTACACCCGGCTGCTTTTTCTTATTAAAGCTGAAGCTTATCATATATCCTTTTTTTAGATGGTAGTGCGCCAGGTAATCAAGCAGTTGGTCCTCCCCACGTTCGTTGTATGCATTCCCTCTCCAGACTTTCAGTTCTATAATAAACTGCTCCCCTCTATAGTCCACAATCACATCAGTCCTCTCCCTGTTGCGCGTCTGTGCTTCTATATAATAATTCCCAACACCGTTGATAATAGGCCTTAAATACAAAAGAAAATATCTTCTTCCATCCTCTTCCAGAAAACTTTGCTGTCTGCCGCCAAATATATCATTAAAATGAACTACAAATTTTTGAAGGACCAAACCCATATTTAAATGCCCATCCTCCACAAACCGGCTTTTATCCTTTAATGCCGCATCATACATTTCACTCTGCCTCATATCCGGGGATGCCAGGAAATAATTGTATAGTAATATTTCAAATATTCTGTTTGCCACCAGGATTGTATTGTTTTCTTTTTTCACGAAGCCAAACATTAACGCAATTTCAATGGAACGGACGCCAATCACATAAACGATCTCTTTTCCCCTGAACAGTAAATCCCAAAGCATCTCCTTCAACTCCGGGTAATTTTCCAGCTTATTTATTAAAGACTCAAACAAAGTATTCGGTTCTGTGAGTAAAATCCTTAATGCCTCCAGTACCCCTGCTTTTGTCCAGGCTGATTTCTTTTCTTCATATTGGCTATTGCCTGGGATACGCTCATCCAGCAGTTTGCATATACGTGAGGCCAAAAAGGGATACCCTGCCGTATAATCATATATCAAGGCAGATATCTGGCCAATATCCATCCCTGTCCTATGGTCCGCCTCATACTCCATAAGCATCCCTGCAATATCTTCTGCAGAAAAGCTCATATCCACAAGAAAATCTGCCGCTACATTCCAGGGGCTATTTAATTTATATTCTCCATTTTGGGGGAACTTCCTTTTTAAATTCTTTATGTCATATACACCCGCCAAAATTACCGACTGGAAAGCCGCTGTTTCATCCCTGTCTATATAGCAGGCCCTCATTTGGGCAAGAAAATCTAAAAATACCTGGTTATCCGCCGCACTGTCAACTTCGTCAATCAGTAAAACCACTGGCTTTTGCGATTTTTCACACCAACGGCTAAAACATCTGAACAAGTTAGCAAGCCTGGCACTATGGCCTTTTCCATAGGCAAAGGTTTGAAGCTCCCCTTGAATGCCAGCAGGCATTTCTCTTTGAAGGGAAGGTTTGTTTAGAATTTCCCCTGCCAGCGCCTGCACAAATAAACTTTCTGTTTCAAAATCACTGTGGCTCAATTTCTGGAAATCCAGGCTTACAACGACATAATCTGTTTGAAGGCAGCGCCCTAATGCCTTCAGTAATGTGGTTTTCCCATACTGCCTGGCGCGGTTAACCGTAAAATAATCTCCCCGCTCCACCATTGCCTTTACTTTTTTAAGCCTTTCCTGCAAATTAACCATATAATGCACGCCAGGCTTACAGTCAGCATTACAATTAAATGTCCTGTCCATTACATACCTCATTTATATTCCGGTATACGCTTCCCATACATCCTGTTCTCCCATCAATTCTACCACGCTTAAGCCTGCGAAGCAATTCCGGCTTTACACTCCCCCTCCTTGTTTTGGCGGAAAGATTACTGTCAGTGCAATGCACCACCCACCTCTTTCCTGTCCTCCCGTGTCTCCACAACCGCCCAAATGGCGGCTGTGATCCCCTCCACCATCAGCCCCAGGGGCATGGAAGGCATATTCTTTTTGCCTGCCGCCTGTTGGGGCAGGTAAGGAATATGGAGGAAACCGCTTCTTTTCCCGGGATATTTTGTGGCAATCAGATGGCGGACCCCATAGGTCACATGGTTGCACACAAAGGTCCCTGCGGTATTGGAAACAGACGCAGGGATCCCCCGGTCCAGGATCCGGCGCACCATGGCCTTAACAGGTACATTTACAAAATATGCCGCAGGCCCCTCGGGGAATATGGGTTCGTCAATTATTTGGTTCCCCTCATTATCCGGTATACGGAAATCATCCACATTGATTCCCACACGCTCAACGCTGATCCCGCTTCTCCCCCCTGCCTGCCCCACTGACAAAACCACATCGGGATCCTCCCTTTCAATGGCCTGGCCAATGATTTCCAGGGACTTGCGGCAAACTGTGGGAATCTCCAGCTTTATAATTTCAGCGCCCGCAATTTGTCCCGGCAGCATTTTCACCGCTTCAATGGACGGGTTCACCCTCTCCCCGCCAAAGGGTTCAAAACCTGTAACTAATATGACCATAACTGTCCCACCTTAAAAACCGCCAAACTGAAACATTTGGCGGTTTTCCTTTTACTCATTTCTGTATTTGTATCTTATATGGTTTAGAAAATTCTTCTTACTGAAAGCACCGAACGGTAATTTGCATTGGAAATAATAATACCGGTCTTGGATGTGGAGGCATGGACAATCTTCCCATCGCCCACATAAATCCCTACATGCCCCGAATAGCATACAATATCTCCTGGCTGTGCATTTTCAAGCCCCCCAACGGAAGAACCCACGTTCCTGTCCGCGGAAGAAGAATGGGGCAGGCTCACGCCAAAGTTATTGTATACACTCATTACAAAGCCGGAACAGTCAGTGCCGTTGGTAAGGCTGCTGCCACCATACACATAAGGATTCCCAACAAACTGGCAGGCAAAATCCGCCACGTTTTTCCCAAGCTGGCTCCCGCTTCCGGAAGTAACCGCCGGTATAATCTCATTATCTGAAGAAGAGGATGATGAGGACGAGGATGAGGAAGATTTCTTCTTTGACGCCTTTGCTGCCCTTGCCGCTGCTTCCTGTGCTGCCTTTCTCTCTGCTGCTTCCTTTGCCAGCCTTGCTTCTTCTTCTGCTTTTGACTCTGCTTTTACAAATTCAGTGGAAAGGGTAACGTAATCTGTGGATACATACCCGTCACCTTCCTCAATGTTTACCTTTACCCATCCGTCCAGTTCTTCCGTTACCAGAAGTTCGTCCTCAATGGGGATCAGGCCTAATACCACGGCATCCAGGCCGGGCTCCTCGCGTACCTTTAAGGTGGTGGTATTAACTGTTGCAATACGGGTGCCTACCTTTTTTGCAAGGTCAACGGCATCTTCCCCTGTAACGCAGTACTCCCCTTTCACATAGCCGGTCACACTGCCAGAGGTAATTTTGTACCAGCCGTCCTGTTCTTCAATAAACTCCCCAACAGACTTATCGTACAGCTTACCTAAGATCTCTCCCTCTTCGCTGGGGATGCTCCTTACATTCACGTAATTGTTTACCTTTGCAATGACCAGGGATTTAAAACCTTCTTCCTCCCTCTTTGCCTCCAGCTCCCGTTCCTTCTGGTTAATGGTCTTGCTGGAAGTGGCAATCATCGTCTCTTCAATGACCAGCACTTCATCATCTTGGGGCTGTGCCGTGGCTTCAGGCGTTGCAGTAGCTGTGGCCGTAGGAAGCGCTTCCCTGGAAATAAAGCTGTATTTATCTTCCCTTTCCTTATCCTCCTCTTCCTTCAAGCTCTTAACGCTGGTGGCGTTGGCTGATAAAAAGAAGTCAATCCCTGCGGAAGGAAGCCCATTGGTTTCCGAAGCCAGAATTTCTATGTTCATGCTGGAAAATAAAAGCGCTGCTGATACTGCACATACTGCGGCACGGCCGCTTATTTTCACATTTTTGTTATGCATGGTAACCTCCATTGTGTGTGTTTCTCTATGGTAAGCTTGCTGCCTGGACGGTAAGCTGCATTTCCCTGTACCTTACTGTGCCAGCCTTTCGGTTGAATTATTACAAATTTGTTACATCTGTTAATAAATATATCACCTCTAGTACTTTCTGTCAATGGGTACTAGAAAATTCCTTTTTGTAATTCTTTCCTTTGTTTTTTTACCAAAAATGTGTTTGCGTTTTTGTGCATAGTGCTTAAAAAATCCCACGGGCTCCCCCTCTTTCGCTTTACCGCTTTGCCTTGTTAAACCACCAGCCCTATAGAAAAAAGCCTTCCAAAGCTTCCCGCTTGTCAGGCTTTTTTAATATATTGCGATTTTTTTACAATATCTTTTTAAGTGCCCACAAGATAATCTAAAATAGAAGTAACCGCATTGGCGCCGTCCGCCACAGCCGTGGTCACCTGGCGCAGTCTTTTCGCCCGTACATCCCCGGCTGCGAAAATCCCCGGTTCACTGGCAGCGCAGTCCTCCCCTGCAATTACGTATCCTTTCCCGTCACAGTCTGCCAGGTCCCTGATAACATCGCTGGAAGGGATGATCCCCACCGCCACAAACACCCCGTCAACCAAAAGCTGCCTGGTGTCTCCTGTTTTCACATTTTTTATAAGAAGGCCGCTCACCTTCCCCTCTCCCTCGATCCGTTCCGCCACTGTGTCCCACAGGATCTCCACATTAGGCAGGGCCATCAGTTCTTTTTGGAGGATTGCCGCTGCCCGGAGCCCGTCCCTGCGATGGATCAGGTATACCTTCTCACAGCCCCTTGCCAGAAAAATGGCGTCTTCCACAGCCACATCCCCGCCCCCGATCACTGCCGTCACCTTCCCCCGGAAAAATGCGCCGTCACAGGTAGCGCAGTAGGATACCCCCATGCCTGAAAGTTCCTTCTCCCCGGGTATGCCCAGCTTCCCATGGGTTGCGCCCATAGCCGCCAGCACCGTCCTTGCCCGGATCTCCCCCTGGTCTGTGATCACCGCAAAGCCTGGCTTCCCGCCCATCCCCAAAAGGGAAGCGGCTTTCAGTTCCCCTGCCCCATCCTCCTTTAGGGCAGGGTTTTCCCAGTCAGCCTTTACAATGGACAACACCTTCCCTTCCTGGAACTGGCAGCCCAGCTTATCTGCATGTTCCCTGAACTTCATCCCCAGGTCAAAACCATTAATGCCGGGAAGTCCCGGATAATTATCCACTTCGTAAGTATTCAGCACCTGCCCGCCGCTCATGGGGTTCTGCTCCAAAGTAATAGCCTTAAGGCCTGCCCGTTTGGCATAAATAGATGCAGAGATCCCCGCCGGCCCTGAACCAATAATTACAACATCATATATATTATCCAATCTTCACCCTCTCTTCCTCCATGCGCCTCTTTTTATGGCACATGAAAAGCCTTCACTTTCCTATCTATAGTATGCAGCTCAAACCCATCCGCCATCCATTGTAATAATTTGCCCTGTCATATACGCAGGCGCATTAATCACCTGTTTAACCATCTCCCCCGCCTCCCGGGCACTGCCCAGCCGGTCCGCCGGGATTTCCTCCCGCAAAGCTGCCAGCTCTTCCTGGGAAAAGCAGGCATTCATCCGGGTATCAATTGCCCCGAAAGCGATTCCGTTCACCTGCACGTTGCTTGGGGCAAGCTCCTTGGCAAGGGCTTTGGTAAAGCTGTTCACGCCCCCTTTGGAAGCGCTGTAAGCCACTTCCATGGACGCGCCCACACAGCCCCACACAGAAGACACGTTGACAATTTTCCCTTCCCTGCGCCGCACCATCTGGGGCACAGCCAAACGGCAGGTATAAAAGACGCTGCTTAAATTGGTGTCGATTACCCGGCGCCATTCCTCCAGGGCCATTTCCGCCAGCAGCCCTACATGGGAAATCCCCGCATTGTTCACCAGGGCGTGGATTTCCCCTGCCTGCCTCATCATATCCTCCGCCTGCACCGGGTCTGCCAGGTCACAGAGGTAAGTTTCACAGCCAACGCCAAATTCCCCCTCCAGTTCCCTTTTTACCCTGCCAATCTCCTCCCTGGCGCTTTTACACACCAGGAACAAATCCCAGCCTTCCTCTGCCAGGCTGCGTGCCGCCGCCGCGCCAATCCCCCGGGAAGCCCCTGTAATCAATGCTTTTTTCCTCATAATACGCCGTACCTAAATAAGGTTCTTAATGCCATCGCAGATTCTTCCTGCCACCTTGGGGTTATTCATGGTGAAAATATGGATCCCATCCACGTCATTGGCGATCAAATCCACGATCTGGTTGATGGCATAGGCCAGCCCCGCATCAAACAGAGCCTCTTTCTTGTCTTCGTATTTGTGTAGAATCCTCTCAAACTTCCTGGGCAATGTGGCCCCGCAGATATTTACCATGCGTTCAATCTGCGCCCGGTTTGTCACCGGCATGATCCCTGCCTCCACAGGCACGGTGATCCCTGCAATCCTGGTCTTTTCATAAAAGCTGTAAAAAGCTTCATTGTCAAAGAAAAGCTGGGATACCAGATGTCCCGCCCCTGCGTCCACCTTCTTTTTGAGATTGTGGATATCCGCAATGGCATTTGGGGCTTCCAAATGGGTTTCCGGATAGCATGCCCCGCTGACATGGAAATCCCCCTGCTCTTTTATATATGCCACCAGCTCATTGGCATACCTGAAATCATGCTTCATAGGAACATTGGGATTTACATCCCCCCGCAGCGCCAGTACATTTTCTATCCCCGCTTCCTGAAGCTCCCTTAAGATACCGCTGATCTCCTCTTTCCCATAGTGAAGGCAGGTGAGGTGCACAATGGGCTCCACCCCCCAGTTATTTTTTATCTTTCTTGCAATTTCCACTGTCTGGTTATTCGCCGCGCTTCCCCCTGCCCCAAAGGTCACGCTGATAAAATCAGGATGCAGGCTGCATAGCCGCTCCAAGGTAGCGTCAATATTCTTAAGCGCCTCCTCCTTTTTCGGTGGAAATATCTCAAATGATAAAACCGGCTTCCCTTCCTTCTTTTTGGCTTCAAAAATTTCCGTAACTTTCATATCTTCCCAACCTTCCTCTACTCGCCACACGCCCCGTGCGCCCCCATAGCGGCATAGTCCCTCTCCACGGGGATGTGCATAAAAAAGTACGGGCCAAAACCCGTACTTATTATTATACTTGAAATTTCTCCATTTTTCCAGAAGTTTATGCCTGTCTGTGGGGCTTTGGGGCAACAGATGTTACTGCCAGCACAGGAACCTTTATTTGGGCCTGAAAGCCTTACGGCGCTTCCTGTCAGCCACTGACAGAATCTTCCCCCTCCACAATACTCCGGATGTCTTCCCTGGGTGAAATGGAATCAATGATCTTATCCATCTCCTCCCTGGATTTTGCATCTTTGCACTTTAAAATTACATGCTCTTTTTCCGTTTCGCTTAAGCTGCCAAAACCTGCCCTGGCCACATCATCCATGGCAAGGCCTATGCCCAGCCCCAGCGGAAGATTTGCATTGTTAAAATCCATTGGTCCTCACCTCCAGCATTAGTATGCGGAGAGCGGCTCCCTTTTATGCTGGTATTCCCTCCCAGCAGCCAGGCGCCCAGCTATGGCCTGCCATTTTCTTTGGGGCGGAATACAAAAACTTTGCTTAACACATAATTGGCAATGGTGACCAAAACCGCAGATACGATTTTACTGAAGCCGTCGTGGATCCCCAGGGCCGTCACCATCACAAACATTACCGCCATATCAAGGAACAGGGTGGACAGCCTGGACACAGAAAACTGCACCGCTTCTTTTAAAATATTTTTTTCTTTGCTTTTAAACACAAATTTCCGGTTTGTCACATAGGAAAAGGCTACCCCGGCCACCCATGATAATATGTTCGCCACCTGCAGCTGTAACCAGTCTTCCGCCTCAAGAAAGGTATACACACTGCCAAAATAAACAAGCCAGCTCACCAGGGTAGTCATTATGCCCACAATGATGTAATTCACCAGTTCCTCGTATTTTTTGTATAAAGCAATTATTTTATCCTTCATTGGTATTCTCCGTTTCCGGCAACGGCCTTATGGCCCTGATTGCCAGAGACTATTATACCATATAGCCGGAAAGATAACAGCCTTTTTCAGGCTTTATCCGCCCAGAATGCCACCGCCTGCTTTAGCAGCCCCGCACAGCCTGGCGTTTCCTTATCATAGTACTGCCGGAAACGGGCATCCTCTGTATAGGAAGCGGCAAGGCTTATATGTGCCTGGGCGGAATACTGTTTCCAGGTCTGGCAAAGCCACTGCTTATGAAGCAGGACAATCTCCCTGGCCTCCCCGCTCTCCGGCCCTGCCCCGGCCTGGACGCACTCCTTTAAACGGGCGTTAATCTCTTCCCCCAGCTTTTGGAAGCTTTCATATTCCTCTTCCGTCATCCCCAGCATTTTCCGGTTGGAAGCGTCCATCTGCCCGTCCCCAAACCGTCCTCTCACCTCCGCCCCATACTTTTCCTCATTTTCCCTTACAATCCTTTCCTTAAAGGCTTCAAATTTTTCAGTATCGCTCATTTCACATTCTCCCTTCATTGACCTGATGGTCTGTTTCACCGTATGGATGAGCAGCTCCATGCGCTCCTTTCTGCTTTCCAGCTCCAGAAGATGCTCTTCCAGGGCTTTTACCACATCAAAGCTGTCCTGGTACAGAATCTTCTGAATGCTCTTTAAGCCAAAATCCCGCTCCCGGTAAAAAAGGATCTGCTGCAAAAGCACAAGCTCCCTCTCCCCATAATAGCGGTATCCCGCATCATTAACATACAGCGGCTTCAAAAGATTGATTTCATCATAATAGCGCAGGGTGCGTGGGCTCACCCCTGCCATCCGGGCCAATTCCCTGATGCTGTATTCCATAGCCTCCACCCCTTTCCGGTAAAACCAGTTTATATCTTTACGCAGCGTCAAAGTCAAGAAGAATCCGGGATAAATTTCATCCCGGATTCTCCCAAAGCCTTATGAAGGGTTTCCCGCTGCTATCCTCTGGCTGCTTCTGCCAGCATCCGCACGCACAAGCCAATGCCCAGCTTCCCGGCATTCAGGTACATCTCATAATACCTGGGATCCCCCCATGCCCAGTTGGTAACGGAAGTATAAAAGCTGCCCCGCCTCTTATCATTCTTTTTCAGTACGGCTTCCGCCTCCTGCTCCTTAATGCCCTCCTTTTCGATTGCCCTCTGGATCCTCTTTTCCTTGTCCGAATGGATAAACACCCGCAGGCTGTTTTCCCTTTTCCTTAAAATGTATCCGGACGCCCGCCCCACGATCACGCACTTTCCCTCTTCCGCCACAGCTTCAATAATACGCTTCTCTTCCAGGAACAGCTTATCCGCCAAGGGCAGCTCCTTACTGTGGGAAAGTCCCCCCAAAGGCGTCTTGGATAAGTTCAGCAAAATCCCGCCCGAGCTGCTCTCATCCAGCCCTTCTATTTTCACAAAAGGGATATCCAGGTTTTTGGCTGCTTCCATGAGAATATTCCTGTCATAAAGTTTATACCCAAGGGCTTCCGCCAGCCGTTTCCCAATTTCATTCCCACCACTGGCATATTGACGTTCAATTGTTATAATATTATACATAAGCGCGCCCTCCTTTTCTGCTATTTTGTCCCTTAACTCTATTATAAATACTCTTTTTCTATATCTCAATCTATTTTTTCAGAAAATTTTCTCCATTTTCCCATGCTGCCAAAGAGTGCCACGGCGCCTGCTGCCGAAAATACAAGCCATATGCCAATCACTCCATTCCAGCCGCTTTTTTCCGCAACCCTCCCAAAGCAATAGGCAGACAATGAGCTGCCCACATATGTAAAGGCATTCAGCAGGCCTGATATGGTGGCCGCCATGCCTAACCTAGCAAAATATTTGGGCAGATGGCTGATGAGCATCAAATTAATCCCATACATGCATCCTGTGGCCAGCATCATCAGGGCTATACATGCCGCTGCATAACTGCCATGTGCCAGAAGCAGGCAAATACACGCCAGCAGGCTCCCCCCAAAAAGCCAGGCAGCGGTAAAAAGTTCATTATGGAGCCTATAGTAGAGCAAAGAAGCCAAAAGGGTACTGAAAATGCTGAAAACCGGGATAACCGCAGTCATCAGGACAGAGGATTGGGTATCTGTCCCAAAGTTATCCATCAAATAGGCCGGCATCCAGGTGGTTATCCCATCCCGCAAGGTCCCCATCAGCACAATCGCCAGCAAGATGGGAAGGATTGGCACTTCCTGCAGCAGCTCCCTCAGCGGGGGCACTTTTCTCCCGCCAGCCCTGCCGCCGCCCTGGCTCTGGCCGGCCGTGCATATCCCCAGGGCCTTTGTATGGTAGCCCCAATAAAAGGCTACCCCTGCCCCCAGCAGGGCAGGTACCAGGAATGCCGCCTGCCATCCCCAGTTCCCGAAGCACACCGGGACAAAGATATAAACCGCTACCGTCCCCAGGGAGGAGGAAAGGGAAACCAGCACGCTGCATTTCCGGTACCAGGCCTCATCCAGGCTTTCCGCCATGATACGCACCAGGGGCGGCCAGAGCATGGACTGGAAAAAGCCGTTTATGCACCAGATCACCGTGATCGCCTCTATCCTTGGAAACAAAGCCACCAGCAGATTGCAGCCCGCCGTCCCAAGCAGCCCCCCGAAAATGACCTTTCTGGGAGAGACCTTGTCGCCAAGATAGCCGCAGGCCAATTGCCCCACCCCATAGGCAAGGAAGCTTCCTGTAACCGGCAGCCCTGCCTGGCCCTTGCTAATAGCAAGGGCACGCTGGATTTCCACCAGGCTGGCAGCATAATTCAGCCGTGCAAGATAGCTTACGGAATAAGCAAGGCAGCACAAAAAGCTGATAAACCCCATTTCTCCGTGAGAACGCTTTTTCATATCAGGCTCTTCCCCTCCCAGCCCCTTGGGGCATTCACCCCTTCCAGGGCCGCGATGGTGGGGGCAATGTCACAGATAGATACTCCCTGCAGCAAAGCGCCTGGGGTAAATCCCTCACCTATACATACCAAGGGAACCGTCATATCTTCCTTTTCCTGGGTACCATGCCCCCGCCCATGCCCTCCATGGTCGGCAGTGACAATGATGGTATATTCCTCCCCAAAGCGTTCCACCAGCCTGCGGACCCGGCCCAGCGACTGGGAGCAGGCATGAAGATATTCCTCCCCCATCCACCCAAAATCATGGCCGGCATAGTCTGTCAGCTGGAGATATACAAAGGCAAAATCCGGTTTCCTGGAAGCAATATAAGAAAGTGCGTTTTCTGTGCTCATTTCATCTGTCTCATCAAACCCATACACATCCCCGGAAGCATAAAAGCTGTAGGAAAGGGCGCCTGGGCGGGCCAAATCCCGCAGTTCCCCCCAATTATAGAAAAAGGCGCTGGTTTTTTCGTTGGCGCTAAGCCGCTCGCAAATCCCTTCCACTGAATGGCTGGGGATAGCATAGGTATTGCTAAGTGTCCCATGCCGTTCCGGGGGAATACTGTGAAAAAGGGACATATGGCAGGGAAGGGTCAAAGAAGGGTACACCGTTTCTGCCTCCAGTGTATAGCTGCCAAGGGACAGCAGGCGCTGGCCATAGGGATTGCCGCAATAGGCCAGGGCATCAGGCCTAAGGCCGTCACATAAAATAAGAAGTACTTTCTGGTTCATTTTCATTTATCATTCCTTTCCGTACAGCCTGGCTGTACTGTCCATTCACATCTGGATAGCTGGCAGGGCCTGGCATCCATTATTTTTCCAGGGAGACAGCCTCTTTCCGGTAGAGTTCAAAAATTTCTTCCGGCAGCTCTGGGTCAGTAAGGTACACATATCTTCTGTCTAGGCCACAGATTTGAAGGGGCGCGTAGGCTTCGAATTTACTGCTGTCCGCCAGCACATAAACCTGGTCGGCAATCCGGGCTATGGCGCGCTGAATTTCTATCAATTCGCGGACATGGTCGCTTATCCCAAAATCAAGGGAAATCCCGGAAGGGGTGAGGAAGCTTTTTTTTACATGGAGCTGCCCGATCATATCCAGCGCCAGATGGCCATAGAAGCATTTCTCTTCCCCAAGATATTCCCCTCCTGCCAGAATCACCCGATGGGCTCCCCCGCCAGATATAATTTGGAATACCTCCAGGGAATTGGTGACCACTGTGAGCTTCCGGAAACGCTGGATGAGCGCCTTGGCCAAAGCAATGGCAGTGGAACCGCAGTCCAGCGCAAGATAATCCCCTTCATTAATGTAAGCACAGGCTGTCAGGGCAAGCTGGCGTTTCTGCGCCTGGCGGGAACTGTTTCTCTGGTCAAAATTGCTGTAATTGTGCAATTCCCTCACGGAAACAGCGCCTCCATGGACACGTTTTAACAGCCCCTGCTTTTCCATGCTTTCCAAATCCCTCCGGACAGTTTCCAGGGATACCTGGAAAATTTCTGTCAGCTCGGAAGTTGTCACCGACCGGTTCCGCCGGATGATTTCCTCAATTTTGGTTTTCCTTTCATCTGCAAACATTCACAACTATCTCCACATATTCACAACTACTTCCACATAATACAACAGAAAGCCCTCCCTGTCAATACAGGGAAACAAACGCCCGCCACGTCCACGGGCCGGCTTATTGTAACAAACGCCGTCACGCTCCGCGGGCCGGCTTATTGTAACAAAAGCAGCACAAGCTCCTGCCTGCCCTGCTTTTCACCTTATTATTGTATTATTATGCCCACAGCCCTGCTGCCCTTATGGCCATGGCTCCTTCTATCACTATACTGCTGCCAGTGCCTGTCCCAGGTCTGCGACCAGATCCTCCTTATCCTCCAGCCCACAGGAAATGCGCACCAGCCCGGAAGGGACGCCCGCTGCAAGGAGCTGTTCTTCTGTCATCTGGCGGTGGGTGGTGGTAGCCGGGTTTAAGCAGCAGGTCCTTGCATCCGCCACATGGGTTTCAATGGCCGCCAGCTTTAATTGCTTCATAAAGGCTTCTGCAGCCCTGCGTCCCCCTTTTAGTTCAAAAGAAACCACGCCGCAGCCCCCCTTTGGCATATACTTCTGTGCCAGCCCATAATACTGGTTGGAAGGAAGCCCCGGGTAATTCACATAGGCCACCTCCGGGCGTCCCTCCAGAAACTCTGCCACTGCCTGCCCATTCTCTACATGCCGGGGCATCCTCACGTGGAGGGATTCCAGCCCCAGGTTTAATAGATAGGCATTCTGGGGGGACTGCACGCAGCCCAAGTCGCGCATAAGCTGTGCGGTACATTTTGTAATAAAAGCGCCTTCTTTCCCAAACTTTTCCCCATAGGTAATCCCATGATAGGATTCATCAGGCACACAAAGCCCCGGGAACTTATCCTTATGGGCCATCCAGTCAAACCGGCCCGCATCCACAATGGCTCCCCCCACTGCGGCGCCATGCCCGTCCATATATTTGGTCGTGGAATGCACCACAATATCCGCCCCCCATTCTATAGGGCGGCAGTTGACGGGCGTTGGGAAAGTATTGTCCACAATAAGGGGGACGCCATGGCTGTGGGCAGCCTTTGCAAACTTCTCAATATCGAGCACTGTCAGCGCCGGGTTGGCTATGCTCTCCCCAAATACCGCCTTTGTATTCTCCTGAAATGCACCATTCAATTCCTCCTCCGTACAGTCCGGGGAGACAAAGGTTACCTCCACCCCCATCTTCGCCATGGTAACGGAAATAAGGTTAAAGGTTCCTCCATAAATGGAGGACGAGGATACAATATGGCTCCCGCATTCACAGATATTAAACAGGGCAAGGAAATTGGCAGCCTGGCCGGAAGAAGTAAGCATTGCCGCCGTACCGCCTTCTAAAGAGGCAATCTTCGCCGCCACATAATCATTGGTGGGATTCTGCAGCCGGGAATAAAAATATCCGGATGCTTCTAAATCAAATAACTTTCCCATATCCTCACTGGTGTCATATTTAAAGGTGGTAGACTGAATAATTGGGATCTGGCGCGGCTCCCCGTTTCCAGGCCTGTAGCCTGCCTGAACGCATTTGGTGTTGATTTTATAATTGTCCATTTTTTGTCCTTTCTGGCTGTGTCACTGTTAAAACCGGTTCTCTCTATAAGTCTCTTTGTATTATAATATAAAATCTTGCCTTTTTCCATGTAAACATAACAGAATGGGATACTGCAAACATCCAAAACCGGCAGGCGTTTATCCCCCCATCACCTCACAGTCCTTTTTGTAAAAAGCCACGGCATATCTTTTGATATTCCGGTAGCCATCCTCTTGCAGTTCCCTCCCATACCCCATCTCTTCTATTTGGGAAAGCCCCCTTTGGCATGCTTTTTCCAGGTCGTCCATAGAAAGGGCAGCTTTCAGTTCAATAAGTATTGCCAGCCCCCTTCGGCTTGGGGTCTTCATCACAATATCGTACCTGCCATTACCGGACTCCCTGTTAGATCTTACGATATACCTGTCCGCCTGGCTAAGCATTCCCAGCATAAAACCATGGTAAAAATTTTCGGCATAGTCATAAAAGCTGATGGTCCCTGCCAGATGGCTGGCAATGATCTCCCCCGCAGCCTGGCAGTCCCCCTCTTCCAGCGAACGGTATAGCAAAGACAAATCTTCTTTCTTTATCCTTTCCCTGAACCAGTTGATAATGGTATTTTCATAAATATATCTCACTTCCTCGTTGGGGATCGCAAGCTTCAGCCTGATGGTCCTTCCCTCAATGCGTTCCTCCACTTTCTTAAGATACCCGGTAAAAAAGAGAAAATTCCAGAGATTATCCTGGTTCCCGTCCATATCGCCATAGGTTACTTCCTCATGGACAGCCTTCTCCACCGCCCCTCCCCCTATCAGTTTTTCTATTTCTTCTTTAACAGAGATATCCGCCTTTTCCACAAGCGTCTTTACAATATTGTTAGAACTTGTGTTTGCCCAATAAGGCCTTGGTAGATAATTTTCGTTTTCCGCAATATCCTGGATATATTTTATTACACTCCAGGGGTTATACACTTCTGCACTGCCAAACCGATAGCCATCGTACCACCTTTTCATCACTTCCCTTTTGCCCTCTCTGCCGTAAAACCGGAGAGCCTCATCCACTTCTTTTTGGGTAAAGCCAAAATATTCGGCGTATAAATCGCTGAGTACCGATATCATATTTAGATTATTCAGCCCTGTAAAAATGCTTTCCCTGGTAATACGTAAGCACCCGGTAACCACCGCAAATTCCAACGACAGATTGGTCTTTAGGGCAGAATCAAATAGGGAGCGTATAAAGCTTGTCATCTCCCCATAAAACCCTGCAAAATATGCATTTTCCAGAGGTACATCGTATTCATCAATTAAAATGACCGCCCTCCTGCCATAAGCTTTTTCCAGGCACTGGCTTAAGAACTGCAGCGAACTATTAAAATCTTCCCTGCCGGCTCCCAGGTTTGCAATCTCCTGGAATTTTTTTCTTTCCCCCTCTTCCGGGAGCAGTTCCAAAATCCGGCTATGGCGCCTGTACTCACAGGCTATGGCTTCCTTTATAGCCCCGTATGCCATGGGAAAATCCGGCTGCTTCGCTGACTTTAAAGTCAGGAAGACCACCGGGTATTGCCCCATCTCTTTTTGATATTTTTCACCGGCCCTCCTGATGGAAAGCCCGTGGAAGAGGGAAGAATTATCAACAATATTCCCCTCCCTATCATATTCCTTTTCAAAATAATATCTGAGCATACTTAAAGAAAGCGTCTTCCCAAACCGCCTAGGGCGCATGAACAGGTTTACATCGCCCTTTTTATCCAGTAATTCTTTCACAAGCAATGTCTTATCCACATAAAAATAATCATGCACAATGATTTTTTTAAAATCATCTACCCCAATGGGCAGCGGCTTATATTGCTGCTGCATATCATAACCTCCCACGGCTTTCTTCCAGGTATACTTTTTTCCCGATGATGATCCCTTTGGCATCCGTCCCATGGCCAATGTCACCAGTTACGGCAATAGGCAAATCTCCCCCTGCGATTTCCTTCACAAGGGTTTCTACTGTTGGTACACACTGCTCCCTCTCCATTTGTGTAAAAGTTCCCAGTAAAATACCCGCTGCCTTTTTGAATGCCCCCATTTGCTGCAGTTGGCGCAAATAGGTTTCTATCCTGGCCGGATCCCCCCGGCAGCTTTCCAACAATAATATTTTATCCTGTAAATCCGGCAGAAACTCTGTACCCGCCAGCTTGAGAAAACATCTGATATTTCCCCCTACTATCACTCCGCCCATTTCCTTTTTTTGAAGGAAACGGTAACGTATCCGGAACAAGTCCTTTCCGCCGCCCAAAAATGTGCCCGCAAAATTTGCCTTCTGTTCTTCCCCATGCCCGGAAATCAGATTCCTTACCTGGTACAGGACAGATTCCTTTCCCGTTTTGGCATAAATACCGTTAAGCACTGTTGTCAGGTCACTGTATCCCCAGAGCATTTTGGAACTGCCCGCAATCACGCCATAGTCAAGATACGGTAAAATGCCGTTGGCAATATCGCCCCCGGAAATGTCAAATATCCCTTTGATTTCATAGTTGCCGTAAAATCCATAAGCGCCTGTGCGCGCTCCTTAGCGCCAGCATTATGCCCATCCTCATTTACGTAAATACAATTGCTAAATACCGGGGACAGCCCCATAGACATCAGGGTATTCTCCAATAATTTGGTTTTCTCATAGGAAGCCCTTCCCAGCCCGTCAGAGCAGCTTACAATTCCAATCTTCTGCATATTATCCCTTCCCAATCATTTTGTCAGGGAAATCCCTCTCCCTGTCCGCTGTGTCTGTTCCCCCGCAAATTCGCTTACGCAGGAACCCCATTGATATTTTAACACGGGTAAACAAGGTTTTCCATCAAATTTTATGGATACAAAAAAAGATATGCCGTTCTTGCAAAATTGCAATAACAGGTCATATCCTTTTTGCACCACCAAAAGCAGCAGAGTAATTTATTCTGTTGGCCTTTGGTAAAAACTTCCCAATAATTCTTCCGTCCGCAGGGCATTCACAAACGCAATGTCATCCGCTTCCTTCACGGCTTTGATAACGGCCTTGCTTTCTTCCTTGGATACCACGGAATACACCACATATCTTTCCTGTTCCTCAAAGGAACCTTTGCCATTTAAAATGGTTGCCCCATGGCGGCTTACAATATTAATTGCTTTACAGACTTCCTTGGGTTTATTGGTAACAATAAATAAGGTCTGTTTTTGATATCTCTTATAAAGCATATGTAACATCTGGGTTGAAGCATACTGGTATATGATAGAATAAAGCGCCTTTTCCCAGCCAAATAAAAGTCCTGCCACAAGGATGATCACAACATTAAAAGCCAAAATCAGGTTCCAGGAATCCACCCCTTTTTTTACTGACAGATACATAGAGATAAAATCCATCCCGCCTGTGGTTGCATTCATAATAAGGCAGACGCTTATAATCACGCCGTTAATTATCCCGCCAAATATGCTGATCAGCAAAACATCGTCTGTGAAAGCATAGGCTGGCATGGCATCCGTAAGCACACTGGAAAGTACGATCATAAGGCAGGAATATAACGTCAGCTTTTTCCCTATAAAACGGAATCCTATATAAATAGGAACCGTATTTAACAGCAGGTTGACCAGCGTATATGGCAGGGTAATATTAAAAAACATTTCAAAAATACTCTGTATCAGTATCGTAAGCCCTGTTACCCCTCCCGGATATAAATCCCCTGCCCGGACAAACATTTTAATGTTTATAGCCATTACCACTGCCGCTATACAGACAATAAAAATTCTTTTTCCGTCCTTTTTCAAATCAAAAGTCATGGTATCTTACCCCCGTATATATTCTGCTCTCCTGTTGTAGCAAGCTTCTATCACAGGCTTTCATGTAGTAAAGCAATGAAAACTTTTGTGTGATAAAAAAAGGAGAAACGTTCTATCACGTTTCCCCAACTGCCGGCGACCGGAATCGAACCGGTACGGGAGATTAGTCCCGCAGGATTTTAAGTCCTGTGCGTCTGCCAGTTCCGCCACGCCGGCATTATCAATATGAAATTGATTCGTGGGACCTATAGGGCTCGAACCTATGACCCTCTGCTTGTAAGGCAGATGCTCTCCCAGCTGAGCTAAGATCCCATATAAAATTTAAACGACCCGGATGGGACTCGAACCCACGACCTCCGCCGTGACAGGGCGGCGCTCTAACCAACTGAGCCACCAGGCCAAATATTACCAATAATGAATTTCAGTGGACCTTCGGGGACTCGAACCCAGGACCGACCGGTTATGAGCCGGTTGCTCTAACCAACTGAGCTAAAGGTCCATATGCCCTTGCGGGTCATACAAATGTAAGAAAAACATGACTCCGACGGGAATCGAACCCGTGTTACCGCCGTGAAAGGGCGATGTCTTGACCGCTTGACCACGGAGCCATTTTAGGTATCAGGGTATTTCTTCTACCCTGAACTCCCCGAGTAGGGCTCGAACCTACAACAACTCGGTTAACAGCCGAGTGCTCTACCATTGAGCTATC
>CAJTVD010000045.1 GCA_910579495.1 uncultured Lachnospiraceae bacterium
ACAGACCTTTACGAAACAGATACGCAGCCCCAAAGATAGGAAAATTGTTATGTCCCATATTTTTATGATGGTAAATGGGAGAAGAAAGCTGTATAATAAAAAAGAAATCTGAATTTCATGGAGGTGAAGAAAATGGTGGCATTTTTACGCTTAAGAAATATCTAAGTACATGGAACTGTGTTAAATAGTTTTATGTACTTACCAGGACACTAAAAACTATTTAATAAAGGAGAACTTGTAATGATATTTCAAGATAACGTAATCAAAGAATATTTAAAAAATGTATATTTTATCACCGGGACACCTTGCGGCGGAAAGACAACAATTTCACGGGAGCTGGCTAAACGGCATAATTTATTAGTTTATGATGTTGATGGGCAGTTTGCAAATCATCAAAAAATTTCAAATCCTGCTTTTCAGCCATCAATGAATAAATCCTTTAAAGATGCGGATGCGTTTTTTGGGCGTACTGTAGAGGAATATAAAGAATGGCTGATGAGTAACACAAGAGAACAATTAGATTTTGTTCTCCTGGATTTGGTTCGCCTATCACAAAATCAAATGGTATTGTGTGACTGCCATCTCACAGTGGAAGAAGCTGAAAAATACACGGAAGCATCCCGGATAGTATTTTTGATAAAAGAACCATCGGATTTAGTTGAAGATTACTGTAACCGCCCGGACCATCAAGGATTTAGTAATTTTATTAACAGCGCATCTGATATTGAAAAAGCAAAGGCAACGTGTAATGCAACCTTAAAATCCCTCAATGAGAAAAGGTATACTGATATCAAGGGCAGTAACTATTTGTGGATTGAAAGAACCCCCGATAGTACAGTGGATGACACAGTAAGAAAGGTAGGGCAACACTTTGGCCTTGCCCAAAAAGATTTCAGCACAGATATGTTAGAGATAAGGAAGGTCGGAAGAGATACCGGTTTGGCAGCCAGGCTAATCCATTTTGTTGAAAACTTCTCCTGGGAGGATGTGAAAGAACATATTTTATGGATGCTTCGGACATGGGTGTTTACCGATTGGGAAACTGTATTTGTGGCAATGGCAGGCGGCCAGATTGTTGGAATGGCTTCTATCATGAAAAAAGACTATTATCCATTACCTGAAATATATCCGTGGATTTCAAGCGTGTTTGTAACAGAAGAATACCGTGGGCACAGAATTAGTGAAAAGCTAATTGATTATGCAAATGTATATGCAATGGAAAACGGCTTTAACAGAACATATATCCCATCAGGACATATTGGCATGTACGAAAAATATGGATACCATTATCTCAAGGATATTGTTAATTTTGGGAACGGGACAGACCGATTGTATGTTAAAGAATTAAGGCCATAGCTGGTAACATGAAAATAAACAAACCGGGTGTTGTGGGGAGTATCGAAATCTATGCTTATCAGAGAGATGGAATTAAAAGATATTGCGGCTGTCTTGCCTCTTTAATAGTGTGATTGGTTTTGTGATGGGATACTTCAAACAGTACGATAATATTATCGGATATACACTTGAGGAAATAGTCATTGCTTATGAGTGCCAAAACAAAGGGATTGGAAGTATGCTTTTGAGGGAACTTGAACAGCGGGTAAAAGGAAAGGGAGCATCTTGCGTTGGGCTTCAAGCAGTAAATGATGATATGCACCAGCGATATTACGGAAAGGCCGGCTACCAAAATGCGAAAAACTTTGTAATGAAGGTCAAATGGCTTGAATAAATTCTTTAGGTTAGGGCCAATGATGGGGCAAACAGAAAAGCAGTTTGGGCATTCCGGAGAGCTGCCTTTTCTGTTTGCCCCATTTTCATAATAACCCATTAGCCGGGAAGGTTTATCGGGGCAAATAAAAATATCCGCTTGCAAATCCGGATCATCTGTGTTAGCATTTAACCATTGGCCAAATGAAACATTAATTTTAAAGAAAGGGAGGGCTTACCATGGAGAAAAATATTACAATCCAGAACAGAATAATGAAATTGCCAATCAAAGGTATGCCGCTTCCCACATTTTACAGATAGCTTTATTACAATAAGCTGCGGGGCGTGGCAGGGCTGCTGTGATAGCAATGGGAGCCCTTAATAGGGATTTTCTGTTATTTTATTTTTGGATAGAAAGAGAAATTATGGCCAGCACCCTTGGTTCTTTCTGAACTTTGGGTATAATCAATAAATGAGACAGGATTTACACCTGTCTTATTTATTGATTTATTACTTCTCATATTTGGGTATTTGTGTTATAATAGAGACATCAAAATGAGAGGTAAACACAAATGAAATATTCCCCTTCCTCAGATAATTCGCTGCTATACGGTAAGAACCAATTCATATACAGAACAGAAGAAACGGATGACAGGATTGACATTTTCCTGAAATCATCTGTCCATAGTTGTAAGTGCCCGCTCTGCGGAACAAGATCTTCGGATCTACATGCCACTTACGAACGGACCTTGCAGGATGTCCCTATACGATGTAAGCCAACGTATGTCCATGTGAATGTTTTCAAATACGACTGTGTAAACACTGAATGCCGCCAGAAAGTATTTATGGAGCCGTTGTCCTTTGCATCTGCTTCCCAGGTTCGGACAGATTCCTTAAACGCATTGGTCCTGGCCATGGCAATGTTCATGAGTAATGAAGGAGCCAGCACTGTTCTGTCACTTATGGGTGTCGCTATAAGCAACGATACCATCCAACGTTTGTATGACAGGATTGAATTCAAAGATGACCCTGATGTGGAAGCTGTTGGAATTGACGGCGTAGCCATGAGAAAAGGCCAAAAGTATGCGACGGCAATTTATGACCTGAAGGACCACCACATGATCGCCCTGTTGGAAGGAAGGGATGGCGCCCCATTGAAGGAATGGTTAAAAGGCCATAAGAAGATCCGGCTGGCCGCAAGGGACCGGGCCAGTGCATATGCATCTGCGATCAGTGAGGTGCTGCCGGAGTGTACGCAGGTTGCGGACCGTTTTCACCTGATGCAGAATCTGCTGGATAAGATGAAGGACATCTTCAAAAACGAAATACCTGCTACTATATTCATAAAGGACGGGGCAGTGCTGGACAAGGCCCCCGAAAAGGAAGTCAGGGAGAAGGGGTTTGACGGGAATCTGCTGGATGGTATTTCCTATGATAATTCGCCACCGGTTGATGAAGATGGAGCTGAAATTGAATTCAAGAGCAGGAAGCGGAACCTCAACAGCAAGCAGTATAAGAAGAATGCCTGTAACAGGGAAAAAAACAGCAATTGATACGTGACATCCAGCTGTTTTGGGACGGCCTGCCAAAGAAGAAGGTCAGCCTGGTGTGCCGGGAGTATGGCATTGCAAGGCATACAGCGGAAAAATATGTTTCCATGACAGATGGCCAGATCAACGGGATGGATGCACCCAAGGACTATAAAACCAGGAAACGTGCCGGGAATGGTTTCGTAAATATCATATATAAAATGATGGCGGATGGATACGATGATGAGACCATATACCAATATCTCCGGAAATCCGGGGTGTCGACTTCGCGTAATACATTGTTTGATTACATGAAAGCCATCAGCAGGGAAAACTTTCCGGACCGAAAAAGAATGTATGGCATGAGGCTCATGGATGAAAGATATCCTGATGATGTAATTGTCATCAGGCGGAATGAATTATTAAGGCACATCCTGACAATAGATCCGAAGAAAGAAAAGGACAAGGTCATTTCTGGAAACCTGGAGATCATTAAGAAGAAGTTCCCAATGGTCACATGGGTTGCAGATACATTCCATGAGTTCCACGGGATACTGATGGGTGACGAACCTGAGGAAATAGATAGATATATCGAGAAATATGCTGATACGGAACTGTCCTCTTTCTGTAATAGTTTAAAAAAAGATATCCCTTCGGTCAGGAATGCGGTATCCATGGACGTGAGTTCTGGGTTTGTCGAAGGGAACAACAACAAATTTAAACTCATCAAGCGTATGGTATATGGCAGGTCTAAGATTGTCAACCTGACCAAAAAATGCAAGCTCGCTTTTCTGATCAAAACTAAAGATTTTACCCTTATGGATCTGATATAAATTAAGCCGTCAGAACACTTATCTGACGGCTTAATTGCGGTGCTGTCATACCCAAAGTTCAGAAAGAACCGCACCCTTTGAGGTGCTTTTTTTGTGCCTATTTTTAAAGAAGAGGAAATGGAATTAATTATGAAAACAGTAAAAGGAATTTACGCAGAAGCAAAAATATTTACAGACGATGTAGAAGACTATGCACAGGCACAGGTGAAAATGATATGTGATAACGAAATTGCAGACGGCAGTACAATCTGCATGATGCCGGACATCCACCCCGGTAAAATTGGGCCAATCGGCCTTTCCATGACAGTCACGGATAAGGTAATTCCACAGCTGCTAGGTGTGGATATTGGCTGCGGTATAACCTGTGTTAAACTGAACAAAAATAATGTGGAGTTCCAGAAGCTGGACAGGGTCATCAGGGAGAATGTACCCTCCGGCTTTAACACACGGAAAGACCCCCTATATATGGCTGATGAGTTTTCCTATGAAAGGCTTCATTGCATCCGTCATATAGACAGGCAGAAAGCAGGCCGGAGCCTTGGCACGCTTGGCGGAGGCAACCACTTTATTGAATTGGATCAAAGTGAGGATGGCAGCCTGTATCTTATAGTGCATACAGGAAGCAGGCATTTGGGGGAGGAAGTAGCGGGGTATTACACCAAAATTGCCAATACCTGCCTGAAAGAACAGGGAAAAGAAGTCCCCTATTACATGAGTTATCTGGAAGGTGAAAACAAAACTGCTTATCTGGAGGATGTGCAGGCCATCCAGCATTATGCCGAATGGAACAGGCAGGCCATTGTACGGGAGATCCTGAAAGGGATGAAATGGAAAGCCCTGGAACAGTTTTCAGTGATGCATAATTATGTGGATCATTTTGGTATACTCCGCAAAGGCGCTATTTCCGCAAGGAAAGGCGAACCTGTGGTTATTCCGGCCAACATGAGGGATGGGGTTATTTTGGGGGTTGGGAGGGGCAATGCAGATTGGAACTGCTCTGCGCCCCACGGTTCCGGCAGGAAGCTAAAGCGTGAGGATGTGAAAAACCAGTATACGGTGTCGGAGTTTAAAAAGGAAATGAAGGGGATATACAGCAGTTGCGTGGGTGCTGGCACTTGAGGCACCATTTGCCTACCGCTCTATTACGGAAATAGCAGGGCTGGTGAAAGATACTGTTGAGATTACAGGGATGATGAAGCCTGTCTATAATTTCAAGGCAGGGAGCAGGAAGTAGGGGGAAAACAACGGGGAGCTTTCCAAAGCCTGGAAAGCCCCTTTTTTGTTTGCAAACGGGAAGGGAACTTCGGTTAATATAAAACAGAATCCCTGTAAATAATGTCAGGATTGATATAAATAAGCTCATAAGGGGCATCGGCATATTCCATGCGGTAAATGATCTGCATGGACAGCCGTTTGCCCAGCAGGTCCGTGCGCACGTCGGCAGTGGTAAGCTGTCCCGATACGTTGGCATATTCCAGGCTTCCGTCAAACCCGGTAACCAGGATCCCTTTGGGGATGCGCTCCCTGTGCTCTGAGAAATATATTTGCAGAAAGTGGGTAATATAATCACTGGCACAGATAAAAGCTTCCGGCAGTTCCGCCAGAGAATCAAGAAACCCGCTCAGCACCTGATAATAGGAATCAATATGGATGCTGCAGGTCATACAGTACCCTTCTTTTATTTCCAGATGGTTATCTTCCATGCATTTGCAGAAGCCCTGGTACCTGTCCAGGTTGGTGTGGGCATAGTGCACGTCGCCGATAAACCCCAGGCGGCGGATGCCCCTGCCAATGGCCCACTGGGTAATCCGGTAAGTAGCGTGGTAGCCTTCAAGAAGGATCAGGTCGCCACGCAGGGCTTCCATGCCGATCCCGGGGACCGTATCCAAAAAAACTTTGGGAAGTGCAAGCTCATTGATAAGCTGGATGATTCTTTCGTCATAAACGTTTAAGATAACAGCGCCCTGTATGGTCCCGCTGGTAAGCACCGAGGGCAGGATAAAGTCATCGTCATAGGATGAGGGCATATAAGTATAAAGAAGGTTCACGTTGTGGGAGGAAAGTTCCTGGGCCATGCGGTGAATGATATTTGTCCAGAAGGTGGAGGAATCCGGCCGGGACACGATCAGGGATACGGTCTTTTCTTTTTCATAATAAGAAGGCTCCGCACCCGCCCGGGCATACCCAAGTTCTTTCGCTTTCTCCAGGATGCCCTGCCTTAGCACAGGGGAAACCCCTGTATGGTTATTAAAGGCTTTCCACACGGTAACACGTGAAATGCCCAAGGCATCGGCAATGTCCTGCATGGTTATTTTGCTCATTTTTATCCCACCCCCAGAAGTCAGGGAAGCTTCCCTGCAGACGGCCTTCCGCCCCTGCCGCCTGCCGTTTTTTGGGATGCTTCCTTAACATTTGTAAACTGATATCAGTATACCAGCTTTTTTTTTATATGGCAATATTGATTAACAAAAGTTAATGCGTGTAAACCAAATTATTTTCCTTAAATTAATTTATATTAATATAAAATATGTAGGAAAAGTAGATAAAAAAGGTGGAAAAATTTGTTTGTAATGGAAAAATGCACAAAAAACACATAATTAGCGTTAATAAGATATTGACAAAGCTGTTATATAATATTAACATTTAATTGCAACAAAAGTTGCCGCCAGATTGCTGTAAACAGTTGATCATTTCCCATTTAAGGGCTGGCGGCCATTTTCACAAAATTGTGGGGTCCCAAACCAGTTCCCGGAACGGGGAAAGCTGGGGATGGGGACCAGATGGAGGCTTGGTTATGAGCAGAATAATAGGACAGTCCCTGCCGGGTATTCCCTGGGAGGAAAAGCCTGAGGGCGAAAGGTTACCCCTGTGGCGTTACAGCAAGAATCCCATTATCGGCAGGGATGGGAACAAAATATCCAACAGCGTTTTTAACAGCGCGGTAGTCCCTTTTGAGGACGGCTATGTGGGAGTGTTCCGGTGCGACAGCAGATCTGTGAGCATGGACATTTTCGTAGGCAGGAGCAAGGATGCGCTCCATTGGGAAATTGAGGACGAACCTATTGTATTTGAAGGGGCACAGGACGAGGTCTTAAAGAGAGAGTTCCGTTATGACCCCAGAGTTTGCTTTATTGAGGACAGATATTACATTACCTGGTGCAATGGCTATCACGGCCCCACCATTGGCGTGGCATATACCTTTGACTTTAAGAAGTTTGTACAGCTTGAAAACGCCTTCCTTCCGTTTAACAGAAACGGCGTGCTTTTCCCCAGGAAGATCAATGGCATGTATATGATGCTCAGCAGGCCCAGCGACAACGGGCATACGCCTTTCGGGGATATTTTCATCAGCCAGAGCAAGGATATGGAATTCTGGGGCAGGCACCGCCATGTGATGAGCCCTTTTAAGGAGGATTATTCCGCATGGCAGAGCACCAAGATCGGGCCTGGGCCGATTCCCATTGAAACCGATGAAGGCTGGCTTCTGATCTACCATGGGGTGATCACCACCTGCAGCGGCTACACCTACCGCATGGGGGCTGCGCTGCTGGACCTGGAACAGCCCTGGAAGGTACTGCACCGTTCAAGGGATTATATTCTTTCTCCCAGGGAATATTATGAGTGTGTAGGCGACGTACCCAACGTGATATTCCCCTGCGCAACCCTTGCAGACGCCGACACGGGCAGGATTGCCGTTTATTATGGCTGTGCCGATACAGTTACAGGCATTGCGTTTACTACAGTAGATGAATTAGTGGGGTATGTGAAGGAACACCGCATGAAATAAGGGGCGCCTTGGGAAGAAAGGGTTAAGAAATGGATTTTTTGGATAAAAGAGTCAAGGTAATTTGCGACCAACTGAATAAGTTAAAGGTAAAACAGAAATTCCCTATCGAAAAATGGCAGTACAAGGAAGGAAATTTTATACATCCCGCCGATGCGCAGGAAGACAAAAGCCCCTGGCAGGAATTTGACAGCAAAACCATGCACTGGTACGGGAAGGACCGGCACTACTGGTTTAAAACGGCCTTTACCCTGCCGCAGGCGCTGGCGGGAAAGCCCATCTGGCTTCATGTCAGCACCCAGATTGAAGAGTGGGATGATGCGAAAAATCCCCAGTTCCTTCTGTTTGTTAACGGAAAGGCTGTGCAGGGGATCGACATGAACCACAGGGAAGCCCTGCTTCCCGGCACAGCCCAGGCAGGGGAGGAGATCCTTCTGGAGCTCCAAGCCTATACTGGCATACTGCATACGGAATTTAACCTGATTGTGGATATGCGGGAAGTAGACCCGGAGATTGAGAAGCTTTACTATGATCTGTGGGTTCCCCTCTCGGCGTTCCCAAGGATGGATAAGGATGACAAGAACAGGAGGGATATTGAGGATATCTTAAATGATACCATAAACTTCCTGGATCTGCGCACGCCCTATTCCGACAGCTTTTACGAGTCTTTGAGGGAGGCTTCCGACTATATTGACAAGACCCTGTATTCAGATCTGGCGGGTTACCGCGATGTGATCGCCACCTGTATTGGGCACACCCATATTGACGTGGCGTGGTGGTGGACTGTGGAACAGACCCGGGAAAAGGTTGGCAGGAGCTTTGCCACAGTACTGAAGCTGATGGAAGAGTATCCTAACTATAAATTTATGTCCAGCCAGCCCCAGCTTTATGCGTTTTTAAAGGAGCGCTATCCTGAACTGTATGAACAGGTAAAGCGCCGGGTGAAGGAAAAACGCTGGGAGCCGGAGGGCGGTATGTGGGTGGAAGCGGACTGCAACCTGACCAGCGGGGAATCCCTGGTCCGCCAGTTTATCCATGGAAAGCGGTTCTTTGTGGAGGAATTCGGCAAGGAGGCAGACAGCAGGATCCTGTGGCTGCCTGACGTGTTTGGCTATTCCGGTGCCCTGCCCCAGATTTTGAAAAAATGCGGCATTGATTATTTTATGACTACCAAGCTGGCATGGAACCAGTTTAACAAAGTACCCTATGACACCATGATGTGGAGGGGCATTGACGGCACGGAGGTGCTCACCCACCTGGTTACTACCCTGGATGTGGGGCAGCCGGTGGAGAATTTCTTTACCACCTACAATGGAAGGCTTCATGCGGATGCCATCATGGGCGGCTGGCAGCGCTACCAGAATAAGGATATTAACAATGACATTCTGGTTTCCTATGGCTATGGGGACGGGGGCGGCGGGCCTACCAGGGAAATGCTGGAAACCTCCAAGCGTATGGAAAAGGGGGTCAAGGGAATCCCTACGGTGCGCCAGGAATTTTCCCGCACTTATTTTGAGGAATTGGAGCGCCGGGTAAAAGATAACCGCAGGCTTCCTGTGTGGGAGGGAGAGCTTTACTTTGAATATCACCGGGGAACCCTCACCTCCATGGCAAGGAATAAGCGGTCTAACCGGAAGTCGGAGCTTGCCATGATGGACCTGGAGCTTCTCTCAGTAATGGCGGAAGGGCTTTTGCCTTACCCGGCAAAGGATCTGGAGGGAATGTGGAAGACCATTTTGCTGAACCAGTTCCATGACATTCTCCCGGGATCTTCTATCCACGAAGTCTACGAAGTGACCAAAAAGGAATACGGAGAAATCTCCGAAAAAGCAGCTTCCCTGAAAACGGAAAGGGTAAGGGCACTGGCCGGGGCCGGGGATGGGGTGACGGTTTTCAACACCACCGGCAAAGAACGGAGCGATATGGTATGCCTGGGAGACATAAAGGCACTGGCGCTTGAGGACGGGGAAGGAAATCTCTATCCGGTGCAGCAGACGGCGGAGGGCGCTGTGGTTTATGTAAAAGGGCTGCCTGCCAAGGGCTATAAAACCTTTGGGATAGCCACAGGCCTACCGGAGGCAGAGGCCGGTACCCCCTTTAAGCTCACAGGGGAGTATTTTCTGGAGACGCCTTATTATCAGGTACACCTGGACAGGCAGGGGCTTTTTACCAGTATTTATGATAAGGAAAACGAAAGGGAAATCATCCAGGAAGGCAAGCGGGCGAATCTCATGCGTATGTATGAGGATAAACCCATTTACTACGATAACTGGGACATTGACATTTACTATACAGAAAAGTTCTGGGATGCGGATGGGCTGGAGCGGATGGAATGGGTGGAAAAGGGGCCTTTGCGGATGACCCTGGAGCTTGAGAGGAAAATCAGCAATTCTACCATACGGCAGAAGATCCATTTTTATGCCCACAGCCGCAGGATCGATTTTGATACCTGGGTTGACTGGAAGGAACACCAGCATCTTCTGAAGGTGCATTTCCCGGTGGCTGTGCATACAGATGAGGCATCCTTTGATATCCAGTTCGGGAACCTTACCAGAAAGGTGCATCAGAATACAAGCTGGGATAAGGCACGGTTTGAGAGCTGCGGGCAGAAATGGATGGACCTGTCGGAAGGCCACTACGGTGTGAGCCTTTTAAATGACTGTAAGTACGGGCATTCCGTGAAGGACTCCAATATGGCACTGACGCTGATTAAGTCCGGCATTGAGCCGAACCCGGTGACAGACCAGGAAGAGCATGTATTTACCTACGCCATTTATCCCCATAAGGAGGGATGGCGCCAGGCAGGCACCGTAAGTGAGGCTTATAAGCTGAACCAGCCAGCCATTGCAGTCTCCGGCGGCCAGGCGGGAAGAAGCTTTGGCATGGCATCTGTGGACAGGGACAATGTGATATTGGAAACCATCAAGCGGGCGGAATCAGGGGAAGGTACAGTGCTGCGCATGTACGAATCGGAGAACGCGCTTACAAAAGCCACCCTTACTGTGAACAAGGATTTTACCAAAGCTTATGTCTGCAACCTGCTGGAAGAAGAGATAGAAGAGGCAAAGACAGAAGGAAACAAAATTACCATTACCTGTAAGCCTTACGAAATTGTTACAGTGAAAATTGTATAGCCAACAAACGCCGTCACGCTACGCGAGCCGGCTTATTGTAATAACAAAGCTGCCGTATGAAAACAGGAAGTCATACGGCAGTTTGGCTAAGAAAACAGGTCTTGTGCCGGGGAGGATGAAAGAGGGAGTTAGGAATTAATGGATAAGGAGAAAAAGTCTGCTTTGGAGAGGGCCAAAGAGCTGCTGGGGCAGATGACTTTGAAGGAGAAGGCCGGGCAGCTATGCCAGAGGCTTTATGGGTTCCGGTGCTATGAAGTGGGCAGGGATGGGACAGGTGCCTGTGAGATCCGGATTTCCGATGAATTTAAGGCGGAAGTGGAGGCCTGCGGCGGCCTTGGCGTCCTGTACGGGCTTTTCCGGGCGGATCCCTGGTCAGAGAGAAACTATGGGAACGGGCTTTCCGGTGAGCTGGCGGTGAAGGCATACAACTTGATGCAGAAATACGTACTGGAACATGCCAGGCTCCCGGTTCCCATGCTGCACAGCAGCGAATGTCCCCACGGCCATCAGGCCCTGGACGGCTATCTGCTGCCGGTAAACCTTGCCACTGGGGCTACCTTTGACCCGTCCCTGCTAAAGGATGCGGCGGGAGTCTGCGGGGAACAGCTAAAGGGCATGGGGGTTGACCTGGCCCTGGTTTCCGCCCTGGACATTTTAAGGGATCCCAGATGGGGGCGGAGCGAGGAGTGTTTTGGTGAAGACCCCTATCTGGCAGGCTGTTTTGCAAAGGCTGCCGTGGAAGGGATCCAGGCTGCCGGGGTGGGTGTTGTGGCGAAGCACTTCTGCGCCCAGGGGGAGACTACCGGGGGCGTTAACGCCAGCGCCGCCCGTATCGGGGAACAGGAGCTTTATGAGATCCACCTGCCCGCCGGGAAAAAGTGCTGTGAAGCGGGTGTAAAGGGAATTATGGCGGCCTATAATGAGATCGACGGCGTTTACTGCCATGCAAATTCCCATCTGCTAAACGACATACTGCGGCAGGATTTTGGGTTTGACGGCATTGTGATGGCAGACGGCACTGCTGTGGACCGCCTGGATACCATTACCCAGGACAATGCGGCTTCCGCCGCCCTTGCCCTTTCCTCCGGGGTGGATGTGGGGCTTTGGGATACCGCCTTTTCCAGGCTGCCGGAAGCACTGCAGCGGGGGCTGGTTACAGAGGAAGAAATTGACCGGGCGGTGGTCCGGGTTTTGAAACTGAAATTTGAACTGGGGCTGTTTGACGCACCTTACATAGGGGCGGATGGGAAAAGGACGTGCCATTTCCCGGAGGAATCCTGTTTCCGGCAATATCCTTACCGAGAATATCCCCAGTCGAAACGGCTTTCCCAGGAGAGCCCTGTCCTTTTGAAAAACCAGGGCGGCCTTTTACCCCTGGCAGGCCCTGGGGTGAAAATTGCAGTGATGGGACACAATGCCAACCATATTTACCGCCAGATTGGCGACTATTCCCCGCCCTTAAGGGAAGGGGAGGGGGTTACTCTCTGGCAGGGGCTGTTGAAGGAAGCCCAGGGCAGGCAGCTTCGCCTCTACCAGGGACAAGTATCCCAGGAGGCGGAGGAAGTGATAGGCTGGAGTGATGTGGTGATTCTTGCCACAGGCGGCTCTTCCAGCCGGTTTGAGGGGGCAGTTTTTGACAGCAACGGCGCAGCGGTAAAAAGCGGCGTGATGCAGATGGACTGTGGGGAAGGGGTAGATTCCTCAACCCTTGGCCTGCCAGAGGAGGATGAGGCTCTTTTGGCGCTTGCAAAGAAACAGGGCAAAAAGACCGTTGCGCTGGTAATCGCAGGCAGGCCCTATGTAGTATCAGGGCTTGCGGAAGTTTCGGACGCGCTGCTGTATGCCTTCTATCCCGGCCCGCTGGGTGGGGAGGCCCTTGCGGAGCTGATATACGGAAAGAAATCTCCTTCTGGCAGGCTCCCGGTGTCCCTGCCAAGAAGCGCAGGGCAGCTCCCGGTTTATTATAACCATCCCAAATCCTACCAGGCCATGAGTTATTGCGACCAGAAGGAAGGGGCGTTGTATGCTTTTGGGGAAGGGATGGGATATTCCCGGTTTGGCTTCCGGGATTTTCAGGCAGAAGTAACAAAGGAGGGGATTACCCTCACCTGCCAGGTAGAGAACCGGGGGGATTGGGAGGATGCCGCTGTGCTGCAGTGTTACCGCAGCGTCCTCACGTCACGGAGGGTCCCAAGGGTGCGGGAACTGAAGGCGTTCCAGAAAGTTTGGCTGAAAAAGGGAGAAAAAAGGAAAGTAACCGTTTCCATAGGCCGGGAGTTTTTTGCCCTCTACAATGGGAACGGGAAATGGACGGAACAGAAGGGAAAGTATGAGCTTTTGCTGATGGACAGTGGAAAGCTGATCTGGAAAGGAGAAATAGAATGTATATAATACCAAAACCAAAAAAACTGGAGAACAAAGAGGGGAAATTTTTTATCAGCCACCGTACCCGCATAGTGTTAGATCCGCAGATCCGTGAAAGCGAAGGGGTTTTTATATCCCTGGTTGGGGAATGCGCGGCTAAGTGGGCAGGCATAAGGCCGGCGGCAGTAAAGGGAGCCCAGAAGAAGGGGGATATTTACCTGGCCATTGTGCCTGGACCGGAAGGGCAGGGCTACCGCCTTGGGATAACGGAGGAAGGGATTGAAGTAAAGGGAGGCAGCGGGCAGGGGCTGATGTACGGTGTCCAGACCCTCTGCCAGATCATCGAGCAGTGCGGCGGCGTGCTTCCCTGCCTTACCATCAACGACCAGCCGGACATCCCTCACCGCGGATATTATTTTGACCAGACCAGGGGGCGTGTCCAGAAGCTGCCATACCTGAAAAAGCTGGCGGACCTGCTGAGCCGTTATAAAATCAACGAGTTCCAGCTTTATATTGAACATACCTATATGTTTGAGGGATTCTCCGAAATGTGGCGGGATGAAACGCCCCTTACGGCGGAAGAAATACTGGAACTGGACGCTTACTGCAGGGAACGCTATGTGGAACTGGTTCCTTCCCTGTCCAGCTTCGGCCATCTCTATAAACTGCTTTCCACCAAAAGCTATGGCCATCTGTGCGAGATGGAGGATTCCGAAAAGCAGCCTTTCTCCTTCTCTGACAGAATGGCACACCATACGGTGAATGTCTCTGACCAGAGGGTGCTGCCCATGGTCAAGGGAATGCTGAAGGAATATATGGCCCTGTTTACCTCCAATAAGTTTAACCTTTGTGCAGATGAAACCTTTGACCTGGGAAAAGGGAAGTCAAAAGCCCTGGCGGATGAAAAGGGCGTGCACCGGATTTATATAGATTATGTAAAGGATCTGTGCAATTTCCTGGTGGAAGAGGGCAAACAGCCTATGTTCTGGGGAGACGTGATCGTGGGAGAGCCTGAACTTGTAAAAGAGCTCCCGGAAGAGGTTATCTGCCTGAACTGGGGTTATGCGCCCAACCAGAGGGAGGATGAATCCCGGAAAATGGCCGAGACAGGCGTGAAGCAGTATCTTTGTCCCGGTGTGTGCGGCTGGAATGAGTGGATGAACCTGATAGAGAACTCCTACCTGAATATTACCAGAATGTGTTCCTATGCCCAGAAATATAAGGCGATTGGTATTTTGAACACAGACTGGGGTGACCACGGGCATATTAATAACCCGGATTACTCCGTTCCCGGTATCATTTACGGGGCTGCTTTTTCCTGGAACCATGAAAACATTTCCTTTGAGGAGATAAACAGGCAGATTTCCAAAGTGGAATTTAAGGACAGCTCTGAGCAGGTCCTGGGCCTGCTGGCAAAAATCCCGGAAAATTCCAGGTTTGAATGGTGGAATGCGGTTATCAACTATGAGAACCGGGAACTTGGCGCCAATGAAATGGAAATGCGCAATCTGGAAAGGTTTGAGGATGTGGAAAAAATCCGCAAGTCGGATGCAGCCCTTGTGGAAATTTCAGAACAGCTCCGGGCAAATGGGGTAAATATGGACAGCTCTGCCCGCAGCCAGATTGGGAACTATATAGTTACCATAGAAGGGATCAGGATTTTCAACGAAATCGGGCTGGCGCTGGCGGAAGAGAATAAGGGAAAACCAGTGGAAAGGCCTGAGCTGGCAGACCGCCTGGAAGTATGGTTTATGTCCTACAAAGAACAGTGGAGAAGTACCAGCAGAGAGGGAGATTTACATCACATTTCCGATATTATATTCTGGTATGCAGACCTTCTGAGAGGAAGAAAGCGCAGTAAGGTGAAATTGGGATAGAGCTTATTATGAAAAGGAGCCAGGGGAAGAACCCCTGGCCCTAATTTTTGCAGGCAGGGAAAGCAGCCTGCCATGCAATATTTATACTGTCTGGAATTTACTGATATAAACCGGGAAGGTATCTGTCCCTTTCATTTCTTTTCCGGCGGTAATAGTAACATTCTTGTCTGTGATCAGGTATTCCACATTTGCGCCTGCTTCCACCACAGTGTCCTGCATCAGGATACAGTTCTTTACTTTAGCGCCTTTGGCAATCTTAACGCCACGGAAGATCACGCTGTTTTCCACCTCTCCTTCGATCACGCAGCCGTCGGCAACCATTACGTTCTGGACCTTTGCGCCCTCAATGTACCGGGTAGGGTTGTCGTCACGGATCTTGGTGTAAATGGAAGGGCCGGAGAAAAGGGCATCCAGGTTGTAGTCGTCCAGAAGCTTCATATTCTCATCAAAATAGCTCTTCATGTCACTGATACGCGCCACATAGCCGTCATATTTGTAAGCCTGCACGTTCAGCTTGTTAAGCTGGGGCAGCAGCACATCCCGCTCGAAAAATTCCTGTCCCCGTACAAATGCGGTATTGATCAAGTCAATGAGCATTTCCCGTTCAATGATAAAGATGTTCATGGCGAAATTCTGGACGCCGGGAACCCTGGGATTCACATAGATTTTCTTAACACGCCCCTCTTCAATGTCAAAGGTGTAATAAAATCCCTTGTCGTTGGACTGGTAGGTCATAACGCTTTCAGGCAGCTCCTGCTCATTGTAGGCGATCGTAACATCCGCCCCGCTGTCAATGTGGGCCTTTAACATCGCACGGAAGTCAAAATTCACTACAATGTTCGTGTCTGTCATGATCACGTATTTTTCTTTTTCATCCCTTAAAAAGTCCAGGATATTTGCCAGGGCAGTCACCCTGCCGATGTAAGGTTTGGATTCCTTCTCTGCGAAAGGAGGGAAAATATGTAAACCGCCGTTCTTACGCACCAGGTCCCATTCACGCCCGGAATCCAGGTGGTCCATAAGGGAATGGTAGTTGTTATTGACCATTACGGAAATATTGTCAATGTTGGCATGGGTCATACTGGATAAAGTAAAGTCAATCAAACGATAACGGCTGGCAAAGGGGATGGAAGCCATCAAACGCACGTTGACCAGTTCCGGGACCAGAGAGTCATAACTGTTGGGGAAAATGATACCAAGCGCACTTGTATTTGATTTTACCATTGTTCTTCACCGCCTTTTATATTATTTTTTACCATGGCGTTGGGGCCTACCACGGCGTTATCGCCTACTGTGACGCCTGCACCGATGGTTGCCACGCCGTTTTCGTCACCGGAGGGCATTGCGCCTACCACGGCATTTTCGCCGACTGTAACGTTTTCAGCGATAATACAGTGTTTCACCACAGCGCCAGCCTTGATATGGGTGCCGCCCATGATCACTGCGTCTTCCACTACAGCGCCAGCCTCTACCCGGACGCCTGCAAAGAGGATGGAATGCTTTACGTTCCCCTTGATGCGGCAGCCGTCGGTGATCATGGCATTTTCCACTACAGCGCCTGCGCTGATCTTATGCCCGGTCATACCGCTGTTACGGCTGTAGATCTTCCAATTTTCGTCGAAAAGATTGATGCCGCTGTGCTCGGGGTCTAAAACTTCCATATTTGCTTCCCAAAGGGAGGAAATGGTTCCCACATCCTTCCAGTAGCCGCTGAAATGATAAGCGTACATCCGGCGGTTGTCCCTTAAAAGGTTGGGGATAATGTTGTTTCCGAAGTCGTTTTCAGAATTAGGGTCAGCTTCGTCCTCTTCCAGGTATTTTTTCAGGATATCCCAGTTGAAGATATAAATGCCCATGGAAGCCAGGTTGGATTTGGGATTCTTAGGCTTTTCCTGGAATTCTGTGATCCTGTCGTTCTCGTCAGCTACCATCAGGCCGAAACGGGGAGCCTCCTCCCAGGGGACCTCCATAACGGCTACGCTGAATTCCGCATCCTTTTCCTTATGAAATTTCAGGAAATCGCTGTAGTCCTGCTTACAGATCTGGTCGCCGGAAAGAATAATGACATATTTCGGGTCATAACGCTCAATAAACGATATATTCTGGTAAATCGCATTCGCCGTACCCTTGTACCAGTCTGAGCCGCTTGCTTTCTGGTAAGGCGGCAGCACATGCACACCTCCGTGAAGACGGTCCAGGTCCCAGGGCTGGCCGTTGCCGATGTATTCATTCAGCTCCAGCGGCTGATACTGTGTCAGGATGCCTACAGTATCAATGTCTGAATTGACGCAGTTCGACAGCGGGAAATCAATGATACGGTATTTACCGCCGAATGGAACTGCTGGTTTTGCAAGCTTTTCCGTAAGGGCGTAAAGGCGTGAACCCTGTCCGCCGGCAAGAAGCATTGCAATCATTTCTTTTGCCATATTACTACTCCTCCTAATTTTTAAGCCTTATAAAAGAATTATACAACATAATCACGAAAAATAACAGACGAATGGGAAAAAAACTGGAAAAAGTTACGGTTACGATTTCCTGTTTGCTGGTTCCGGGCGGCATTTTGATAGAGACGGGGGACCATGGCCTGCCATTTTTGCAGGCCGGGCGGCCTGGCCATGGAAATTATCGGGAAAACAGGGGAAGCCAGGGACCATATGCGGGTGGCGGGGGCAGGCGCCATTGGATGGGACTGCCCATATTAGTTTTGGCCCGGACAGTAAGGATTACGGTTATTACGCGGTAATGCCCGTTCATAGCATCAACAAAACCTTATGCCCGTTTTGGCCGATATATACGATATATTTATATAGGGCAGGTGATTAAATGCTGTCAATAGCGGTTTGTGATGATGAAGTGATAGAATGCTGCAGCCTGGCAAAAAGAATAAAAGAAATTATGGAAGAAATGAAAATACCATGCATCATCCGCCAGTTCCCAAGTGGCGGGGAACTGCTGCAGGCATTGGAAAGTTTTGATATCGTTTTCCTTGATATTATTATGCAGGATTTGGATGGGATGAAAACAGCACAGATTTTCCGTAAAAAGGCAACCGATAAAATACTTATTTTTGTATCTTCCAGCAGGGAGTATGTGTTTGAAGCATATGACGTGGAGGCGTTCCAGTACCTGCTGAAGCCCGTGGGTGACAGGAAACTGAAAAGTGTGCTGCAAAAAGCTGTCCTGAAAACCGGAAGCTGTTCACAGGAATTTATCATTGTCAGCAGGGAAAGGCAGAAAAAGAAGTTATTTCTTGATGATATATACTATTTCGAGATAAAAGGAAGGATAGTTGATGTCCATGGGCTGGAAGGGATTTTTACTTATTATGGGCAGATAGGGGAGTTGGAGGACAAATTACAGGATAAAGGGTTTTTCAGGTGCCATAAAAGTTACCTGGTCAATCTAAAACATGTTGACGGGTATAACAGGCAGGACGTGATCCTGGAAAATGGGGAAAGAATCGTGATTGCCAAAAGAAGGTATGGGCAGTTTGTCCAGGAGGTGCTTAAGGTTATGTGGGAAAATGGAGGGATACTATGAAACAGCTTTTAGCTTATACGGATATTTTAATCTTAGCGCCATTCTTCCTGGGGTATCTGTGGGCAGCGGATAAATTTTGTAAAAAATTTTTGGGGGCTTGCCCAAGGAGAGCCTGGCTGTTTTTGCCCATTTCCTTTTGTGGCTGGCTGTGTTGTAATATTTTGGGGCGGTTATCTTCCGGCTTGTATCCTTTTTCTGTATTTCTGTACCCTGTATTTTTCATAGGATTGGTGGTGGTGCTGTTCCAATCAGAAAGGGAAAAAAGGATCCTGGCGGCCTCTATGCTGGTGGCAGTCAGGCTGGCAGCAGATTTCTCTGCCTCTTTTTTATCTTGCCTGGAACTGTTTTTCCTGCACATAGTAAAGAAAATCCCGGAACCATTTTTTAAAGACTGGGAGACTGGGCTGGTCAGTGGTATTGGTTATTGTTTTGCCATATTGGCTGTACGATGGATGTGGGAGCATCTTGAGAATGTTTTTTGCGGCAAGCCGAGAAAGTGGTATGTCATATTGACAGTCCCTTTGCTTTTGGTCATTGCAGTATATGATGTGGCGTGCTTAGGTGCCAGCAATGGCATTATGGTCAGGAGCGGGGGCAACATGGGGCTGTATTATGACCAGATTTTCAGCCTTGCCGAATTCTTGGTTTTGGACTTCCTTTCTATGGCAGCAGCAGGATTTTATGTGTTTGGGATGGAACGGATTTATCTGGAGCAGGAAAAGAGCGGCCGGTACCATTCGCAGATTTCGGTTTACAAAATGCTGGCGGAGCAGTACAGACGGTCGGAACGGCTGCGGCACGACATGAAAAACCATATTATTGCCCTATCGGCGCTGTCCCGGAATAAAGAATGGGAGAAGATAGATGGCTACCTGAAAAATATGGAGGGCATTGCCCTGGATGTGGGAGGGGATATGACAGGGAATAAGGCAGTGGATGCACTTCTGCATCAGAAACGGAAACAGGCAAAGGAGGGAAACATTCAATGGGAATGTGATGTACAGATACCGGGAGAATGTTGCATCAATGAGTTTGACCTGTGCGTATTGTTTGGGAACATATTGGATAATGCCTTGGAAGCGTGTGGAAGGATGCAGGGAGATGAATGCCGCTTTATCAATATTCAGGCAAAAGCGGTAAAGAAATGTTTTCTGGTGGAAGTAAAAAACAGTATGGGCAGGGCGGAAAAGTTTACAGAAAGCTTTACGGATAAAGGGAATTATCAGGCACATGGCATCGGCCTGCTGAATGTTGGCGATGTGGTGGACAGGTATAACGGGGCAGTGCATAAAGAAGCAAAAAAAGGCATTTTCGTGATATCCATTTTAATGCCGTTTCCTGATGCCGTACATGACATCAAAACGGCTGTTTGAAACAGAAACCTAATATCGTATATCCCCGCCTCCGAAAAGATAAATGAGGGTTTTTACTACTCTTAAATATGGTGGCCAGGAGGCGGTGCTATGAATACAAAGACAATGGAAGGCCTTGTAGGCGCAAGGACAAATATGAATCTGCTAGATACCCCCATGCGTGTCTATAAGGAGGCAAGGCGCAAAGGCAATACAGCAACAATGGAGCGCGCAATGGGGTATGCCGGTGAATTTTCCGGCAAGGCGGAGGAATATAAGGCGGAAGCAGACAAAGGGATGGAAGAAGATGCAAAGGAGGCAAGGGAAAAAGCTACATTACAAAGTGAGGAGGCTGTCCGCAAGCGCAGGGAAGAACGTGAAAAACTGGAAGAGAGGATGGAAGAAAACAGGAATGCAGATTCCCGTACAGACACCCAGGAGACAAGGGCATGCCTCTTGGAAATCAGTGAAGAAGGAAAGGTATTGTGGAAGGGCAGCATAGGGTCAGGCAGCACAAGCCCTGGTGAAATAAAGGCGGATGCCGTAAGGGAGCCTGTGGCCTATACAAAAACAGGCAAGACGGTCCCGGCGGAAGGGGAGGCAAGCATTTCAGTTTCTATATAATCCGGAGCTGTGCCGGGGACATTACGCCCTGAAATAAGCCCGGTAAAAAGGAAAGAGCCAGGGATTGATGTTATTTATCCTCAACAAGATTTTGAATTGTATTTTATACTGCAAATTAATTATAAGAGAAGAGACCGGCCTTCTCACAAACAGCCCGGTCTCTTCCACCCTTAAAATCTTCTATGCAATTCAGTAATGCACAAGCACCGTCTTCTGTGGGATATCGTTATGCCCTCCCATACAGACAATGCACGCCCGAAGCTCCGGGAACAGGCAGACCTGGGGAGACCGATAAAACATCTCTTCTCTGTGGTCCTGGATCACTTCTTTATACAGTAAGGAGAAATCCGATGCCCGCCAGATTGCAATCTCCATCTGGGCCGTATCCAGGGCCGCCGTGGCATAGACAGATCCGTCATCGGAAAAGAAAGGCCCGCTTACCGGCAGTGAGCTTACCTTCTCCGTATTGTATGCCGCATTTCCCGTTTTCGTATTGATCACTCCCATTCCTCCCTCAAAGAACAGGCTGTCCTCCCCAAACAGCAGCTTTCCGCCGCTGTACCCTGTCGCCGTACCAAAATCATACTGTAGGATATGGTTTTCATAGCCTTTACCGTCTATGCCGACCCGGCCCCATGACGGAACCGATGTGCCATTCTGGCCCGTCGTGCCGCTAAACACAATATGACTGTTGTCTTCATCAAAGAAGAGCGCTGAGGCCCCTAAAAGATCAATGTTGTTTTCTTCCGTCCACAAATCCATCACTTTCTGTTTCTTCTGGCTTTTGAGATCATAAAGGTTTATCCCCTCCCAATTATCGCAATAGACAAGCAGTGTTCCGTCATGTGAAACCGTCCATTCAGCCAGCGCTGCGGTGGATACAATATCATTCAAAACCATTCTCCGTGTCTCCTTCAGGGCATCATCGTAAAAAATACACAGACATTCCATATCCCCTTCGAAGCTGATCCCTATCATCTGTGCCCCCTCTTCCTGCGCATCCTCAAAGGGTAATCCGCTTTTGGGCACACCGATCGCACAATATCCACCCTTGTACGAATAAAAATCAATCATATTCCAGTCTTCCGTCTTCGTCTGCGCCAGGGCCTGTGCCGTCACCATGTCATAAAGACACAGCATATCTTCCTTTAAAACCAGAAGCGTATTATCCTTTCCCTTCCAGATTTGTATGCTCCGGCCGTCAAACAATTCCCCGTCCAAGGCTGCCGCACTTTTATCCTGCCCGCCCATCGGCGCAGCCTTCGTTTCCGCAGTTCCCCTCTCTTCCGGGGTTTGGCCGGACTCTGCTTCCTTCGCCATCACTCCTTTTGAAAGCTGCCCTGCAGCATCCCTCACCCCACATCCGGCCATACAGGCTGCGGCCAGTGTCATTGCCAGTATTTTTATCCATTTGTTCTTCATAACAATCTCCTTTTTACCGATTTTCTGCTTTTTACCTATGGCCATGGAATCCCAAGTTTATCCTTGGCATTCTCCAGCCAGACGGGATTGATGGTTTCTCCCACTTTTCCTGACGTGAAATATCCCCCCACCCATGCCGGATTTTTACTCTCATCATACAGAAATTCCGCATAGCTGAATGTTTCCGGATCGCCGCCCAGAATCAGGTAATGTTTAATCCCCTGGCTGTCCCTGTAATCATAAATATACGCCTGACTGTCGGAAATCTGCTCCGTAATGTCAATATTTTCTCCGTTCGCCGTAAACCAGAGGCGGCCATCTTTATATACTGCCGGCGCTGTCACATTTGCCGTGTCAAGCACGGCACTGGAAACCATATTCCCCTTTTCATCCACCGATTCCGTAAATATGGCATTGCTGGCAAAAGATACAATCCGGCTGATGATCCCCTCTCCGGTATATGCATATGTGGTTCCGCTGGCCAGCACCAGCAGCAGTACCGTTGCCAACGCGGCTGCCGGCCTCGGAAGCCGTCTGTATCCCGCCGGGATTTTTGATGTGCCTGCCTGCTTATTTTGCATTGCCTCTTCAATACGCTGGCTGCACCGCTCCGGCATTTTGATTTGCCCGTATACTTCTTTCACTCTATTTTCCATCCATCAGACCTCCTCTTTTAATGCTTCTTCCAATATCCTCCTTGCCCGCGACATTCGTGTTGTGACAGCACTGTCAGAAATATGTAGTATCTCCCCGATTTCCCGGACCGTATATCCTTCATAATAGAAAAGATAGACGACGATACGATATTTGGGTTTCAACCTGCCGATACATTCCCAGACATCACTCTGTTCAGGCTGATCAAACACGATCTCTTCCCTATGTGCTTCTTCAAACGGCCCTGTCCTTTTTCTCCAAACAGAGCGCAGGAGGCTCCGGCACTGGTTGGCTGTCACCTGCATCAGCCATGCCTTCTCCTTACCGGGCGTCAGGCTGCTTTGCTCCATCAGTTTCAGAAAGACCGTCTGACAGACATCTTCCGCATCCTGGATTGAATGGGTGTAACTGGCCGCCAGCCTGTAGACATCATCCTTATAGAGACGGAACAATTCCATCACATCATACATGAATGCATCTCCTTTCTGTATTTTTAGCTTCCGTGTAAATTTTTAATCTTGAGATCTCATAAATAAGACGCGCCAGCCTCTCCTTTTGTCACAAACTATTTGTAATATATATTTGCTTTTTTATTTCCCCGTCTTCATACTGTATAATTTTTAGGTGTTAGCCAACAAAGAATTACTTATCGCCGCATCAATTTGCTTTCAGAAGAAGAAATCTTATCTTTGTTTGATGCTGTTCTTCTTATGTCTGCGAAGAATACCCCCAAGTTAAGTTAGCCTTCCCATGAGCTTCAATTATTATTTTAGTTTTACCATAGGCGTCAGATAGGATCAATGTCTGATGACAGGACGGTACATTTTAATAGGGGATTTTTAGCTGTTGTTAAATTATGATGAATTGCATAGTTGAATAAAAGCGTAAAATCTGCTACAATAAGGTTTAGCTTTTTTAGCAAGACGGAAATTTGTAGGAGATCCGGTTGGAAAATCACCCTGATGCTGATTTTATCAACTGGCAGTTTGGGGCGCAAGCGTCCCAAATTAGAGCGCAGATGTGAGACCGCCTGCGCGAATCTCATATCACGTTGCCACAAAAGCGCGGCATGGAGGTTAAGATGAATTTAATCCAGAAAGTATTTGGCACACACAGTGAAAGGGAGCTGAAACGTATAGAGGGATTGGTGCAGGCGATAGAGGATCTGCGCCCGTCCATGCAGGGGCTGTCGGATGAAGAGCTTGCCGGGAAGACAGAGGAATTTAAAAAGCGGCTGTCGGAAGGGGCAACCTTAGACGATCTTCTGCCGGAGGCATTTGCGGCGGTAAGGGAGGCGGCACGCAGAGTCCTTAATATGGAACACTACCGGGTGCAGCTGATCGGCGGCATTATCATGCACCAGGGGCGCATTGCGGAAATGAAGACCGGTGAAGGAAAAACCCTGATTGCAACACTTCCTTCCTATTTAAATGCCCTGGAAGGGAAAGGGGTCTATGTGGTAACTGTCAACGACTATCTTGCCAAGCGTGATGCCGAGTGGATGGGGGAGGTCCATAAATTTTTAGGGCTTACCGTAGGCGTGGTGCTAAACAGCATGAAGTCTGAGGAGCGCAGGGAAGCCTATGCCTGCGATATCACCTATGTGACCAATAATGAACTGGGGTTTGACTATCTGCGGGACAATATGGTGATCTACAAGGCACAGCTTGTGCTGCGGGATCTCCATTACGCCATCATCGACGAGGTGGACTCCATCCTTATTGACGAGGCCCGTACCCCCCTGATCATATCCGGCCAAAGCGGAAAATCCACCAAGCTGTATGAGGTCTGCGATGTAGTTGCCAAGCAGTTAAAGCGGGGCGAGGATATGCAGGACCTGAGCAAGATGGATGCCATTATGGGCGTGGAAAGGGAAGAGACAGGGGACTTCATTGTCAATGAGAAGGACAAGGTGGTAAACCTTACGGCCCAGGGCGTTGAGAAGGTGGAGAAATTTTTCCATATAGAAAACCTGGCGGATCCTGAAAATATTGAGATCCAGCACAATATGACCCTTGCCCTGCGGGCGAATAACCTGATGTTCCGGGACCAGGACTATGTGGTGAAGGACGACCAGGTACTGATCGTAGACGAGTTTACCGGGCGTATCATGCCGGGGCGGCGGTATTCTGACGGCCTGCATCAGGCCATTGAAGCGAAAGAGCATGTGAAGGTGAAGCGGGAGAGCAAGACCCTGGCGACCATCACCTTCCAGAACTTTTTTAATAAATTTGAAAAAAAGGCGGGCATGACAGGTACTGCCCTTACAGAAGAGAGAGAATTCCGTGATATTTACGGCATGGATGTAATTGAGATCCCCACCAACAGGCCGGTGGCAAGAAAAGACCTGCAGGATGCGGTTTATAAGACCAGGAAGGAAAAGCTCCATGCCATTGTGGAGGCGGTAAAGGAGGCCCATGCCAAGGGGCAGCCTGTGCTGGTAGGCACTATTACCATTGAGGCTTCGGAGGAACTGAGCAAGCTCCTTACCAGGCAGGGGATCCCCCATAAGGTCTTAAATGCCAAGTTCCATGAGCTGGAGGCGGAGATCGTGGCGGACGCAGGTATCCACGGGGCGGTGACCATTGCCACCAATATGGCAGGGCGCGGTACGGATATCAAGCTGGACGAGGCGGCCAAGGAAGCCGGGGGGCTTAAGATCATCGGCACTGAGCGCCATGAGTCCAGGCGTATAGACAACCAGCTAAGAGGACGTTCCGGCCGCCAGGGGGATCCCGGTGAATCCAAGTTCTATATTTCCCTGGAGGACGATCTCATGCGCCTGTTCGGTTCCGAGCGCCTGATCAATATGTTTAATACCCTGGGCATCCCTGAAAATCAGGAGATTGAGCACAAGATGCTCAGCAATGCCATTGAGTCCGCCCAGAAGAAAATCGAAAATAACAACTATGGCATCAGAAAGAACCTGCTGGAATATGACCAGGTGATGAACGAGCAGAGGGAGATCATCTATGAGGAACGCCGCAGGGTATTAGACGGCGAGAGCATGAGGGATGCCATCTACAAGATGCTCACGGATATTGTGGAAAATTCCGTGGACATTGTTATTGGCGACGATACGGATTATGAGGAATGGAATCTGGATGAGCTAAACACCCTTCTCCTGCCCACCATCCCCTTAAAGCGGATTAACCGGGGACGCATCAACACACCCAAGAAAAACGCCTTAAAGCAGCAGCTAAAGGAAGAGGCTGTAAAGTTTTATGAGGCCAAGGAGGCGGAGTTCCCTGAAATTGAGGCTATCCGGGAGCTGGAGAGGGTGATCTTGCTGAAGGTGATCGACCGGAAATGGATGGACCACATAGACGATATGGAACAGCTCCGCCAGGGCGTAGGGCTGCAGGCATATGGGCAGAGAGACCCCCTGGTGGAATACAAGCTCAGCGGCTATGAAATGTTTGACGAGATGACCCAGAATATCCGGGAGGAGACCATCAGGGTACTGTGCCACGTAAGAGTGGAGCAGAAGGTGGAGCGGGAGCAGGTTGCCAAGGTGACGGGAACCAACAAGGACGATTCCCTGGCGGCGGCTCCGGTGAAGAGAGGGAATGATAAGGTGTATCCCAACGATCCCTGTCCCTGCGGCAGCGGCAAGAAGTATAAACAGTGCTGTGGGCGGAAAAATGCATAGCATATCCGGGGCATCAGGCTGTGGAAATAAAAATCAGGAAAGAGGTGACGCAAGGTGGTAGAATTAGACCAGATGAAGTCTGAGCTTCAGACTTACAAAAGCCCTTTAGCGGAAGTGAGGGATTCACTTTGACCTGGCTAACAAGTCAAAGAAGGTAGAAGAACTGGAAAGGGAAATGGAGGCGCCTGGCTTTTGGGACGACCCGGACATTTCCAACCGTAAAGTAAAGGAACTGAAGAATTTAAAAGATACCGTGGAAACCATGGAAGGGCTGGAGCAGCAGTATGAGGATATTGAGACCCTGATTGAGATGGGCTACGAGGAAGAGGATGCAGGGCTTGTGGCGGAGATCCGGGGGGAGCTGGATGAATTTATCGCAACTTTTGAGGAAATCCGTTTAGGTACTTTGCTTTCCGACGAGTATGACAGTTACAGCGCTATAATGAAGCTGAATGCCGGGGCAGGGGGTACGGAGAGCTGCGACTGGTGCTCCATGCTTTACCGCATGTATACAAGATGGGCGGAGCGCAAGGGCTTTGCTGTGGAGGAACTGGATTATCTGGACGGGGAGGAGGCGGGCATTAAGTCAGTAACCTTCCAGGTAAACGGGATTAATGCCTACGGGTATCTGAAATCGGAAAAAGGCGTCCACCGTCTGGTGCGCATTTCCCCCTTTAATGCCCAGGGCAAGCGGCAGACCTCCTTTGTATCCCTGGACGTGATGCCGGACATTGAGGAGGATGTGGATGTGGAGATCAACGAGGAGGAACTTCGCATTGACACCTACCGAAGCAGCGGTGCAGGGGGACAGCATATTAATAAAACTTCCTCCGCCATCCGCATTACCCACCTTCCCACGGGGATCGTGGTACAGTGCCAGAATGAACGCTCCCAGTTCCAGAACAAGGATAAGGCCATGCAGATGCTGAAAGCCAAGCTGTATATGCTGAAAAAAGAAGCTAACGCAGAAAAGCTTTCGGACATCCGGGGGGAGGTAAAGGACATTGGCTGGGGCAACCAGATCCGTTCCTATGTGATGCAGCCCTATACCATGGTGAAGGACCACAGGACCGGCGCGGAGACGGGCAATACAGACTCTGTGATGGACGGGGGGATTGACCCGTTTATCAATGCTTATTTAAAATGGATCAATACAAAGGAACGTAAATAACCATTCATAAAAAGAAGGCCTTCTATGATAAATAAAAATCATAGGAGGCCTTAATTGGTTGTTTACATTGATGCGGTTTCAGAAACCGGTTTTTTGCGGACCAGGTCAAGATAAAAATTCGCCTGGGTAGCGGCAAGGTAGGGAAGCACCCACAAAAGTCCGATACCACAGGAAAGGCTTCCCAGCAGCAGCAGCGGGATAAAAGAAAGCTCAATATACAGGAGCCTTCCCATATTTCCTTTCATCAGCCGTATGCTCATTTGGATGATCCGGGCAGCCGGATAGTCCGGGAAATCCAGCATCAGGAAAAACGCCTGGGAAAGCATCAGTTCCACATATGTGCTGACGATCACCCCTGCCAGGAGCAAAACTGCGAAAAGCAAAAATAAAGGCGCGCCTTCATAGGCATCATTTACCAGGACACTTGCCCCCGGTAAAGTACGGGTTACAAAGTAGCTGGCAACGGAAGCAGGCAGCATACTCACTGCGGCAACGCCTGCAGTGACCACCCGGATGGAAAGTACCTTGGCGGTATCTCCACGGAAGAAGTGAAACAGGTCGCTGACCAGGGGCTTCTGGTTACAGGCGATTTTCAAATAAATATAAGCTTCCCCGGCAATAAAATAACCGGAAAAGAGGCTTAACAAAAAGCTGGCGGCGGCAGTAAGGAAGATGCCTGCCAGAGAATTGGAAGCAATCAGCAGGGTAATTGACCAGTTAATAACAAGGACGCAGATAAAATGAATAAAATATGCTGCGGTTACAGTCCCGTATTTTCCAAGAAGCTGTCCTTTTGCCAGGGACTTTAAGCTGGCGGAGGATAAATATTGATCCATATAAAAACTCCCATACATTTTATTTCCCCGGCGGTAAGCCGGGGAATGATTTTTCGTATATGCTTTAAACTGCCATATCTAAATTGCGCCCAATAAAGGAAAGGGCATCCTGGGCCTTCTTTTCCTTTACGTAAGGGTTGGTTTCATTGGGGTATTTAATTCTGGTAGCAGTGGTTCCGCCTGCCACATAGCTGGTGCCGCATTTCGGGCAGACAGCGGTTTTTAAGGTAACATTGGCAGCAAGCACTTTGCCGCCCTTTTTTGCCGCTTTTGTGAAAGCGTTGCTTACATGCTCCTGTTCATGGGCGCGGACCCTGGAGGCAGAAGCCTGGGGGGAAATGTGGGAGGCTGATTTAAAGGAAACCATCTCATCTGACCCGTCCTGGTATTTGCGGTTTTTGCAGGTCTCACATTCTGCCGGGGAAGACTTGCGCCCGGGGTTTACCTGGGTGGGCTCCCCGGGATTTACTGTGGGCTTGCCGGAGGCTGCGCCGGGCTGGCTGGCGCTGGCCGCGCCCACAGAATAACCGCTGGCATAAGGAGCCATATAATTATAATTGCCTGTGATCATATTGCTCATAAAATACCTCATTTCTGCGCTGCTTTTTGTATATTTTAAGTTTGTGGATGCAGCGCAGACACAAACCTGTAAGTGAAAGCATTGGAAAGCTCTCCGCTATTTTTACATAATACATAAACAGGACAGCCACCCTGGTATAAGCGGGAACTATCCGGCGTTTATTTCCCGAGCATTTCCGTATAGGTTTTCATAAGGTCTTCATAGGACTGCCCCAGGACATCCTCCAGCTCCTGCCCGGTCTGCCGCTTAAACTGCTGGTCCATCTGCCTGCCGAAATTTACCAGGTCTTCACCGCTGCTGGAAAAAAACGATCCCACCAGGACACCAACAATAGTGGCCACCAATAGCATTCCCCCAATGGCGCAGCCAATACCCACCCTGGCAGTTACCAGCATCCGTTTGCCATATCCTTTGGAAAGGATTGCCAGGAGGATTGCAATGCTGCCGCAGATGATAGGGACATAAACAGTAAACAGCATAAAAAAGCAGGCAACCCCAAGAATCATGGAAGCTGTGGCCATGCCCTGCCCGGGATTCCGCAAGGGCTGCCCGGGATATTCATTATGATTTGGCTGTTGATAAGGATTGTTGTAATTATTATTGTAGTCCATAGGCTTCACTTTCTTTTCCGTACTTAATAAATATATTAGCACTTTCTGGCGGTTAATACAACGCTGAATTTGTTATTTTCTTTTCTGGCTGCATGGGATATTATTGCCCAGGGACCCTCTTCCAAATCCATTGGGCGGGAAAACTTTCTGTTTCCGCCCAACGGGGTTTGTGGTAGAATAGATGGCAACAGCTGCCAGGGGAAATCGGAGCAGGAGGAGCGGATATGAAGAATGAATATGACCAGGAAGGGTTTTTTGAAGAATATGCCAAAATGCCCCGCAGCAGGGATGGTTTGGCGGCTGCCGGGGAATGGCACCAGCTAAAGTACCTGTTTCCTTTGCTGCAGGGAAAAGCTGTCCTTGACCTGGGGTGCGGCTATGGCTGGCACTGCAGCTTTGCCGCAAAACAGGGGGCTGCCCGGGTATTAGGGCTCGACTTAAGCAGAAGGATGGTTGAAGAAGCAAAAAAGCGGAATGCAGAAAAGCAAATTGAGTACCGTGTGTGTGGGATAGAGGAATATGAGTACCCGGAAACTATGTGGGATTGTGTGGTTTCCAATCTGGCTTTGCATTATATTGAAGATATTGGGAGCGTATTTCAAAAGGTACACCGGACACTGAAACCGGGCGGCATATTTCTTTTTAATATAGAACATCCGGTTTTTACCGCAGGTGTTGGGCAAGACTGGGTATATACACAGGAGGGGAAGCCCCAGTACTGGCCGGTTGACAATTATTTCATTCCGGGAGAGCGGAATACACGCTTTTTAGGGTGTGACGTGGCGAAACAGCACCACACGCTTACCCAGATCCTGATGGGATTATTGAATAACGGCTTTTTACTGGAAGCTGTGGAAGAGGCAAAACCCTCCGGGGAAATGATGGGGATACCGGGAATGGAAGACGAATTGCGCCGCCCGATGATGTTGTTGGTAAAGGCAGCCGTGAGAAAATGAAAGGGAATAACAGATGCAGTATCTGGCAGTGATCACAGGGATTTTCAGCCTGGAGTATGGCCTGAAAAATTATATTGAAAAAAATGTGGCAGAGGGGGAAAGCCGTAAAAAGCTGGGCGGTTTGCTCCTATTAAGGAAGCACCACAACCGGGGGGCTTTTCTGAATGCAGGGCAGGCAAGGCGCAGGGCGGTGATGGTGTTGTCCGCGCTGCTGTCTTTGGCGGTTACGGGTTTTTTTGCCCTGGTTTTGGGAAAGCCTGGCAAAAAGCTTTTAAAGTGGGGGCTGGCCCTGCTATTGGGGGGCGCTTACAGTAATACCTATGACCGGCTTGTGAGGAAGTATGTGGTGGATTATGTGAGTTTTCCCCTGCCCTTTGGGCTGGACAATATTATTTTCAATATTGGGGATTTCTGTATTATGGTGGGGGCGCTGCTGTGCGTGCCGGGCTGCAGCGGGGAATGGGATGAAAACCCGTGAAACCCTTCCGGAAAATTAATTCCTTGACAGGAGCCATATTTTGTGTTACTGTATTAATAACATAATACAACAACACAGAGGAAGGGAGAAATAAATGGCGTGGAATTTAGATTCAGACCGTCCGATTTATGCCCAGATTCTTGAAGAGATACAGCTCCGCATTATTGCAGGGCAGTATCAGCCAGGAGGGAAAATACCCAGCGTGCGGGAATTTGCCGCAGAGGCGGGGGTAAATCCCAATACCATGCAGAAGGCGCTCTCGGAGCTGGAGAGGTATGGCCTTGTAATGGCGCAGAGAACAAGCGGAAGGGTAGTGACGGAGGATATGGAAATGATTAAAGAAATCCGCAGTAAGCTTGCAAGGGAGCAGATACTTGCGTTTATTGACAAGATGAAGAAGCTGGGATTTAACAAAGAGGAAATTGTGGCCATGGTTGCCCAGACGGGAGGAGAAGCATGAGCGGACTGGTAGAAGTAATGAACCTTACCAAAGTATATGATAAGAATAAGCTTGCCCTGGACCAGATGAACCTGACAATACCCAGGGGAAAGATTATTGGGCTCCTTGGCCCTAATGGCAGCGGCAAGACCACTTTGATCAAGCTGGTCAACGGGCTTTTGGTTGCCACAAAAGGGCAGATCCTGATCAACGGCAGGCCGCCGGGGCCGGAGAGCAAAAGCTGCGTATCCTATCTGCCGGAGAGGACATATTTCCAAAACAGCATGAAGGTGAAGGAGCTGATAGCTTTTTTTGCGGATTTTTACAGGGATTTCCATATAGAGAAAGCAAAGCAGATGCTGGCCAATTTAAGGATAAGCGAGGATGCCCAGTTGAAGACCCTTTCCAAGGGAACCAAGGAGAAGGTGCAGCTTATTATGGTTATGAGCAGGCAGGCCCAGCTTTATATCTTAGATGAGCCCATTGCGGGGGTTGACCCTGCCGCCAGGGATTATATTTTGAGGACGATTATCAGTAATTATAATGAAAATGCAACGGTTCTCATATCCACCCACCTGATCACTGATATTGAAAAGGTGTTGGATGAGGTAATCTTTATCAGGGACGGACGGGTGGTGCTCCAGGATACGGTGGAAAATATCCGGGAGCAGAAAGGGAAGTCGGTGGATTCCTATTTCAGGGAGGTATTTGCATGTTAGGGAAATTATTAAAGCATGAGTGGAAAGCGGTCTGGAAGGTGCCCACGCTTCTCATTGGCATCCTGTTATTGATGGCGGCGGTGGCGGGAGTCACTTTCATGCTGCCTATATGGGACAGCGAATGGGTGGGGCTTCCCATGTCAGGGGCGATGCTGGTGATGGTGTATTATTTCGCCATCTTTGCCTGTGGGTTTGGGATTATGGTTTATTTGGCAGTGCGGTTCTACAAAAATATGTTTACCGATGAAGGCTACCTGACCCATACCCTGCCGGTAACCCCCAGGGCGCTTTTATTAAATAAGGTGATCACCATGAGCGCATGGAACCTTATTGGCATTGCTGCCATATTTGTAAGCATCTTCATTTTCGTGGGGATTATGGTGCTGGTGCTTTTGCCAAAGAACAGTTCCTTTGCAAGGGATATCCTGGAGGCTGTCCAGAGGATGGTGGTAGGCTGGCCGGAGCTTTTAAAAGAACCGGGAATGGAAGGCTTTGGCGGGTTCTGCATCAGTATCCTATGCCTGATATTTGTGGGGGCTTTTGGAAGTACGATGCTGACCATTGGATCCATTACCTTGGGACAGATGGTGAGAAAGCACAGAATCCTTGGGGCGATCGGCGCATATTTTGCCATCGGTATGGCAATACAGTTTGTCTCCACGGCAATATTGATTCCCATTATGCTGACATACGTTAATAATTTCAGCTGGAATACGCAAGTATCGCCTTTTCCGGTTTTTACCCTGATTTACTCTGTGCTGATGCTTGTGATGCTGGCAGTGGGGGTGGGGCTGTATTTCTTAAGTGAATATCTGGTTAAAAAGCAGTTGGAGCTGGATTAGCAGCTTCTTTGGCTTTGGCGGCGGCCATGCATTAGAAAAGGCCCCGGCTGGG
>CAJTVD010000046.1 GCA_910579495.1 uncultured Lachnospiraceae bacterium
TGTCCAAATAAACGGACTTATAAGGGCGACCAACCCATTTTTTGACTAACACCATTCTTATCATTTCAAACACAATTTGGAGTTAAATTATGAATCAGGTTATTGCCAGCGGATGCCCGCACCATGCACCAGAGGAAATCCAGGCGGCCGGAGGCAGACGGGATTTTCTCTGCAGTAAAAAGTGCATGGAAGGGTAGAAGCGGAACTGGAATGGAGGAAAAACGTTGATAAAAGTAGAGAATCTTACCAAGAGATATGGAAGCCATACAGCGGTAGAGGGCCTTTCTTTTCAGGTGGAGCCAGGAAAAATATACGGGTTTTTAGGTCCCAATGGTGCCGGGAAAAGTACCACAATGAATATCATGACCGGTTATATAGCTGCCACAGAAGGGACAGTAACCGTTAACGGTTATGACATCTTAAAGGATGCTGAGGAAGCCAAAAGATATATTGGCTATCTGCCGGAGCTGCCGCCCCTTTATCCTGAAATGACGGTGCTGGAATATTTAAAGTTTGTGGCGGAATTGAAAAAAATCCCCAGGGCAAACCGGCAGCCACAGCTTGAAGAGGTTATGGAACTTGTTATGATCAGCGATATCCAGGGGCGTCTTATCAAAAATCTGTCCAAAGGTTATAAACAGCGGGTAGGGCTTGCCCAGGCTGTGCTGGGGTATCCGGAGGTAATCATATTAGATGAGCCTACTGTAGGGCTGGATCCCAAGCAGATTATTGAAATCAGGGATTTGATCAAAAAGCTGGGGGAAAAGCACACAGTAATCTTAAGCTCCCATATCTTGTCCGAGGTGCAGGCAGTGTGCGATAAAATTATGATTGTTTCCAGGGGCAGGCTTATAGCGGAAGGGACGACGGAAGAGCTTACAGGTTTAAGGAACAAAAGGACCAGGACCGAAATAGAGATTGCAGGCACAAGGGAAAAGGCACAAGCCCTGCTCCAGGGAATACCTCAGGTGCTGGGCTATCATTTTGAGGACAGCAGCGAGCCAGGATGTGTAAAGCTTGTGATAGAAACCGCCCCAAAGGAGGATATCCGCAGAGAGCTGTTTTTTGCCCTGGCAGGGGAGGGGATGCCTATTATGTCCCTGAACCGCCTGGAAAAGTCCCTGGAAGATATATTCCTGGAACTTACTGGCAATGAAGAAACGCCCGGGCAGGAAAATGAAAGCGAAGGAGGAATGGAAAATGACAGCGATCTATAAGAGAGAATTAAAGTCTTATTTTACCACTTTCCTGGGGCCATTGTTTATTGGGGCCACATTGTTCCTGCTGGGAATTTACTTTTCTGTGTATAACCTTTTTATGGGCTATCCTTACATTGGCTATGCACTATCATCAGTCGTATTTTTATTTCTGGTCAGCGTCCCGGTACTGACCATGCGGATACTGGCGGAAGAGCGGCGGCAGAAAACGGACCAACTGATCCTGACCTCCCCAGTGGGTGTTGGCAGGATCGTCTTGGGGAAATTTCTGGCGCTTGCCACTGTTTTTGCCATCCCGGTAATGATCATAAGCCTTTACCCCCTTGTCCTTGCAGGATTTGGCACCATTGCTTTTGGAGAAACTTATCTTGCCATTCTGGGATTTTTCCTTTACGGGCTTGCCTCTATCGCCATAGGGATTTTTGTTTCTTCCCTCACAGAGAGCCAGGTAATTGCGGCAGTGCTTACCTTCGGGATTTTATTTCTGGGTTATGTGATGTCCGGCCTTTGCAATATGATATCCCCTACAGGGAATTTTCTTACAAAGATACTGGGAGCCTTTGATATGGCAGGGCGGTTTGAAGGGTTGCTGGACGGTTCCCTGCAAATGACAGACATTGTATATTTTCTGTCTGTTATTTTGCTGTCCCTTGTGTTTACCGTGCAGTCTATCCAGAAAAGGCGGTATCAGATTTCTACCGGTACTGTAAGTATGGGCGCATACAGTACGGCGGTTCTTGTAATAAGTGCCGGGGCGGTTGTGCTGCTGAATGTACTTTTGGCGGAGCTTCCCCCGAAATATACCGTGTTTGACCTAACCGCAAGCAAGCTTTATTCCCTCACAGATGAGACGGAAGAGATGGTGGCGGGGCTGGAGGAGGACGTGGATATTTATGTGCTGGCAAACGAAAAACAGGCAGATGAGGTGCTGGACGCTTCCCTGAAAAATTATGCGGCTTTAAATTCCCATATTAAAGTGTCCTATGTAGACCCGGCTGTGAACCCCAAATTTTTTACAAAATACACAGACGCCATGATCTCTGCCAACAGTGTAATTGTGGAGAGCCAGAAGCGAAGCAGGGTAATTGATTATGGGGAAATTTATCAGAAGGAATTTGATTATGCCACTTATTCCCAGACAGTCACAGGGTATGACGGGGAAGGGCAGATTACCAGCGCCCTTGCCTATGTGGCCACAGACGAAATGCCCAAAATCTATCTGCTGGAAGGGCATGGGGAACTTTCCTTTGAGGAAGAATTTTTGGCTGCCATTGAAAAGGCAAATGTAGGCTATGAAACCATCAATTTGTTAAACTATAGCCAAGTCCCGGAGGATGCTGCCTGTGTGGTAATCCATGGGCCTACGGAGGATTTGTCCGGGGATGATACAGAAAAGCTGCTGGCATATATGGAAGGCGGCGGGAATATGCTGATAGTTACCGCATATTCGGACAGGGAATTGACAAATTTTAACCGCATTCTTGATTTTTACGGTGTGCAGGCAACCCAGGGGCTGCTTATAGAAAGGGATGCAAATTATTATTATCAGGATCCCTTTTATCTGCTGCCGGATATTTCCTATGACACTATAACGGAGGGCGTTTTAAACGGAGGAAGCTATGTGTTTGTCCCCTACGCCCGGGGGCTTTCGGTTACGGAAAAGGAAGGGGCGGAGGGCATAGCACTTTTATCCGCCTCAGAGGAATGCTTTGCCAGAAGCAATACGGAAATCGCCACTTATGACAAGCAGGAAGGAGATGAAGAAGGCCCCTTTGCACTGGGAGTGGCCAGCAGCCGGACAGTGGGAGAGGAAACCTCCCAGGCAGCTATTTATTCCAGCGAATATATTTTCACCCAAAATGCAGACGAAATTGTGGCAGGGACAAACCTGAAGCTGTTTTCAGGAACCATAAGGAGCCTTGTCCCTACAGAAACTGCCGGGGTTTCCATTCCGGTAAAAAACTATAACGTCAGCTTCTTGGCAATGGCCCAGAGCAGTATCCTGCTGCTTACCATAATCACAGTAATCGCCATTCCCTCTGCCTTTCTGGTGGGTGGTTTCCTTGTATGGTTCGGAAGGCGGAAAAGATAGCGTTATCAGGAATGGAAGAGGGGAACTTTATAAAGAGGGTTATTATGAATAGAAGAAAAAAAATACAGTTGGCTGTTTTGGGCGCGCTGTTTTTGATTTTGGCGGCAGCCCTGGCAGGTTTAAAGATTTATGAAAAGAATGCGTCAAAAGACGCTGATGGGGAGGAAAGCTACCAGGTTCTTCAGATTGATCCCTCCCAGGTTAAAGAAATCGGCATTATTAACGGGAGCGGCACAGTAAATCTTGTAAAGGAGGGGGAACGCTGGAAATGCCTGGAAGAAGAAAGCGCCGACATTGACGGGGAAAGCGTAGAAGCCTTTCTTGAAAAAGCATCCGCCATTACCTCCGATACCAAAATTGAACAGGTACAGGATATGGCCCAGTACGGCCTGGCAGATGCGGCGGTCAATGTTACCCTCCAGTGGGAGAACAATATGTATACGGTCCAGTTGGGAGATTATAATTCCATCACCGGAAGTTATTATCTCCGCGTAAATGAGCAGGATACCGTTTATACCGCCGACAGTTCCCTGTATAGTTTCTTTGGCAAATCCCTGGAAGACTTCAGGGCTGCCGGGGATTTGGAAGACGGTAGTGAATAATGATAAGGACAGAGGCCAAACCCGGAAGGAGAAAAAACTCCTTCCGGGTTATTGTTACAATAAGCTGGCCCGCGGAGCGTGGCAGCGTTTGTTTTTATGTGCTCTTTCCCGAACATGCCCTTTCTGTTTGTTTAACAAATAAACAGGGGATTTTTAACTGCCTGGCGGAAATCTGTATTTGTGGCCATAAACAGATAGAATTATTGCTCCTTAGATGTTATACTGATAGCATCCTAAAAAATATTTGAAAACAACATATTACAAAAAAGAGAAACGGGAGGGCATGTTTTGAAGGGCAATAAAGACAAATATGGAAAACTTTTTTTATCCGCGTTTAAGCTCAGCGCCTGTACTTTTGGCGGGGGATTTGTAATCATACCATTGATGCGCAAAAAATTTGTAGAGGAGCTTCACTGGATAGAAGAGCAGGAAATGTTAGACCTGACGGCAATTGCCCAGTCTTCTCCTGGGGCTATCGCTGTAAACGCCGCTATTTTGGTGGGGTATCATGCGGCAGGGATTGCAGGGGCAGGAATCGCGGTGCTTGGTACAGTCCTGCCCCCGCTGATTATTATCTCTGTGATTTCTTTCTTTTACACCGCATTCCGGGATAATGTGATTGTCAATATGGCCATGACGGGAATGCTGGCAGGGGTTGCAGCAGTGATTTTTGATGTGGTCATTACCATGGGGAAGGATATACTGAAGAAAAAACGGCTCCTTCCCGTGTTTGTGCTGCTGGCTGCTTTTGCCGCCGTGCGTTTTTTTAATATTAATATCATTTTGATCATTCTGGTGTGCGGCGTGCTGGGAGCGGCGGATACCATTTACCAGGGAAAGAAAAAGGAGGGCGCAGGGATATGATTTACCTTGAATTATTCTGGAGCTTTGTACAAATTGGGCTTTTCAGCATTGGCGGCGGCTATGCGGCTATGCCCCTGATCCAGTATCAGGCGGTGGACCTCCATCCCTGGCTGACCATGACGCAGTTTGCAGACATTATGACCATTGCGGAAATGACCCCTGGGCCTGTGGCCGTTAACTCTGCCACCTTTGTGGGAATCCAGGTGGCGGGAATCCCTGGCGCAGTGGTGGCTACGGTTGGGTGTATACTGCCCTCCTGTGTGATCGTTACCCTTCTTGCGTATCTTTATTACCGGTTCCGCGGGCTTACCATCGTCCAGGGGGTGCTGGCAGGGCTCCGGCCTGCAGTGGTGGCAATGATTGCCTCGGCGGGAATTTCCCTGGCTATCCTATCCTTTTATGGCCAGCGGGCGCTTCCGGAAAGCCTAGGCGGCATCAATAAAATTTCCCTGGTGATTTTTGCGGCAGGGCTGTTTATCCTGCGAAAATGGAAGGCAAATCCAATTTATGTAATGGCAGGGGCCGGGCTGGCAGGGGTATTGCTGTATTCCATCTTTTAATGCTGGCTTTTGGGGGATACCTATTGACCGTACTGTTACTGTAAGGTTTATAATGGGGGATAACAAATGAAAAACTGACAAACGGGAATGGAGGAACAGAAGATGCAGGCAGAAGATTATAAGAATAAGGGGCTCAATCTTTTAAAGAAAGGGCAGAAAGGCATAGTCCACGCCATATTCAGCCGTTTTGGGCTGATTTTGCTGCTATTGATTGTACAGGTATTTATACTGTTCAATATTTTCCAGCGGTTTAAGGAATTTCTGCCGCATATTTTTGGGGGCGCTGTGCTGTTTACCTTTGTTATGGTGATCTGCCTTTTAAACAGCAGGATTAATCCCACAGCGAAAATCACCTGGCTGATAGCGATTATGCTCCTGCCGGTGTTTGGCGTGCTTTTGTTTGTGTATACCCAAAGCGACATCGGGCACAGGGCCTTGAAAAAACGTGTCAATGACATAATCTCCAATACCAAGGGCTGCCTTCCCCAACCGGAGGAAGCCATGGAGAAGTTTACAAAGGAAAACCGGGGTGCGGCATCCCTGGCCCATTATATGCAAAGAAGCGGCTGCCATCCGGTATTTCACCAGACGGCGGTCACCTATTTCCCTTTGGGGGAGGATAAGTTCGAGGAAATGCTCCGGCAGCTTGAAGGGGCTGGGCACTTTATTTTCATGGAATATTTTATTGTGGACGAAGGGGTTATGTGGGGCAGGATCCTGGAAATCCTTGCAAGGAAGGCAGCCGCAGGGGTGGATGTCCGGGTAATGTATGACGGTGCCTGTGAGTTTGCGCTGCTGCCCCACGATTATCCCAAACGCCTGAGAGCGCTGGGGATCAAATGCAAAATGTTCGCCCCTGTTACCCCTTTTGTTTCTACCCATTACAATTACCGGGACCACCGGAAAATTCTGGTAATTGACGGGCATACGGCGTTTAACGGCGGGGTAAACCTGTCCGATGAATATATTAACCAAAAACCCAAGTTTGGCCACTGGAAGGATACTGCCGTAATGCTAAAGGGCCCGGCAGCCCAAAGCTTTACTTTGATGTTCTTGCAGATGTGGGGGATTGACGAACTGCAGATGGAATATGCGCCTTTTCTTTCTTGTCCCCCCCATCCTGTAAAAGAGGCGAAGGGATATGTGATCCCTTATGGGGACTGTCCTTTGGACAATGATAAACTGGGAGAGCGGGTATATATGGATCTTCTGAACCGTTCCCAGGAATATGTGCATATCATGACCCCCTACCTGATCCTGGACGGGGAAACGGAGACTGCCCTTAAATTTGCAGCGGAAAGAGGGGTAGAAGTAATTTTGCTTTTGCCAGGCATCCCTGATAAGCGCATTCCCTATGCCCTGGCCAAAACCCACTACCCATCCCTTCTGGAATCCGGGGTGAAAATTTATGAATATACACCGGGCTTTGTACATGCAAAGGTATTTGTCAGTGACACCAGGGAAGCGGTGGTTGGGACCATCAACCTGGATTACAGAAGCCTTTACCATCATTTTGAATGCGCTACCTATATGTACGGCACGGACTGTATTGAAAAGATTGAGGAAGATTTCCAATCCACACTTGTAAAGTGCAGGCAGGTATCCATGGACACTGTCCACAGGGAAAAACTCTCTGTAAAGCTCACAGGCCGCCTGATGAAAGTGGCAGCGCCTTTAATGTAAAAACATGCCCCTTGCAAAGGCTTCCCTATTGTGCTTTAATGTTCTTTGGAATGATATTTTATGTCTCAAGAGGGTAAAACAATGTCACTTTTTGAAGGTACGAAAGGAAGCAGTTATGAAATCCTGGGGCTGCGTGTGGAAGAAGGGATTACCCGCCGCCTGCAGGCGCTTGGCTTAAATGATGGCACGGTCATCACTGTGCTGAACAGGAAAAAGAACGGGGCGCTGATCATCCGTGTCCGCGGCACAAGGCTTGCGGTAGGCAGGCACATCAGCCAGGGAATTGAAGTAAAGGGGGTGTCCGCATGAAAAGGGAGGAAACAGTCCATGTAGCCTTTGTGGGGAATCCCAACTGCGGGAAAACAACACTTTTTAACGCCATAACAGGCTCTAAGCTAAAGGTGGCTAACTGGCCTGGGGTTACAGTTGAAAAGATAGAAGGGGAGGCGGAGTATGAGGATGTGCACATGACCCTTGTGGACACGCCGGGCATTTATTCCCTTACCTGTTATACCATAGAAGAAAAGGTTACCAGAAGCTGTGTAATGGATGATGACATTGAGGTGATCGTGAATGTGGTGGACGCTTCCTCCCTGGAAAGAAACCTGTATCTGACCCTGCAGCTATTGGAGCTGGGAAAGCCGGTGGTGCTTGCCCTGAATATGATGGATGTGGTAGAAGAGCGGGGCATGGAGATTGACATGCACCGGCTGCCGGAGCTTTTGGGCGATATCCCGGTGGTGCCGGTATCCGCTGCCAAAAGAAAAGGCCTTGATATTCTTCTCCATGCAGTAATCCACCATTACCAGGAAGGGTCCAAGGAAGAAATACTCCATTACAGCAAAGAAATAGAAGATAAAATAGAAAAGCTGTCAGTGAAGCTGGAAGCCATGTATCCCTCCCATTCCTCTGTAAGGTGGCATGCCATCAAGCTGCTGGAAAACGATGGGGATGTGATGGAAGAACATCCCATTGAAGGGGAAGATATTATTGGCCGCAGCTATGAGAAGGAAATCATCCAGGCAAAGTATGCTTATATTGAACATATGATGAAGGAAGTACTGTTTTACCGGAAAAAGAAAAAGGACAGTACGGACCGGGCAGACCAGCTCCTGACCCATTCCTTCTGGGGGATCCCTGTTTTTCTGTGTATCATGGCGCTGGTGTTTTTCCTGACCTTTACCATAGGTGACTGGCTGAAAGGCTATTTTGAAGCCTTTGTGGAATTGTTTTCGGAAAATGTTTCCGGGCTGCTTATAGGTATCCATGCGGCGGACTGGCTGGTGTCCCTGATCGTGGACGGCATTATCGCCGGAGTAGGCGGTATTTTGACCTTTATTCCCAATATTGCAATCCTCTTTCTTGCCCTGGCCATACTGGAGGACAGCGGCTATATGGCCAGGGTGGCATATGTGATGGACAGTGTCATGGGAAAGGTGGGGCTTTCCGGGAAGGCTTTCCTTCCTATGATCCTGGGGTTTGGCTGTACCGTCCCGGCGATCATGGCTTCCCGGGCGCTGGAAACAGAAAAGGACAGAAGAAAGACCATGGTCATTACCCCCTTTATGTCCTGTTCGGCACGGCTTCCGGTCTATGTGCTCTTTTCAGGGATGTTCTTTGGGGATTATGCCCATGTGGCGGCCTTTTCCATGTATGTGGCCGGTATGCTCTGTGCTATTTTGGTGGCCAGGGTAATGCATATGTTTGAAAAGGAAAAGGGGAGCGACTGCCTTTTGATTGAGCTGCCTGAGTATAAAAAACCCAACGGGCGGACCATCCGTATCTATGTGTGGAATAAATTAAAGGACTATCTTTCCAAAGCAGGGACCACGATTTTCATTGCTTCCATACTGATATGGCTGGTGCTAAACTTTGGCCTTTCGGGCATGGTGGCGGATCCGGCGGACAGCTTTGGGGCAGCAATCGGCAGGTGCTTAGAACCAGTGATGCGCCCGGCGGGGCTTGGCATGTGGCAGATCATTGTATCCCTGATTGCAGGCATTTCCGCAAAAGAGGTGGTGGTATCCAGCTTTTCTGTCTTGTTTGGCGTAGGAGGCGGGGAGGCAGTGTCAGGTATTGGGGCGATCGCGGAGAACCTAAAAACCATTGACCCTGCTTTCGGGCCGCTGAACGCCTATTGCATGATGCTGTTTGTACTGCTATATGTTCCCTGTGCGGCGGCAATGGCAACCATAAAAAAAGAAAGCGGTTCCGGAACGTTTATGGCAAAGCTTGCCATTTTCCAGATTTTGTTTGCGTGGGCCATGGCAACTCTGGTCTTTCAAATCGGCAGTCTTTTGCTTTAAAAAGGCAGATGCAATATTTTTACCTTGATTTCCTTATTGGTTTGTGTGACAATATACAGGTAAGAAAGGAATTTGAGCGATGGAGCCTGTAAGGCAGGGTTAATTTTGAGAGGTGTAAGATATGAGAGGAATAGATACTCAGGTCAGGAAAGAGAGAAGGCGTATTTTTAAGGAAGTGGCGAATCTGGCATACAATTCCGCCAACCTTAAGGATGATGTGGAAGCGCTTCCTTATAAAATAGTGGATTATGATGAGTCCCAGTATGACAGTATTTACAGGGAGAGGGCAATCGTAAGGGAACGTATCCGCCTTGCCATGGGGATGTCCCTGCGGCCGGAAAATGCACCGGTCCATGTTACCCAGGGGCTGGAAGAGAGTAATATTGATGAGAAATATTATGAGCCGCCCCTGATGCAGGTAATTCCCTCCGCCTGCAATGCCTGCCCTGAGAACAGGTACGAAGTGACAGATAAATGTATGGGCTGCGTGGCCCACCCTTGCCGGGAGGTCTGCCCTAAGGGCGCGATCAGCATGAAAAACGGCAAGTCTGTGATCGACCAGAAAAAATGTATCCGGTGCGGTAAATGTAAATCTGTATGCCCTTATGACGCTATTTCCCATCAGGTGCGCCCCTGCCTTGCCCACTGCGGTGTCAATGCCATCAAAAGCGATAAAAAAGGCAGGGCCTATATTGATAACAGCCTTTGTGTTTCCTGCGGCCAGTGTATGGTAAGCTGCCCTTTTGGTGCCATAGCGGATAAATCCCAGATTTTCCAGTTGATACGTGCCATGCAGTCAGGGCGGAAAATCATTGCCCAGGTTGCCCCTGCCTTTGTAGGGCAGTTCGGAAAAGGGGCTGGCCCGGACAAGATCAAGGCAGCCTTAAAAGAACTGGGCTTTTATGATGTCTACGAAACGGCAATCGGCGCAGATATGGGTGCCATGGCGGAAGCGGAGCATTATGTAAAAGAAGTGGCTACAGGGGAAGTACCTTTTCTCCTTACTTCCTGTTGCCCTTCTTGGTCTATGCTGGCAAAGAAGTTTTTCCCGGAAACAATAGACAAGATTTCCAATGCCTTAACGCCTATGGTCGCTACCGCCAGGAAAATCAAAGAGGATTATCCCGACGCCAGCGTGGTCTTCATCGGCCCTTGCGCTTCCAAGAAGCTGGAAGCCTCCCGCAGAACCATCCGTTCGGATGTGGATTTTGTTATTACCTTTGAAGAACTGGCAGGTATGTTTGAAGCCAAAGGCCTGCTTCCGGAAATGATGGAAGAGTCCGATAAGTTAAATGATGCCACCGGGGCAGGAAGAGGTTACGGTGTTGCTGGCGGTGTTGCCAGTGCCATTGAGGAATGTGTCAGGGAATACTACCCGGATGTGGCGGTAAATATTGAACATGCGGAAAGCCTTACCGAATGTAAAAAGATGCTGATGCTGGCCAAAGCAGGCAAAAAGAACGGATGCCTGATCGAGGGCATGGCCTGTCCCGGCGGCTGTGTGGCAGGGGCGGGGACTAACATCGCCGTTCCCCAGGCAATGAAGGAAGTGGCAGGCTTTAAGGCGGCAGCAGACAAAAAAATACCGGAACCCAAATAACCAGGGTGCACAAAGGGGTTGGCACATGCCCTGCGGGCAGAATATCAGCCTGTGCCTTAAAAATACAGTACTGGAAAGGAAACAGCCATAAAATGACAAAAATAAGGACAAGATTTGCCCCCAGCCCTACAGGGCGTATGCATGTAGGCAATTTGCGGACGGCTCTTTATGCCTATCTGATTGCCAAACATGAGGGCGGCGATTTTATTTTAAGAATTGAGGATACAGACCAGGAGCGCCTGGTGGAAGGGGCTGTAGATATCATTTACCGTACCCTGGCCAAAACCGGGCTTGCCCACGATGAAGGGCCGGATAAGGAAGGGGGTGTAGGCCCCTATGTCCAGTCAGAGCGCCAAAAGGCAGGAATTTATTTGGCATATGCCAAAAAGCTGATTGAAAAAGGGGAGGCCTATTACTGCTTCTGTGACAAGGAACGCCTTGCCGGATTAAAGACCCAGATTGTAGAGGGGAAGGAAATTACCGTATACGACAAACACTGCCTGTCCCTGTCCCCGGAGGAAGTGGAAGAAAAATTAAAATCGGGTATCCCTTATGTAATCAGGCAGAATAACCCCAGGGAAGGAAGTACCACTTTCCATGATGAGATTTACGGGGATATTACAGTGGACAACAGCGAATTAGACGATATGATCCTGATAAAATCCGATGGGTATCCCACCTACAATTTTGCCAATGTGGTGGACGACCATCTGATGGGCATCACCCATGTGGTGAGGGGAAACGAGTATCTCTCTTCTTCTCCCAAATATAACCGCCTTTACGATGCTTTTGGCTGGGAAGTGCCGGTTTATGTGCATTGCCCCCTGATCACCGACGAAGAGCACCATAAACTGAGCAAACGCTGTGGGCATTCCTCCTATGAGGATCTGATTGAGCAGGGCTTCCTTACGGAAGCAGTGGTCAATTTCGTTGCCCTGCTTGGATGGAGCCCTTCTGAAAGCAATGAGGAGATCTTCTCCCTGGAAGAGCTGGCCAGTGCCTTTGACTACCGCCATATGTCAAAATCCCCGGCAGTATTTGACTATACAAAGCTCAAGTGGATGAATGGCGAATATATTAAGGCAATGGACGGGGACAGGTTCTATGAGATGGCGGAGCCTTACCTGAAAAAAGCCCTCACCAGGAACCTGGACCTGAAAAAGATCGGGGCAATGGTGAAAACCAGGATAGAAGTGTTCCCGGATATCCCGGAACTGGTTGATTTCCTGGAAGAACTGCCGGAATATGACACCTCCATGTACCAGCATAAGAAAATGAAAACCACCAGGGAATCTTCTCTGGCAGTTTTAAAAGAGCTGGTGCCATTGCTGGAAGCCCAGGAAGATTATTCCAACGATGCCCTATACCGGCTGCTGGTATCTTATGTGGAGGAAAAAGGGTATAAGAACGGTTATGTGCTTTGGCCGGTAAGGACAGCGGTTTCAGGCAAACAGATGACCCCGGCAGGAGCCACGGAAATTATGGAGCTTTTAGGGAAGGAAGAGTCCCTCCTGCGCATTAAGAAAGGAATTGAACTGCTTGAGAACGCCCAGTAAATCACAGCGCCAGGCGATTGGGCATTTATCAGGGCCGGCAATGGTAATCGCCGGCCCTGGCAGCGGCAAAACCTTTACCATCATCAGGCGCATCTTAAATCTTGTACAGAACCACCATATTCCCCCTAACAATATTCTTGTTATCACATATACCAAGGCAGCAGCAAATGAAATGAAGGAACGGTACGTCCAGGCCATAGCCAGTGAAAAACCTTCTGCCGTAAGGGAAGGCAGTGTCAATTTTGGGACCTTCCACAGCCTCTGCTACCAGATCCTGAAGCAAAGCGGCATGGTAAGGGAGGATTCCCTGATAAAGGAAAGGGACAAAAGAAAACTTTTCCAGGTCATTCTCTGTAACAATGGCTTTGCTGGCCAAAACACTTATGACACCATAACCCATCTGCAAAATGCCGTCAGCCGCATGAAAAACCTTGGCTCCCTGGCGGTCTCTGGCGGAAATGGGGCAGAGCTGCCTTCCGCCCTGTTAAAGGATTTTACGCCGGAGGCGTTTTCGCTTATCATGCGAGAATACGGCAGCTACTTAAGGGAACAGGGGCTGGTTGATTTTGACGATATGGTCACCCAATGCCTTACCCTTCTTTCCTCCCGCCCTTCCATCCTGGCCAAATACCAAAATATGTTCCGGTATATCCTTGCCGATGAATTCCAGGATATCAACCTTCCACAATATGAAATTTTAAAACTCCTGGCATTGCCTGCACAAAATCTTTTTGTGGTAGGGGATGACGACCAGGCAATTTATGGCTTTCGCGGCGCTACCCCCGGGATCATGCAGCAGTTTCTGAAAGATTACAAAGAGGCAGGGAAATTTCTCCTGACGGAAAATTACCGCAGCGGCGGAAATATCGTAGGGCTGGCGAAACAGGTAATTGCCCGCAACAAAGAACGGTTTGAAAAGGAGTTTTATCCTGTCAAAACAGGCGGTACTGTAAAAGCCCTTTGCTTTGAAACCCGGAAAGACGAAGAAGAGGGGCTGGTTAAGGCACTATCTGGCCTAAACAGGGAGCAGATGGCAGAGACAGCGGTAATTGTTAGGACCAATCTGGAAGGGGAACTGTACGGAGGGATTTTAAGAGCTGCAGGTATTGGGGTAAAAGGAATGAAAGTGGCAGAAACGGATTTTTTTCATGGTTTTATAATGGAAGATATCACAGCCTTTTTATGCTATCTTTATGAAGGGGAAGGGCGGGGGGATTTTCTGCATTTTATGAATAAACCCAACCGGTTTTTCACCAGAATGGCATTGCCTGGCGAAAGGGTAACCCTTGGGCAGATGGAGCAGTATTACAGCCAAAATCCACAGATGCTTAAGGAAGCCAGGCTGTTTTTCCGGCATCTGTCCATTGCTTCGGGCTTACAGCCCCATTTAGCGGTGGCATTTTTCAGAAAGGCCCTTGGATATGACCGCTACCTTAACGAACGGGCAAAGGACCCTGCCAGGTACGAAAAGCTCCTTGGGCAGGCAGAGCAGGCCCAGCGACTGTTTATGGAATTTAAAGGCGGGCGTATCCGGGATTTTGTCTCCGGGCAGGCGGAAAAAAACGGCAGGGCAACCCCCTGCGCCGTACAGGAAATGGGCGTCAGTATCCTTACCATGCATGGGGCAAAAGGGCTGGAATTTGCCAGGGTATTCCTTCCTGATGCCAACGAAGGCATTATCCCCAAAAGGGAATGCACATCCCCTTCCCAATTAGAGGAAGAAAGAAGGCTTTTGTATGTGGCCATCACCAGGGCCAAGGAAGAACTTTTTATTTCTTATACCAAAGAAAGGGGGAGAAAGCTCTCCCCATATCTCCAGGGGATCATTCCTCCTGTGTAAGCCCGTCCGTAAGCTCGTCAAATTCTGCATTATCCAGATACTCATCAAAGGCGTCAGATACAATTTCGTATTCTTCATCATCCTCAATATATTCCAGCTCCGGCTCTTCATTGGGATTTTCTTTATCCTCGTGATAACGGTAAAACCATACCATCCCGTCGTGGTTTTCCCCATCCTCCTCCAAAGGAAGGAGGACAATGTAATCCTGCTGCCTGACGGTGAGGATGGTAACAATGGCACAGGTAACGGAAGTGCCGTCTAACAGGTCGAGGGTTACTGTCATTTCCTCATCATTGTCTTCCGGCCCGCTGAGGGGCTGATTGTCCAAATTATTATTTTTTTTCATGGTAATCTCCTTAATTGTCCGGTGATATAAAATAGTGACTATTTCTATTTTACCTTTAATATATTTATTGTGCAATAGTGACTATTTCTTTTTCATTTTGTTAATGATATTTTAATATTTTCTTGCATTCGCCATTCACTTTATATTATGATAGAAGAAGGGCAGTTGAAAGTCAATACCAGCGGGAGGGCGCATGAGAAAAAATTGGAAAATTACCTATTTTAAACCGGACCGGCAGGGAGTGTTCCCGGCCAGTGACAGTGTAAGCTTTGCGACAGATTTGATGACGGATAAAGAATGTGGTGTTATCCTATATGGCAGGAAAGGAGAAGAATGGCGCTATCCCTTTTCTAAAGAGGGGAAAATCGGAAATCTTTATGGCCTTAGGATAGAGGGGGAGGGGATAAACAACTATACCTATAATTTTTTTGAGGGTGGACAGGTAGTAACAGACCCTTACGCACGGGAAATACATGGGCTTGAAAAGTGGGGCGGCAGCAGTGAAAAGCGGAAAACGGTATGCGGGCTGTCCTGCTGCCAGGATTTTGACTGGCAGCAGGACGGGCCCCCCATGGTTCCCCTGTCAGAGAGCGTGATCTATGGCCTGAATGTCCGTGCATTTACCATGCACAAAAGCTCCGGCGTAAAGCACCGGGGTACCTTCGAGGGCGTTATCGAAAAAATCCCTTACCTGAAGGAACTGGGCATTACGGCAGTAGAACTGATGCCCTGTTATGAATATGACGAATGCATGTTCCCGGAGGAAGCGCAGTCCCGGTACCCAGCGCTGGAGGCGGTACAGTTGATTTCCCCCTGCCCAAAAGAGCCGGAGGGAAAATTGCGGCTGAACTGCTGGGGCTATCAAAAAGGATTTTATTTTGTTCCCAAGGCAGCTTACTGTGCCGGAAAATCCCCCATAATTTCCTTTAAAACCCTGGTGCGTGAACTGCATAAAAATGGCATGGAAGTGATCATGCAGTTTTATTTCCCGCCGGACGTGCGGCAGCTTTATATGCTGGATGTACTAAAATACTGGGTCAGGGAATACCATATTGACGGTGTCCGCATGGGAGGTTTCCATATTCCCTACCGGCTTTTGGCAGAGGAACCAGCCCTGAAAAATACTAAGATCTGGTGCAGCTACCTGCCAAGGGAAGAACTCCCGGAAACCAGCCCTGGGGCCTTTAAAAACTTTCTTTCAGACAACGGCGGTTACCGCTATGACATGAGACGGTTTTTAAAGGGAGACGAAGGGATGCTCAATCAGGTTTTATTTTACCAAAGGCATAACCCCAAGGAACACGGAGTGGTGAATTATCTGGCAGATTATGACGGTTTTTCCCTGTATGACTGTGTTTGCTACGAGAAAAAGCATAACCAGGCAAACGGCGAGGATAACCGGGATGGGGCTGATATGAATTTTACCTGGAACTGCGGCGTGGAAGGGGATACCCGGAAAAAGCCCATTCAGGCTTTGCGGCTGCGGCAGGTTAAAAATGCCCTCTCTTTTATATTCCTGTCACAGGGCATCCCCTTTCTTTTCAGCGGAGATGAGTTTGGCAATTCCCGCGCCGGGAATAATAATTGTTACTGCCAGGACAATGAAACCGGATGGGTCAAATGGAAAAACAACCATTTTTCCAGGGAACTGCTTTCCTATACCCGGTTCCTTGCCAGGCTGCGCAAAGAGCACCCCATTCTCCATATGGAAGAAGAACTCCAGGCAATGGATCTGAAAGGATGCGGCTATCCGGATATTTCATACCATGGCGTGGAAGCATGGCGGGCAGACCTAAGCTATTACAGCCGTATGATGGGAATTGCCTTATGCGGCAGGTATGCCCCCTCCGGAGAGGACGATTCCTTGTATATTGCCTTTAATATGCACTGGGAACCTCACAAAATGGCCCTGCCCAAGCCTGAAAAAGGGAAAGAGTGGGTAAAGCTGTCCGATTCCTCCCTGCCAGTAACGGATCCTTCTTCCACGGCTGGCCTCCATAGGGACTGCCCCGGCAGGGATTTTGTTATCACGGTAGCCGGGCGGAGCGTGGCCATATATAAAACCCGGGAAAAGCAAAATCTTCAGTGCTGCAAAATAAACGGCTCTGAGGCCAAATTTTCAAACAATTCTTAAGGAAGGGAACAGAGAGTTGAAAGTCTGGAAACATTTTAAAACCATAACCTGGCACAGGTACCTTGTAATGAAAGGCTGTTTTCAGGTGGGGCTGTATCAGCAGGGGCTGCTTCATGACCTGTCCAAGTACAGCCCCAGTGAATTTATCGTAGGGGCGAAATACTACCAGGGAAACAGAAGCCCGAATAATGCGGAGAGGGAAGCCATTGGCTATTCCTCTGCCTGGCTCCACCACAAAGGGCGCAACAAACACCATTACGAATACTGGATTGACTACAGCACAAAGGCAATAGACGGTGGGATGGCACCATCGCCCATGCCTGAAAAATATGTGGTGGAAATGCTGATGGACCGGATTGCGGCAAGCAAAGTATACAACAAAAACAAATATACAGATGCCTCCCCCTGGGAATACTATTGTTCCGGCAAGGAAAAAGCGCCTATCCACCCCCAGACAAGGGCACTTTTAGAAAAGCTCTTAAGGATGCTGGCCCAAAAAGGAGAACGGGCCACCTTTGCATACATCAAAAAAAGAGTTTTGCCCAGGGCAAGGGGAAAGCAAAGCCGTTAATAACACTTTTATCACTTCTGCATATGATAAGGTATATGAAAAAGGAGTGATAAAAGCATGAATTGTCTGATTTTAATCCTGTTACTTTTATGCGGCGGCAATAATGGAAGCTGTCCAGACCAGGGCTGCGGATGCAATAACCGCCGTTCAAACGACCGCTGCGGCTGGGCGGGCAGGGACGCAGCGGCGGGGACTGTGGCTGCGACAATGACCGCCAGGAAGATGAGGGGTGTGGGTGCCGCAATGATTTCCGTTCCGAACCCCGGTTCGAGCAAAGGCCGTTTTCCTTTAACGCAAACCAGGTATGCGGATGCGAGGAACCTTCCAACAACAATTGTGACAGGTAAGGGAATGATACCTTCCTACTAAAAAACGTGCAGGCTGATGCCTGCACGTTTTTGGAATTTATGCCGGATTTTGGGGACTGGGACAAATCAATATTGATTAAGTGCTGTAATTGTAGTAAAATAGCAGAAGTATTCACAGGATGGACACATTTCCCTGATAGGATATGCTTATAAAATGTGTAAAATTATGAGGAGGAATTTTGCAAATGGCAAAAAAAAATACGCCTGAAGCTGAAACCAAGCAGAAGGTCCAAACAAAGTATGACCGGAAGATGGAGGCCAGAAGGCAGCAGAAAATAAAAGAAGCCAAACAGGAGAAAATGGCCAAAATCATTGCGGCAACAGTGGGAATCCTGCTGGCAGCGGCAATTGTGCTTTCTGTAGGGATTTCCTTTATCAGCAAAAACCGGGCGCTGCATGGGACTTATGTAAAAATCGGCAGCCATGAATTATCCCAGCTTGAATATGATTACTACTATAACACCGCCGTTAACAACTATCTGGTAAGCTATTCATCCATTCTTCCTTATATGGGGCTGGATACGTCCGCGGATTTTGGCAAACAGCAGTATACTGACAATATGACATGGAAAGACCTGTTCGACCAGATGGCAGTGGAACAGATCCAGCAGACCAAAGCCATAGCAGACGATGCGGCAGCGGCAGGTTTTTCATATGATACTTCCGAAGAATACCAAGCCTTTGCATCTAATATGCAAGAGGGCGCATCGGCGGAAGGGGTCAGCCTGAAAGAGTATTACAAACAGAACCTGGGGGCATACGCCACAGAAAAAAATACAGAGCCCTTTGTAAAGGAAAGCCTGCTGGCAAACGCCTACTATGAAGAACTGCTTTCCAAGAACGCCCCTTCAGAGGAAGATATCAAAGCCTATTACGAAGAAAATAAGAATAGCTATGACAAGGTTGATTACAGAAGCTTTACCTTCACCACCGGGCTGTCGGCAGAGGCCACAGAAGAAGAAACCAGCAAAGCCATGGAAGAGCTTGGGGAAAAAGCAGAGGCAATGATGGAAGCCCGTAAAGAGGGCAGGGATTTTGAAGAACTCTGCATGGAAAACGCCCCAGAAGATGCCAAGGCAAATTATGAGGATGAAGAAACAGAGTTTTGCCTCAGCGAAGGAAGGACTTATTCAGGCATCACTGGCGTTATGTCCCAGTGGCTGTATGAAGATGGCCGGAAAAAGGATGACATCGCAGTATTAAAAGATGACAGCCTAAACCAGTATTATATAGTAGAATTTATCAAGAGATATTATGATGAGGCGGACGATGCCAACATTTCCAACACCCTGGCAACCCAAAAGACTGCCGATTACATGGCGGGACTGACAGAAAGCTATGAGGTAACGGACGTTGCAGGAAAGCTGAAATACCTGACAATCCCTCCTGCAGAAGAAACGGAAGAAGACGGTTCTTCTGAGGCAGGGGCAGAAGATATGGATGCCGACGAAAGCGAAAGTAATGACAATGCGGAAGATACCATTGAAAAAGACGGCAAAGAATAAATAACACAAAATCCCCGGCGCGTTATCAGTGTGCCGGGGATTTTTTGAAATTAAATATTCATCTGTTATTACAGGCCTATCCCTCGAAGGGCTTTGCAAAAGATCCTGCTGTGGAGATCGTTTCCCCGCCGGAAGCCAGATGGGCAACATCTCCAAGGCGCTGTACCCGGAAGTAGGCTTCATTGCTCCAGCGCTGCTCACTTGACACAATGGTAAGAGAGGTAGTGGGAATGAAAAATCCGTGGGTGAGAAGCTCAAAGGGAATGTTCAGCAAATGGGAGAGCGCAAGACAAGTGATTCCCAAGTGGCAGAAGATCACAATGACAGGTTCCTTTTCGTCTTCGGCATATATTTGGGAGTAGACCTCCGGATACTCATCCTCCCCCTCAACAGCTGTCTGTACAACAAATTTTTCCGTTGCATCCGGCATCCGGTAGAAGAGCCCCTCCCGAACATATCCATAGGAAGCCAGAAGCTGGTCCAGATTCTTCCAGACGATTTTATAATTTTGGGCGATCTCCGGATTTTTCGCCGTAAGATCAGCCTCCACCCAGCGATCCATATCCATCAGAAGAGGATCCTTTGTCCAATAAGAGGGGATCAGATCCCAGGGAACCCCATGCCTGCCTGTTATGGGGTCATCGATGGGGTAATAGAACTCTTTCATCCAATCCAGAGTGATGGCAGTACGGTTTGTTTTTTCCAATGTACAGGAAGCAGTATCCCTTGCCCGTCCCAAAGGAGAGCAATAAAATTCTGTCACTCGCCATCTACTGATGCGCTCTGCCAGAAGCCTTGCCTCCCGCCAGCCTTTTTCCGTTAAAGAATCATTCACATAATCAGGTTCGCCGTGGCGTACAAATATGATTTTCATATCTAATTCCTTTCTCCTTATGTAATATATTTAGTTTACCATAAAAAGAGTTCATTTAACAATCCTGAAGTTATGGATGCCATATCAAGACTGTTTGAAAAATACAATAAAGTTTATTAGCGGGAGGGACACCACAAAATATTCAAATGTAAAAGACAAGGGTGGGGAAAACGTCACCCTTATTTTCATCAAACAATGCAATTTTAATGTGAAGATAATAGTATTGATAATTTCTTTAAAGCCCTTTCATCATGCGTGTGGACATCAGGCAAGTTTCTCCGTTGGCAAAATGGATGATTCGATCTTTGGTGTCAACTTCTTTTATATTATTTTTGTTTACCAAAAATGCCCGATGGCAACGCACAAAATTGCTGTCCAATACGCCTGTTAGTTCTTTTAAGGTGCTGGGGAATTCAATCTGGCGGTCTTTTGCATGGAGAATGACTTTATGGATATTGCTGGAAGTTTCAAAAAATAAAATATCTTCATAATCTACGCTGATTTTTCGTCCGCCAACTTCAAGGGTATAGACTTTATGTGTCTTGTTGGTTTGGAGCGTATGTCGTTCCATTGCATTTAATAGGCATTCTCTGAGTTTCACTTTCGCTTCGGCAGGGTTGTCTTTTAATACAAAGTCCATCGCCTCTACCCGATACTGAAAAGTCATATAGCTCAGTTCTGAATGTGCTGTTATGAATATGATGAAACCACGGGGGTCATACAATCTAATTTGCTGTGCCAGCTTCATTCCATTCATGTTGCTGTTCAAGTCAATATCAAGGAAATAAATGCCTGTGTTCTGGCTGGTCTTGACTTTTTCCAACAACATATAAGGGTCTTCTGTATCTAAAGTAAGCTGCATATCTAATTCTTCTATCAGAACGGTATTTTGAATGATATTTACAACAGTCTGCCGCTGTGCGGCATTGTCTTCGCATATAAAGATGTCCAGCATATGATGTCATTCCTTTCTGTCAGTAAGTTCTATATATTGTGTAAAATAGTCGCAGTTCATTGTTGTTTCTAATAGCACGTTTTCATAAGAACTGATGATTTTCTGGGCGTTTCCAAGCCCGATTCCTTGATGCCCGATTTTAGTGCTAAAGCCTTTTTGCTTTAATTTATGCAGCATTACACCGTTATTCTCAAAGCGGTTGCTTATGATGATTGATACACCAGTTTTATTCTGGATGATATTTAAGCCTATTTGCGGCTGTTCTGTCTCCAATGTGGCTTCGATCGCATTGTCTAAAAAGATTCCCAGTATTCTGGCAAGGTCTACCGTGTCTATCAGAAAACTTTCCACTTTGTCGGGAATATCAATGGTGATCTCAATCCCCGCTTCATGGGCGTAAATCATTTTTGCTGAGAGCAGGCTGTTATACATAGCTTCTAAATTCCGTGTGTAGTCCTGTAAGTCCTGCATGGCTTTCTGCTTTGCTTCGGTCTGTATCTGTTCCAGATAAGAGCGGCGCATAGCCAGAAGTAAACAACACATCACAAGCAGATACCCCGAAATGTGTAAAGCATTATTATATATCATTCTGCCAACAGAGCCGTTTTGTCCTGGAATCAAATTATCAAACAGATAGATGGTTATAAGGAGCAGTAATGCAGCATCTATCACATACCATGTCTGCGGAAGACGCAAAATGCCTTTGCCAGACAGGAATACTTTTTTCAGCAGCTTGCCGCAAAGCAGCGTAATCCAATAAAACAGCAAAGTATAAATCAAATCGATGCCGCAAAAAAAATACCACTGATTTGATAAAGGTGAGGGAATCAGTAAATAAAGAAAATTTGCCAGCAAATTCTCTGTCACAACGGCAAGCATACATCCAATCATACCCATAAAACCATTCTGTGGCGCAGTGTCACGGCAAGCAATCAACCCATAAATACATACTGCCACCAGAATACCGAACAAACCGTATGGAACACAGGCGAGGAGCGTTACAGGCATTCCAGCAACTAACAGCAGTATATAAAGTACGCTAAACGCTTTGAAGTTCATATGCTGAGGCCATACATTGCGGATAGCAAGGGAGAGCCGGAAAAAAGATAGTAGCATTTCAATATATTCCTTCTTTCGATATTTACTTCCCTAATTATACTTTATACCATTCTTTATATCAACTACCCCTGCAAAAATGACGAATAAGTGCGTGTTCTGTAAAAAGAAAAACACATTTATTCATGAATTGGGGCATTTCATGACTGTTTTGAAAGAATTGCTGTTTTCTCTGGTATACTATTTTGCAGTAAATAAATTTATTTTGGAAAGGAAACAGGAAGATATGAAACATTTATTAAAAGGAGCTGCTGTAGCAGCGGTGGTATTGGTTGCTTTAATGATGATCAATATGTTTTGTAATATGTATGATATTCACTTAGACCAGACAGCGACAGGTACAATATCAGCAGTTTGTGCTATGCTATTTTATCATGGATTGATTAGGAATGAAAAAAGTAAAGATGATGGGAATGAAAAATAACGAGTAATCATTTTGCTGGTCATATATCTTTAAAGGAGTAGATTACTAAAACGTCTGAAAATAAACATAAATGCAGCAAGTTATAACAAAAATTTTCACATATATAGAAGAAATATAGCAAAGACATGCATAAAGATACAGAGCTGATGAACAAGTGAGAAATTACCGTTCGCTGGCTCTGTTTTGTTTTATATGATTTTAAGGCAAACGCCCACCATATAAAAAACGGTGTTATGGTGGGCAGTAATCTATCTGCTCAAGACTTATACATAGCAGATCGGGGGAAGCCAGTTAAAAAATCCCTGTTTATGCAACGCTACTTCTCACCATGAAACCAGAAGTAGAATCTCCGCTTAATAGAATTAGTATCACTTATGACCGTAGAGGTCACAAAGCCTTTGCGGTGTTTCTTTTGCCGTTTTTTATCGGAATGCGCCGCAGGGCTGTCTGCTTGAAGTCGTGTGGGAACAGTACGCAGGTTTCTACTAGGAGAAAGAGCGGTGGCGTTATCTGAAAAAACTGGACACGAACCACAAGCTGCTTTCATTGGAGGGATTTACAGATAGTGAGGGGAATATGCTTGACTTCGTTATTGATGAAACGGTGGACGCTGCGGCAGGATATGATCGCCTACCAGACTGCAAAGCAGAATGTGGACAGGATTTTAAGAACAGAGCTTCTGGAACCGGAGCAGACACAGAAAGATACGCAGACACGATAAAAGGAAGGCTGAGAGGGATTTCGTATTCTGCATCAGCTTATCATCCTGAACCTTTTCGAAATATCCATCGTTAATGTGGTACACATATCCTTCTTGTATCTGCATTTTACACCGCCTAAAAGAGTAGCCCCGTCCAAAGGACGAGGCTACAAAATTTTCGAGCCGGACATTTATTAGACGCTTCCGGTAAGCGAACAAAATTTTCGAGCCAATCACTTATCAGCCTCCAACGGTGGGCGGACAATATTTTCGTGGCAGGAACGATCCCTGCCTGTTACTATTAATATACGCGACAAACGATAATATGTCAATCCCCGTAAAAAAGCCGCCTTGCTCTGATATGCCCCTTGTCAAGCAGACCCTCCGGGTCAACAACAGACAGCGACATATCAAAAGCGGAGAGCCGGGTCTGTTTTCCGGCCTTCTGTTCTGTGCCGACTGCGGCTTTAAGATGTACCACCACCGGGGAAGGTCAGTAAAAACCGAGAGGGAGTATTACACCTGCGGCGGGTATCAGCCGCTTCCTTTCTCTGGTGAAACGCAATCTCAGCTAATTGAAGGGGCGTAAACGAACAGATCAAAGCACAAAATGTGATAAAAAACGGGAAGCTGACGTCAATTAAGCTGCCAGCTTCCCAATATGAAAATGTGTATCCCTAAAACCCATGTACTAATAATGAAATGTCTTCACTCCCAACAGCAAGACAATAGAAATCATAAAAATGTTTTTACTATAAATTAAAATCCGAAAAGGTATACCTTTTCGGATTTTTTGTTTTTTTCAAATCTTTTTATATTTTATCACAGAATGTTAAATTTGCAAGACTAATACTTGATAAAATTGCACAAAAAAATCAAAAACTATCTTTCCGAAAAGGTATGATTTTCCAGTTTATCTGCTGGCTGGAAGATATGCCCTATATGAGAGGAATAGGTATGGAATCAGTGTTGTCAGAAATAGTAAAGGGAAAAAGGGTTCTTTTTATAACAACGAAAAATGTTGATTATATAAGAAATTCCCAGGAGATCAATATCCTTGAAAAGGAGGCGGCCCAACTAAAAAAAGTTTTTTCCGGTAAGAAAAACTATGCAGGAAGATTAATGGAAATATGGGGGAAATTATTGATATGCAATCGTTCAGACTTTGATGTGGTTTTTGCAGGTTTTGCTCCTCAGCTTGTGTTTCCTTTTTTTAAAAAATTTAAAGGAAAAAAGATCATAATTGATTTTTTCATTTCTGTTTATGACACATTGGTAAATGACAGAAAGATAGTTACTGCCAGAAATCCGGTGGCAAAGTTTTTTCACTGGATGGATTCTTATGTAATCAAAAAAGCTGATCTGGTCGTTACGGATACAAAATCAGATGCGGCATACTTTATTCAGGAATTTCATGGAGACCAGACAAAGTTTGAGACACTTTATCTGAAAGCAGATCGTTCGATTTACTATCCACGGGAACAGCGTAAGGAAGAAAAGCTGAAAGATAAGTTTGTAGTGTTGTATTTTGGAAGTGTTCTTCCTTTACAAGGGGTTGATATCGTGTTAAAGGCGGTGTCTCTATTAAAGGGAAAGGATAATATTTATCTGCAGATCATCGGACCGATCCCAGAAAAGTATCATAAGCCTATTCAGGAGAATGTTGAATATATTGATTGGCTTTCCCAGGAAAAACTTGCAGAATATATCGCCAATGCTGATCTTTGTCTGGCAGGGCATTTTAACCGGGACATCGACAAGGCACAGAGGACGATACCTGGAAAAGCCTATATTTACCAAAGTATGCAAAAGGTAATGATATGTGGAGATAATAGGGCAAACCGGGAATTGTTTAAAGAGGATAGTTCTGTATGCTTTGTACCCATGGGAAGTGCTGAAAAACTAAGGGATGCTATTGACTTCATATGTGAACAACGATACCTGGGACAAATAGGAGCATAAAACATGGCAGATCGTGAAAGTGGTGTTACGAAAGTAGATCGTGCAGACTTAAACATAGCAGTTATAACTGTTTGCCTCAACTGTGAACATGAAATAGAAAGGACGATTGAATCTGTATATCAGCAGGAGCAGGAAAACTATGAATATATCATCCAGGACGGGATGTCGCAAGACTGTACTATGGAAAAAATCAGGAAATATGAGGAGAAGTTTGCAGAAAAAAAGATTTCCTTTATTGTTAACAGCCAAAGAGATGAGGGGATCTATCATGCAATGAACCTGGCTGCTGGAAAGTGTAGGGCAGAGTATCTTCTCTTTTTGAACGCAGGCGATGTGCTGTGTCATAAGAAAGTGTTTAGTATATTAAGAGCAGTAAGCGATAAGAAAAAGGCAGATATATATTATGGAGATGCACTGATGGTGGACAAAAGTGGAACAAGGTTGTTTAAAGCAGATATGGCATTGATCAGTCAAAGGATGCCCTTTTCCCATCAAGCTTGTTTTATATCAAGGGAATGTTTTTTGAAACAAATGTACGATCCAAGATATAACATATGTGCTGATTATGACTTGATATTGAGGCTCTATGAAAAGAAACGTGTGTTTGAAAAAATGGATACTATAGTATGCAGGTACGATCTGGATGGAGCTTCGTCCTGTTTGTATATCGAAAAAAGAAGAGAGCATGAGCAGATACTTAAGGAACACGGGCTGAATACATCCAATCTCAGGTGTGGATTTCATATGGTGGAAGCATATATAAAAAAGGCATTGGATATTATTCTGCCACAGAAGATCCTATACAGATTCAGACAGTTTTATATGGATAAAGTGAAACATTATGAATATTGGGGAGGGGAAATATATTAAATTATTGTTTATTACCAGGCAAAATTTTTTACATAATGACAGGTCAGGGGGATATAAATTATCCCAAAATATATTTCAGTCTCTTAAGGAAAATGATGGTATTGAAGTATCCTTATGTATTCTTGATATAAATGGATGTAAAATAAGCAAAAAGAACGGAACAGGCCAGGTCAAGATCATTTCCATAAAAGACAAACCAATAAAGAGAAATCTTTCATATTTACTAGGAGGATCCGGATATAGCTTTTATGAAAATATGGCATTGCGGACTGTTATTAGGACAAGTGATGCTGATATCATCTGGTTTGATGGTACATGGTTTGGCAGACATATCAGGGAGGTAAGCAACTTGCAGAAAACAGTTGTCTTCTGCCATAATATTGAAAAGATATTTGCAATGGACCGAATACTTACTACAAAGAAAATAACCGCTGTTCCACGTTTTGTTTCTGATTGGGTGAATGAAAGAGCTGTTATAAAAAGGGCGGACAGAGTAATCTGTCTAAATGAAAGGGACGATCTGTTACTAAACAGAAATTATGGGAGAAGATCAGATGAGATACTGCCTATTATGCTGAGGGATGCCTATGCTAAATGCAGATCGGTAGAAAACAGAACAAATGAGATCCTATTTGTAGGTTCTTCATTTTATCCCAATATAGAAGGGATTCGCTGGTTTTGTAAGAACATCATGCCGTATGTGGAATGTAAACTGGATATTGTGGGAAATGGCATGGAAAGTATAAGAGATGAACTTGAAAGTGAAAAGGTGAGGATAGTAGGTACAGTTGATTCTTTGCAATACTATTATGATAAAGCAGACTTAGTGGTTCTCCCGCTTTTTTCAGGGGGAGGGATGAAAGTAAAAACAGCCGAAGCAATGATGTACGGAAAAAGGATACTGGCTTCTGACGAGGCATTGGAAGGCTATCAAATTGAAGGAATGAAAGATATTATTCGATGCAATACAGCCAGTGAGTTTATCCATGAGATCAATTATATGATGAAAAGAAGTGAGATCAGCAAATTCAGTGAAGAAAACAGAAAACTTTTTTTGGAAAGCTATAGTACGGCATCAGCAAAGAAAAAAATATATAAATTGCTTGGAGAACTGATGGATGAAAAAAATTGAAGTGGTATATGATTACCAAATATTTATCAGACAGCGTATGGGTGGTATATCAAGGGTGTTTTATGAAGTGAATAAAAGACTGGAAAGCAGGAAAGATCTTCGGCTTTCATATCCCTTAATATTTTCACAGAATTTTTACTTTCAGGGAAAGGTGCACTCTTCCCGATTGGCATCGGTATCTGCAGTGATAAATTATAGTTTAAGGGCGATCAATAAGACTGTGTTTATCCTTTTTTTATTAACGCACCGGAAATGTGATATTGTACACCCTACATATTATTCAGGATATTTTTATTATATTTTACCTCATAAAACAAAATATGTATTGACGGTCCATGATTGTATACAAGAATTATGTGCAAATAAAAGTCTGGGTAATGCCCGTATGTGTTACCTGAAGAAAAAAGCAATAAAACGGGCAGATGCAATTATCGTTCCGTCCCAAAATACCAAAAAAGATATCCTGTCGATCTATGGAATCGATGAAAAGAAAATATATGTGGTCAACTGGGGAGCGGAAAAGACATTTGCAGATAAAGAAAAAACAGATATTACTTTGCCAAACCAATACATTTTGTACGTAGGCGCAAGAAATACTTATAAAAATTTTGACAACTTCATATTGGCTGTTGCAGAAATATGTAGTGATTTTGCCGAATTAAAGGTCGTATGTATTGGAGGCGGAAATTTTTCCAAGACAGAAAAACGATTTTTAGACGAATTGCATTTATCTGACAGATTTATTCAGCTAAGTACAGATGATAGCGGATTGATGGATGCCTATAGAAATGCATTATGCTTTGTTTATCCCTCTTTTTATGAAGGCTTTGGGATACCGATCCTTGAAGCATTTGCAAATGAATGTCCAGTCGCCTTAAGTAATGCAAGTTGTTTTCCGGAGATCGGTGGGAATGCAGCATCATATTTTGAACCTGATGATGTCAGAAGTATGAGAGAATGTATATGGGATCTAATCAGAGATCAAGATCTAAGAAAGGATTTGATAGAGAAAGGAAAAAACAGAGCGAAGCTTTTTTCATGGGAAAAAGCAGCGGAAAAAACAGCAGAGATCTACAGGTATTTAGTCGGTTCCAGAGTGGGATCGGAAGATAGTATCCATAAGGTGTCCTGACATGATAAAAAGAAATGCGCACAATTTCATATTGGCAATATTTGTAGTAGTGATCTTGACATTGACTATCAAATATATAGAGGAAAATTTGTGTATCAGCGTTATAGGAGATGAGTTTGGCTACTGGTCGGCAGCGGCATTTATTACTGATAAGCCCTGGCATTCTCTGGTGTCTACCAACAGTTATTATGGATGGGGATACGGGGTGATCCTGTCTCCTATATTATATATATTAAGCCAAGAGCCTGTGGTAATGTATCAGACAGCGATCGTAGTCAATGGGATCATGCTGTGTTTTATCCTTATGGTTTCATACAAATGTGTCTTACGTTTTTCGGATAAAAAGAACACGATACAGGCCGCCCTTATTGCGGGAATAGTCACTTTATATCCGGCGAATTTCTTTTCTGTGTATAATACTATGCCGGAGATCTTATTGCAGCTTCTATATTGGCTTATGGTGTGGGCTGTTCTGATGATCTCTGAAAGGGAGTTTCTTCTGAGTAGAAATAAAAAAGGCGGAATGATCTTTTTGCTTCTCCTTTTGTCAGTGTATATTTTTTGTGTCCATCAAAGAACGATTGGATTATTAATAGATAGTGTCATTTTTTTGGTCTGCTTTTATAAGCGTACAGAGGATAAGAAAATATGGAATATATTTAAGGTCCTTTGTGTGATCGTGATTTTGTGTGTGACAGCGGCCGGGATAAAGCAGCTTTATATGGACTGGCTTTATTCGCCTATCAATAGTAACGATAGTGGAAAAGCAGCTCTGGATAATGATTTTAGTGGGATCGTAAGTAATATCTCTTTTTCGTGGAACGTCCTTAGAGGGATCGGGTTGAGCGCTATTGGCAAGATATATTATTCCTTTACTGCTTCAGCATTACTTGTGGGAGCCGGAGTATTCATTTGCCTAAAAAAATCAATAAAAAGAAAAGACAACAGGATCTTGTTATACATTTTTATTATTTTAGGCTGGCTGCAGGCGGTGGGGATCGCTGCAATCGGTATGCCTGGCGGATTTGAACTCAGAACAGATATATTAATATACGGAAGATATGTTGAATATACCTTGGGTCCTTTGATGGCGGTTGGTCTGGTGGGAATATGTCAGAGATCTATGTCATACATAGAAGCTTTTATTCTGATCATCCTACAGTCTGTTATTGCTATCGTAACATCTGTATACATTGCACCGGAATCGGTCAATACCAATATGGGAAATATATTTACACTTTCCCGGATCTTTCAGAGTTCATCTAATCATGATGCAGTTTTTGCCGGTAGTTTGATCGCGGTTTTTATTTTTTCAACGATTTTTATGTTGAGATATGAAAAGATCTCCCATGAAGCAAAGTTCATACTGATCTGTTTATGCGAGGTTTTTATATTTACACAGACATACCAACATGATATCCTTCCATGGCAGAGATCAGCAAATGAGAATGTCCATGTAATTCAAACTTACGATAAAAAAAGAGGCGTTCATGATCGTTTATATGTATTGAATGGAGGGGTCGGTGGAAAAATGATCCAATTTCTTTATCCAGATGAGGAATGTCTGCTTATAAAGGATATTAACGATGTGGAAGATGGCAGCTTTGTCATAACACAATATACAAAAGATACACTAAGAGATATTTCACAACAATATAATGTATTGTATCACAACAATATCATAATTTTATGGAGAAAATGATCATGAATGAAACAGTAAGTATCATTATTCCAATCTATAATGGAGAGGCATATATTGACCCATGTGTGGAGAATTTAGTAAAGCAAAGCTATGATCAAATAGAGATCATTCTAGTGGATGATGGTTCAGAGGATGATAGTCTGAAAAAGTGTATGATGTGGGAAAGGAAGGACGGCAGAGTACATGTTTTTTCCCAGAAAAATAAAGGAGTCGGTGCAGCCAGAAATCTTGGACTAGAAAATTCTACAGGTAGTTATATCGGCTTTGTGGATATAGATGATATATGTGATCTGGAGATGTACAGTCGTATGGTACAGATAATGGCCAAGGATGACGCAGATATCGTATATTGTGGATATAACAGATGTTTCCTGTCTGAAAACAGAGTAAAATGCCAATATGGAAAACTATCTGGTCCTGTAGACCGAATCGAGGCTGTTAAACAATTGAAAAGTGTTAATTATGATTGTGGGGCATGTAATAAATTATTCAGGAGAAAAGTTATCCTGGAAAAGGGAGGGGGAATACGGAAATTTTCTACGGAATACCCAATTGGGGAAGATTACCTGTGGATGTTGTATACATTAAAAGGGAGTAATAAGATCAGCTTATTACAGGAATGTCTCTATAATTATAACATGATACAGGGAAGCGCAAGCCATTCACTTTTATTGGATAAAAAGAATCTACTCCATTTATATGCTTTAAGGGATTGTATCAGAGTTGCAAGAACGATAAGAGAAGATCTGGGATCAGACCCTATGCTTAGACTCTATGGGCAGGCAAGGATCCTAAGATTATTAGCATATTGTAAAAAAAACACACAGTATATGAGGAAGATCAATGAATTGATCCAGTCCCTGGATTGTGAATCGACCTGGTTTTGGAGCAAAGAGGTATCAAAGATCAGTAAAATGAAACAGACTTTTATGAACTGTGTTTATAAGCTAGGATTGGATGGAAAGTATGCTTTATGGATATATAATTTAAAACGCAGAGATAAGTTGTGTTTAGAAGAGTAGATCGATATGAGACTAAAAAAATCAATTTACAACACTTCATTTTTACTTATACAGCAAATCATAACGTCCGTATATGGATTAGTTGTTCCATCCTTGATCATTAATACCTATGGATCAGAAATAAATGGTGTCATTGCCTCCATCACCCAATTTTTAAGTTATATTGCTTTATTAGAATCCGGGATCGGAGGGGTGATAACAGCTGCCCTGTATAAACCATTGGCCTGCTATGACATGGATAAGTTAAGTGGGATCGTTCGGGCAACGGAGCAGTTCTTTCAAAGATTAGCCTGTTTTTTTGTTGTCTATTTAGGTGTGATCGCATTGGTCTACCCCTGTTTTGTCAGAGATAGCTTTCCATGGATATTTACCTTTTCATTGGTTTTGATCATGGGGATCAGTACATTTGCTCAATACTATTTTGGCATTACCTATCAATTACTTATACAAGCAGACCAGAAAAGCTATATTATATCGACATTACAGATTATTAGTACAATATGTGTCCTTATCCTTACGGTGCTCTGCGTAAAAATGAATTTTTCCATACATACCTTAAAGCTGACATGTGCAGCAGTATATGTTTTCAGACCTATGATGCTTGGTAGATTTGTTAAAATGAGGTATAAAATAAAACAGGATGTATTGCCGGATAGAGAAGCTTTAGACCAAAGGTGGGACGGATTAGCGCACCATGTGGCATATATCATACATTATAATACGGATATCACGGTCCTTACAGTTTTTACTGGCGTATTAGAAGTCTCTGTTTATTCGGTTTACTACAATATCGTATCCAATGTATACAAGATCGTCAGTTCTGTAACATTGGGGATCAAGGATTCTGTTGGAAATATAATTGCCTGTGGGGAAAAGAAACTTCTTGAGCGCACATTAAATGAGTTTGAAACCCTGAACTTTATGTTGATAAATGTATTCTATTCCTGTGTACTGATCCTTATTGTTCCTTTTATAAAGTTATACACAGCAGGCGTTAGCGATGTCGATTATATACGACCGTATTTTGCGTTTTGGCTTGTGGTCTCTGAAGCTGCCTATGGAATACGTTGTCCCTATGATATGATCATTTTTGCAGCAGGACATTTTAAGCAAACGAAAAAAGGGGCATATATAGAAGCATGTCTTAATATTGTCATTTCGTTGCTTTTAGTAGGTAAATGGGGGATCGAAGGAGTGGCAATAGGTACATTTATTGCCATGTTCTTTAGAGCTCTTCAATATGCAGTCTATCTGGAAAAAAATATTATATACAGACCCATAAAATATTTTCTGAAAAAACTGTCAATCAATCTGTTATTGGGCTGTTCGATCTGTTGGGGATCTACATTTATACAGTACAGAGTGGATACATTTTTGCAATGGTTCCTGTATGCTGCCATAGTCTTTTCCTTGATCTTAGCCATTAATATAGCAATCAATTATATCGTTTACAAAGATGATGTTACAGGTATCATGAACCATTTCGTTAAAAAGCAGAAAAAGATAGGTTGATGGTAGTATATTATGTCTTCCTATGCTAATACAGATCTAGGTAATTGCGAAACAAGTTCAAAATCTTGATTCCAATAGGGAAAAGGCCCGGT
>CAJTVD010000047.1 GCA_910579495.1 uncultured Lachnospiraceae bacterium
AACAAAAGAGTCTCCTTACGGGAAACTCTTGAAAGGTGATATACAAAGCAATTTGCCGCTGTTACACCGTTTTCTGCAAGTGTCTCTGTGTTACATTCCCATCAAGTAATAGTACGATAGGAAGTCCAAAAAGAAACTGCCCTATGGGCAGCTTCCTGTATCTACTTTGCTTGTGCCATTGAGAATAAGGTTTCTTGCAAAAGTTTAGAGAAATTGATATTATTTTTTTCAGCAAAAGTATTCAGCCATGCAGGGATAGTAAGGTTTTTCCTTACAGCTTTTTCACCATATTTTTCTTCATAAGCATCAATGTCTAATAATAGCATATTTATCATACACCCATTTTCAACAGTTATTTCTGAATAATCGGAAGCTTGTGGAATTTTTTCTCCCTCTTCAAGTTCTCCTAATATCCAGCCACTGGCTGCATCAATTCCCATTTCAATAGCCTGTTCCAAGTCTTTTCCCTCTGTTACACAACCTGGTAAGTCCGGAAATTCTACCACATATCCACCGCTTTGATCTGTAAAAGGCTTAAATACAGCCGGATAAATTAATTTCAATTTATTCACCTCCATTTATATAGATTGAACAAGTGGAAGTTAAAGCCCCGCTTGTTTCAAAATTGATTTTACTGTATCGGGATTCAAATCCCCTCCATGTTCTGGGATTGTAACTTTTCCAGGCTTAGTCGGGTGTTTGTATTGGTGGTGCGAACCTTTTTGCTTTACTTGATACCATCCGTTTTGTAATATCATACTTTCAATTTCTCTAAATCTCATCCGTTACCCCCTTATTCAACCATGGCATCTCCCCTTTCCGTTAGTTAAATTATTAGGTGATTGCGAAACAGTAAGTTGCTGAATATTCTGTAAATTTACAAATTTTGAAACTACCTAAGTTTAACCACATTGTAATACGCATTATGCGCATTGTCAAGAATTTTATTCCGTAAATGATATAAAAGGACATTCACCTAAATAAAAGAGGAAATGTCCTTTGGCATATGCACTATTCAAATTTATGTACAAAGCAGTTTGCCGCTGTTATGCCGCTTTCTGCTGGTGTCTCTGTGTTACATTCTACAAAATCATCCTGTTCCTGTATCTGCGTAAAAAACATTGACATCTTTTTTCCAAAGGATAGCTTCTTGTATACGATACTTTTCCCTAAAAAGGCTTTCGGGGAAATCCCCGAAAGCCTTGATTTTCCTGCCCCCTCACGAAACCAGCACGCATACGCTCCGGGCCGGAATCTTCACTCTCGTTTCCCCCATCCGTTCCATGCCATATTTCCCTGGTATGCAGGCAGGCAGATATTTCCCGCTGGTATCAACAGCCATATACCAGCTCTTCCCCATCTTTAAGCCGGGAAGTTCAAACTCCTGTTCCTCCCAATAGACATTCACCGCAAGGCAAACAATATCGTCTTCTGTCCCCTCCTCGTTCCGCCCCGCATAAATTACCTGGAGCACCTTCGAATAATCATCCGCACCCACGATCTGGATTTCCGGGAACCCGCTCTCACTGTAGCCGGAAAACCTGCGCAGCACTGGATGTTCTTTCCGAAAGGCAGTCATATACCTGCAAAAATCATAATGCTTCTTATTTCTTGTCTTATCCTCCCAGTTCAGCCAGGAAATCTCATTGTCCTGGCAATAAGCATTATTGTTCCCCTGCTGGGAATTCAGAAATTCGTCCCCTGCAAAAAACATGGGCGTCCCCCTGCTGCACATAAGCACTGCAAAGGCATTCATGGCAAGCCTTCTGCGCAGGGAAAGCACTTCCTCGTCCCTGGTCTCCCCCTCTGCGCCGCAGTTCCAGCTGCGGTTATCGTTGCTGCCATCGGTGTTATCCCATCCGTTCGCCTCATTGTGTTTTTGATTATAAGAATACAAATCCCACAGGGTAAACCCGTCATGGCAGGTGATAAAATTAACGGAAGCGTTACTTCCCCTGCATTCGGGGTTATAGATATCCGTGGAACCTGTGATCCTCTTAGCGGCAGTTTCCCACATGCCGTAATCCCCTTTCAGGAAATTACGCATATCATCCCGGTACCTGCCATTCCACTCCGCCCAACGGTTCCAGGAAGGGAAGCTCCCTACCTGGTACAGCCCCCCTGCATCCCATGCCTCGGCAATCAGCTTCACATTCCCCAGGATCGGGTCAAAAGCCAGGCTCTGTAAAAGCGGCGGCTTGCTCATGGGGGAACCGTCCTCATTCCTGCCAAGGATGGTCGCCAGGTCAAACCGGAAACCGTCAATATGGTAAACCGTAGTCCAGTACCTTAAGCATTCCAGGATCATCTGGTGGACGATGGGATGATTGCAGTTTAAGGTATTGCCGCACCCGCTGAAATTATAATAATTTCCCTCCGGTGTCAGCATGTAATATATATTATTGTCAAACCCTTTGAAGGAAAAACATTTTCCCATCTCATTGCCTTCCGCAGTGTGGTTAAACACCACGTCCAGGATGCACTCAATCCCATTTTCATGGAGGGCGCGTATCAGTTCCTTCAGCTCTGTCCCTTCCCGGTTGTATTCCCGCCCTGCCGCATAGCTGCTGTTGGGGGCAAAAAAACTGACCGTATTATATCCCCAGTAATCCATCACTGGTTGTCCATCCCCCAGCCGGTAGTCCTTCATCTCGTCAAACTCAAATATAGGCATCAGTTCCACTGCATTGACCCCCAGTTCCTTTAGATAGGGAATCTTCTCCTTAATGCCCGCAAAAGTCCCGGGATACTTTGCCCCTGAGGTATAATGCTTTGTAAATCCCCGCACATGCATCTCATAAATCACAAGATCCTCCATAGGCGTAAGGGGCTGGGTATACTCCCGCCAGTCAAAATCATCCTTCACCACCCTTGCCTTATAGGCAACGCCCTCCTTATGGGGCGTCCCCCATACCCGCTGCCCCGCTACGGCTTTGGCGTAAATATCAAGGAGGACGTTATTTTTGTCAAATAACAGCCCCTCCTGGGGCATATAAGGCCCGTCCATACGGTAGGCATATTCAAAGTCATAAATATTAAGCCCAAATACAATCATGGAATACACTTTTCCAATTTTATAATTTTCCGGGAACTTCAGTACGGCAAACGGCTCCTCCTCCATGCGCCTGTACAAAAGCAGCTCGCAGGAAGTCGCCCCATAAGAATATACTGTAAAATTCACCCCACAGGGAATAGCCGTGGCCCCGTTTATATCATACATTCCTGTCCTGACCTCATATCCGTTTATCACATCCATCGGAACCATATGGATCCTGCTCATGGGAGCAATGATCTTATTACTGTCCATATTTGAAAACCTCCATTAAACCTATGCTTTTACCCCCGCATACCGCAAGCCCTGCCTGCGGTACTGCCGCAGGCAAAGGGTTTTACCTCTGTTTGCTTACAATTCCACACTGTCATTATAAACCCTGCACCATAATTTTACCAGATATTATCCTGCAGAAATCAATTTTCAAGACGGTTACATACAGGCGGCTAAGCAGCCGGGAAGGAAAATATCCCAGGGCGCTCTTTCCCATGCACGGCAGAATCCTTGTGTAACCTGGCGCACTATTGTATAATAGAATAATAAAAATTCACACCACAGGCAGTACGCCCGCCGGGCTGCCGAAAATTTATCAGGAGGAAACAGGCAATGAGTGATGTAATTGAAACAATCAAAAAACGCAGTTCCACCAGAGGATACACGGAGGAACCTTTAACAGAGGCTGAGCTTGACGCCCTGCTCCACGCGGGGCTGCAGGCACCCACAGCGGCAAACAAGCAGGAAATCCACTTCACCGTACTGGACGGGGGCCACCCCATTTTACGGGAACTGGAGGAGGAAAAGAACCGGCTGCGCAATATCACAGCCCCTGCCCATAATTTTTACTTTGAAGCCCCTGTTGTGGTAATCCTAAGTGCTGACAGCAGCTATAAGTGGAGTGCCCTTGACGCAGGCATCGCTGTAGAAAATATGGCCCTTGCCGCAGAAGGGCTGGGGCTTGGGAATTTGATCATCGGCTGCATTGACGATGCAATCAAAGGGGAAAAGAAAGAATACTTTACCACCGCCCTGAAATTTCCCGAAAATTATGAATATAAAATTGCCATCGCTTTTGGGCACAAAGGGGTAACAAAAGAACCCCACACTTACCAGGCACAGGCGCAGGTAACCTATTTATAGGAAACAGCCTGTACCATTTTCCGGATATACATGAAAAGGGGCGAATCTCTCGCCCCAATTCCGTTTTATTTCTTTATTCTGATTGTTTTTACCTCAAATGCCTTAAACGCCAGGGCCATTTCCCCTGCCTCATAAGGAACCTCCTCCAGGACATTTTCCAGCATATCGCACAGATATGCCTTTGTGCCCAGGCCACAGCATACCCTGGCTGTAACAGCCGCCTTTTGGGATTCATACAGGCGCAGGATGATATCCCCGCTTCCGTCCTCTGCCGGTTTCATAGTGTCTAGGATCACATTTGCCTTGTCTATCTGCAGGCTGCTGAACGCATCCACCGCCCCGCCGCTTTGCTGGGGCGCCACATTCAGCTCATAGCCCTGCCTTACCACATCGCTCTGTGCAAAGCTGCCTTCCCAGGCAGTAAAGGCATAGGTAAAGTGGTGTACCCTGTTGTCCGTCTGCATCTCCGGGCAGGATGCTGCCCGCAGCAGGGTAAGCTCTAATGCATTCTTGTTCATGCTCACCCCATACTTGCTGTCATTGAGCACCGCCGCCCCGTGGGAGCCGTCGCAAAATGCGCTGTAACGGTGGTTGCAGACCTCAAAACGGTCTTTGTCATAGGGCTTGGAACGGTGGGCAGGGCGCTCCACATAACCGAACTGCATCTCGTTGATGCCATTTTCCGCATACACATCCACCGGGAAGGAGGCCTTTAACAGGCGGTGCAGCTCTTTCCAGTCGATCTCCGTATCAAAGGCCAGCCTTGTGCCCTCTGCTGCCAGGCGGATATACTGTACCACAGGGGAATTGCCGATCTTGCCGCTGACCTTCAGCGCGCCTTCCAGGCCCTGGGAAGCGATCTCCACCTTGGCATCCGAAAGGGCTTCCACTTCCTGGTAGATATAATTGGAATCAATGTCCCAGGCGTCAAACATCCGGGCCACGTCCTTATACATCCGGAAGCGGTTAAGGGGCGCTGCCGCAAACTCCCTGCCGGAGCTTTTCAGGACAAAGGACACCACTTCCCCTTTTCCATTGACCACTGCCTTTACCTTGCTGTTTTCAAGCACAAAGCCCTCGGGCACTTCCTTTACAGTTACTTCCGTAACGCTGCCAAAAGCCGTCCCGTCCTCTGCCGGGACCAGGGAGACCGCCCCACAGGAGGGAAGGGTCACCAATGCTTTCACAACGGCCGGGCTGGCAGCTTCCTTCTTCTCCCCGAAAGCGCTCTCCCATGCCATCCCTTCCTGCACCGGGATCATCTCCCCTTCCAGGGTCTTGGCACCGCCTGCAAAGGATCCAGGCAGCTCTACCAGGGCTTTCCGTTCAAAACTCAAAGAGTTCCACACAGTCACAGCCCCTTCCCGGGAGGTATCTGCCAGCGCCCCAAAAGCATTCTCCTTCAGTTCACAGGCTCCCTTCTGGATCTCTTTGTGGGCTTTTTCCGCCTCCACATAAACCCGGGCAATACTGGAACCGGGAAGGATGTCATGGAACTGGTGCAGCAAAGTTTCCTTCCAGAGGGCGTCCGCCTTTTCAAAGTTGTATGCCTGCCCCTTTGCCATGGCAAGGCTTCCCCAAAGCTCCATCTCCCTAAGCGCCAGCTCGCTGCGGCGGTTGTTGGCTTTGATCATCGCCTGGGTGGTGTAGGTTCCCCTGTGGGCACTGAAATACAGTTCCCCCACGTAGGTATTCACCGGGCCTCCCAGCTCTTCCATGTCGTGGAAGAATTCAGCAGGGCCTGCCATCTTCACTTTCACATTGCCCTCCAGGTCCTCCTGGCGTTTGGCGTATTCCACAAAATCCCTTGCCGGGCCGCCGCCCCCGTCCCCATAACCATAAGGCATCAGGAAAGCGTCCAGGTCCTGGAGCTGTGTCCGTTCCTTCCAGATCTTGTTTGCCTCCACCGGGTCGGTACGGTAAGTATAGCTGGTGGGCAGGAAGGATACCACCTGGGAGCCGTCCATCCCTTCCCAGGTAAAGTAATGGTAAGGGAACTGCTCCCCTTCATTGTAAGACCAGAAAATCTTCTGGGTCACCAGGTACTTCACCCCGCAGCCCTTCAGGATCTGGGGAAGCGCCGCCGTATAGCCAAAGGTATCAGGCAGCCAGAGGATCTCGCTGTCCACCCCGAACTCTTCCTTATAATAACGTTTGCCATGGAGAAGCTGGCGTATCAGTGCCTCGCCGCTGGCCATATTGGTATCCGGCTCCACCCACATGGCACCGTCCGCAATCCACTGGCCGCCCTTTACTGCCTCCTTGATCCTTGCAAACAGCTCCGGGTAGTACTTTTTGCACATCTCGTAGGATGCCGGCTGGCTCTGGATAAATTTGTATTCCGGGTATTCTTCGATCAGGCGGAGCTGGGCTGCAAAGGTCCTGGCTGTCTTGCGGTAGGTCTCCGCCATGGGCCAAAGCCATGCCAGGTCCAGGTGGGCATTGCCCACAGCGTAAAATACCGGGGCGCTGGAACCGTTCTTCGCCTCCATCACCGGGCGCAGGGCTTCCCTTGCCTTTTTATACAAAGCGATCCTCTCTTCCTTAGGCTGCTCAAAATCCACAATCAGGGTGAACTGCTCCAAGGCTTTGGCAATCTTTGCTGCCCGCAGGGAAGTCTCCTCCAATGTGGTAAGGAGCATGCCCAGGGTCGATACGTCCATATAAAGCTGGTAGGCATCTTCATTCCAGATACCGTAAGTGCATTTGCCCAGCTTTTTGCGCTTGCCCTCTTCCGCCGTATCCATATAGGCCCCCGGTAGCACAGGGCCCGTTGCACAGCCCCCTGTGGGCGCTTCCGGTATAAAATGCCCTGCATAGCTTTCCATCACCACGTCAAAGTGCTCCCCGCCCTGGGCACAGGGGGTAAGGGTATTGTCCACCATAAAGTGGTGGGGCTCATCCACCCAGCCTGCCCGGTAAGTGCCGAAAGCCTTCCCATTCACAAACACCGCAGATTCCCCGTCGGGCTTTAAGTCCATTACGATCCTCCTGCCCTTTGCCCCTTCGGGGAGGGTAAGGCTGCCTTTAAACCAGCAGTACTCCCATTCCCTGCCCCAGGTAAAGCCTGTCTCTACCGGTTTGAAAGGGCCTTCCTGGGCTTGCTCTAAAGTGAGGTAGTCCATGGTCTGGAAGGCTTCCCAGGAGATCTCCCCAAGGGATTCATAAAAATCATCTTTCAGGGTACGGAGCCAGTGCTTTACCCTGTCCTGCCATTCTGAATGCATTAACTTCATATTTGTTTCTCCTATTCCAGTTCCGCAGCAGCCCCCCAGTCCCTCCGGGCACTTGGGCGGGATGCTGCTGTTTTTAGTTTATCATTTTTTAATCAAATAATTCCACTGTTACTTCGTGGGTGATGAAGCGGTAGCGGAAGCGCACCACCGTATTGTCCCTTTGGGTGGTAAAAAAGTTTTTGTTGCTGGAACCGCTTCTGGGATAACCGTCCCCCTGGTGGGTGGCGGATAATGTCCCATAAGTGGATATCGAAAAATCATAGGTCCCGGCATAAGGCATGATCACGGACAGGGAATAGGTATTGTCTCCTATATAATACATCCGTGTTATTTCACTGTTGGAATCGTTTTTGATTGCACCCACATGGGACTGGAAACTGCCATACACGACAATTTTTTCTGGAAGCTTCATGCCGGTTTCTTCATCGAATATGTTTTCCGCACCATAACGGATGAGCATTTCCGGGTTCGCCGCCTTTTCCCGAAGGTCATGGCCTCTTGCCCAAAGCTTCCTGGCCACATGCTCCTGCCCAAATCCCATAGGACATCCAGGACCTGGTTCGTTTATCTGGTAAAACGCTTGGCAGCCTTTCTGCCCGTTGTCCGCCCGCAGCATGGAAACCGCCCCGTCACTGAGCATCCGCCGGAAGGGCAGTTCAAAGTAGGCGTTGGGATTATTGATCTCCGTCCATTTGTAGGTATACTCCAGGAAGTGGTCCCTGCTCTCCTTTGGCTGGTTGGCAAACCAGGCGATCTGGTCATATCCCCACCAGTCCTGCCAGGCAAGTTCCTCCCGGGTGCAGGCGCTCCTGTCATCCACCACCAGGCCGCCCCAGTTGTCGTATTCCATAAGGTAAGGCATGGTTTCGGCAGACCAGCCGTTGGGGTTTTCCCCGCCTTCGCTGTAGCCCTCCCGTACCAGGATCAGTTCCTCCCCCGGCACATCCAGAAGGGGCATCCGGGTAAAGGGCATGGCGTGATAGTCAAACAACAGCTTTCCCCGGATATTTACCCCATGGGTATGGGCGTCCATCAAAACCTTGTGGCGTCTCCCATGTACCCTGGCATAGTCCCGGATCATCCCGAACAGCTCCGCAGTCTTCTCCATCCCTTTGTCCTTTGCCGTATACAGATGCACCTGCCCCATATGCAGCGCCTCATAGCCGCAGTCAATGTATCTGGTTGCCCGGTAGTAAAACCACATTCTGGCTTCCAGGCGGGACAGGTCGGGAATCCCCCCGCTTCTTGCCGGGTCACCCTCCCTGAGGCTATGGTAGCGGCTGCTCTCGTCCAGGAACAGGGCGTCCTTAGCACAGAAACAGCGCTTCTGTACGGGAATGCCGAAAGCCTCAAACACATAGGCGGGAATTTCCACTTCGTCCATCCGCTCCACGATCCATTCAAACACACACGCCTGCAGGATGATTTCCGGGTCCTGGCTGTGGACCTTTTCCGCAAGCTGCCGGGACAGGCGGAAATGTTCCCCGTCATCCATGGTCATAAACCAGATGCCCGACGCCCTTCCAAGAAACTTCACCCCCAGTTCCCCAATCACACGTAAGTCATCCTCCAGGGTATCGCTCTCAAACAGCCCCGCCGCTGTCACTGAACGGGACAGATAATTTTCCAGCACCTCCCTGGACAGATTTCCATCAAAAGTAAAATTCATCAGGTTCTCCTTTTTCCGTAAAATTTTATGCACTAACCTGTAATGGCAGTAAACATGGCCTTTGCCCTATGATAACTGTTTCTGTCACCTTTCCCATGCAGAATCCAGGGCTCCAACAAACTCCGCAATCGTATAAATGCCCACGCCGCTGGCACCCTCTGCCATCTCCTCTGTCTGGGAACGGATGACCGAAGGGCCTACCATATCCAGATGGACCCACTGCGTTCCCTGGTCCACAAACTTTTCCAGGAAACATGCCGCAACGCTGGCACCGCCGCCTGCCCCCGGCGCATAATTGGCAAAGTCCGCACAGATGGACCATTCCAGCAGCTTATGGTAGGAGGCGTCCAGAGGCAGGCGCCAAAATCTTTCCCCTGTCCTGCCTGCAGTCTCCATCCAACGCCTGCAGGTCTCTTCCTGGTTGGAAAAAAGCCCTGTAATGGCATCCCCCAGCGCCGCCTGGGCAGAATAAGTCAGGGTGGCAAAGTCGATCACCAGGGAAGCACCCAGATTCTGGGCGTAAGTGATCCCGTCCGCCAGCACCAGGCGCCCTTCCGCATCTGTGTTGTAGACCTCTACCGTCTTCCCTCCCAGAGTAGTTATCACATCGCCCATTTTCACTGCCTCCGGGCTGATTACATTTTCTGAAAGGAGCAATATGGCAGCCACATTTTTCCTGGCCCTTCTGCGTACAAGAAGCTCCAGGGCCTCCAGCACTCCGGCAGCACCGCACATATCATATTTCATCCCTTTCATTCCGTCAATACTTTTTAAATGATAACCGCCGGAATCAAACATTAATCCTTTCCCTACCAGTGCCACAGGGCTTTCATCGCCGCCTCCCTGATATTGGAGGACTACCATTGCCGCTTCCCTGCTGCTTCCCTGGTTCACAGCCAAAAGCCCGCCGCAGCCAAGGCCTTTGAGTTCCCGGTTCCCCAGGACCTGGCAGGATATGCCCAAATCCTCCCCCAGCTTCCTGGCATAGCCAGCCAGGTCTTCTGTGTGAAGATAATTATTGGGCAGGTTCCCCAGCGTGCGGGCATATCCCCGGACCTGGCCCTGCATGGAGCCTTCTTTTACCGCAGCCTCTTCCTCCTCACCAAAACCGGGCAGGATAAAGGTAAATTCCCCCTCCCCATAGTCTGAGAGTAAATCCCGCTTTTCAAAGATTTCCCCGGGAGCTAAATGGCGCAGGGCTTCTTTAGAAAAACTGTATGCGCCGTCATACAGAGAAGCTGCGGCAAGCCGCAGCAGTTCCCCTTGTATGGAAAGGGGCTGGGAATGGCTTCCGCAGCCCTCAAATAAAATCTCGCAGCCCTCTTTCTCCCCTCTGCCTAACTTCCGGAAAAACGCTGCAAAATCCGTAAAATGGCCTTTTATGTCCCCGGGACATAAAACTGTCTTTTTTTCGCCGCTCTTTTCACGGCTGACCATAACCTTCATTTTTTGCCCTCTTAATATCCGCACAGCGCCCGCCCTTCCTGTACCTTTGTCCACCGGGGAAATTCCTGCCAGGAAAATATGGCAGGCATTTCCCCGGGTGCATCCGGGCGGACGCTGTCTTTTACTTTCTTACAGCAGCATTTTTATTGCCAATTACTGAAAAATGCCCCCGTATACTTCATCATACTTATCCACCAACTGTTTTGCCAGGGAATAGGAATTTACCAACGGATGGAGCATCAATGCCCTGACAGCAGTTTCCCTGGAGTGTGTATTGATTGCCTCCACGGTAAGCTTTTCGTACATTTTGATCATCCGCATAAGCAGATAGCAGTTTTCCGGCACATCCTCTACTTTCACCGGATGGATGCCCTCTTTGGACACCAGGCAGGTGGTTTCCACCACATCCCCATCTGCAAGCCCTGGGATGCTTCCGTTATTTTCCACTGACAGCACCAGGTATTTCCCTTCTTCGCTCTGCATTCCCTCAATGCAGTCCAGCATTACGCCTGCGTAACCCATGCCATCGGGCACTTCCAGCTCCCCTTTTTCCAGCAGGGGGCGTTTGGCAAGGCCGGATTCAATGCTCATATAGGAATTTTCCCGGATCTGCATATAATACAGGAAGATCTGTAACGCGCCCTCCGGGTCTGCACCAATATCCATGCCCTTTAGTTCCTCCATCATCTGCTGGTTGACGGATTCAATGGTCTTCCCCCTGGTAGCCCCGGAAGCCAGGATGTTGGCAAGGGCTTTCTCCCGGTGGTAATAGTAGTACAGGTATTCATTGGGCAAAAATCCAATGGAACGCAAAAGCTCCGGGTCGAACATGGAAAACTCCTGCACGCCTTTCAGGAAAGCATCGTCCGCTAAAAGCTCCGGAAGGATTTCTTTCCCTTTTTTCTTCACGCTGCGTATCCAGGAGAGGTGGTTTAAGCCGAAAAATTCTACATACAGTTCCTCTTCGGTTACTCCCAGGTCCCTTGCCATGCGGAATTTAGTACTGCTGGGCGCGTCGCAGATACCGATAATCCTGTCGTATCCTGCGCTTCTCAGGGCCTGGGTCACCAATCCGGAAGGATTCGTGAAATTAAAAATCCATGCGTTGGGGGCATGTTTTTTGATCAGTTCACAGTACTCCTTCAGCACCGGAACCGTCCTCACCGCCATGGAAAAGCCGCCCACACCGGTAGTCTCCTGGCCAATTACCCCCAGGTCCAGGGCAATGGTTTCATCTACCACACGGGAGTGGTCCCCGCCTACCCGCAGGGTAGTAACAATATAATCAGCCCCGGCAATGGCTTCCACCGGGTCGGAAACAGCCCATACCTTTAGTTCTTCCTGCTTCCGGCTGACCACATGCTGGCACAGCTTTTCAATGACACGCTGCTTTTCTTCCTGTACATCATAAAGAACTACCTGGTCAATATGAAGCTTTTTATACCTCTTTAAAAGACCGTTAATAAAAATAACCGTGCGCACGCCTGCGCCGCCAATTACTGCAATCTTCATAACCGAACCTCCTATTCCTGTCCTGCTTTTGCTGTTTTTCTGTTCCGCTACCGCCCTTCCCTGGCGGCTATAAAATCCTTCAGTGTTTCTTCATTGGGGAAGCCTGTGTTCCCTCCTAAGGCTGTCACTGACAATGCGCCGCAGCCGTTGCCGCACTTTAAGCATTCCTCCACATCCTTCCCTTTCAGGAACCCGTAAATGAACCCTGCGTTAAAGGAATCCCCTGCACCTGTGGTGTCAACGGCTTCCACCGGATAGGGCGCCGCCTGGTAAAATGTGCCGTCCTTTACCGCAATGGAACCGCTCCGTCCCAGCTTGACCACCGCCATGCCACAGGTTCTTGCAAATTCCTCGGCGGCTTCCCGGGGGGAGTCTTTGCGGCTGTAGTTTGCCGCTTCCGTCTGGTTCATGAATAAAACATCAATATAGGGAAAAAGCTGGCAAATCTCCGGCTTCCATTCCTCTGTAGGGTCCCAGCCCACATCAAAGGAAACCGTAGCCTGGGTATCCTCCTTCACCTTCTTCAAAAAGCTCAGGTAGGATGCATGGTTGGCCTCCCCTGCATACCCGGTTACATGAATGTGGGATGCATACGCCACCTGTTTTAGGTCAACTTCCTCAATACATATCTTTTCGTTTGTTCCCCGATAGGTGAGGAAAGAGCGGTCGTCCTGATTGGTGAAGCTTAAGGAAAGTCCCGTCTTCAACGTACTGCTGGTTTTCAGCAGGGAGCTGTCCACGTTACTTTCCCTGAAAGCATTGCGGATAAATTCCCCATAGCAGTCGTCCCCAACCTCCCCCTGAAATACCGGGCGAAGCCCCAATTTGCCAAGCCCTAAGGCAAACAGCGCCGCGCCCCCGCCGGTAAAAGTCTCCATCACCGGGACCTCCTCCTCCTGCCCGGGCGCAGGGAACTTATTTACATTTGGGATCACAATATCAATATTTACATCCCCGTAAACATAAACATCCCATTTCTTTTCACTCATATAAATCCCCCATTCCTGCCCCACCCTCAAATTAGGGCGCAAGCATAAAACTTTTGTGTGTCCTTTGCACAAAAAGGCTGCCGCACCAAGAGTTAAAACCATTCTTAATGCGGCAGCCTTCCGTTCACACGAGCATATCCTGTAAAAACAGGGCCGGCTCATTTGTTGATCATAGATTTATCCTTTTACAGCCCCGATCATTGCACCCTGAGCAAAATATTTCTGTATAAAAGGATAGATGCATAGGATCGGTACTGTGGTTACTACAACCGCCGCCATCTTTAAAGAATCCGTGGTAGTAGATTTTGCGCCCTGTGCCAGCGCCTGGCTGACACTGGTGATTTCCTGCTGTGCGCTCATTGCCTTCGTCAGCATGTTCTGCAGCACGGTCTGCACCGGCCATTTGGAAGGATCGTTCATATAAAAGGCTCCTGCGAACCAGTCATTCCAGTGATTAACCGCCGTATACAGACCAACAACAGCGATTACCGGCTTACTTAAAGGCATCATAATGGTAGTGTAAACCTTGAAGTATCCACAGCCATCCAGCTTTGCCGATTCCTCCAGGCTGTCCGGTATCCCCTCGAAGAAGGTACGCACCATCAAAAGATACGTAACACTGATCAGGCCGGGAACCACGTACACCCAGAAAGAATTTAAAAGGTGAAGGTTATTATACTGAATATAGGTAGGAATCATTCCACCGCCAAAAAGCATGGTAAAAGTAATCAGCATGGTCAGGATCTTATTTCCCGGCAAATCCTTCTGCTTTAATGCAAAACCTGCCATGGTAGTGATCAGCAGGCTTAAAAAGGTCCCAATAAATGTACGGGCGATACTGATCCCGTATGCATCCATGATACTGCCGTCATTGAATACTTCCTTGAAGTTGGCCATTGTAAATTCCCTTGGCCAGAACCAGATGCCTCCCCGGGCAGCATCCTTTCCATCATTAAAGGATAATACAAGCACATTCAGACAGGGTAGAAGGATCGTCAGGCACAATAAAATAATGACCAGGTAAATAAGAAGCTGAATCCCACGATCCAGGGGATTTACTTTTATTTTATGAGAATAAGTCGTAGCTTTTGCACTCATAGTGTCAATCCTTTCCTGTTTATTGCACAGGGCGGCTTTCACCGCCCCTGTTTTTAATGGTAGAAATTCACTGCTTCAGGATTTTCTTTGTAAAGATTTTCAACATAGGTTTCAAACTGTTCAATCCCTGCAGCTTTTAACTGTGCACGGAAGGATTCAATAATGCTCTTAACCTCATCTTCAGATTTTGCAAAGAATGCCTGTGTCAGCACTTCGTCCCAGTTCAGCAGATCCATCTGGGTCTTTACCGGTGCAAGTTCATCCACTGACAGATAAGCGCTGGCATTCAGCCCCGGGACCAGTTTCTTTTCCCTTGCGTAATCCGTTGCGATTTCCACACTTCTGCTGTAAGCAGTACCTGCAGACGCGCCCGGACGGGATTCCCCAAAGTTGCCAATATTATCAACGTTGGTAATGCAGAAGGTAAAGAAGTAGTTTGCAACACCGCCGAAAGCTGCCCCGATTTCGTTAATCAGATAATCGGTATTATTTTCATCAATGGCTTTTAACACTTCTTCTTTCAGCACGGGCTTGCCGTCTACCATATCATAGCTTACGCCTTCCACACCGTACTGTGCGATTAACTGTCCTTCCACTGTGCTCAGCCAGTCAAAGAATGCGAAAATTTCCTCCGGGTTTTCAGCGTCTGCAGAAATTGCCATACAGCCGCGCCCGGTTTTGCCATGGGTCACTTCCTTGTTATCCCCTGAGATATCGTTCAAAGGCCCTAAAGGAATCCAGTCGTCGCTCATGTAAATAATATCCTGATAATTATGTACGTCTGCAATGATGGCAGAGTTCTTATTTTTGCTTACTTCCTCCGCACGGGTGGAATCCATGGTAAAGAACTCAGGGTTCATAAGGCCTTCATCTAAAAGCTTCCTAACATAATTAATCTCATCATAGATGCTGTCCATCTCAGCTTCATGCCTTACATGGCCTTCCTCGTCAATGTTATAGTCATCGCTGACGCCCCACTTAAAGCCGCGGGCCACATAGTCGATACTGTCCATGGAACCGCCCCAGAATTTAGGCCCTAAGGGGTATACATCGTTGCCGTTGTCATCCTTGTAGCCGCCTTCTTTGATCTTCACCAGCAGGTCATAGAATTCATCCTGGGTCCTGATATTCTTAACATCAATACCAAGGTCTTCCGCGATCTCTCTCTGGATAAACATTCCGCCCAGGTATTCCTCTTCGGGGATCCACTTCAAAGTATTGTCAACTGCAGCAATGTTTAACTGCCACAGATAAACACCGTCTAAATCATCACGGAAAGTGATGTTCTCATAAGCATCGTTAGGCAAGAAGCCTTCTTCATAATATTTAGAATATACTTTGGAATTTTTCATGTATTCGGAAACATCCGCAAACATGCCTTCCTTCGCTGCCTTTAAAAGAATAGGGAACTCTTTTCTTGTGGAGTTGTCCAGGTAGCTGACAATAACGTCCGGAATGGTCCCTGCTGCAAGCTGGGAAGCCAACACCTTGGAATCGCTGTCCCCAGGGGTGTATCTAATATCAAGCTTGATACCTGTAAGCTCGGTGATTTTCTGCATTACCGGGGTATTGTTGAGGTCGTCCGGCAGGTAATATCCGATATCGTCCACATACGCCTGTACTGTGATGGTACGGTCTGCGATCCAGGTGCTGTTGCTATCGCCTGCCCCATCCCCGCTGCCGGAAGCGTCCCCGCTGCCAGCGCCATCAGAAGAACTATCCGCCGCTGCATCGCTCCCTTTACTTTCCTCTGTAGATGAGGATGCATTATTGCTTCCTGAAGAATCTTTGCTGCTGTCGTTGCTTTTACCGCCGCAGCCTACTAACGTCCCTACTGCCAATACCCCTGCAAGGGATAAAGCCAGTAATCTTTTTACTGCTTTCTTTTTCATATGAAACCTCCAAATTTGTTGTTTTGTAGCAACCTTTTACCAAAGGCTTACTTCCGTCATTTTCTTGCAGATCTTGTTGCAGACTACTACCAGAATCAGCCCTACCAGGCCCTGAATCAAACCAATAGCAGTGGCGTAACCAAACTGCCCGCCCTGGAGACCTACACGGAGTACGTATACATCAAGGGTATCCGCCAGGGACATATTTCCGGGTGTACGCAAAAGCCATACCTGCTCCACGCCGGAGGACAAAAGGCCGCCCACGCCCATAATGAACAAAAGGCCAATGGTTCCACGGATACCGGGCAAAGTAATATGCCACATCTTTTTCAGCTTGTTGCAGCCGTCCATTTCCGCCGCCTCATATAAAGCGGTATCCACACTGCTGATGGCGGCGAGATATATGATAGAATCCCAACCGATATTCCTCCACAGATCCATAGAGAACAGTATGGGATAAAAATACTTCGCTTCCATCAGGAAGAATGTGCTTCCGTCTCCTCCCAGGGCTGAAATCGCCTGATTAAGGATACCCACGTTAGGTGCCAGAATTTTCTGGAGCATCGTAACAATAATTACGGAAGATAAAAAGTGGGGCAGATAGGTAATGGTCTGCGCAACCTTCTTGAATTTCATATTCAAAATCTCATTCAGCATCAACGCCAGAATGATAGCGAACGGGAATTCAAGAATACATTTAATCACACCAATGGTCAGGGTGTTCTTAATCAGCCGCGGAGCATCGTAGCTCATGAAAAAGGTCTTGAAATAATCAAAGCCTACCCACGGGCTCCCCCAGATTCCTTTTTTGAAAGAATAATCTTTAAACGCCAGGACAGACCCTGCCATCGGCACATAACAGATCAGCGCATAATAGACGATACACGGTATCAGCATCAGATATAATGGCCAATAACGTACTAACCTCTTAGATACGGACTGCTTGGGCGGTTTATAAGACTTCTGCCTTTCAGCACTTGCCATAGGTTTTCTCCTCCCTCCTTCTTTATTTATTCTACAATTATAGGAAAAAGAGAATTTGTAAACAATGGACAAAACTATGGATTGTTGTGGATATTTCTACACATCAGATGTATCTATTGGCTAAAATTCACTTTTTTCCCCATTCAAACGTTGTGCAAATTGGATAGTGGTCTGACAGCCATAGGCTTCCCCGCCTGTCCTCCCATTTCTCTATGGAAACACAATGGGCCTTCGCCCCTTCCCCATCCCGCAGGAAAATATGGTCGATGGCTTCCGTCCCATCTTCCGGCAGGAAGCCATGATATGTAACGCCGATCTTCTCTGTCATAAACCGGTAGGCAGGCCATCTTTCCATCTGCTTTATTTCCGGCGCATCTGGCTCAGCGTTGAAATCTCCTGTAAGGATTACGGGAACCTGTGGAAAAAATTGGGCTTCTTCTACTTTCTTTACGATCTGTTCCAGGCCCAGGCTTCTTGCCTGTGTCCCCATATGGTCCAGATGGAAATTCACCAGGCGGAACACCTGCCGGTCCTGCAAATCCTCAAATACTGTCTCCGCGCAGACTCTTGGGCATATGGACTGCTCCTGGTAACGGCTGGCAGGGACATAGGGTGTGGGCGAAAGCCAGAAGGTCTCCATGGACATCAGGTTCAGCCTCTCCTTCCGGTACGCCACCGTTACCTGCTCATCCTCTAAGGTCTCGCTTCTGCCGCATCCAATCACATAGTAATCTGTGAGGGCTTCCTTCAGCCATACCGCCACATGGGGGAGCACCTCCTGGAAGCAGATCACATCCGGGCGTTCCGCCTGCAGCTTTTCTAAAATAAAAGGTTTTCTGTATTCAAAATTGTTGTCTCCATCCTGGCTATAATCACACCGGATGTTGAAAGTCACCATCTTTAACATAAAATTCGTTCTCCATTCCAGTACCGCTCCTGCCCTTCCTGCACCCTCTATCCGGCAGAACCACTTCTGCCTGTTCCTCAGCCATAAGTGCTTCTGGGGCGCTGGGCGGGCAGGCGCTGTTTTCTTTCCAGTACCGCTCCTGCCCTCCCTGCACCCTTTATCCGGCAGAACCACTTCTGCCTGTTCCTCAGCCATAAGTGCTTCCGGGCGCCGGGCGGGCAGGTGCTGTTTTTGTTTTCTGTTTTTCAGGTATTAGAATAGCCACAGCCATATGGGCTGTGTCCATGCCTTCTGCCCTTTGGTGTTGCGCACGGTTACCCGCACGTATTCTTCATCTCCCCGGAGGGTAAAGCTCCCTTCCGTCAGGCTGTCTGTCTCGCTGTGGAGATGGTCTCCCCGGTGGGGCGTCTGGAAAAAGATATCCTGGCAGGGGCCGCAGCTTACCCTGGCAACATTGCCCTCCACATAAAAATCCTGGATCAGCGGCCCGGCGGAGGCGTAGAAGCTCCCATCTATTATGGCATCCATGATTCCCCGGTGGGTAAATTCCCTGGCCTTGACCATGATGAAACCTCCCAGGCTGTCCCCTTCCAGGGTGTGGGCATCGTCTGTGGCAAAGCAGAAGGTCCGGTTCCTGACAAAGAGAAAATGGTCAAAATAAGTTTCCGAATTGCCGTTGTTGCTCTCAAATTCCGACCCATGGTTGTAGATTTCCATGCCGATGATCCCCTGAAGATATTTGATATCTGTGGAGTCTACCTTTGACCAGTAAGGGTGGGCGTATAAAGCCACGTTCCCACTCTGCCCGATATATTCTATGATCCGTTCGGCAGTGCTTAGCTGCTTACTTTCCCGTTCCCTGGAAAAGTCATAGGCATCCGGGATCCGGTTGGTCTCCGGCAGGCCAAAGCCTACGATATGGTGGTCTTTCCTTCCCGGAAGCTCAATATCAAACTCTGTCCCTGGAAAAACCAGAAAATCATCCCGGTTTAAGCCCTCATGGACGCCATAGACCCAGTGGTCTGTGATCGCCAGAAAATCATAACCGTTTTCCCGGTAATGGCGGGCAACCTCCTCCGGCGCATAATGGCCGTCCGACCTGGTGGTATGGGTGTGAAGATTTCCCTTTTTAAACGTTCCGTCCGCATATAATGTTCTTTTTTCCATGCGCACCTCCTTCATTGCTTGTTGGGTTTGCTACAAGATTACTTTCCTGAATAGTTCCTAATTGTAGCAGAACTTTTTCCCACTTATAATGAACATATCTCACAAAAACACTGGAAAATTCTACGATTTTCATGGGAGTCTTGACAGCTTCCCAACAGGGTGCTAATAATAGGTAATGGTGAAATGCCTGGCTCCCCGCCTGCAGCCTCCCCAAAGGGGATCTTTCGCAAATGGCAGTAACAGTGGCCAGGGCTATGGGGAAGGGCGGCACAGGCAAAGTTTATATTGCGCAGGAGGTGTGCAGATGGAAACACAAATGCAGACGATCTATCACGTGGAAGGAAAGCTGTGCAGGGATTTTGTAGGGCAGATTTCCTACACTGTCTGTCTGGAACAGGCTTATGAAGAGCTGGACATTGAATTTACCTTCGGCCCAAGGCATTTTCAGCCCGGGGAAGTCACCGAAGAGCTGGAGCAGAAGCTCCTTACCTATTGTAAAAAGGAATATGGCGTCAGCCCTTCCACCAAAGAAGAGCTGGAGGATGCGCTGTATCATCAGATGAAAACGGAGATCCATACCCTTGCCATGTTAAACGACGAGTTTATCGGAGGGATCCACAGGCAGCTCTCTACCAGGCATATGCACTTTACGCCCCAGGAAGCTACCGAGGGGTGTATCCCCCAGCCTTCCATGGAAGGGGTCTTGAAGGTCATCATACTGGCATTTTCGGTGCTGTCAGACAACACGGAATACAGCCTCACGGTACGTGCCCGCCAGTAATGGCAGCAATCATTTTTATGGAAACAGCTTGGCAAACAGCCCCTGGTACTCCCACAGTCCCTTTCCTTTTCAGTGGGGAACCGTCATCCGCAGGATCCCAAGGGCTGATGCTGGACTTTAAATTAGGAGATTTGAAATGTATAAAAGACTGGAATTACATAATCATACAACAGAATCCGATGCCGTTTTTACCTGCCGGGAACTCACAGACTTTATGGCAGCGGACGGCGTGGACGCTTTTGCCCTTACCGACCACAACACCATCTCCGGGCATTATAAGGTCCGGGAGATCCTTGAACAAACAGGCATCCCCATATCCTGCATCTATGGCATGGAATATACCACCTACTATGGGCATATCCTCTGCCTGAACCTGACAGAATATGTCCCCTGGGAAAACATCAACCGCCACAGGCCGGAGCTGCTTTTCCAGGCGGCCAGGGAAAAGGGGGCGCTGGCAGGCATTGCCCATCCCTACTCTTACGGCTGGCCTTTTGCCCAGGGATGCCGGTTTGAAATGGCCATGACAGACTATTCCTGCTGCGATTTTATTGAGATCTTCAATAACCCGGAGCCTTTGCACGAGGTAAACGAAAAGGGGCTTTTGCTGTGGGAAAAACTGGTTCTGGAAGGCTGGCACCTGGCCGCCACCTGCGGCATGGACCTCCACGGAAACAGCTCTCTGCACGGGCATTATTCCACCTATATCCAGGGAGATACGGGCGGGGATATCGCAAAAGAACTGGCGGATGCCATCCACAGCCAGAAGACCTGGGTATGCAAAGGCCCCCTGCTGGAAACCAAGGCCGAAAATGGCTGCCTTTGCTTTCATCTGCACCAGACGGGCAAACCGGGGTATGAGCCGCTGCCAGAGGAACGCTACCTGGTCACCCTGCGCTGGGCTTTTGGGGAACGCACCTGCCGCCTGGATGAGAGGATCCCCCTTTCTGCTTTCGGCACAGATACCAGGGTGATCCCCAAGCTCTTTGAAGATGAAGATATCCTGGAAAACCTGGTATGTGTCAGCCCTGTGGTTTCCCTCTGACCCCATGTTGCTGCTTTGCAGCAGCCCAGGCCCAGGGAAAAATGCCGGGAAGCCAGAAAAGTTCTAAGATGGCATTTTTCACATCTTAGAACTTTTTTCACGCTATGGCACACCTTCCCCCCAGCTCTCCACAAGGACACTCCCCTCCAGATTTTCCAGGCAATACTTGCATCCGGGGCAATGCCCGCCTGTCTGCATGGGACATAATCCGCAGTTCAGCCCACATAAAGAAAATAGCAGATCTGGGCTCTGCCCTTAGGGCACTACCTGCGCCCCTCCCTGTAATTCAGCGGCGTCATGCCTGTATATTTCTTAAATACCCGGAAGAAATACTGCCCCTCGTCATAGCCCACCTTCCTGGCAATATCCACCACGCTCAAGTCAGAGTTCTCCAGAAGCTCCATGGATCTCTTCATCCGCAGTTCCGTGATATAGCTCACCGGGGAAGCGCCGATCTCCTTTTTAAAAACAGAAGAAAAGTAGTTGGGGCTCATATTATACTGTTCCGCCAGGTCGTTGACAGAGATATTTTCATTATAATGCTCCTGCAGATAACGGATAGCAAGCTGCATCTTGTTTTTGGCATTGGCCTCCGGGGCGCTGTCTGCCCCCAGGCACTCCAGGATCATTTCCGTCACCTGCTGCCGGATCTCCGACAGGGAATTGATATGGTCAGGGAGATTATAGTTGTCCAGGAGCTTTTCCAGCCCTGCGGAAGCGCCCGCCTGCTGCCCGTAATAGTGGAACAGCATATTTAAGATCCTTACCCACATGATCCTCAGGTAAGAGGTCCCATGCCTGCGGATCAGCCCTTCTGAGAAGATCTCATTGAGCAGGGCTTTGAGCTTGTGGAATTCATTTTTGCGGATATACTGGTCGATCAGGTGCATCTGGGAGGAAGGGAACTCCTGCTGGCTCATCAGCTTCATGTCCTCAAAGAAGTACAGGTTGGCGTTCCCGTACACGATCCGCTGCTGCAGGGCATTGTGGGCTTCCCTTGCGGACTGGGGCAGCAAGTCCCCGGCGCATCTGCTCACCCCAAAAGTCAGGTAAATCTCCATCTTTTTTTCCAGTACAGAACGCATTTTCAGGAAGATCCGTTCAATCTCATTGCGCAGCCGCTTCTCTTCCCCTCCCAGAAAAATAGCGTAGAGTATGTTAGAATCCGACATCCCGTTGACGATCAGCTTTTTGCAGGATGCCTCTATTTCATAAAACACATTTTTCACGGTAAAACGGATCAGCTCCCCGTCCTTCCGGCCAAAGCCGCCGTCCTGGTAGCTTTCCTTGTCCACCCCGATCTCCGCAAGGAAAATGCAGGGTTCTTCCCCCAGGCGGACGGCAGGGTCTTCTGCCAGCAAAAGCCGCAGCCCTTCCCCATCTGCCGTGCCCCCGGCAGCTTCCGCAAAAAAGGCATTTACTTCCTTTTCCAGCAGGTATTCCTGGCGCTCCCTGGTAAGCTTGCGCTGGGTAAGGAGGGCGCTGCGCATCCTGCCGTTGTGCTCCATTTCCTGGTATAATTTGTCAAAAGTAGATTTGATCTCATCATTGGACAGGGGCTTTAGCAGGTATGCCTTCACCCCCAGGCGGATAGCGGTTTCCGCATAGGAGAACTCCGCATAGCCGCTAAGGACAATGAACCAGATATCCTCCTGCCCCAGCTTTCTGATCTCCCGGATAAGGGAAAGGCCATCCATGTCCGGCATTTTGATGTCCGTGACCACAATATCCACCGGATGGTCCCTGACAATGCCCAGCGCCTGGGTTCCATTGGAAGCCTCAAAAATTTCATCTACCGGGATCTGCAAATAAGCGAACCTGGCGCACAGTCCCTGGCGGATCAGCTCCTCATCGTCCACGATCAGCAAATTATGTCTCATTGTCTTCTTCTCCTCTTATCACAGGCAGGCGTACAGTAAAACAGCTCCCCACTGCGGGGTAGCTTTCTATCGTAACGCCGTATTTTTCACCACAGGCAAGCTTGATTCTCTGATTAACATTTCTGATCCCAATGCTTTTGGCAGCGTCTTCCTTTATGTCCCCGCTGTTGATATATTCCAGGAGCTCCGCCACCTTCTGTTCTTCCATTCCGGCCCCATTGTCCCTGACTTTGATCTCCAGGGCGTTTGTATGGAGGGCTACAGCGATCTCCAGGATCCCTGCATCCCCAGGGTTCCCCCCGGCAAGCCCATGCAGGATGGCGTTCTCCACAATAGGCTGCAAAAGAAACCGCATGATTTTATATTGTTCGCTCCCTGCTTCTATATTATAACATACCTGAAAACGGTTGCCATAGCGTATTTTCTGAATAAAAATATAGTTTTTGATGTGGTCCAGCTCCTGCTGCAGGGGAACGATCTCCCCGTAATTTTTACCCAGGCTGTAGCGGAAGATCTCCCCCAGCCTCTGGCACATGTCGCAGACCACGAACACCTGCCTTACAGCGGCAATGGAGCTGATGGTCTCCAGGGTATTGTAGAGAAAGTGGGGATTGATCTGAAGCTGTAAATTGCGCAGCTGGGTCTCCTTATTTTCCAGCTGCTGTATGTAATTGGTTTTGATCAACTGGTCAAGCTGCACCAGCATATGCCCAAACTGCCGGTCCAGGACTGCGATCTCGTCATTGCCCTGGATCGGCTCCCGGATTCCCAGGTCACCAGTTTCCGCCTGCTTGAATTTCCACACCAGCCGCTCTATCCGGGAGGAAAAGCTCTTGCTGTAAAGATAGGAAAAAGCAAGCACAATGGCGGTCAGGGCAAGGGCTATGGGCAGCACGATCACCCAGCTCTCCTGCTGCCTTTTGAGCACCTCCTTATTGTCAAACAAAAGCAAAAGCGCCAGCCCGTAGCCTTCCAAGTCCCGCTGGCCCACCACAAATGTCCCCACATCTTGGAAGGAACCCGCACCGTCCCCAGGCAGCGTCTTATAATAGGACAGAAATTCCCCGGCCTCCTTCACGGTAGAGTAAAATACCTCATCCCGGTCATAGACGATCACATCGTAGGCAGCCTCCGCCTCCCCCTCCAGGTGCGCAGGGGAAAACAGCCTCTCCATGTCCATGTCCAGCTTTACGATCCCCAGCTGGTTCTTTTTCAGGTTCCGGGTATCAAGCTGCTCAATATTCTTCACCAGGGACAATACCGGCTTTTCCTTTTGCAGGGCAAAATAACTGAACCAGTTTTCCATCATAGCACGGTCTTTCAGATACCATACTTCCCTGCTGGCCTCCTGCATCATGGAAACGCTCACCCCGTACACAGGGACTTCCTCCATGATGGAATAGACCATACAGTTGCGCACTTCGCTTCCCTGTTCTAAGAGGAGAGACTTGTTTACTTCCTCGCTGATGATGACCCCCCTTTGGTAGGGATTGCCCCTTTGGTCTGTGAGGGTGTTCAGGATAATGGTATTGTTAGACAGAAATTCCAGGCTCATCCGGTACCGCTCCAGCTTTTCCTCCAGATTCTGGCAGTACTGGGAGGCGATCTGGGCGTGATACTCATGAAGCTCCTCCATCACCATGCTTTTCAGCTTCTGGAACATGATCCCGCTGATGATGATAATGGGCAGCAGGCTGATAAAGAGAGAATACATGACCAATTGGGCATATATGGATCTTGAGTGTATAAAAAGACGTTTCAATGGGCTACCTCCCCTATATCACAGCTTCAATGATCGTTTTCCCGCCAAAACGGGTTTTACGGATACCCGTTTTCTTGTTTTTATTAAAATTAAAGCTTATCATATATCCGGTATCCAGCCGGTAAGCGTCCAGGTAATCAGCCAACTGTTCTTTCCCTCTTTCGTTATATTCATTCCCCCGCCAGATTTTCAATTCGCACACATATTGTTCCCCCCGGTAATCAATGACCACATCCGTCCTGCGCATGTTCCGGGTCCTCGCTTCCACATAATAATTGCCTGTCCCGTTGATGATCGGCTTTAAGTACAGAAGAAAGAAGCGCCGCCCATTTTCCTCTAAAAAGGAGTCCTCCGCTCCCCCATAAATCTCGGTAAAGGCTTCTGCAAACTTCTTTAAAACCAGTTCCATATCAAGCCTGCCATCTTTGATAAAAATATTCCCATCCAGCAATGCCGCCTTGTAGATCCTGCTGTCTAACAGTTCCTCGGATATAAATAAGTTATAAAGTACCGTCTCAAAAATCCGGTTAGATACTACTACATTATTTTGCACCTCTTTCATAAAGCCAAACATGATCCCAATGTTCAGCAGAGAATTGTAGGAGTTATAGGTAATTTTTTCCCCCTTAAACAAAATGGAATGTAGGACCTGTTTTAAACCGGGAAAATCGTTTAACTTTTTGACCATATCGTCAAAAAGGGTGTTGGATTCTGATAATAAAGCCTTCACCGCTCCCGTCAGCCCATCTACTGTCCACTCTGCCCCAAAAGGGCGCTCATCCATGATCTGGCAAAGACGTGAAACAAGAAACGGGTAGCCGGATGTATATTCATAAATATATGTGGCTATAGGAAATATCTCCATCCCTGTGTTATGGTCTGCCTCATATTCCCTGAGCATCCCGGCAATGTCCTCTATGGAAAAGCTCATATCCACCGTAAATTCCGCCGCCACATTCCATGGGCTGTTGTACTGGCGCTCTGCTTCCGGCCGTATTCCTAATTTCAGGTTTTTGATATCATGTACGCCTGCAAGGATCACCGACCAGAAAGTGGGCTGTTTCTTCCTGTCCAGATATTTATTCCGGAGCATTCCCAGGAAAGAAAGAAAAATTTTTTCGCCGCTGGCCTGGTCAACCTCATCAACAATAAGGAGCACTGGTTTTTCCGCCTTGCCGCACAGCCCGGAAATGAAATCAGACAGGTCTGCCAGGTCACTCTCTTCCTGCCGCATCTGCCCCAGTTGTTCCTTAAAGAAATCCGGCACGCCTGCCTTTGTTGTATACAAGAGGGAATTATACAAAAGCCTGTATATCCTTTGGCAAAAAGAGGATGATTTCCTGTAGGCTTCTTCTTCTATTCCTTCAAGGCTGATAGAAAAAACCACATAATCCCCAGACAGTTTTTCTGTCAGCAGATTGATCGTAGTGGTCTTGCCATATTGGCGTGCCCTGTTAATGGTAAAATATTTTCCTGCTTTTACCATGCCTGCTATGATATCCAGCCGTCCATCAATGTTGACCATATAGTGCTCTTCCGGAAAACATAACCCGGTTGTATTGAAACATTTACCCATACCTTTTGTCTCCTGTTGCCCAAATACCACATGCGCCTTTTTTGTAATTCACATTTTCTATTCCCAGTTCATTTTATCATTCTCCGATGAAAAAAGTATAACATAAAGTTAAAGACAATTCCACTCTCCTTTCACCCCGCTGGGGCGGTAATGTAAATCCCATGAAGGGGAAACCGTAACAAATGGCCTGTCTCCGGAATACATTCCTGTTTTTTTTCATATAGTTTCTTAACCTGTGCCCGGTAGGTATTTGTGTATGAAAAAAATCTGCTATACTGTGTCCATTATGGTGATAAGCCTGCTCCTGATCCTGGTCTGCCTGCTGAAAAGCTGCCGTTCTGCCAGGGAGACCTCCGCCATAGAGGTAAGCTCCGGCATTAATGGAAATTATATCAAATGGGTAGACTTCAACGTTACCTATGAAGCCCTCTGCGCTGCCTATGACCTGGATGTGGCAAGCTATGGGGAGAAAATCCACCTGGACTGGATAGAGCTGCTGGCCTATGCGGGAGCCAAAAGCGGCGGTTCCTTTGGAAAGGACAGCGTACCCCTGATCCAGAAACTGGCGGCAGAGCTTTCCTCCGGGGAAACCACCCTGGATGCACTGACCAAGGATATGAAATATTACACTTACTATTATGAAGCCTATGAAGCGATCCTGGGGGGCATGGTGGGAGAATATGAGATAGAACAGGCAGACGATGCCGGGAAGAAAAGCTGGAAAAAAGTCTATGGCCTGAAAGCCTTTTCCCCTATTGCCAAAGGCTTTGAATACAATGATTACGATGATTTCGGTTCTTCCAGGAGCTATGGATACAAAAGGCAGCATTTAGGGCATGACATGATGGGCCAGGTGGGTACACCCATATGAATAAAATATAGAATAGTATCATGACACCCGTACATGCTTCAAATATTTTTTCTCTATCCAAATGCATCATAGCCTTCTAATCTTATATCTAGAAAGCCTGCCTGGCCGCCAAGTCCAAAGTAGGCTTTTTACCTTGTAAAACAGTTACTCTTCTGTCATAGTATCATATCTTCCGTTTTCAAACAATATAAATTGCCACTTGATCTTGATCAGCATTTCACTGACAAAGCATCCATACTTTTCCTTTAGAACCGCAACGTATCGGAACGTACAGTGCTTGACGGTGAACTGGTCGTGCTTCGGGATGGTGTCCCTGATTTTTTTGAACTCCAGAGGCGCACCCTGCTGACAGACCGTTTCAAGATTGAGCTGACTGCGGCAAAGCACCCCGCCTCTTTTGTCGCTTATGACTGTCTTTATAAAGGCAGCCACAGCATCATCCTTGGAAAATACCATAACGGCTCTTACCTCTACAAAGGCCATGTGACTCTGGGTGTTACCAAAGCAGCTATCAGCCAGCTTAGGGAAAGCAATATAATACCTTTCACAGCAGTCCCTGCAGGTGCAGGCAATGAAAATGCCGTGTGGGTATATCCAGACCAGGTGTGTACCGCCGAATATATGCCGAACACAAAAAACTCTCTGCGCCAAGCTGTCTTCAAAGGATTCCGTACCGACATGGTCCCTGAAGATATAGATTGAAAAAGCCGGGCATCTCATCCCGGCTCCGAAGTAATATAACAGTCCCTATATATGGACATTTACTTCACAATATTTTTTTATTACTGCTATAACTCCCATCTTTTCTAGCCGACGCTGCAGTTTTTTAGCATTGTTTAAACTCTTGTATGCACCTGCCTGCACAATCCAGAGCCAGCCCTCCGACGCAATCTGATCCGACTCAAATTCATCATACTGTGCCAGGTTATATTTTTCAATATAATCACGGATTTTGAAGCTCCTGATACTCCGGCGTGGATCGGTTACTTGCTCCTGTTCAACAGTTTTTCGCAAAGATACGCATATTCTGGCAGTTGCTCGATATAGACTTTCCAGCGCCGCTTGATCTCGGCAAGTTCCAGCGGGTCGGCATCTTCCAGCGTATGATCGTTCCCTGTCATTTCAAACACATCATCTGCCACGTCATCCAGCAGAATCTCACAGAAATCAGCGGCAGATTCTATCCACATCCCTGTGTCTACATGGAGTGGCCCGACTTCAATGCTCAACCAGACATATCCCACTTTATCAGACCATAACAGATCATAGTTGGGGCTTTGCTGGATATGTTCTGCGAACACCTTGCGTACTCGTTCAATCTCGTCCTTTTCTTGCTTTGTGTAAACCATTTTCGTGTCCTCCTTGGTTAAAATTTTGGTGTGTACCGTTATCAGTTTAGCACAAGAGGACAAATCTTATCAGGCGCTCACATCTGCTCAACCTCGTTTTTCAGCATACGCTTGATCTTGTCGCTCATGGTTTCTTTGCTGGTTTTGCTGAAATGTACTCGGACAACATAAGTTGTTTTTCCGATCTTCTTTACCAATGCAGGCTCGTCCTTATGCTCTGTGCCTGTCTGGGGTGCTGCTGTCATTTCAGGGGCGTTTTTCGCTTTGCTCATAGGGTCATATACTCCTTTCCCGGATGCCCCACCGGTGGCGGCGGTGGAATTATCCAATCTGTCAGTTTACGGTTTCATTTTGGGGATACAATTCCCTTTGCCGCCGCTTTGGTGGCCTCGGCGATCACGCCTTGTCCGGGAATTGGGTGGGACACCGTGAGTGTCATATCCTCCCGGATTGGCTGCTCCGGCGTTTCGCTGTAAGCGCCCACGCCCTCGGTAAAAGCTATGTACTCGTCAAACTCCCGTCCGTCCCAATGCCGCCGCTGGGCAGATTGACTGTTGAGTTTTTAGTTTTACTCTACCGTTTCAATAGAATCCACAATGTTCATTCTTGCAATAGAACGCAGCGGAATTGCTGTTGCAAGCAGGCAAGCCACAATAGAGATAATCGCAGCTTCGATAATTGCCAAAACTGGAACAGTGACAAGCTGCAAAGCATCGGTCTGTGCTGCTCCGACAAAGATACAGCAGATATAGCCAAACACTGCCCCAATCACTGACGCAAAGATACCATAATAAGCGCCCTCCCACAGAAATGTTTTATAAAGGCTTGCAGCACTCATTCCAATAGCCCGCTGCATCCCGATTTCGCCGACACGGGTATGGATATTGCTATAAACGGTGTTAATAATGTTCAGGATGCCAATAATACCGATAAAGATAATAAGCACCCAGCACAGCATTTTGATCTGTTCAAAACTTTCCATCATCTCATTGCTGCTTTGGAGATAGGAAAGCCAATGTGTTCCCGGATATTCACTGCACCAACTATCCAGCCAGCTTTCAAAGGTATCAGCATCGGCACTATCACGTAATGTAGGATAGACTTCTGAATAACTGTCGTTTCCCAGCAGTGAACAGTATATTTCGTCATTTACAATGAGTTGAACTCCGTTCGTAAAGCCAGCATTATTGATTGTGATTGCTGCATCTATCAATCCTAATACACGAAGTGTTCTGTCCCCCAGTTGAATGGCATCCCCTACGGAAAGTTCGGTCTGTTGAACCGTCGTATCTCCATAAGAAAAAGCAATGGGATTTTTTACAAGGCAACCTGTTCCATCCTTTAAAGCCTGTTTATCCTGATCGGACAGGTTAGGAGCATAGATTTGTAATTGTGCTTCATCCACATTTACAAGCTGCAAGGTTTCATGGCTCTGTACGGAAAAATCCGTTTCAAAGGGCAGCACATCACCGGCACCTGGCATAAATACAGAAAGCCGTGTAGTAGAAACGCTTTCTACTGCTTCATTTTCTGCTAATGTTTTTACCGCTTCTGATGGGATGCCGACGGTTTCGTTTGTAACTGCATAATCGCTGAAATACATATCCTGAACGGAGCTGCTGGCATCAAGCAACCCCGTAAAGCTCTGCAAGGCAACAAATACGGTAATACTCATAACCAACGATAGAATGGTAACTATTGTCCTTCCGCGCCCACGTTTCAGGTTGAGCCTTGCATAATAGGATTCAAAGTTGCGGATTTTGCGGTTCCTTTTTACCTTGCGCTTGATCTTTACAGCCTGCCCTGACATAGCAACCGTCGGAAATACATGGGATGCGTAACGGGCAGCAGGAAAGGCAGCCAGCAGAGCAAATAGAAGTGTGACCGCAATACTTGCAAAGAGCATAAGCAATTTTACTGTACTGGCGGTGTTGATTGCAGAGTTCAATTCGGAAACACTATTTGTCATAAATAGATCGGGGTTAAGAAGCCCCGTGGCTGCAATCAAAACACCTTTTGCCGACAATGTGCCGAGTAGCAACCCGATAGGAATACCGGCTCCACAGAGAATCAAAAGCTGCAAAGAAACCAAACGATAGATTTGCCCTTTTTCTCCTCCAATCGCACGAAGTGTTCCGTATTCTTTAATACGTTTTGTGATAGAGATTTTCAGAATGTTGTAGATTACCAGTCCAGCCGCCAGCAAGACCAGCACACCCACTAAAATGCACGCCATAGCCATAAATGAAAATCCTGTGCCGGTATCACTGTCTGCCGCTTCATCATAGGAAATGCCGATAGCGTCAAGCAAGACCCAGTTATACTGGATATACCGTTCACCCACATTCAGATCTTCTGCGAGAGCATAAATAATACTTTGAAAATTCTGCTTGTCATAAGTCTTAAAATCTGTGGAATAAAGCAGATATTCTTCTGGCAACAGTTTTTCTGCGGTTCCCTCCCCGACAATCCCCACAACCGTACCAGATGCGTAGCCGATATAGCTGCTTTCCAGAATGCCCGTCAATACAAAATCAGCAGAATATTCTAACTCAGGCAGTGATCCATCCATAACAGACACACGCAAATCCAAAGAAACGGTATCGCCAATTACAGCGTCCAATCCAAGATATTGAAGCGCATCCTCCGACAGGGCAATCTCATTCGCTTCCTCTGGTAATCGTCCCTCTTTTACGTTTCCGATTGCCGGGTACATAGATAATGCGTTATCGTGATATTCCCGAAGATATAAAGATAAACTACTGTTGCCTAATGGTGTGCTGCCGATAAAGACCGTATCGCCTACATCATATAGGCGATCATCTTCATGCAGCTTTTGCGCCTGTTCCTTGCCAAGCTGATGAAAGGTTACATAACGGTTTCCGTTCAGACCCGCCGCCTGCTGAATACGCATGGATTGTAATATACCAATAGACTGACCGACCACTGTTGTCATAATCGTGGACATGATAACCGCAACCAAGATCAGGATTGCCGTGATTTTCTGGGCTTTTAGTTCTTTCCATGCGAGAGCTAAATAAGATTTCATCTTGCTGTCACCTCCGAAAGAACACCGTCCACAATTACAAATTGCCGGTCTGCCATTCTTGCAATGCGGCTGTCGTGAGTGATGATAACCAGTGTTTTGCCCATCTTTTTCCATACGCTTTGCAGCATTTCCATAACCTCATCGCCGCTTTTGCTGTCCAGATTTCCTGTCGGTTCATCAGCAAAAATAATATCCGGCTTTGCGATCAGGGCGCGGGCAATCGCTACACGCTGTTGCTGACCGCCGGAAAGTTCATGGGGCAAATGGGTCATCCGTTCACGGATGCCTAACAAATCCGTAAGCTGATTCAGATATGCTTCGTCCGGCTGTTTTTTGTCCAAAAGCAGAGGCATAATGATGTTTTCTTTTGCGGTCAGCACAGGGAGAAGATTGAATTGCTGAAAGATAAATCCGATGCGCTGACGGCGAAATGCGGACAATTCCTTGTCATTGAAACGATAGTGCGCCCGTTAGGGTGTATGCCATAAACCGCCTTTAGCAAGCGGTAGACAAAGATATCAAAGAAAGGAAGGTGAAAATTTACTGTCTATCATTCCACGACTTATCCGTGAGGGGAAACCCTCTGGGGAGTGTAGCATGTCGTTGTTATAGTGTTTTCTACTATAACGGACATAGAATGGCGCAATCTTCTAACCGCCATTTTGTGTGGGGATGAAAATCCGTGTATGAGGATGAAAGCTAAACTGCTTGATTGGTAGCCGGAGCCTGGGAGTATCTGGCCTACGTGCGAAAGAAGATGGAACGCACGGTGCTTTGGCGGCTGTCGCTCGATTGTCGGCAGGCGTGTGAT
>CAJTVD010000048.1 GCA_910579495.1 uncultured Lachnospiraceae bacterium
ACACGGTAAAAAACCATGTAATTTCCACTGGTGAGAAATCGGTAGTCGCTTTCTATATCTGTCACAGAGGACAGCAGAGCGCCGATTTCTGAAAAATTTTCCAGTTCATCAACAGTGTCCATGATTTTGTTTACGGTGTTTTCAGCAGCTTGCGGATTACATAATTCAAAGGTAATATACTCCCAGATTTCGTCCAGGTCGTTCTGGGCTTCCGGGGAGTAGTGGATGTTATTCTTCATTTGCCTTTGCCCGGAAATGTGCTCTCACATCCGAGGACGAAAGCCATCCCTTTTCCTCTCCAGATTTTTTTCCTTTTGCAAGCTCGCCCATGAGCTTTAGGGTTGCCTGTGTTTTTTCATAGTCCTGTATGTCAATGATTGCATAGCGCCCGCGTCCGTTTTTGGTGAGAAAGACCGGTGCGCCCACAGATACGTCACGGAGCACATCACTGTAATTCCTCAAATCAGAGATTGGTTTGATATTCGGCATAAACACATTCTCCTTTCCTGCCCTTAGTATACCCTGATTTGATGTAAAATTCAACGGCATATTTTACAACGGTATTTTAGTGAGCGCCCCATATTGATTTCGAGAGGCTCCCGGTCTTGAAGAGGACGAAGCACAGCAGCACCGTGTACCCCACACAGGTCCAGATGGCCCCCATCAGGCCGCCGCCCGCCGCGATACCCTGCACCAGCACGGCGTAGATTGCCATGCAGACCATAATCAGCATCCCCTGGAACCCCACGGCAAAAAGGGACTTGAAATAGTTGTGCCCCATGTGCCCGGCCTCCCGGTTGGCGATGGTGGCGAAGGGGATGGGGGCAAGGCTGGTCATTAGTAGGGTAAGAACCCGGCGCCTTGCCATATCACTATGGCAAGTTTCCGAAAACTCCCCTCCGAACCGGACTTACACCTCTCAATGTATCCGGCTCTCCAGATGTCAGTCTAATTTCCCGGCGTGTAACTTATCGTGACAGTCAATGGTGAGTTGCACAAAGAAGGATTGCAGGAATATCCCCAGCAGGGAGCCAAGCTCCATTGCCTCAAGCTGGGCCTGCATGTTCTCCAGGGCTTCCGGCGTGATTTTCTTTTATTTTTCTGTTACTTAAAGTGATTAAAAAGTATGAACTTTCCAGTAGGAAGTATAAGGAAATGAAATCTGTGGCAAATATGCTGTTGGATTATGCGGTAGAAAAACGATTAGTTTCTACTAATGTATCAAGGTGTGTTCATGGAATATCCAGTAAAAAGTTTACTGAACCATAAAAAAAGAAGTAACAGAGCAAGTATATATTGATGATGAAACGAAATTGCTTATTGAAGAAGCAGAGCGACACTACAAAAAAACTCATAATGTTGCTTGTTTAGTGATTTGCCTGAACTTCTCACTTGCTTTAAGAATTGGTGAACTCGTTTCTTTACGGACAAATGATTTTACGGATTCCTCTGTAAAAATAGACAGACAGGAAGTAAAAACCTATTATGTTGATGAAAATAATATTGTCGTAGGAACGGGTATGAAATTTCTCGCCATACAAAAACAAAAATGGGGAAACCTCAATAAAATCAAGGTTTCCCATACTTTTAACCAATGCGGAAGATGGGACTTGAACCCACACGACATTGCTGTCACAAGATCCTTAGTCTTGCTCGTCTGCCAGTTCCGACACTTCCGCTTGACTCACGCCACAAACAGTATATTACCATTTACCTGGCAATTAGTCAATACTTATTTTCAATTTTTTTATTTTTTTCTATCAATTCTTTCATTAGCTGCTTTCTTTAATTCCTCAAGGGCTTCCGAAAAACGTTTAGAGTACATTCCCGGATTTCCCTTAATGAGATTCCGCTGATAAAAATCCTTCAGCCTCCCAAACTGTCCCCTGCGTTCCTTCTCCACTGTATATTTGCCCCGCAATTCCGCAATTTCCTCCCTGATATCCTCCAGGAAATCAGAAGGGGTGAGCTTAATACGCTCCCTTAAAGAAGTAAACTTCCCTTCAATGTTTTCCATCAGTTCATCTATCCGCATACTGCCATTCTGCCGACGGGTTTCCAGCTCATCGTTAGCAACAGCAATGATTACGTCCAGGCGTTTCTGGATACGTTCCATTTCCGCCCTTGCCCGTTCCAGCCCCAGCAGTAAATCCCGCAAATCCAAAGCTGCCTTAAAGGAAAGGGTAAAGTCCACAATAATATAAACCGTAACCAGCACTGTGGCCACTGTGACCGCCTTATAGGGAATAATAAATATTACCCTCTCCACCGCCCTGTGAACCAGTTCTGTCATCAATATCGTCAAAAATCCCCAGGCAATGGTAGAGGACAGGCAGATATGCCCTTTGTAATTAAACCTCTGGCCCGAATAATCCCAGTACCTGACTTTAAACAGTGTTTCCATGGTAATGCCTGTCACCAGCTCCAGGGACGTAGCTCCCATACAGCCTGCAATATACGTCAGGAGGATATTATCCTGGAAGGGCATGGATACTACCAGCATCATAACAGCACCGCTTCCGTATATGGGAAGAAAAGGCCCCCGCATAAAGCCCCGGTTGACGAATTTCCTGCTTTTTATGGATACAAAGGAAGATTCAAAAACCCATCCGAAAAAACAGTAAAAATAAAAGAAAAACAGCCACTGTATTGCTGTATATTGGTACATTGCCGATATTATCTCCCTGTAAACCTATACAAAGCTGATTACTTCCTCCTTGGGCGCTTTTGCCTGCTCTACACTGACAGCTTTCAGTACAGGGCCTTCCCCGTTGTAATCCGCAAAGTATTCTTTCACTACTTTGGCAGTCACTTTTACCCACTGCTTGTCAGTGAGCCTGTCACTTTTGCCATATTCACAGGCAAAGCCCAAAAAAGCCATATCATCCGCGCAGCAGGTCATTGCCATGCGCCCAGGCACGAAATATCCCCTGGGAAAATCTTCCGGCTTTAATACCATGGCTGTAAACTGCACTGTTTTCCCGATATAGCGCTCCAGATTATCCAGGCTGTCCAGATACCAGATACCGTACCCCTGGTCATCCAGTGAGATTATGGGATCGTCCAGGCTGTAAGGCAGGTCTTCCTCAAAAATCTGGTTTACCTCCCCTTCCGAATCCTCAAAAACAATCTCTGCCTGTTGGTTGATGGCTTTTACATTCCGCTTGTAGCTGCTTAAATCCTCCACACCGTCACAGCGGTTAAAAATAATCAGCTCCGACTTGCGCAGCATTTCTGCAAGCAGGGACTTCATATTGGTAAAGTACATGGGAAAGGTGGATGCGTCAATTATAGTAATCTGCTGCTCCATCTCCCAATGGAAGGGCAGCTTCATGTTCTTGTAATTCCACATACCATTATATTCTATCACAATGCGCTCTGGCTTATACTTTTTTTCCAGTTCGATGAGATTAGAGGCGTTAAAGGCTTCCTCCTCCTCAATGGCCACCATTTCCGTGCGCGTCTTTTTCAAAAGAGCGTCCCCGTACTCTTCCTCCCCCTCTTCGCAGACAATCAAAAGGGTACTGCCCTTTATCTGAAAGTAAGGCTGCTCTAAGGTATAGCGTATAAACTCTGTCTTGCCGCTTTCCAGAAAACCATTTATCATATAAACCGGTTTCATTTTTACCCTTCTTTCCTGGGGACTGCCGGACATGGCATTATATCCGGCGTCCTCAAAGCTGTATCCATTTTACAGCTTTTATTTTGCAAAAAGTTTTTTCAGGTTATCTTCTTTGAGCTTTGAGCCGATCACGCAGAATTTTCCTGTCACGTCCGGCTTGCCGTCCCGTACATTGCTCTCATCCGGCACGTAATCAAAGTACACCCATCCCCCTTCCGCACCGGGTACCATGCCTTTTGCCCTGAGTACAAAGCCGTATTCGCTTTCATTTTCCAGTTCCTCCAGGATATGGGAAATCTCTTCCTTGCTATATGCCTCAGGGGTTTCCATGCCCCAGCTTGTAAAGACCTCCTCCGCATGGTGATGGCCATGCCCATGGCAGCCACAGGTACAGTCCGGCCCATGGCCATGCCCGTTGCCTTCATGGTGATGGCCGTGCCCATGCTCCCCGCCTTCATGGTGATGGCCATGCCCATGCTCCCCGCCTTCATGATGATGGCTATGGCCGCTTTCCCCGTGGCAATGCTCCCCATCCCCGTGGTGGTGATGCCCCTCTTCCGGATCCCTGCCTGCTTTCAGTTCCGCCATCATTTCCGCTTCCAGATCCTTCGCCCCCTCTATGGTGGCAAGGATATCTTTTCCATCCACCTCTTCCCAGGGCGTTGTGATAATGGCAGCCCTGGGATTGTGTTCCCGGATAAGCTCTATGCATTTATTTAATTTATCCACGGATATCTTTCCTGTCCTGCTTAAAACAATGGTTCCCGCATGGGCAATCTGATTAATAAAAAACTCGCCAAAATTTTTAATGTACATTTTACATTTGGAGGCATCCACCACGGCCACGGCGCTATTTAAGCTTACCTCACTGGTATCGACCACATCCTGCACTGCTTTCATCACATCGGAAAGCTTTCCCACCCCTGAAGGCTCTATCAATATCCGCTCCGGCTGGTAGGTATGCATAACTTCCTTCAGGGAAGTCCCAAAATCACCCACCAGGGAACAGCAGATACAGCCGGAATTCATCTCTTTGATTTCAATTCCGGCCTCCTTCAGGAAACCGCCGTCAATACCGATTTCCCCAAACTCATTTTCAATCAGCACTACTTTGGTATCCCCCAGTGCCTCTGCAAGCAGTTTCTTTATCAGGGTAGTCTTCCCGGCGCCCAGAAATCCGGATACAATGTCAATCTTCGTCATCTTAATTCCTTCTTTCTACAACATTCACGCACCACCTTACGGCGCATAGATTCATTTAATATTATAGTAATTCCTGCCGGATAAGTCAAATATGCGCTTTCCAGCTTTCTTCTTTAAAACCGGGGCAGGCGTAGTCCTGGGTGACAAACAGGGGGCGCTTTACCAGCATCCCGTCTGTGGCAAGGAGCTCTAGCTGCTCTTCCTCTGTCATATCCGCCAGTTTATCTTTTAGCTGCAATTCCTTATACAGGTTTCCACTGGTATTGAAAAAACGTTTTAAAGGCAGGCCGCTTTGGGCGTGCCATCTGCGCAGCTCCTCTACAGTAGGGTTCTGCTCTTTGATGGGGCGCTCCTGGTACTCCACCTGGTTTTCCTCCAGCCACTTTAAAGCTTTCTGGCAGGTACTGCATTTTTTGTATACAAGTACTAATGGTTTCATTTTTCTCCCTTCCATACATATGGCGCTGAAAGGATATAAAATAACTTCTCTCACCGTCTTTTTCTATAACGCCCACATTATAACAAAATCATATGACAGTGTAAAGCCTGTCATTCCCGCAGAATGCATTTTTCCTTTATCCGGCCGGGCACAGCCTCCCGCAATCCCTGCCTTTTTCTCCTATGTTTCTTATTCCTTCCTAAAATTTCAGCAGCCCATGCTCAAATAACGACTTCAGGCAAAACTGCCTTCTCCTGTCCCCAAACTGAATCACGATCTTCTCTTCCCCCACTTCCACCACAACCCCTTCCCCCAGCTTTGTATGTTCTACCACCAGGCCCTGGCCGATGGCGCTGCAAAAGCGCCCGAAGGCTGCTTTCTCTTCTTCCTCCCACAGCTCCTGGCAGAAGGTAGTTTTTTGGTTCCACTGGAACAGAAAAAGTTTATTTTTCGCACGGGTAACGGCCACATAAAACAGCCGCCGCTCTTCCTCATAGGCGTCCGCCTCTTCCTGCTTCATGGCACCGGGATTTCCAGGCACACGCTCCGGAAAAATGCCATCTACTATATCCAGCAAGTAAACAGAATCATATTCCAGCCCTTTGCTGGCATGGATTGTTGACAGGGTAAACAGGCACTCTTCCTTGTCCTTTTTCTCCTTCATGATTTTCTGCAATTCTTCCAGCCGTTTAACAAACAGTACCGGTGAGGGTTCCTTCCGGGCAATGGCCCTTAAAACAAAAAGCTTGCTGCTACTGATTTCCATCCGCTCAAGATAGTCCCCATATCCCATATTCTGCAAAATCCTGTTGACCGCCAAATCCGCCCTTTCCAAAAGCAGGCGTTTTAACTGGGCAGCTATCCCCTTGCAGGCATTTACCGTCTGGTAAGGAAGCTGCCCGGATCCAATGGCTGCTTCCAAAACCGCCATGTTTTTCTCCCTGGCAATGCCGCAGATACAAAGGGCATCCTGCCTGCTGATGTAAGTAGAAATTTTATAATAAATCTGCAAAAATAAATCCGTATCCCCAGGGTTTTCAGCAAAAGAGATAATATTCCTGATATCCTGTACAATACGGTGATTAAAAAAGGCAAGTTCCCTGTTGGGAATCCGGTAAGGGATTCCCTGCCGCTCCAGCAAATCCACAAGGGGCAGCACGCTTTCGTTCTCCCTGTAAAGCACTGCCGTCTGGACCTGGCAGTTTTGGGCTGCCTTTTCCAGGTATTGGTACTGCCCGCTGCGGCCTTTTAGCCCTATCGTTTTGATGCCTGCCCCCTCATCCCTTGCTGCCCTCATATGCTTTGGATGGCGCAGGGTATTTTTTTGGATAAACCTGTCCGCTGCCGTTACAATTCTGCCGCAGGAGCGGAAATTTTCCTCCATCAGCAGAATCTTCGCCCCCGGATGGTCCTGGCCAAAGGCAAGCATTGCCTGGGGATAAGCCGCACGGAATCCGTAAATACTTTGGTCCTCATCCCCTACCATAAACAAATTGTCCCTTTTTCCGGCCAGGAGCCTGATAATTTCGTATTGGATTTTAGAGGTATCCTGGGCTTCGTCCACGCAAATGTAGGAATATCTGTCCTGAAAATACTGTAATGTTTCCGGGCTTTTCCTTAATATGGCACAGGCGTACACCATCTGGTCGTCATAGTCCATCAGCCCCTGCTGCCGGAGCGCGGAGCAATATTCTTTATAGATCTGGGAGATCTTTATCCCGCCCTTTTCCTCCAGCTTCTTAATCCCCTCTTCTGGGAGCATCATGTTTTTTATGTAGGTAATCATTGTCCTGATCCCTTTTAAATCCCCCTCCGATACATAGCTGCCCTGGATTTTGTGGCAGAGGGCGGAAAGTATGGGAACCAGGCTGTCCCTTTCAGACGCCAGGGAAAACGGGGGTTTTCCAATCAGCCTTCCATAGTACTGGATCACTCTGGCACACACACCGTTAATCGTGCGGAATTCCATCCGCCCGCCCAGCCCGCTGCCAAAGCAGGAGCAAAAACGCGCCGCCATATCCCCTGCCGCCGCTACCGTATAGGTTAATGTGAGGATCCGTTCCGGCGCAATCCCGGCACAGTAAACCATATGCCCAAGCCTTGTTACCAGAACCGTCGTCTTTCCACTTCCGGGAACAGCAAGCAGAAGGACCGGCCCTTCTACCTGCCTGGCCGCTTCCTTCTGCTGCTGGTTTAACCTGATATGATATTTTACTTCAAACTCTTCAAAGGTCATTCTGACAAAATCCCCGAAATTTTCTCAATCATCTCATCTTCTTTCAGGCGGAACTTGATTTCAACCCGCCTGGAAGCCGCCATGTCCACATCCTCCAGCGCATTCCCTGTATCATCTTTTTTGTAAACAGGGCTGCCCCAGGATTTACCGTTAACGGTAAGGATCCGCTGGAGCTGTCCAATCTTCCCTTCGCTGAGCCCGTTCCTTTTATCCAGGCAGAAATCCGCCACGGCATTGGCCCGCTCATAGGAAAGCTCCATATTGCTCTGGTAGCCGCCGTCAGTATCCGTATGTCCCTCAATGATAATCTCCGCAATATAATTCCGGAACTGGTCCTGCAGCAGCACATCCAGGTACATGGGGATAATCTCCCGCAATGTTTTTTTGCTGTCGCTGGTAAGGGTGGCGCTGTTATAGCGGAAAAGGACATCCGAGGAAAAAGTGATAGAACCGGTCTGGGCATCCACCTTCATACTGGAATTGTGAAAGGCAGACTGCAACGCACCGATAATATCTGTACGGATTCCCACAATATCCTGTAATTCGCTCCTGGTCTGCGCCAGCTCCTGCCTTGCGTTTTCAATTTCCAGATAAGCGTTATCCAGCTCTTCCCCGGTGACAGCCACCTGCTCATAAGCCTGCTGCAGCTCCGCCAGGGAGGAGGCCAGCTCCTGGTTGGATTTTTCAACCTCTTCCTTGGACTTTTCCAGGTCTATGATGGTCTGGCTTAGCTGATCCTGGGCCTCCCCCAATTCTATCCGGGTCTGGTCTAAATCTGTGGTCTTTTGTTTATATATGGAAAGGGCAATTGCCGTAAGCAAAACAAAGATAAGCAATAACGCCGCCATCATATCCGAGTAGGACTGCCAATAGCTATGCTCCGCAAAAGCCTCCCTGTTCTTTCGTCTATTTTTCATACATACCCCTCATATGGTCAAACGCATACAACTGCCCGGAAATCTCATCCGCCATTTCATCACAGGATTTTTCCAGCTTTTCCCTCTGCTGTTTCAGTTCCCCGGCAAAGGCTTCCTGCCTGTCCATGGCCCTGGCAAGGGCGGACTGTACATTGCGGTTCACCTCCACCAGGGCGGTAACGGCTTCGATCAGCTCCCCTGTATCCGCCGCGCTGGCCGCCTGGGCTTTCTGGGCCTCCCTTAAAGCCTCCCCCAGCCTCCCAAACTCTGTCCCAAGGGCATCCTGCATCTGCTGGGTAAATTTATCCACAATCCTTCCCAGCCCTGCCGTCTGGTCCGCAGAGTCTTCCTTCATCATTTCCAGCATCTGCTTTAAGGTATTGGAGATCCCTGCCTGGTAAACTACCATGGCGGAAGAGTTATCCTCCTCCCTGACCCCCTGGGGCTGCACACTCTGGCGGAACATGCACAAAAACTCCTCCAGTTTTTCATAAGCGTCCGCCATGATGCACCGGTAAACTGCATTAAACACCAGGGAAAAGAAAATGCCGTACACCGAAGTATGGAAAGCCACTTTCATGCCGGAAAGCAGGGAACCCACATTATCGGAGATTGTAAAAATATCATCCCCGCTGAAGGAACCCAGCCCCATGGAAAGCCCCAGGAAAGTCCCCAATATTCCCAGCCCGGTAAGGGTCCCGGAAATGCCGGAATTGAAAAAACTCATGCCAGCCCGGTCCAGCAGGTCTTCATTGATATACTCTTCCAGCCCGCATGGATTGGCAATCCCCCGCCTGGTGCTCTGGCTTTTGATCCGCAGGCGGTACTTGTTGAAGGCTGTGCGGAGCTGTTCATTTTTAAAAACATCATTGCGGCTTTGGTAGCTTCCCCAGAGGTTCCTGCCGTTTGCCTCTTTATATTCTTTCTGTAGCTGCAGGGTTAACTCTGAAAGTTCGTCGGTAATGCCGTTAAGCCTGCCAAAGCTGGCGGCAGATATCACAAACAGCACACCGATAATGATCAAAAACCCAATATTGATTACCAGGTTTACCGTGGAACTTTCTGTTCCTGTAAACACGCCATTAAGGTATAATACAAAAAATACCACAATGGCATACACAAAAAATAGTACATAATATAATCTGCTTTTCATCCGTGCTCCTATTCTGCGGGGGAAAGCACTGGCGGTATTAAAAAACACGCCGGGTTCCCCTCACTGTTTCCCACCGCATCTGCGGTTTTTCCGTTGCCCTTCTTAAAACCTACCACATTTCCCGGGCCAACTCAATATCCTTAAAGAAATCTTAAGACCTGTATTATTTTTAACAGTTCCAAGGATACTATTCTGGTTTCTTAAAGCTTCCCTTTCATCAAGTCATAATAAAAAATATACTGCTGCAAGGTTCCCTCATACCCCTGGTACTTTTTCACAGGAAAGCCCTCCGGATACTGCTTCTCCAATACCTTTTTGATATGGGTATCCACAGGGAATGCCTGGGTTTTATGTAAAGCAAACAGGCAGATACAGTCCGCCACCTTCACGCCTACCCCGCAGAGCTTTAAAAGCTCCTCCCTTGCCCTGCCATACTCCATGGTCCTAACTGCTTCCAGGTCTATTTCTTCCTTTGCCACCAAAAGGGCGGTTTCATGCACATACCTGCTGCGGTAGCCCAGATTACAGGCGTACAGTTCTTCTAAGGAAGCACCGGCAAGCGCCCCGGGGGTGGGGAAGTCATAATAAACCAGCCCCTTTTCCGTTCTTTTTTCCTGCCCGTATCTGGTACAGAGATAGGTAATGCATTTACGGATCCTCTTGATATTGTTCTGCTGGGAAATTATAAAAGAAACAATCATCTCCCACAAATCCTGCCGGAGAATCCTGATTCCGCTGCCAAAAGCCGCCGCTTCCTGAAGATAGCTGTCCTTTCTGTCAATGCCGCCTATGATCCTGCCATAATCCTCATCCAAATCAAAGTAGCCCTTCCAGACCTTTTCAAACTCATCCCTGGTACAGTCAAAGGAAGTCTCCTCCCCCCGCTGCCCAATAGCCAGGTATCTGCCCAGGGCAGTCAGCCCGTAGCTTTCCCAGCCAGCCTTTTCCCCTTCTCCATCCTGGAGCCGCTCCAGCCGGAAGCACTGGCCGGACTGGCAAATCTGCCGGATGGAAAAATAATCTTTCTTTATCACCACCATATTATCCCTGTTTTGCTCCTGTCCCTGTTATGATACCATAGCCGCCAATCCTGCGCATACAGGCAATTCCAGCCAAATCTGCCAGAAACCAGCCAATGGGGATTGCCCACCAGATCCCCCATACGCCAATTTGGGGAAAGGGGGAGAGCACATAAGCAAGCAGCACCCTGGTGCCAAGGGAGATCACCGTAAGCACCAGGGACATTTCCGGCTTCTCCACTCCCCGGTAGAAGCCGTACAAAAGAAACAAAACCCCGATCCCACAGTAAAAAGCGCCTTCCACCCTTAAGTACCCTGCACCGGTAGCAATGATGGCCTGCTCTGAACTATCCACAAAAATCTGCATCAGCCAGGGCGCTGCCAGGAAAATCAGCAGGGAAATTCCCGCGCAGAAAGTAGCCGAAACTGCCGCCGCCCGGATAGTGCCCTGCCTTACCCTCTCCCTTTTCCCCGCCCCATGGTTCTGGGAGATAAACAGGGAAAAAGCGTTCCCAAATTCCTGGGCAGGCATATAAGCAAAGGAATCGATTTTTACTGCCGCCGCAAAAGCCGCCATCACCACCGGGCCAAAGCTGTTCACCAGCCCCTGTATCATTAAAATACCAAAGTTCATCACCGACTGCTGCACACATGCCGCCGTGGAATTACGGGCCACCTCCGCCACTGTCTTTTTGTCAATAGAAAATTCCCCTTTTTCCGGGCGCAGGCCCGGCTCTTTTGCCCATGTGTATAAGGCAATCCCCAGCCCGGATACTGCCTGGGCGATTACCGTAGCCCCCGCCGCCCCGGCTGCCCCCAGATGCAGATACACCACAAAGTAAATGTCCAGCCCAATATTCAGGGCAGCGGCCGCTCCCAGAAAAATCAGGGGAACCAGGGAATTGCCCAAAGAGCGCAGAAGGAAAGCAAAGTAATTATAGAGGAATACAAAAAAGATGCCGAAGAAAATCACCCACACATATTCGTACATCAGCCCATAAACCTCCCGGGGAACCCGCAGTATATGTAAAATGCCATGGATCCTGGCAAAAACTGCCAAATTTAAAACCACCGCTACGGCTGCAATCATCAAAAAAGAGACCAGCATACTCTTTTTCATCTGCAAAGCCTCTTTCTTCCCATAATAGACTGAAAAAACCGCGCCGCTTCCCATACACAGCCCAATAAGGATGGATGTAAGGAAAGTCATCAGGGTATAAGCGCTGCCCACTGCCGCCAGTGCCTCCGCCCCCAGATATCTTCCCACAATCAGCGTGTCGGCTATGTTATAGCATTGCTGTAATAAATTTCCCAGTATCATTGGGCCTGCAAACTTCAGCAAAGCCCCGGTTACCTTTCCCTGTGTTAAATCCTTTTTCATTGTATCTCCTACTTTTCGTACTATGCACCTGCACTGTTTTTATTTCCCAGTTTTTCCCTGAGTTCCAAAATTTCCTGTTTATGCCCTTCATCCTCCAGGGGTGTTTCCAGATAAAAGGGCAGGCCCTGCAGTGCCGGGTGCTTTATCACCCCCAGCAGGGCATCCAGCCCGATCGTCCCCTTCCCTATCCTTGCATGGCGGTCTTTGCGGGACCCAAAAGGCGTCTGGCTGTCGTTAAGGTGCACTGCCCGCAAAAGCCCCAGGCCCAGAATACGGTCAAACTCTTCAAGCACCCCGTCCAAATCCTTTACAATATCATACCCTGCAGAAAAAACATGGCAGGTGTCCAGGCAGATGCCGATGCGCCCGGGATATTTTACCCCGTCCCGGATGGCTTTCAGTTCCTGGAAGCTTGCGCCTATTTCCGTCCCCTTCCCGGACATGGTTTCCAAAAGCACCATGATCCCCTCTTCCCCGTCCATTCCCTGGTCCAGCCCTGCGATGATGTTCTCTATCCCCGCCCGGGTGCCGATTCCCGTATGGCTTCCCGGATGGAAGACAATATTTTCTATGGAAAGGGCGTCCATCCTTGCTATGTCCTCCCGGATGGCCATGCAGGCAAACTCATACACAGATTCCTTCCCGCTGGCAAGGTTCATCGTATATGGCGCATGGGCAAGCAAAGGGCCGAAACGGTTCTCCCGCCGTATCTCCTGAAACCGCGCAATTTCCTGTTCGCTGTAATTTTTATAGCCGGACCCTCTGGGATTGCGGCTGAAAACCTGCATGGTATTGGCTCCCATTTGCACCACCTTTTCCGCCGCTTTCGCAATCCCCCCGGCAATTGACATATGTGCTCCTATTGTCAGCATTAATCCTCCCCTCCCGTCTCCTTCCCAAACCAAAATCTTCCGGCATAATTCCCCGCCCAGGCCCTTTACCGCCCCAATTTCAGCTCAAAAATCCATGTTTATATCTGTATCCATATCCTCTTCTTCCCCCATTTCCTCTACCGGAATCCATGCCTTGCCAAATTTAACGTCCTTAAAAAGCGCCGCAAGCCCGGTAATCTGCTTCAGGCGCAGGATTTCGTCCCGGTCCATGCCAAGGTGCCTGGCAATCCATGCATCAGAGCGCCCCAGTTCATGAAGCTCCTTTACGATATTGCTCATCAAGTCCACATTATGGCTTCCCCTGGCTCTATTATGCCTGATGGTGCTGGCCATTCTCTGGTCGATGGCCTTGTCAATCACAGACACAGGGAGCATTCCCTTTTCCCTCTCATAAATATCCGGGTATTCCAGCATGATCCGGTAACGGTGGAAACCGTCCACAATTACATAAACGTCATTTTCCCTGCTATAATAGCATACTATAGGCATTGTGTATCCGTCAATCCTGATGCTTTCGTAAAGCAGGCGCATTTCCGGCGGCGCTACCGCGTTAGGATTATATGTATTTGGCTTGATTTTTTCAACAGGCACTGAAATAATATTGTAAACCGGGCTTTTAAACTTCATACTCTATCTCCTCTATGCTTTTGTACTTGCGCCTGATCACGTCAATACGCTTTTTCTGCTGCTTGCTCAGCCCAAATCCCATAAACCGGCAGATATGGTCGTTTTTTAAAATACAGTAGCACATCCTCTTCCAGCTTGGAATATCCTTGGTGGACTTAATATCATCTGTATCGTCCGGGATTTTCCCCAGGAAGATGATCCGGGATTTCTTGCTTACAGTATAGTTGGAAACCCCGTTTCTCTTTATCTGGTATCCGTGCCGCTCCAGCTCCTTGATGGTAGTCTCGTCCAGGCCGCCCCCGGTCTTATGCCAAAACTCAATGGAGGTTTTGAATTTCTTCACGTAATTGTTCCGCAGCCTGGCTGGCAGGGTATCCAGAAGGAAGATCGTGTAAGATTTCCAGGTATGGCCTTCCGGCAAAGAGATATTCCGGTATCCCATTGCCTTGGTCCTGCCGTAAATACTGGCAAAATTGGCTCCCTGTACCCTGCCTACCAGCTTCACCCAGATTTCCGGGTCAATCACCCGGTAGAGGTTCAGGGCATCCTTGGAATAATCGTTAAAAGGGGACGCCACCCGCATCTGGGATACTTTCAGCCCCGCCATATAGTAAAGGTCATAGAGATGGTTATAATCATATTCAAACAAAAAATTGGCATGCCACACATCCTCCGAGGACCAATCATAAAGCGGTGATGCGCACCATACATCCTTAAATTGCCTGGTAATCCAGCATTCTCCCTTATACCCATATTTTTTGTTCAGGAAGCCGCTGTATCTTTGGAGAGATTCATCCGCCCGCATCCCCAGGAGGCATACCGTCTTTTTTTCCCCATGCTCCATCCGGTACCATCTCCCGAACTGCTTGGCCAGGTCCTCCTGGTGCATCCGGTAACGGTAAGTGGTGATGGGATTATTCTGCAGGTTGACCACATATTCCTTCCGGGGCATATCCCTCACCCAGATTTCCTTTTTCGTCTCATCCCAGGGATACCAGAACATCTCGTAGCTGCTCAGGGCTGTCCTTGCGGCCATGGGGAGGCATACCCAATAAGGTTCCACATCCTTTTTGATCTTTTCAAAGGTGCGCTCCACATATTCTGAGGTGACCGTATACTGGGCCTCAAAATCCTGGTGGAAAACACCTATTTTCTTCCCCGGATAATATTTCTTTTGAAAATCCAGCACCAGGTTCAGTAAAAGCCCACTGTCCTTCCCCCCTGAAAAGGAAATATAAATATTATCAAAATCCTCAAAAATCAGCTTCAGCCGCTCTGTAAATACATCAAAAACATTCCGTTCCAAATACTCTCTTATCATTTGCGCTCATCACTCCAGTCGAATTACCAATATTTGGAAATTTCCTTACTAGAGAATTTAGCACATTAAAGGGTCAATTTCAACAAATTGCGCCAATTTTATTCACCCTCTGCTAACAAATTGTTCCTGTTCCCCCACCCCCTTTCCCCCATCTGGCCTTTTGCTTACAGGGATTTTGGGCAACAAACGCCGCCACGCGCCGCGGGCCGGCTTATTGTAACAAACGCCGCGAGCCGGCTTATTGTAACAAAATAACAGGCCCCTTCACGGAAGCCTGCCACTGTTTAACAAATGCCGCCGCGCGGGGCCTCGCTGCGTAAGCAACAATTTCATCTGTGCGCCCCTGCGCATAAATAGGGGGATGCCACAAATGGCATATCCCCCTAAAAGATACGCTGGGTACTATTTACCGCCCATAAAACCATGCCTTCATGGTATCCAGCACCTGTACCAGTTCTCCTTCTGTAATAATATAAGGAACCATGGCGTAAAGATAATTCAAAAAGGGCCTGCTGAACACACCCCTCTCATAGGCAAACTGCTGGAATCCCTTCAGCACATCGCCCTCATGGACCTCCAGGCACACGCACCCGCCCATAATGCGCACCTCCCTGACCCGCGGGTCGGAAAAGCCCTTCATCTCCCGCCTGGTTATTTCCTCAATCCGGCGGATTTTTTCCATATAATTCTCCTGTTCAAACAGCTCAATGGACCTTAACGCCACACTGCACGCCAGGGCATTTCCCATAAAGGTCGGGCCGTGCATCAGGGCTTTTTCTGCACTGTCCCCATAAAACCCCTGGAATACTTTCTTATTTGCCACAGTAACCGCATGGCCAATATACCCTCCGGTGAGCGCCTTCCCAAGCACCAGGATGTCCGGCAGGACCTTATCCGCCACAAACCGGTTCCCGGTACGCCCAAAGCCCGTGGCAACCTCGTCGAAAATCAGCAGCACGCCATACTGGTCGCATAGCTCCCTGGCCCTCTTAAGGAAAGCAATATCATACATCCGCATTCCCCCTGCCCCCTGGAGAAGGGGCTCCACGATCAGGCAGTTCAGCTGTTCATGGTATTGCCCGAAGGCCGCCTCTAACTGGGGAATCCGGGTGGGAATATGGATGACATCCTTTTTCTCCCCATAGGCTTCCAGGATAAAGTGATAATCCTCGTCGTCCCCCACCTCCATGGTTTTAAAGGTGTCCCCATGGTAAGCATGGGCCAGGGAAAGGACTTTGGTCCGTTTCCACTCTCCCCGGTTGACGTAGTATTGCAGCGCCATTTTCAGGGAAACCTCCACTGCCACACTGCCGGAATCAGAAAAAAAGCAATAGTCCAAGTCCCCCGGCAGCCAGCTTTGGAGCTTTTCGGAAAGCTTCCTTACAGGCTCATGGGTGAGCCCGCCCAGCATCACATGGGAAAACCTGTCCGCCTGGGACTTAATGGCCTCGTTTAATGCCGGATGCTTATAGCCATGGATCACGCTCCACCAGGAGGATACAGAGTCGATCATCTCCTTGTCCCTGGTTTTCAGCCACACCCCCTGGGCGTCTACAATTTCGTAGGGCGGCTTCATCGTTTTCATCTGCTGATAAGGATACCAAATCATATCTATACCTCCCCAAATTTACCTCTCAATACAGGTAAAATTTATCTCTCAATCCTCATACAAAGCTGTCAGTGCCTGGATATCAATGGATAATTCCCCGCCCCCCTTTGCCACGCAGGCAACTACCGGAAGGCCGGTCCGCTCCTGGCACATACGCAGGTTGTCCTCTTCCATCACATCCCCGGGATGGAAACGGTTGAACACGATCCCCTTTACCGGAAGGTTTTTCGCCCTCATATATTCCACTGTCAGCGTCAGGCTGTTAATGGTCCCAAGCCCGGCTTCCGCCACCACCAGGCTGGAAAGCCCCAGCTCCCTGGCCACATCCTCCAGCCACAGTCCCCCGCCCTCCATGGAAAGGGGGCAGAGGATCCCCCCGCTTCCTTCCATGGTAACATAATCATATTTCCCGCATACCTCCAGGAACCCTTTTTTTACCACTTCCATGCGCACAGGATTTCCCTCCAGCTTTGCGGCCAGATGGGGGGAAACCGCCGCTTCATAGACATAGGGGCACATCTCTGGAAGGGGCTGGGATATCCCTGAAAGATTTTTTACAAAGAGGGCATCCCCAGGGAGCAGGGCCCCCCTCCCATCACGCTCATTGCCGCTCATTGCCGCCTTATAATACCCGGCGCTTTTTCCATGTTCCTGTAATTTTTTCATAATCAGCCCAGTTACATAGGTTTTCCCCACATCCGTCCCTGTGCCGGTGATAAACAGTTTTTTACCCATCACAAAGCCCCGCCTCAAATCCTAATTTTTTTATCAGTGCCATATCTGTTTCCACAGTGATTCCCGCAGTGGTGAGCATATCCCCCGAAATTGCCGCATTGGCGCCGCTGGTAAAACAGCCCTCCCCTTTATCCTCCAAAAGCCCCCTTCCCCCTGCCAGGCGGATTGCCCCGCCAGGGACCAGAAACCGGAACAGCGCCACACACCTTAACGCCTCCTCGTAGGAAAGGGGGCTCCTTCCCTCATAAGGCGTTCCCGGAATAGGGTTTAGCAGATTCACGGGAATGGATTTTACCCCCAGGTTCCTGGCAGTAAGGACCATATCAATACGATCCTCCATGGTCTCCCCCAGCCCCAGTATCCCTCCGCTGCACAGGGAAAGCCCCGCTGCCTTTGCGGCCTTTAAGGTTTCGATTTTTTCTTCATAGGTATGGGTCGTACACACCTTTGGGAAATACCGGGAAGATGATTCCAGGTTACAATGGACACGCGATACCCCCGCCTCCTTCAGCTTCCGGAAATCCTCTTCCCCCAGCAGGCCAAAGGAAACACACACCTCTATTCCCACTTCCTCCCTGATTGCCCGGATACTTTCACAGGCCCTGGCCACCTCTTCCCCGGACAGGCGCTTCCCGGAGGTAACGATGGAATAGCGCAGGACACCCTTTTCCTTATTGTATTTTGCCCCTTTTAAAAGCTCCTCCCGGGACAATAGCGGGTAACTTTCCACACAGGCTGTGTGATAATGGGCACTCTGGGCACAATACTTGCAGTCCTCAGAGCACCGGCCGCATTTTCCGTTGACGATGGTACAGATATCAAATCCATCCCCGCACATCGCTTTCCGGATTTCCTGCGCCCCCTGCCGGAGCTCAGGGAGAGGGGCACCGGACAGCTCCAGCGCATCCTCCCGCCCAAGAAGCTCCCCCCTTAATACTTTTTCCTTCATTTGTGTTACAATGCTCATTGAAACTTACCTCTCATCCTTTGATATCAGAATCATCCTGCCCCGCTTCCGGCAAGATTGGAATTGCCCCCCTGTTCTCCGCCATCTAGTTACATTGCCGCGATAACCGGCTTTAAGCGCTTCGCCAAAAATGCCGCCACAAAGCAAAGGCAGATATCCCCCGGGACAGCCAGAAGGAAACAATACAAAAACAGCGGCCACAGGCCGATCGGCGTGTTTATCACGAAATTACATATTATATAGTAGTAAACCATACCCGCCCCGTAAACAATGGCCAGCCCGATAAAGTTCGCCCAAAGGATCCTGCCAAGGGTGAGCCCTTCCGTCTTCTCCGTCATTTTGCCAGTGACATAGCTTGCAAGAATAAATCCCAGGATGTAACCAAAGCTGGGCTTTAACAGATACCACAATCCGCCCCCTTCTGCAAAAACAGGAAGCCCTACAAGCCCCAAAAAGGCATAAAGCCCTACGCTTACAGCCCCCAGCCTGCCTCCTAAAAGCAGCCCTGCAAGCATGGTGAACAGGAATTGCAGGGTAAAAGGGACCACAGGAACCGGAATTTTAATAAAAGCCCCCACTGCCGTCAACGCTGTAAATAACCCGCACAATGCCATCTCTTTTGCTCTGATTTTCTGCTTCATACACATTCTCTCCCTCTTCCCGGTATGTTTTTGGCCATTAAGGCCCGTAAATAAAATAACAGAAACGGGAGAAAATGTCAACCAAACATTTATATAAGTTTACATTTGTGGTTCTTAACACTCACAAGGTACCCTGCCCCGGCTTTAAATAACCGTAGATATTTCTCAGCATCCGGGCATTGCATTTTTTCATTATCTCTATGTCCTCTTGGGGGATCTCCCTGAACATTATTGCCATAAATTTTTCCTGGGCTGCCCTTCCGTCCGCTATAATACCCGACGCCTTCTCCCTGATGGCCAAATGCGCTGTTTTCCGGTTGCCCGGCGCATAGTTCTTTTGCAGGTACCCTTCCAGCTCCAGGATTTTTATGCTGGCGGATACCTGGGATTTCGACAGATACCTGATTTCAATAATATCCGCCGCCGTGTCATAGCGGGGATTATTTGCCAGAAACAGGAGAATATCCAGTTCCATGCGGGTTATATGATGCTTTTCGCAGACACTTTCCACACATTTTGCATACAATGCTTTCACTGCGCTCTGGTGTTCCCATGGATTTAATGGTAACATAGACCCTCCATTAGTCCTTATTCGGCTATTTCATCCTTTTTCTTTTCCATCAGGCCGCAGGATTTCTTTTCCGGGCAGTAGCCTATTTTTTTGCATTTGGGTTCAAAGAAATTGTCCACAATGTAAACCCATTCCTCAGAGATTTTCTTCAGCTCCTGGCAGATCTCACCCATCAGCCCCCTGTATTCCCAGTTTGCCCTGCTGCACAGCCGCTGCTGGCACATATCCATAATACTCCGCAGGTTTCTTTTGTCCACAATCTTCGTTTCCATGCCCAAAGGCAGCAGCAATGCGGCGTCCTCTCTGGGAACCCCGCATTGGCCGGTGAGAAACTGTATGCAGCTTCTCACTTCCTCCATGCAGCTTTCAAAACGTTTCGCCGCTTCCTCATGGTTTTTCACGGAATCCGGCATGATGCAGTTAAAATCCTGGTAATTGATATACCGGGTGCTGGCCTGGAGCCTTGTGGGGAGCCCTCCGATATGGGTGTACCATTCCCGGATGACCCTTGCAGAATAGCCTGCAAGGACCATCTCCACATTTACATATTCCATCACCCTGCCGTGCCCTGACCTGAGGCAGTCCAGCCCCCTTTGGTAGTTTTTCCCAGGATCCTCTATGTCCCCTCCCCAGCAGACCCCCGCCCTCTGCCCCATCAGGGTAAGGGGGTTTTTGGTAGTTTCCTCCAAAATAATGACTTTTCCCATATTTTCTCTCCCTTTCCAATGTCAGATATGGCCATTCGTCCCTGCCTTATCTTCCATTCTGACCTTATACTCCATCAGGCGGAGCAGATACTCCGGCATCTGCCTGCTTCCAAGCTCCCAGTCCTGCACTGTCCGGTAGGGAATCCCAAAGTAGTCTGCAAACTGCCTCCTGTTCATCCCGGTGCGCGCCCGTAATTCCAATAATTGCTCCTGTAAATTTCCCATTCCGATCCACCTCTTACCTTCAGCGGACAATCTCGTCCCAACTGGAAATCCCTGCCAGCTCTTTGGCAAAATCCGTATATTGGTCCCTCTGGGGCGTGTCAATGTATTTAAACACATCATATATCTGCCGGTGCCCCCCGCTGGAATTGTACAGCCCGAAGGCCAGCCCCTGGGACACTTCTTCCGCCGCGTCCGCCTGGCGGTTTAGCAAAAACCCGTCAATCTCACTGTAGGCTTCCATTTTGTAATAAGCATAGGCATAGGCAGCCGCCTGCAGGGCTTCCCCTGCATGGGCAGTGTACCCCAGTTCGCTTAGAAGGATGCTCCTTACCTGCCCGCTGTCTGTAAGGAAGTGCTCCTGGCGCAGATAATGGACCAAAACCTCAATGTTTTCCATCGTGATCATGGAGGTGCCTGGGCCATGCTCCACATATTTGGAATCTTTCCAGATTTTCGCCTCGGTCAGGGGCACATTATAGGGATGCTGCGCCACTCCCCAATCTATATTGCCTTTAGAAGAAATATTTTGGTTGAACACATCCATAATATCCCTGCCATCGTAATTGGTATTGTTTTTAATATTCCTGTCCCACTGCTGGTCGATAGAAATATATACCCTGGCGCTGCTACTGACACTTTTGATGGCCGTATAAAAAACCCGGAACCCCTGGGCGTATGCCTCCACGTAACTCTCAATATCCGTATGCGCCATATAGTTCCATTCCTTACGGGCGTTAATCTCATTGGCGATGATCCAGTTGGAAACCTTCCCATGCCGGTTGTCTGAATACCGCTCCGCGAGGAAGGTCCCGATGGCCGCCATGTATTCCACCCCGGATTCCTCCGCGCCGTTAAACATATAGTAAGGGGCGCTGCCGCCGCTGCGCGCCTGGGGATGGATCAGCTGTTTAAAGGCACTGGAATAATTATTCAAAATAATTGCCGTGGTGGTAATGCCCTTTGCCGTAAGCGTGCTGAACACCAGGTCATATTCCGCCACCACCTGGCCGTTAAAGGTATATGTTTTTCCATTATAAGTGTAATGGATGGTGGGATATGCCCCGTTGGTTGTAGGCCCCAGGAGCCTGGCCACCGGTATATTGTAAGCGGCCTGTTTTACCCCCAGATTGTCCAGTTCATTTCCCCTTAGCCTGTTAGGGTCTACCAAAAGTCCCTTGATAGAGGCTGGCTGCTGGAACACGTTGGTATATTTGGCAATCGCCTCCGGGTTGGTAATATACCTGGGCTGGCTCACCTGTACATATTCCCCGTCCTTTTTCACCGCCAGTACAAATTTCTTGAACAGGCGGCTGCCCGGCAGGTTATAATTCAGGGCCACCTCCATGGCGGTGCTGCTATCCTTATACTCCCTTGCCACATATTCACTGTCCTTGGGAATGCCCTGGTCAAAAGTATTTAAGGCAAAAAGATAATAATATTTATCATCGCTTTTGGGAATGCCGTCTCCCTTTGCTGAAATGGATATTTTCTTTGAACCGGAATCAATAACACATTCTGTTATGGAGGCAAAATCTGCCGCGCCCTCCTGTGTGATTTCATGGCTTTCCGGCCGTTTACCAAAGGATTCCCGGACGGCGTTCTCTGCGGTAATGATATGGCCAAGCACATCGTCCCCGATATCATCCTCCGGCTCTTTGGGGCGCACAGGCTCCGAAATTTCCTGGGGGGACAGCTCCGGCTGCTGCTGGCTGTGTTTTTGGCTGTTAAAAAGAAAAAAGCACGCCACGCCCACCACTGCCAAAAGCACCAGGGCCGCCCCTATAGGAAGCTTTTTTGCCAGGCCATTGTGCCTGGCGCTGGCGGCTTTCCTTACCGGCTTTCTTCTTGGTTTTTTCCTTTTCCGCTGCTTTCCGGTATCTAAACTCATACGTTTTTATTTCCTTCTGTTTTCTTAAGAACTGCTCCGGGGCAAAAGTAATATTCATTGTTCTTTGAGCCATTTCATGTGTTCTTTGATTTTCACCTCATAGCCATTGCCAGAGGGCTTGTAAAACTCCCGCCCGCTTAGCTCATAGGGCAGGTACTGCTGCTTCACATAATGGTTGGGGTAATCATGGGCATACAAATAGCCCGCCCCATGCCCCAGCTTGGCCGCCCCCTTATAATGGGCATCCTGGAGATGGGCGGGTATGGGCAGGTTCCCGGTTTCCCCCACAGCCCTCATGGCTTCCCCAATGGCGTTTACACAGGCATTGCTTTTAGGTGCGCATGCCACATAAACTACAGCCTCGGAAAGAATGATCTGGGCCTCCGGCATCCCGGTCCGCTCCGCCGCCAGGGAGGCGCTTACCGCCACGGAAAGAGCCTGGGGATCCGCTACCCCAACATCCTCCGCCGCACAGACCATAATACGCCTGGCAATAAAGGTAACGCTTTCTCCTGCATAAAGCATCCGCGCCAGATAATAAACTGCCGCATCCGGGTCGGAACCTCTCATGCTTTTGATAAAGGCGGATATGGTATCGTAATGATTATCCCCCGTTTTGTCATAACGCACTGCACGCTTTTGGATACATTCCTGGGCCACCTCCAGGTTAATATGTATTTTCCCGTCCTCCCCGGGCAGCGTGGTCATAATCCCAAGCTCAATGGCATTTAACGCAGACCGGGCATCTCCCCCGGCAATATCCGCCAGGAAATCCTCCGCTTCCGGTTCCAGCACAGCGCCGTAAACGCCCATACCCTTTTCCTGGTCATAAACCGCCCTGCGCAGCAGTTCCTTAATATCCTCCCTGTGAAGAGGTTTCAGTTCAAAAATAATGGAACGGGACAGCAACGCACTGTTAACCTCAAAATAGGGGTTTTCCGTGGTAGCCCCTATGAGGATCAGCGTCCCGTCCTCCACAAAAGGGAGCAGGTAGTCCTGCTGCCCCTTGTTAAACCTGTGTATCTCGTCAATAAAAAGTATGGTCCGCCTGCCGTACATTCCCAAGGTATCCTTGGCTGCCTTTACCACCTCTTCCATATCCTTTTTTCCTGCTATGGTTGCATTAATCTGGGTAAATTCTGCACTGGTGGTATTGGCAATAACCCTGGCAAGGGTGGTCTTCCCTGTACCCGGGGGGCCATAAAAAATCAGGGAACTTAATTTATCCGCCTTGATGGCCCTGTACAAAAGCTTGTCCTTCCCGATAATATGCCCCTGCCCCACCATCTCATCCAATGTGCGGGGGCGCAGCCTTGCCGCCAGGGGGGACTCCTTCTCCTTCTGGGCGGCTCCCATATATTCAAAAATGTCCATCGTTTCCTCCGAAAAATTGCTCATACAGCCCCACATGGTCAAAAATGCACTGCCAATAGCTGTTAGCGCCCACTGTCACACAGACAAATCCCCTGCCATCTGCTGACTGGGCATAGCTGGCGGCACAGTTCCCGGACTGTACCACATACCCTGTCTTGGCACAGAGTACCTCCCCGCCGGTGATATGGTCCTCAATCCGGCGAAGGAACCAGTTGGAAATGGTAATTCCTTCAGGATGCTGCTCTGTCCTGGAAGTCCCATAGGTGCGTGTGGAAAGCACCTCCCTGCAAAGAGGGTTGTCCATTGCCGCTTCCAGGATCATTGCCATATCATAAACCGTACAGTAGTGGTTTTCATCATAAAGCCCCACACAGTTGGTAACATGGGCTGACCCCGCCAGCCCCAGCTCCTCCAGCTTTTGGTTCATCAGCCCCACAAAGGCCTCCTGGCTTCCTGCCACATATGTGGCAAGCCCCAAGGCTGCGTCCCCGCCGGAGGGCAGGATGGTGCCGTAAAACAAATCCCTCACTGTCACCTCTTCGTCCCTGGCAAAACCTGCGTTGCTGCAGCCGTTGACATAGCTGTAGTCGGTAATGTCCAGGGTAATGGTAAAGGTATCCTCCAAATCCCCCACCTGTTCCGCTGCCACCAAAATGGTGAGGATCTTCGTCATGGAAGCGGGATTGATCCGGTCCCTGGCGCCCTTCCAGGCAATGATATCATTGCTTTCCAGGTCAATCAGGATAGCATTCTTGCTGTAGAAAACATCCCCGGAAGAAAGGGCCTCCCCCACTGTAAACACATCCTCCGCCGGGGCAGCCCCATAACTGCGCTGCCCCGCCGCCTCATACACGCATTCTGCACCGAAGCTTACCTGCTCCCCTTCCCCGGCTCCCAGCATGCCGGTGAGTATCCGGATTTTCCGGCTCATAGGGGACAAAACAGCAGTGCCATTTTCCCCGTCACTGCCCGCCCCAGGAAGCCCAGTCCCCTTTGTGCCCTCCCCCCTGTTATCCGCCATCGTTTCCTGCTTGGTGGGAACCGTATCTGTTTGCCTGTCCGCAGGTTTTTTAGGAAAAATCATTGTCCCTGCTGTTATCAATAAAAGTACTGCCAGCACACCCGCACCAACAGGCGCATATTTCCGGATATTCCTTCGGAGCACCATCTGCCGCTCCTTATCCCTGCGCATCTGCTCTATCCGCTGCCTGTGCCTTTCTCTTACCGCATTGTCCTCATTTAATTGTTCATTCACCTGCAACCGCTCCTCCCGCCTGCACCTTAAAGATACCCTGTGAACAGTGAAAACAAAAATTGCTGTTCACTATACTACCATAAATTCTTACTGCCAGCAACTTAAATCTTCCAGGGAGACATAGGGAATGCCCTGTTTGGCATGGCCAAAAATGCCCTGTACAGCCCGGCTTCCCGGAACCGTACAAGGCATCCCTTATTTCATACATAATATTTCGCCTGTGCATTCCACATTTTAGCATAATTCCCGCCCAGGGCATACAATTCCTCATGGCTGCCCCTTTCCACAATCCCGCCGTTTTCAAAGACTATGATTTCATCACAGAACTGGCAGCTGCTCATCCTGTGGGAGATACAGATCCCGGTCTTTCCTTCTACCATTTCGTTAAACCGCGCATAGACCTCCGCTTCCGCAACAGGATCCAAAGCCGCGGTAGGCTCGTCCAGGATAACAATGGGGGCATCTTTGTACAAAGCCCTGGCGATGGCAAGCCTCTGGGCTTCCCCTCCGCTGACCTCCACCCCTTCCTCCAGTTCCTTATAAAGGTAGGTGTCCAACTGGGCCGGCATTTTCCTTACCAGTTCCGCCGCGTCTGCCTGTTCTAACGCTTTCCAGATTTTATCATCCTGCCTTTCGCCCCCCGCCGTAATATTTTCCCATACAGGGAAAGATAGCAGCTTGAAATCCTGGAATACCACACCGAAAAGGCTTTGGTATGCTTCCTCGTCATACTCCCTGATATCCACGCCGTTTAAGGTTATACGCCCCTCCGTAGGCTCATAAAGGCGGCAGAGGAGCTTGATAAAGGTAGTTTTTCCTGCACCGTTGCGCCCTACCAGGGCCATCCTTCCCCTCACATTCAGCCTGCAGCTTACGTTCCTCATGGCATAATTCTCACTTCCCGGATAACGGAAGCTTACATTCTCAAATACCAGCTCATATTCCCCGCCATCCTGCTTCTCAATGGGCAGGCCGCCTTTGGCATGGCCGCTTTCCATGTCAAGGAACGCCAGAAACTTATCCATATAGGTACAAATATTCCTGAGCCTTACCTGGCAGTTGATGATGATAAAACAGGCATTGCCGAACTGGTTCAGCGCACCTGCATATTGGGTAAATGCCCCCACTGTGATAGCGCCTGTCACCACCTTTAGCGTTACAAGCAGATAAGAACCTATGGTAAAAAGGCTGTTCATCCCATTATTCGCCTGGACAGTCTTTCTCATCACATCAAACATGCCTGCCCAGTAAGCCCTGGATTTCCCCACTTCCTCCGCTGCGTTCTCCATGAGCATTTCTTCCATGCCATAGAGCCTGACAATCTTTCCTGCCTTCTCATTGACAAAGACCTGGTTTAGCAGATAGCTTTCCTTCATTTCCCTTCCCGTGTTGGCAGCAAAATAACTCTTCTGCTTCCTGGAGAATTTCTGGAACACCTGCCCGGAAAAATATGCCATCCCCACAAGAGCGCACCCAAAAAGCAGGAGCGAAGGCAGTGGGCCGGCAAAAGTATCCAGAAAAGTCCCCCTCCCCACCGGCCGCGCAAGGCACAAATATATTACCATAGAAACAGACAGCATAACGCTTAAAAATGCCTGCAGGATATCCCGGTACCTTGCCAATACCATCCCAAGGCTTCCATAGTTATCGGAGGTCTTCTCCGAGAAAGCAATCTTTTCGGATATCTCCGGCTTTTCTACTGTCTCGTAATCCATGGAAAAAATCTTTTCCCGCAGCCAAACAAAAATTGCCAGCCCGGCTACATTCTGCAGGCCGCGTATCCTTGACCGGATAAACTGTACAATGACGCCGCAGAGCATATTGGCCCCCAGGAGCAGGAGAGCCTGTACGCCCGCCTGCCTAAAGCTTCCCTGCCGCAGCAGGTCCACCAGCCCGGCTGTCAGGAAAAGGCTCATATATACCTGTACCAGGTTAAAAATTACCTCCAGCAGATAAACTGGTATAATGATAGGGTTTACAGAGTGGATCTTTTTTAACAGCCTGAACCCCGTCTTATGTGTGGAAATAAAATCATGCATGGCATTCACCCTGGCCTTTCTGCTGATAATACTGTGCCTGCAGGGCGAAAAGCTCCGCATAAGCCCCCTGCCTGCCCATTAATTCCTCATGGCTCCCGTCTTCTGCCACAGTTCCCTTTTCCATATAAAGAATCCTGTCGCAAAAGCGCGTGGAACTAAGCCTGTGGGAAATAAAGATTCCCGTTTTCCCCCGGATGATTTCATCATACTTCTCATACATTTCACTCTCTGCAATAGGGTCAAGGGCCGCTGTAGGCTCGTCCAGGATGACCACCGGGGCATCCTTATACAAAGCCCTTGCCAGCATCAGCTTCTGGAGCTGCCCGCCGGAAAGGGCAACGCCCTCCTCGTCCAGATCCTTATTCATCGTGGTTTTCACGCCTTTGGGAAGCTCATTTACCCGCTCAGTAAGCCCGGCTTTTTGCAGGCACTGCTCCAGCCTGCCAATTTCCTCCTGCCCTTCCTTCACGCAGGATACGTTTTCCACTAATGGAAAGGAAAAGGCGAACACATCCTGGAACACCACTGCAAATTCCCTGAAGCATTCCTCCCGTGACAGGGTTCCCATATCCTGTCCGTCCAGATAAATTTTGCCGGAAGTGGGGCGGTAATAGCCGCACAGCAGCTTGGTAAGGGTAGTCTTTCCAGCCCCGTTCAGCCCCACCAGCGCAATCTTCTCCCCAGCACTGATGGTCAGGCTCAAATCATGGATGGTATCCTTTTCGCTCCCCTCATAGCAAAAGCACACATTTTCCAGGCGTATCTCATGGGGCTTTCCCGGATTCACCAGCCTCCCCATCCCATCCTCTTTAAAGGTAACATCATCCATAAATTCCCGGTATTTATCCATAGGCACTTTCACCTGATAAATTTGATGGAAGGAAAAAAACAGCCCTGTCATCCAGCTACCAAACCCTGCCACCACCCCTACATACAATAAGAACAGCGGGAGGGTGAGATTTCCCCTGGCCATCTGCAGGATCAGATAACCGTAAACTACACCATTAACCAAAAATGTAAGCCCATTATCCGCAATCCCTGCAAGCAGGAAGCCTTTTGCCGTCTTGTACTCCAGGGCAACAATCTTGTCTACCACTTCATGGAAAGCCCTTAAAAGCCATTGGTCCATCCGGTAGAGCCGGATGTCCTTGCCGTTTTCTATGGAAATGGATTCCCTGCGCAGATAAAAGAAATCCTGCCGGTTTTTCGCATTCTTTTTAATCATGGCATAAGTGCTTTTCCGCAGGGATTTTTCCAGGAACTCATCCAGAAAAGCCCGTGGGACCAATAGCAGCAATAACAGGGGATTGGCCCTGCCCACAATAACTGCATAGCTTATAAGCCCTGCTACATTGGTTGCTGTTATCCAAAACAGCCTCATAAAAGCCTCTATCCCGCTGTCCTCCCCGGAAAAAAGATTTTCCCGGGCCTGGGTCATTTTCCTCCGCCCCTGGGCGCTCTCCATGTACTGCCCATCCATTTCCACGCATTTGCGGTAAAATTCAGTGGCCATGCCAATACGGAACAGTGTCAGGGCCTTATCCTGCACTTCCTTTAAATGATTCTGTACAAAACGCACTACCTGTAAAAGGATTACGTAGCCTGTCACCAGAAGCAGAATAATTTCCGGCCTGTTGCCGCTGATCAGGCAGGCGGCAACCGCGCCTGCCAGCGCTGCCTCCAGAAAAGGAAGCACTACGCCCAGGGCTGAACTTCCCGCACAGGCGGCAATAGCCCCCGCCCCTTCCTTCTTCTTCAGCCAATGAAAAGCATACCGATAATCGTCCCATAAGGTATAGCCGCTTTCGTCCCTTACTTTTTTCACTTCTTCCTCCACTTCTTTCCGTTGGTTTTGCATAAGTATACCATGCTGTGGGGAAGAAATCAATTTTCACTTCTAAAAAATTTGAAGTTTTTTTACATTCAAAACAACAAACGCTGCCATGCTTTGCAAACCAGCTTATTGTAACAAACGCCGCCACTCCTGCGTGGAAATGGGAACGCTGTATGGTTAATCGAAGAGCAATTCATCTACTGTCACAAATTCGTACCCTTCCTTCTGCAGTTTATCTACAATCTGTAACGCCGCCGTAACCGTGGACTTATACTGGTCATGCATCAGAATCACCTCATTTTCCCCCGCCTTGGTACAGACATTTTTTACAATACAGGAAACATCGCTGCTACACCAGTCAAGGGGGTCGATGGTCCAAAGTACCGGAAACATATTCAGCTCCTTTTCAAATTCCTTATTCCAGCTTCCATAAGGGGGGCGGACATAAATGGTTTCCTCCCCGGTGACTTCTTTAATTACTTCATTGGTCTTAATAATTTCCTGCTTAAAGCTTTCCTGGTTATTGGCTGTAAGCTGGGTATGGCTGTAAGTGTGGTTTCCAATTAAATGCCCTGCTTGAGTATGGGGAATGACACAAAATATAACAGCCATCTGTCAGCGCACAGAAAAAAGCTGCCCCTGTCCCTGCCGGAACTTCCAGTAAATTTCAACCCTTTTTCCGGCAAACACATAAACCCCTTCTATCAGGCACTGAAATAGCGCCTGCCTGTGCCTTTGGCTGGGGCTTTCAATCGTATCTGCCAAAAATCCACTGAATTTCTCCAGTCCCTCCCTTTCCTCTTCCATCCCCTTAATCTCTTCTGACAGTCTCTGGACAGCTTCCTTTTCCATTTCCTTTTTTTCCAGGTATTTCCCCTTCCCCAGCTCGCCTTGTCTGTACTGGCAGTAAAGCCCCTTTATCCCTTCCTTTTTTTTATCCATCAGTAACCTTAACGCCCGGATGTTTTCCCCGGCTCTCTTATCTGCTTTTGCTGCCAGCTCCCTTCCCCGGCACAGGATTGCTTCCTTTTCTGCCAGCCTGCCCCATTCTGCCTTTACCCCTTCCCAAACAACTGCTTCCAGCTCCGGTTCCGGGAAGCTCTCTATTACTTTATGGACAGTAAATTTCTGGTAGCGGCAGCGGAAATATCCGCCCTTCTTCTTCTCCCTTACCATGATCCTGCCACATTCCCCGCAGTGAACCAGGCCTTTTAAGGGAAACCCACAGGCTTCTCCGGTATTTTTTGTCCCCATTTTCTCCTGCACTTTCCGAAAAGTTTCCAGGTCTATCACAGCATCCACATAAATTTCATTGCACAGAATCTGCTGGATGGTAGTGGGGAGCCATGCATAAATTCCTGATGCCCGCTCCCGGAGCAACCCTTTGTCCACCTTATGCTGCCTTGGGGAGGGTACTTTTTCCCTGTTTAATTTTCCTGCCAGCTCCGAAAGCCCGGCCCCTGCAAGATACTCCCTGTAAATCCGCACCACTGTATCTTTTGTTTCCTGGTCAGGCACAAGGCTCCCTTCTTTGCCCTTCCCATATCCATAGGGCGGCAGTGAACCAATATAAAGCCCCCTCTGCCTCCGCACAGCCAGGGACGATTTCACCTTTTCTGAAATATCCTGGCTGTAAAGGGTATATGCCAGATTGCGGAAAGGCACGTCAATCTCCGGCGTCTTCCCATTGTAATCAGCACTGTCATACCCATCGTTCACAGAGATAAACCTTACATGCATAAAAGGGAAAATATGTTCCAGATAGTCCCCTAACTCAATGTAATCCCTGCCAAAACGGGAAAAATCTCCTTGTGTCAACTAAACACCAAATTTTTTACGGATGCCGGAGGTGGTTGTTGGTCCTTCTTCTGAAAGACTGCCTCCGGCATCCGCTTTATGCGAAAGGGGAAACTCACTTGTCAAATTGCCCCGTCTTGCATAGCCTGCTTTGTCCGCAGTAGCCGCCCCACTTCCTGGTTGGAAAGCTCACCGTTCAGGCAGACGACCTCCACATTATGTTTTCCCAGCCAGCCAACATATTCGAGCGTTCTCCAGATGTCGCGCCCCAGCCTTGTGACGTTCAGGACAAGCAAAATATCCATCTCACCCCGGAGGGCGGCATTGGTAATCTCCGCCAGCCCAGAGCGGACCATTGTTGTGCCGGTTTCCTGTTTGGCGGTGCAGCCCATGACCTCATAGTGATTTTCCTTGGCAAAGGCCATAAGTTCTTCCTGCTGGGTCCTCAGCGCAAAGGCGTCCGGCGCTGCCACCCGGCAGTATATCCACACCCTGGGCGCTCTTGCGACCCGCATATAGACCGCAACATTTCTCGGTTTATCCATTATGTCCTTCCTCCTCTTTGGTATCAGAATGGCCTCCAAACACATCCCAGAACTTCCAGACGATCTCGATCTCGGTGGGAGAGGACACCAGCACTTCCTTGATGAATGTCTGCGCCAGTTCCGCCGTCAGTTCCGTAGCCCCGGCAAAGGAAGTGAACACATCATCCTCCTGCGCCTTGTCCTGAAAGGCCAGATGCTCCAGTTCAGATAAAAGCTGTTCCTGCGCCTCCTGTTCGGCTTTGGCGGCGGCGAGTTTGCCGTCAATGTCCGCCCGCTGTCTCAGGTAGGCGTCCTTTGCCAGCGTCCCGCCGCTGTAATCCTCGTAGGCCCGGAACTTCTCCTGCCTGTACCGTTCCTGCTGCTGTTCCAGCTTTTGAAGCTCCGCAACACAGGCGG
>CAJTVD010000049.1 GCA_910579495.1 uncultured Lachnospiraceae bacterium
GGAAGCATGGCAACTATACGCAAAACAGACGTTAAGCGAATAGTGTGAAAAGGGGAGACAATTAGAAAAAGGGGAAGGGAAAGCAGGCCGTCCGGGGAGTTCCGGGCGGCCTGCCAGCGTGAATTGGGCATAATTCAGGCGCAATTCCGTAGGTGGATATGATCTGCCATGTCTGGAATAGTCAGACAGTTTCCGACAGTTGCATGGAAAATGCTGTCCTGGGAGCTGGCAAAAAGATAGGACTGAACAATTGTATATGCAATTGAAAGCATGACAGGAAAATGAGCAGATTTGTGACAGCGGATGAGATTGAATCTGTGACAGCTCATGAAGTTATTAACATCATTTTCCCCTATTGTATTTCGTATCACAGTGAAAGGAGCCACTGAAATGAACTATCGGATTGAGACCAAGGAGGCTTTCCGTATTATTGGGGTGTCTGCGCCCCTTGATAAGGAGATTGAAAAGAACTTTATGGTAGTGCCGGCCTTGTGGCAGGATGCCGCTGCAAATGGCACGATAACCAAGCTGGCGGGAATGATGGATATGGCGATGCCGGGGCTTTTGGGTGTGAGTGCCTGCGGCGACGGGGAACAGTGGAAATATTTTATCGCGGTTGCCAGTACCAGGGCATGTGAGGGGGTTGAGGAATATACGGTTCCTGCCGCCACTTGGGCAATTTTTTCCGGCACGGGTACCAACAAGTCCGTACAGGATCTGGAGCGGAGGATCGTAACGGAATGGCTTCCGGCTTCCGGATATGAATATGGCAATGCCCCTGATATAGAAGTTTATTTAAACCCGGATCCCCAAAACGCACAGTATGAAGTATGGATACCTGTGACGAAGAAACAGGGGAACCCTTAACAGAGCCGTTGCCATGTGCCTGGCGGCTGGTATAAGAGACCTACGGCTGGGGCTTCGTGCCATGGCAGTAAAGGGGAGATTGCAAGACGGGCAAGGCGCCGCCCCTCCCGTCTTGCAGTACTTGGGTCATACCAAAGGGCTGGCCTCCTTTTCACAAAACAGGCCAAGCCTGTGGAGCGCCCTGGTACAGGCAACATATAAAAGATTCCTGTCGTCCTTACTATGGTAGTTCTGGCTGTCAGCATCACAGAGCAAAACAGCGTCAAATTCCAGTCCCTTGGACATATATACCGGTATGATGAACACACCCTGGAGATCTGTTTCGCTCCCGTTTGTGATCAATTGGATATCCAGTTTGTGTGACAGCTTTTCAAATAAGCCCAGGGCGTTTGCTTCGGTCTTGCAGATCAGCCCGACCGACTGGAAGCCTTTTTCCTGGCAGAGCTTTACCTCTTCTGCGATCTTGTCTATCAGCGCCTGGGGGGTGTCAGCGACGACTACCTGGGGGCGGTCCCCACTCCGGTTGAAACTCTTGATCTCCGGGCGGCGTTCAATGAACCGTAAGCTGAAATCCAGGATCTCATTGGTACAACGGAAACTTTTGTCTAACAGGATAAGGGAGGACTTTTTCTTGTGCAGTATTTTCCGGATCTGCTGGTACAGGTCCAGATCCTCTTTTTTGGCAAGGGTCTGGTTCACATCCCCTAAAATAGTAAACTTGGCATTGGGAAATAATAACCTGAATATTTCAAACTGGAGAGGGTAATAATCCTGGGCTTCATCAATGACTACCTGCTTGATATTCTGATATTCATTGGCCCCGTATATTCTTAAATATAAATAGGCCATGGGGATCGCATCATCATAGTACAGGCAGTCTGCTTTCAGGTTTTCCCTGGTATATTCCCATATTCCCTTTAGGCTTCCCGAGGGCTTCTTATCTGGCAGCAGGCTGTAAAAGTAGGCTTCATCGTGGAACAATATCCTGTACAGCCCAACCACATCCAGCTTTGTAAACCGCTGTATCTGCTGTTTTACGGAATTCTTTTCTGCCCTTAGCCCCCGCCCATCCCCTGTGCCAAATATCAGTTCCAGGATATAGCCCTCTAATTGTCCCAGCCTGATCCCTAAGGGCGTTTCCGGCCTTTCTAAGATCTTATCCCTAAGGGCCTGCCTGGTGGCTACACATTTCCCATCATAGTACACATCCTCAAATGGTATCCATCGGGAAGGGATATCATCAAGGAACAGGCCTGCTATTTCTGAAAAAAGACCCGACGTTTTCCATACGATACTCTGTTTTAATACATCCCCCTGTTGGGGATCATGGATCAGGTCTTCCAGGAAATCATTTTTTGGCTGGATACGCCTGTCTTTCAATAAGGTGCCAAGGAGGTCATCAAACAGGGCAGAGAGAACATTGTCTTCCCCCAATTCAGGCAATACATGGGAGATATATTGTTCAAAGACAGAATTGGGGGAGATGACCATAATGTTGTTTGCACACAGCTTTGTCTGTGATCCCTGGTACATAAGATAGGCAGCCCGGTGAAGGGCAATGGAGGTCTTGCCGCTTCCTGCCACGCCCTGTACCATTAGCAGGTCATTTTCCATATCCCGGATCACCAAGTCTTGTTCCTGCTGGATGGTTTCCACGATGGCTTTCATTTTGGCGGTAGTATTCTGGGATAAAAGCTGCCTTAGGAATGTATCCACGATCTGCACATCTGCGTCAAAGTAATAGGCCAGTTTCCCATCGTTTATCTCATATTGGCGCTTTAAGCCCAGTTCACCGGTGATACGCCCGCAGGGGGCATCATAAAAGGCTTTCCCTGTGAGGAAACGATAGAAGACACTGGCAAGGGGGGAGCGCCAATCATAAACGGCTATCTCCTGATAGTTGTTTTTCTTAAGGGAAGACCGCCCGATATAAACTTTTTCAAATTCTTCATCCCCATCAAAGCGAAAATCTATACGGGCAAAATAAGGTGACCTTATCATGTTCTCCAGCAATAGGATCTTATGCTCTTCCTCCTCATAATCTATAATCTTGTCTGTAACAGGATTAAGGTATTGGCTTAATTCCACAAGTGCTTCAAAGTCTTCGGAAGAATAGAGATTAGTAATGCCGTGGGAGGTGTTTTCCCGGGCTTCTTTTTTGGATGCAATGATCTGGGCCTTTTTTTCCTCTGCCGCTGCTTTTGCCTGGCCTAACTGTTCCCTGGCCAAAGAAATGGTCTCTTCTAATCTTTTTACTTCGAATTCTTTTTCCTGCTGGCTATTTCCCATAACGACTATGACCTCCTTATCAAACATAAGAACATTATTTATGGATATATCGCTGGTTAGTTTAGCATACGTTGCCCTGGATAAACAGTCTTGTATTCCTGGTGTTTGTATGATATTATTACAATGGGAGGAAGATTACCTGGATGCCGCCAGGGTTTCCACAAAAATTTCAAAACTACTTGACATCCGGCATTTGATGGATTATATTAGATTTTATCTAAACAGAAAGCGAGGAAGAGTATGTTAAGCGTGGTGGAAGTGAGAGAATCAGGCAATTAAATAATTGCAGGGAATGGTTATAGTAACAAGGCTATAGCTATGCCCATGTATCTGCCTTATCAAATGCTTAACATATACTTCTTATGATATTCCTTTCAGGAAACAGAGATGATGGTATAGCATGGCCTAATGGCTGTGCTTTTTTATGCCCCGGGGCACACAGATGAAATTGTTGCTTACGCAACGTGTGCCCCGGGGAGCTTATGCTTTTTTTGGGGGTTTCAGCACAGACCATATCATATCATCGTTTATGGACATAAGCCGCAGAAGTAATATGCCATGGAGCAGGGCAGTTACTTTTGCGGCTTATGGTATTTCCTGGGAAAGAATGGGAAAGGGAGAGGAATGATCCTGGCAGAAAAACAAAAGCCATGGACAGAATCTTTAAATGGACCAAAAAACGGTAGTATATTGCCATGGAAAGGAAAGATCTAAGAGATGGAAAAGAAGAGAAAAGAGACAGACAAAGAACGATATTTTTACCAGACACCCTCTGCAAGGATGCTGGAATTTGACCAGATCATAGAGAAGCTGGAGGAATCTGCCTGCACAGAAAAGGCCAGGGAAACCATCAGAAACCTGGCCCCAAGCCTTTCTGAGACAGAGGTGGCAGCACAACTTAAAAACACCTCGGAAGCCAGGCTGATGCTGGAAAAGTGCGGCGCGCCCCCCATCACCGCCTTAGAAGGCGTTGGGGAGCTGTTGGAAATGGCAGGCAAGGGCGAGTGCCTGAACGCCGCCCAGCTTGAGAAGATCGGGGGGACGCTCACCGCTGTGAAGCGGCTGAAGGATTATTTGAACCGTGGGATGGCCTATCCCATCAGCCTGCCCTATTATGAAGAAAACCTGGATCCTTTAGAGGAGATCCGGGAGGAACTGAACCAGAAGATCCGGGGCGGCAGGGTGGACGACTATGCCTCCCCCCTGCTTAGATCCCTGCGGGAGGGGATCCACAGGACAGAAGCAAAAATGCGTGAAAAAGCGGAGGGCGTGATACGGGCAAACAAGGAGTGCATGAGCGACCATTTCAGCACGGCCAGAAACGGGCGTATCTGTGTGCCTGTAAAAAAGGAATGCAGAGCCAGGATAAGCGGCAGCGTCATAGATAAGTCCGCCACAGGAAATACCCTGTTTATGGAACCCCTGGCGGTATCGAAGCTGTTTGAGGAGCTGCAGGAGATGCGTATTGATGCAGAGAATGAGGAGAGAAGGATCCTGTATACCCTTACGGCGATGCTCTCGGACAAAGAAGAGGCCATCGCCCGGAACAACCGGACGATAGAAAAGCTGGACTTTATTTTTGCCAAGGGAAAGCTCAGCCAGGCATATGAGGGGACGGAGCCAAAGATCAACACCCGGCGCCGTATCCGCCTGGTGAAGGGCAGGCACCCCTTAATGGACCAAAGGGTCAATGTTCCCCTGGACTTTGCCCTGGGAGAAGGGATCAATGGGGTGGTCATTACAGGGCCAAACACCGGAGGAAAGACTGTGGCGGTGAAAACCGTGGCTTTAAACTGCCTGATGGCCCAGTGCGGGCTGCACGTTGCCGGGGAAATGGCGGAGATCTGTATGAATAACCTGATTTTGTGCGATATCGGCGACGGGCAGAACCTTTCGGAGAATCTCTCCACCTTTTCCGCCCACATCACCAATGCCCTGGAAATCTTAAAGAAAGCGGACGGGGAAAGCCTGGTGGTGATGGATGAGCTTGGCTCGGGGACAGACCCGGCGGAGGGCATGGGGATCGCCATTGCCATCTTGAAGGAGCTGAAAAGAAGCGGCGCCCTTTATCTTGTCACCACCCACTACCCGGAGGTCAAAACTTACGCAGAGAAAGAGCCGGGGGTGGCCAATGCCCGGATGACCTTTGACAAGGAGAGCTTAAAGCCCCTGTACCAGCTGGTGATCGGGGAGGCAGGGGAGAGCTGCGCCTTCTACATTGCCAGGAAGCTGGGGATGCCCCTGCATATGCTGCAGGATGCCCAGGAGGCGGCCTATGGGGGCGTTTATGCGGGAAATACTGCCAAACAGCCAGGCGGGGAAAGCCAGGCAGAGGATTGGGGAAGCTTCCCGAAGAACCAGCCGGAGGGCGGGGAAGATTGGGAAGCACCAACAGGAAGAAAAGAAAACAATGCCCATATCCAAAAGAAAAAACAGGTTTCCTTTGGCAGCCAGCTTTCAGGGAAATTCCGGCGGGGGGACAGTGTGATGATCTTTCCGGATAAAAAGATCGCCATCGTCTGTGAGCCGGTGAATGAAAAAGGGGTGCTAAGGGTGCAGCTTCCGGATAAAAAGATCTACATTAACCACAAGCGGGTCAAGCTCCATGTGGCGGCGGAAGAACTTTACCCGGAGGACTACGACTTTTCCATTATATTTGATACTGTGGAGAACAGAAAGGCAAGACACCAGATGGAGAGGAAGTATATGGGGGACGTTGTGATCGGGCATATGTGACAGAACCTTTGTGGCTCTTCCCTGCCTTTGTTTGTTCCCCTGGGTGGATGCCGGGCGTAAATAGGGATCTTCCGTTACCATTAGGCGGACAATAGAAAGCAAAAAAGAACAGGATTTTTCCCAATGGATCCGGTATAGTAGTATCAGGAAGCAGGAAACCTGATATTGGGAAAGGCTTGGGAGGGAGAGGAAAAATGGACTGGCTGGCAAGTTTGAAGAAAGCGATTGACTACATGGAAGAACATCTCCTTACGGGGATGGGGGCAGCGGAAGTGGCAGATGCGGTGCATATCTCTCCCTTTTATTTTCAGAAGGGATTTAAGCTGGTGACAGGCTATACCATTGGAGAATATCTCAGGAACCGCAGGCTGTACTTGGCAGGGCTGGACGTGATAAAAGGGGGGTGCGCCCCTGGGGAGGGCATCCCCAAAAGGGGCAGGTGGCCGATGGAAGAGAAAGTCATTGACCTGGCCTATAAATACGGATATGATACGCCGGAAAGCTTTACCAAGGCATTCTCCCGTTTTCACGGATGCTCTCCTATGCAGCTTCGGGCACAGCCTCACCAGATTAAGGTATTCCTGCCCCTGATCATAGAAATCTCAATACAAGGAGGAAACAAGATGGAGTTTACAGTTGAAAAAAGAGAAGCCATGAAAATGATTGGGTTTGAGAGAGTGGTCTCTTATGGGGATTCCTATCAGGAGATCCCAAAGTTCTGGCAGGAATTCTGCCGTCAGTACTGCGGGGAGGGCACAGCGCCTGAAAAGGACAAAGAGATCCGGCAGACCATCGCAGAGTGCATGGTAGGGGAATATGGCGTCTGTGTGGAGGATGGCCAGGAAAAAGATCAGTTCCGCTATTATATTGCAGGGGCATACCAGGGGGGCAATGTGCCGGAAGGGATGACTGTCTTCCAGATCCCCGCCAGCCAGTGGGTGAAGTTCCGGTGTGTGGGGCCTATGCCGGAAGCCCTGCAGACGGTCAATACCCGTATCTTTAAGGAATGGCTTCCTGGCAACCAGGAGTACGAGATCGCTTTCCACATGAATATCGAGTGGTATTCCCAGGGGGATACCCAAAGCGAAAATTATGAAAGCGGTATCTGGCTGCCTGTAAAACGGCTATAACAGCGGGCAGCACCTGCGGGAGGTATCTGTCCCCAGGGCCGGTCTGCCACAGGCGGCAGCAGAAAAATGTACCTGGCCAAAGACCTTGCCCTGCCAATCTTTTGTTGGAAACAGGGGGGGCGCCCGTTGGTGATGTGAAGACGGACGCGGAGGCTAAAAAAACTTCGCCCTACAGACCGGCCAATGACAACGCCGCTGTTCCTGCTTAGGTGTGTGCAGCTGGGGCTTTCTATCCGGGATCTTGATCTGCTTACGATTGGGATGGTGAATGATATGTATGTGGAGAGCCGGAATGATGGGTGCCAGGATGCTTATGTGGAATTGGCAACGCAGGCGGATTTCGACAATTTTTGAGCATATTCTGATTGCATGATAAATCCCCGTTTCGGATATAGGCGGGGATTATCCTGGGTTATTTATCTACATAATGGCCTCTGCAGTGGGCGATGTAGAGCCGCCCGTTTTCCATATGGTAGACGAGCCGGTCTTTTTCGTTGATGCGGCGGCTGTATTCGCCCTGCAGGTCGCCGGAGAGGGGTTCGGGTTTCCCGATTCCCTGCATACAGCCGTTCCGCTCGATATCCCGGATGAGCTGGTTGATTCGCATTAGTGTTTTTTTATCCTGCGTCTGCCAGTAGAGGTAATCCTCCCAGGCATCGTCTGACCATATTTTTTCACTCATCGTCCACCTCAATCAGTTCATGGGCGGTGCCTTTCCCGGCCCTCAGCTCCTGGACGGATTTCTTCACATAGGCCATGTTCGCCTCAGAGAAAAATGGTTCGGTAGTCTGGGTGATCTCAAACGGGATGCGGTTTTCGCGTAAAACTGCTTTCACAAAAAGGTTGATTGCGGTAGAAGTATTCAGGCCAACATTGGAGCAGAAGGTGTCAAAGCTGGCCTTGTCTTTTTCGTCTACCCTTGCGGTTAAAGTTGCCAGTGCCATAGGTATCTCTCCTTTCGTATTCGAGTTGTGATTATTATAGCACTATTGTATGCTAAAAGCAAGCGTATGTATTACATATGGAATAAGATTTACATAAATTACCGTTAAAGACGGCGGCGGAGGCCATGAACTACATAGCGATGGCGGGCTGGAAGACCTCGGATATGCGTGAGATTATCTCGGCACGGATCAGGGGCGGGGGATGAATGGCTCTGACCCGAAGAAGCGGGCGCAGTGGGAGGCGATTCCCCATGAGGGAGAGATCCCCACGCCGGAGGAGTGGCTGTATTATGCGGTGAATATTTTGATTGAGAATGGGGATGAAGATTTGCTGCGGTGGTATCCGAATCTGTGAATGGGCGGCCTTGGAGGGTGTTCATTTTTGGGGAAATAGATTGAGAATATGGGAATGGGAAGCGGGTATGCACACCTTTGGAGGTGGTACTCGCTTTCGATTTCTTGTGCGGTATACATGGCAAAACGCTGGCCATCTGACAAAGCCATGAATTCACCTTCCTCATATCGATAAGAAATGTGGGGTGTGGCGATTGCTATGCCCTGATTTATGGTGGAAAATGGAGATTGTAAGTGGTATAATCAAATGATTAATCATGATATTGAGAAGATAAGATATGTGAATTTATTCAATAGAGGATAAGAAAGGATTATAAATATGTCAAGGCAAATACGAACTTCTGCAAAAGCAGTTATAATTCAAAATGGTAAATTGCTTGCAATAAAATTGAATGATGGCAAGGAGGAATGGTACATTTTACCCGGCGGAGGCCAAGACTGTGAGGAAATACTTCCTCAGACTGTTGAAAGGGAAGTTAGAGAAGAAGCAGGAATAGAGGTTAAATGTAAAGATTTGCTGTTTGTTATAGAGGGGGTTCACGGTGAGAGTTTTCACAGAATGGATTTAGTATTTTTATGTGATTATTTGGGTAATACCCCCAATGCAGCACTTCAAGGTGATACTAACCAGGTTGGGTTTGGTTGGCTGGATCTGTCTATATTAAATAAATTACCGTTGTACCCATCAAAACTTCGCCGCCCGATAATGAATTTTCATGAGGGAAAAGAATACATGAAATATCTTGGAAATGAGGAGATAGGTGATCCAGAATGCTTAGGATAGATGAATATGTTGACGAATTAATAATTTTATTAAAAGACGTTTTTGGTGAAAGGCTGATGTATATTGGATTACAGGGCAGCTATCTCCGTAACGAAGAAACTGAAAACAGTGATATTGATATTATGGCTGTGATTGACAATCTTTCGGTTGAGGATTTGAAAACCTATCAAAAAGCACTTGTTTCCATAGGAAATTTTGACAAATCCTGTGGTTTTATCTGTGGAAAAGCTGATTTAGAATATTGGAATCCGTTAGAAATATGTCATTTATTGAATACGACTAAAGACTATTACGGAGAACTAAAAAAACTTGTTCCTGCATATACCATTGAAGATGAAAGAAACTATGTAAGTCGGGCAGAGCGGCACAAATGTTTACGAAATTGATGGAAGGTATGTTTATTTGCCACTTATACACGGGAAGTGCTATCTTACCGGAATCAGATGATATGGCAAAGAAGATATCTTCCTGAAGTGCTACAAGCTGAAACTTCCGAAAATGAAATCTTTATTAATGAAAAAGTACTGCCATCCTGACCACCGCTATCATTCCCAACATAAAGTGGCATAAGATAAAAACCCTTGAGGGCAAAAATAAGGGAAACTTATGGAGAAAGCTTACAAACTGGAAATTATCTTCGTGTATAAATCAAATCTGTCATACCATTATAGGACTGTGTATGAAGCAATCTTAATTTGATCTCATGCTTTCCATTTTCAAAAAGCCGGATGCCTGAACCTAAAAGCGTAGGAATCACAGTGATATGATAATAGTCAATTAGATCTTCATTTACTAACTGCTGGACAAGATTAGCCCCACCGCATATCCATATGTCTTTTCCGTCTTCCTCTTTCAGCCTTTTAACTAAATCAATAGGGTCTATGTTTACAAATCGGATTTTTTCAGAGGAAGTATGCCCATTATGGGTGATAACATAGGTTGTAAATCCGTTATATACCCACTCTTTGGGGGAAAGTTCGGTAACGATTTGATGATAAGTATTCCAGCCCATTAAGACCGTGTCAATGGTTTTGGCAAATTCAGTATAGGCATCAAAATTCCCATCATCATTGCCTTGCCCGTTCAGCCAGTCAACGCTGCCCTTCGTGTCTGCAATATATCCGTCAAGGCTCATTGCAATAAATAAACTTATTTTCCTCACGTTTCTCTATCTCCTTAAATTCAATTAGTTATTCTGTCCAATAATCTATGCCCGGATTATATTCAGCGCCAATAAGGCCCTCTTGTTCAAAATCATAATCAAGAAAGCCATCCTGATCCAAATAAAATACCCCTTTTTGGTAAAAAGCAATGATCGTTTTGAAAAATAATTCTATGGAAGTATGCATCATTTGCAGGCCCTCGTGGGGAGAATAATGGAAAATAGCTTCTTCATTATTTTTTGTTTCCACATAACAGATATAGCAAGATGAACCGTCGGCTAATAAAGGCATGATTGCCCTTATTTCAGCTTCGCTGATATCATCTAATACTAACATATGTAGGAGGGTGTGGTATTCATTTTCTAATTCCTCAATATGTATCAGCCTATAACCCGGAACAAAATCCATATACTTTTGATTCCCGATATTTCTATATGTCCCTGCTATTTTTCCGTATATTGCCCGGAAGGCTTCGGGGACAACGGGTATTATCCTGGAAAGTGTTTCATTCCATGTATGGCTTGCAATCCCTAGACTATTTTTGTATCCATTCCTCAATTTATCTGACAAGGAAAGGTATCTTAGCACTAATTCATCTATCATAATTATGTAATTTCCCCACAGCTTTTGATTCATTCATCTGAAATAATTATATCATGTCTATAACAACAAGCCATCTTTTTTATGGTTCCCCTGCCCTATGGTCAGGTCAGGCCGGCAGGGGATACCCATATTTTCTGTCTGGGGCGGGATTCAGGTGGTTCCTACTTTTTTAGCAAATTATAGGTTGTTAAGACAGTATGGTTGAAAATGTTTATGAAAATATCAAAATTATTATTGATAAATTCCTTTTCTTCTTCATTAGAATGCTCCATGACCTCCTGAAAGCATGTAAAGGCAATGCCTGAAATTTCAACTATTTGTCTGCGTTTTTCTTCTTCCATGATTTCTCCATTTCGTAGGTGGATTTTTTAATTTCATGTTTTCGGATGCAAATTTTTGAAGCAGCACATGATTTGCATTGCACATAGTATTCCCATTTTTGCTAAGTTAACTATACCATAATAAGAAAATATTCACAAACATTGAAAAAACCAGGAAAAAAAAGAAAAACAGTAACATAACATTGCTCACAGCCGGAAAAAGCCCCCATTTTCCAGTTCCCTTAAAGGGAGCAAGTGGGGGGATAAAATTTACGGAATGCCCTTGCGGTTTACACAGGGGCTGTGCTGCTTTCCGGGGAAGGCACCGGCTTCCATGGATTCATCCTCCGTTATCAGCCAGTTTTTTCAGGGATAATAGCAATAAAATGATTCCCGTCCCGGTCAAAATATGGCCAATGCCTGCGATTCCTGAAATAGAGGCGTTAACGGCATCAGACAAGGCCAGCCCCAGCACCTGGGGCACACCCCGGACGAACAGCATGGCCGCTGTCAATGGCAGGCCAATATTGTAGATCCATAAAAATACCCGGAAAGTTTTGATTTTTTGAAGGTCGTAATGGGCTGCAAACAGGGCTATCACCAGGAATACCAGCATTCCCAGCAGAAACAGGTGGGTATGTACCTTGCCCAGGGCCGTCGCGCCCGTATAGCTATGGAACTTGGTGAACTCCCGGTAGAAAACACCGCCTGCCATAGCAGCAACAGCGTAAACCAAGGAAAAGTTTAGATACTTTTTCATTTAGGCTCATCCTCCTTTATAGGGTCAAACTCAGTTCAAAGACCAGATATTTCTTTTCAAACTGAGCAGTGTTCATTATAGTGCAATCGCCGAAGATTGTCAAGAATGGAAGAGGGATAAGGCCATGGAGCAGAGCGGCACCATAGGCCTCTTGCCAGATGAAGTAAAGCTGCGTTTGGCAATTCAAAGGGCATAAAGACAATTGGGGCAGCGAAGCATTCGGGCGGCTGAATGATATAGATCCCATGGGCAAATTCTGTGTTGCATTCAACAATGCCTGTGACATGGATGGAGTGTGAACTTACTTTTAAAGTTTGCAATTTTAAACCCGAATCTGCATTGAACGGTATAGCAGGGATTTTAATGGATGTATGACAGAGATCTATGAGAAATTAGGTCTTTGTATTTCAGGACCCGCTGGAGGTATAATGCCGCATCCCCAGCCGCCACATAAGGAAGCAGGGTACAAGGAACAGGCAGGCGGCAAAGGGCAGCAGGCTGTAATAAGGTTTCCCGCGCCCTAACAGATAAAGAAGGGGGTAATATTGGATCAGCGCATATGGGACCACAAAAGTACAAAGCTGCAGCACTCTTTTCCCGTAGATGTTCACAGGATATTTGCCGTATTCCCGGGCCCCGTCGGTAAAGATATTCATAAATTCCAGCCCTTCAAGGGTGAAAAAGCACAGGGAGGCATACACCATAAAAAGGCCGCTGAACACAGCCACTCCCCCGATAAGCATAAACATCACAGTCAGGGCTTTATAAAAAGTCCAGTGGACCTGGCTTGTGGAAATGCCATATACAAACATCACTATCGCCTGGGCCATGCGCCCCAGCCGGGAAAATTCCATACGGCTGGCAAGCACCTGTAATATTTCATTTCTTGGGCGGACCAGGATCCGGTCAAATTCCCCCTGCCTTACAATAGAACCAAAAGAGTCAAAGCCCCTGGCAAAGGCTTCTGCCAGGGAAAATTCCATCAGGGTGATACTAAAGCACAGAAGGGTCTCGCTGTAGGTGAACCCTTCCACCGAGGAAAAACGCTGGAACATAAAGTGGACGCCTAAAAACACGGTGAAGGTAGTGAGGAACTGCCCCATGGTGGTCAAAACAAAGGAGGCCTTATAGGCTGCCACACTCTTTAAATGTATCAAAAAAAATTTCCCATATAATCTCATCATGAAACTCCTTCCTGGAAAAACCTGCCTGGCTGGGGGTGGCAGGCTCAGCCCCCCTGCAGGGTGATTTTTTTCATTGCCGCCATTTCCAGCAGTTTTCCGGCGGCAACCAGTGCAAGGAGCCAGAAGATCTGCAGTAAAAGGGCACGGTACATGGCACTCCCGCTTAGATCCCCGCTGTAGGCCCGCAAGGGGACATTCTGCATGGAGGCAAAAGGGAGCAATTCCAAAACAGCCCTTACCCTGGCGGGGAAAAAGGGCAGGGGAATCAGGCTGCCGGAGAAAAAGTCCACGACAGATATTGCCACCATGCGCACCCCCATAGAGGATACGGTAAAAAAGCAGGCTATGTACACCAGCATACAAAAGGCCACTGTGACCCCCACGCCCAAAAACATGGTAAGGAAAAAGAACAGCAGGGCAAGGGGGCTGTCAGGTGCCATCATGCCATAGGGGGCAGGGAGCGCTGCCGCCACAAGCAAAATGGGCAGGCAGCGCAGCAACGCCCTGGAAAGCCTGTTGGCAAGGCTTCTGGCAAACCACATATGATAGATCCCCACAGGGCGGCAAAGCTCGTAAGCCACATTCCCGCTGACAATAGAGTCAAAGATCTCATTTTCCATCATCCATGCCATAAACAGGGCGAGAAACGCCTGCTGCATCCATACGTAAGTGCAGGTGGCGTGAAGCGCCATAGGGAAAGCCTGGGGCTGGGAACGGTAAAAAGCCCGGAACATTAACACTTCCATGGCACCCCATACAAACTGGGTGATGATGCCGGAGAGTGCCGCCGCCCGGTATTGCAGCCCCATACTGAAACGGAGCCTGAAAAAGGCAAAGTATTTTCCCATGGTTATCCTCCCTCCGGTGATTTTTTCAACAGTCTTAAGGAATCCGGCACAGGCGGATCCCCTTTTCCCCAATTATAACATACTGTACAGGATGCTGGCTATGCAGGCAGATAAAATCCTTTTGGAAATGGGGAAGGGCATTAGGAAAAATATTGTATCGGATGCAAAAATATTTATTTAAATAAAAAAGTGAAAATTTATTGCATAATTGAACAAAATGTGATATAATGTTAGAGAAATGAAAAATATATAATGGGAAGGATGAAAAAGTGCACAATTCAAACGGTGAAAAGTGAGCAAAAATTATCCTGAATGCACTTAAAACATATCCAGTCCGCGGGGGGAGAATGAAAAAAGTGCTGTATCCCAAAGAAAGGAGAGAAGAGGATGAAGAAACAAAAAGGGAAACCGGCGGTTGCTAGTGGGGATCTGTCACGGCGGGTAAAAAGGGCAATGCCTTATTATATATTCCTGCTGCCTGCTGCCATATTGGTTTTTCTCTTTTCCTACATGCCCCTGGGCGGCATCGTGATTGCGTTCAAGGATTATAAGATGGCAAGGGGAATCGGGGGAAGCGACTGGATAGGGTTTGCAAACTTTCAAAAGATGTTCAGCGATTATAACTTCTGGCGGGTGCTGAAGAATACGGTCAAGATCAGTGTTCTCACACTGCTTACATCCTTCCCGGTGACAATAATATTTACGTTGCTGGTGAATGAGCTTATGAACCTGCGGTTCAAGAAAACGGTGCAGACGATCACTTATATGCCCCATTTTCTGTCATGGGTCGTGGTTGGTACTTTTGTATATCAGATCCTTTCACCAGTGAATGGCGTTGTGAATCTTTTACTGGTAAAGCTGGGGATCCTGGACCAGTCTGTATATTTTATGATGCAGTCGGATATGTTCGTCCCTGTTTACCTGGTGACCAATCTCTGGAAGGGCACCGGCTACAGTATCGTTATCTATCTTGCTACCATATCAGGCATTGACACGCAGCTTTATGAAGCATGCGCCATTGACGGGGGCAACCGGTTCCATAAGGTCCTTTACATTACGCTTCCTGCCATGCTGCCCACTATGTGCACCATGCTGATCCTGAGCGTTGGTAACCTGATCACAGTTGGTTTTGACCCGATTTTTAACTTGTACAGCGATGCTACTTATCAGACGGCGGACGTTATTTCCACTTATGTATACCGGAAAGGTCTGGTGGAAAGTAAATTCTCCTTCTCGGCAGCAATGGGCCTGTTCCAGAATGTGGTGAGCCTGGGACTGGTAATGATCGCAAACTGGTTTGCAAGAAAAGCAAACCCGGAATATAAGATTATTTAAGAAGGAGGGAATGGCTGTGAGTAAAATGAAACAACATCGGACGAAAATGAAGGTTTCTACCGCAAGTAAAGTTTTTGATTTTTGCAATATCCTGTTTATGGTTCTGTTCTGCATAACGATTTTATTTCCTTTCTGGGATATGATTGTGCGTTCTTTCTCCAGGCCCCAGGATATTTCTTACATAGATTTGAACCTTTGGCCAAAGGTATGGTCCATTGACGCCTACTCCTACTGCCTAAAAGATAATGCGATTGTCCAGGCATTTTTCGTATCAGTGGCGAGGACGGTTGTAGGGACTTTCCTGCATGTAATCATCTGCTGTATGGCAGCATACTCCCTGATCCATTCGGAGATTCCGTTCCGTGGGCCGATTATGGCGTTTTTCGTAATCCCCATGTTCATCAGCGGCGGCATGATCCCTGCTTACCTGAACATGAAAAACCTGAATTTGCTGAACAATTTCTGGGTGTATGTACTGCCCACAGCTTTTTCGGTGTTTGACTGTATTATTATCAGAAATTACTTTTTCTCTATTGATAAGGGGATGGAGGAAGCGGCCAGCATAGACGGGGCCAATGCTTTCCATATCTTTTTCCGGATCATCCTGCCGGTCTCCAAGCCGGTGCTGGCCACCGTATCCCTCTGGCAGATGGTTGGCCAGTGGAACGCCTGGTTTGACAATATGGTATACTGCAGAAGCAACGCCAACCTGACCACCCTGCAGTATACGTTGCGCCGGATGCTGGACAGTATAACAGAAAAAATGAATACCCAGGTAGGTGTGGCAGAGGCAATGGGGGAACTGGTGGAACTGAATTCCGATACCGTGAAGGCGGCAACCACTATCATCGTTACTCTTCCGATCATACTGGTATACCCCTTCCTTCAGAAATATTTTGTACAGGGAATCATGGTGGGGGCTGTAAAAGGCTGACCACTGCAATATAGAAAGGAGATTTATAATGAAACAAGTGGAATTAGGGACTATCTCGAAACAGTTGATGCCTTCGGCTGAACGGAAGAACCCGCGAAACAGTGAGGGGGCGTTTCTTGTCCTCAAAAACGGCGAGATTATTTTTGTCTACAGCTGCTATGAGGGAGACAGCCACAGAGATGAAAGCTTCTGCAATCTGTGCCTGATCCGTTCAACAGACGGCGGGCGCACCTTTGACGACGGAGAACTGATCGTTACCTACAAGGGGGAAAAGGGTGTCAATGTGATGTCCGTGTCCCTTCTGGAGATGCAGAACGGGGATATTGGCCTGTTTTATCTGGTAAGGACCACCTATACCATGGCACAGATGTTCCTCCGCAGATCCTCTGACGGCGGCCGTACCTGGTCTGAGAGGGTGATGTGCACCCCAAGGGATTGTTTCTTTGTGGCAAACAACGACAGGGTGGTACGGCTTGCAGACGGCAGGATTATTATCCCGGTGGCATGCCATGATGTTGGATGGAAAAACTCCCCGGACAGCGGCGTAAATTATTTTGACGGCCGCAGCAAGGCACAGTTTTTCTATTCTGATGATGATGGGGTTACGTGGACACAGGCAGGGGGAGAGGTTACCCTTCCCTATTCTGCATACAGCCACAGCGGCCTCCAGGAGCCGGGAGTCATTGAACTTTCACCTGGCATCCTGTATGGCTGGGCAAGGACGGATATTGGGCATCAGTGGGAATTTATCTCTATTGATAATGGTGAGCATTGGACCCCCAGCCAGCCCTCACGGTTTTCCTCGCCTTGCAGCCCCATGAGTATGAAGCGGGATGCAGACGGAGCTATTTATGCAATTTGGAATCCCATTCCCCAGTATAATGGCAGGGAGCAGGCAGGGTTTTTCACAGGCGGTAGGGATCCCCAGGTGATCGCAGTGAGCAGGGATAACGGGAAGACCTTCTCTGAACCTGTTGCTTTTGAAACCGATAAGGGAAGAGGCTATTGCTATTGCGCGATCTGCTTTACAGAGGATGCCATGCTGCTGGCCTACTGTGCAGGCGGTAAGGATGAGGGAAGTACTCTGGCGATGACTACCATCAGGCGGGTAGAGCTTTCCCAGTTAAGGACAATTTTTGATTAATACAGTGAGGAAGGAGATTTCATATGAAAAAGAGAATAATTAGCTGTCTTTTGGCAGTGGCACTGTGCAGTTCTATGGTGCTGTCCGGCTGCGGCAGCAAAGACAATACACCTGCGGCGGATTCAGCAGGCAAGAGCGAGGGATCAGCAGGCGCTGGGGATTCAACAGGCACGGCAGATTCTTCAGAAGGGGCAGATACGGCAACTGCGGATATTCCCCAGCCTGAAGACAAGACCTATGATATTACCTACACCAGTACCTGGTGGTGCGATTCTACCTATGAGCATGGCGGCTATATAGAATCCATGATCGAAGATGCACTGAACATCAATCTGGAGGTAAAGCCTCTGGACACCACCACCACACAGGATTTGATGCTGGCTTCCGGCGAAATGCCTGACTGTATGTGGACCAGCAGCAAGACCCCTGCATGGATGTATGACAATGAGCTTCCCAGGACCATCCCGAAGGCAATGGTAGAGTATTACTGCCCGAAGCTGATCGAATATTACGATGAGTTCCCGTTGATCTATGAGATGATAACAGACCCTAATGACCCGGATTCATTCCTGGCGTTAACAGGCATCACCTTCCAGTTTGTGGATTATTATCTGCCCAACGATTATTATCGTTATGACTGGATTGAAAAACTGGGCATTGACCTGGGCGTGAATGTAGAAGAAGTATATGACAGGATTTATGTTGCTGATGACGGAATTGAACTGACCAAGTTTTTAGAGATCATGGATGCTTTCGTGAACCAGGATCCTGACGGGAATGGCAAGAAAGACACTGTTGGCGCGGCCCTTCCCAATATTTTCCAGACCACAATGTATTCTGCATATGGTTTCCGCAATGGTGTCAATGAAGGAAAAGACGGCGGCGCTGAGATGTATTATGCGCTGGATGAATACAGGGATTACCTGGTAGGCATGGCGGATATGTATAAGAAGGGGCTGTTAGACCCCAATGCGATGGAAGATAACAGAAGTATTGCATGGAACGAAGTAAATACAAATATTGCAGGGTATTGGGTAACTTCTACCAATTCCTTAAACTCCTGGGCAGCAGACCGGCCGCCTTTGACATTACTGGAGGCAAATCCGGACGCCAAGATCCTGTTAACACCTGGCGTGAAGCCTGACGGCGGGGAACCCACAGCGTTGACCAATGCTACACCGGCATACAGCAATTTCTTTGTAAGGGCGGATGTGGACGACCAGAAGCTGGCAAAGATTCTGCAGTTTGTTGACTATACACTCTTTGGCGCAGGCGACAAGACCACCCATTTGTCCATGCTGTATGGTGAATATGGCGTTGACTGGGAATGGGATGAGAGCGGGGATATGCCCATTAAGTTGAATACTCTGGCAAGCGGCGAGAGAGGGACCTGGACCTTCGGGCAGACCGGCCAGGACAGGGATGTTTCTAAGTGGACAGGTGAAGAACCTATGTTTGCTGCTGGCTTGAAATATTGGGGAAAAGATGGAAGCTGGATGAAATGGCAGACGATCCCCTATAAGGAAGACATAGCCAATGAGACCAACCATGCTGAGATATCCTCTGATATTGGGGAAGATGTTTTGGCTTATGTAAAGAACTTTGCAGCACAGTCTGTTCTTGGGCAGATTGACCCTGTAGCAGAGTGGGATAATTATCTGGCAGAACTGGATAGAATGGGATACAATGATTTGATGGCAGAGCTGGATAAGCTGGATTCCCTTGAAGAGATCCAGGCAAGCTATGCAAAATAGGAATAGAATAGAAGAAGACATCCTCTGTGCAAAATAGCACAGGGATGCCTGGAGATCTGCTCTGTTGGCTAAAATCCGGGGACATGACTCTGCAAAAGACATGTCCCCGGATTTTTAACAGTTATACGGAGCTGGGAAGTTACGGAACTGGAACAGTAACTTCCCGGGAAGTACCCAGAGGAAATACTGGCTGTGGACCAGACAGGATTTTCTCTGCAGGCCCAAGGTACGGGAAGGGAAGTTACGGAACTGGAACAGTAACTTCCCGGGGAGTACCCAGAGGAAATACTGGCTGTGGACCAGACAGGATTTTCTCTGCAGGCCCAAGGTACGGGAAGGGAAGTTACGGGACTGGAACAGTAACTTCCCGGGGAGTACCCAGAGGAAATACTGGCTGTGGACCAGACAGGATTTTCTCTGCAGACCCGAGGTACGGGAAGGGAAGTTACGGAACTGGAATGAAGGGGGAAGAAATGCGATTTTTGTTTCAAGGAGATTCCATAACAGATACGGGAAGGCTCAACCATGAGGATCCCCACGATCTTGGCTGCGGTTATGTACTTTTGCTGGGGGCGGAGCTGGCCTGTTTCCATCCGGAAAATGAGATCTTAAATATGGGGATCCTCAGCAACCGTGTGCTGCATTTGCTGGCACGCTGGAAAAAAGACTGCCTGAATTTAAGGCCGGATGTGCTCACAGTCCTGGTGGGCGTCAATGACGGCGGCCATTGGTACGGGGTCAAGCCTGCGCTGTTTGAAGAGGTTTACAATATTTTGCTCAGGGAAACCAGGGAGAAGCTCCCAGATACAAGGATCCTGCTGATGGGGTCTTACTGTATGCATGGGACAGCCACCGAAGGAGTGTGGGACCTGGTTTCGGAAGGGACTGCCGTCCGGCGGGAAATCACAGAAAAACTGGCAAAGCGGTATGGGACGGACTATGTGGACCTGCAGGAGGAATTTGACCGGGCGTTGCAAAAGCTGCCGCCCACCCATTGGACCATAGACGGCGTGCACCCTACGCCCGCCGGGCACAGGCTGATTGCCCAGGCATGGAAACGGGCGTATGGCTGGAGGGAAAAGGAGGACGGGCAGATATGAGATTTTTGTTTCAGGGAGATTCCATAACAGAGGCAGTCAGGGGAAATTGCAGTGACCCCAGGGAGCTTGGCAGAGGTTATGTGAGGATGCTGGCGTCTGACCTGACCTGCTGGCATCCTGACTATGAGGTTTTAAACGCAGGGGTAGGCGGCAACCGCGTGACAGACCTGCTGCCCCGCTGGCGCAAGGATTGCCTGGAGCTATACCCGGACGTGCTCACCATCCTGATTGGCATCAATGATGTGTGGCATGAGCTTTTCAACCAAAACGGCGTGGAGGCGCCGCTGTTTGAGGAAGTTTACAGGATATTGCTGCGGGAGACCAGGGAGGCGCTGCCCGGGACCAGGATCATCCTTATGGGGGCATATGTTATGCATGGAAGCGCCACCAATGAAAAATGGGATTATTTTGAAAAGGAAACGGCCATACGCAGGGAAATTACCCGGAAGCTTGCAGAAGAATATGGGACAGACTATCTGGACCTGCAAAAAACTTTCCAGGAGGCCCTGGGGACGTGCCCGGAAGAATGCTGGACCGGGGACGGGGTACATCTCACCCCGCCGGGCCACAGGCTGATCGCCCAGGCGTGGAAAAAGGTATATGGGCAGGGCTGCGTATAGAGACAGGAGCAGAAGGAGGATGCTATGGAGGAAAAGATAAAAAAGGCTTTGGAAATATTAGCAACGCTGGATGAAAATACCCCGCCGGGGCATTATGAAGTTTCCCCGGACATTTATTACAATGTGGAGGAATTTGAAACGGATTTTGAACAGAACCGCCGTTTTGAGTCCCACCGTAAGCATGTGGATATTCAGTGTGTTTTGCAGGGGGAAGAGCTGATCTTTGTGGAGGATGCGGAAAAACTGGAGGTGGAGGAGGAACTGCCCCCGGAGAGGGACGTGGCCTTTTACCGGGGAACAGGAATCGGAAAGCGCAACATGCTAAAGGGCGGGGACTATCTTGCCCTGTATCCGGGAGAGGCCCACAAGCCTGGCGTATGTGTAGAAGCGCCAAGGCGTGTGAAAAAGGCAGTATTTAAGATCACAGTGGAATAGAAATGCCGCGCCTTAAGTGCGGGGGCGGCAAAAAGGAGGATATCGCAGTGAACAAACAGGAGTTTTTTGATAGGATCAGGGGAAAGATGATTATTTCCTGCCAGGCCCTTCCCGGTGAACCTTTGTATGTGGAAGAAAAATCGGTGATGTACCTGATGGCCAGGGCAGGGAAGATGGCAGGGTGCCCGGCGGTGCGTACCAGCAGCGTGCGGGATGTGGTTGCCATCAAGGAAGAGACAGGGCTGCCGGTGATTGGCCTGATTAAGGTCCAGTATCCCGGTTTTGAAAGCTATATTACGCCTACCATGAAAGAGGTGGGCCAGTTGGTGGAGGCAGGCAGCGATGTGGTTGCCCTGGACTGTACCCTTCGGGCCAGGGGGGATGGGAAGACTGTCAATGAGTTTATCAGCCAGGTACGGGAAAAATATCCGGACCAGATTCTGATGGCGGACATTTCCACCTACGAGGAAGGGATCAATGCGTGGAAGCTTGGCATGGACATTGTGGGGACCACCATGAGCGGTTACACAGAAGCTTCCCCCAAGCTGGAGGGGCCTGACTATGAGCTGATCCGCCGCCTGTCCCAGGCCATAGATGTGCCGGTGATCGGGGAAGGTAGGATCCATTATCCCCAGCAGGCGGTGGAAGCCCTGGAAGCAGGCGCTTTTGCCATCGTAGTGGGAGGGGCGGTCACACGTCCTTTGGAAATTGCAAACCGCTTTATGGCAGCGCTGGGAAGCAGGGAGGCTTAGGGTAAGAGGATGAAAATTGCGGCATTGGATATTGGCGGTACTTCCATTAAATCCGGCATATGGGAGGAGGGAAACCTGTATGGGCTGAAGGAGCATGAGACCAGGGCAAAGGCGGGAGGCGCCGCTGTGATGGAACAGGCAAAGCAGGCTCTGGGGGAATGCGGTAAATTCGATGCCATCGGGATCAGCACTGCAGGGCAGGTAGACCCCTGGGAGGGATATATCCGCTTTGCGAATGATAATATTCCCGGGTATACCGGTATGCGGATCCGGGAAATCATGGAGAAGGAGTTTGGCGTCCCTGTGGCAGTAGAAAACGATGTGAACGCCGCGGCGTTGGGGGAAGGCAGGTTCGGCGCCGGATTGGGAGAACCGGATTTCCTGTGCGCTACCTATGGGACCGGCGTTGGGGGAGCCATTGTGGTCGGGGGGGAGGTTTACAGGGGGAGCGCCTGTTCCGCAGGGGAATTTGGCGGCATCTTAATCCACCCCCAGGACAGGGTGCCGGGAGATCCCTTCAGCGGGTGCTATGAGCGGTATGCATCCACAACGGCACTGGTAAACAAGGCCAAAGAGCTTGATCCCGGGCTGGACAATGGGCGAAAGATCTTTGCCCGGATAGATGAGCCAAAGGTGAGGGCTGTGGTAGAACAGTGGGCGGAAGAAATTGCCTATGGGCTTGTAACACTGGTCTGTATTTTCAACCCTTCCTGTATCATCTTAGGCGGCGGTGTGATGGCGCAGCCTTATATTCTGGAACGGGTAGAGGAAAAGGTCAGGAAACAGATCATGCCAAGCTTTGGCGGGCTAAAGCTCAGGCAGGCTACACTGGGAAACCAGGCAGGGCTGCTTGGCGCGGCATGGCTTGGTTCCCAGAAGCTGCAAGGTTTTTCACAGAAGGGAAGGAATGAGCCCTGAGAGTACTTTGGCCAGGCTCTGGTGCCCTTCTTTGGTCAGGTGCATATAGTCGATATGGTTATTTTCAGCCACAACTTCGTTGGCATCGAAATAAAAGCAGTTTGTAAGGTTTGCAATGGTTTTGTACTCTGCGATAAGGCCTTCTGATTTTTCCGCGCAGCCCCGTCCCATGGTGGCACCTACGGCAGTAGACTCATACTCTTTGTCAATTGTTTTGGGGACCACGATGAGGATGCGGGGGCCATGGGTACCCCAGCAGTCAGTGGTGGCCACAGCTTTGGCCACCAGCCTCTTAAGGCCCAGGGCAATGCAGGCGGCGGAGGAGCCGAAGCGTTCCTTGGTGTCATTGGTGCCCAGCATGATCACCAGCAGGTCCACAGGGGCATGGCTCATCAGGCAGGGATAAATATAATCCAGGCCCGAGAGCCCTTCGTGGACCGGGTCGTCAAAGCAGGTGGTGCGGCCGGAAAGCCCTTCCTCCAGCACCAGATAGTCTTCCCCCAGCAGTTGCCCGAGAAGGCAGGTCCAGCGTTCCTCCTCTGAGAAACGCCCGTTGGTAAGGGCGCAATAACCATGGGTATTGGAATCACCAAAACAGACAATATGTTTTTTCATAACGAAATTCCTCCTGTAAGTAATAATTTCCGTTCATTTTAGGTTTCTTATAGCATAGCATCAGGGAGGGAAAAAGACAATAAAAAAAGAAAAAATTTCATCGCTGTTTAGATTGAAAATAATTTTCGTAAGTGATAAAGTTTAAAGCAACAGTATTCCGTTTTTACCAATTTTACACCGCAGCAGCGGGGAAAGGAAAAATATATGAGAAATATTGCAAAGTATCAGGGAATTATCCCGGCATTTTATGCATGTTATGGGGAGGATGGGAGTGTCAGTGCTGAGCGTACCCAGGCATGGGCGGAGTATCTGCTCAAAAAGGGCGTGAAAGGCGTATATGTATGCGGCTCTTCCGGGGAATGTATTTATCAGACGGTGGAAGAGAGGGAAAGGACGCTGGAGGCGGTGATGGAAGTGGTAAAAGGGAAGATGACCGTGATTGCCCACTGCGCCTGCAACAATACTGCTGAAAGCTGCAGGCTTGCAGCCCACGCCCAAAGCCTGGGCGTAGATGCGGTGGCAGCCATCCCGCCAATTTATTTTCATCTTCCCGACCATGCCATCGCACAGTACTGGAATGATATTTCGGCGGCGGCGCCGGATACGGAATTCATTATCTATAATATCCCCCAGCTTGCAGGGGTGGCACTGACCATGCCGCTGTTTAAGGAGATGCTGAAAAATCCCCGGGTTGCCGGCGTAAAGAACAGCTCTATGCCCACTGTGGATATCCAGATGTTCAAAATGGAAGGGGGAGAAGATTTCGCAGTATTTAACGGCCCCGACGAACAGTTGGTTGCAGGCCTTGCCATTGGCGCTGACGGTGCCATCGGCGGGACCTTTGGGGTAATGGTTGACCTGTTCCTGAAACTGTTTAGCCTGTGCAAAGAAGGGGATTTTGCGGCCGCCAGGAAGATCCAAAATGACGTGGATGCGATTATTTACGCTATGTGCGCCTGCAAGGGAAATCTGTATGCGGTGATGAAGGAAATCATCAAAAGAAGAGAAGGGCTGGAATTTGGGGGCGCAAGGAAACCTTTGCCCGGCCTGGCAGAGGGGGATTTGGAAAAAGTAGAAAACTGTATTGCTATGATTGACCGGGCTGTGGGCACACACTGCAAATAATGGCCTGCGGTATGGAAGCCGCTGGTGGGTACCATAATACGCTGGCCTTAATGCATTCATAGCAGATTTTGCCCGTTTTATGACATTTGCCCCTGCCAGCCTAATTGCAATACACCGAAATGACGATATAATCAATAAGCCATAGGATTTTTATTGGCGGCAAAGGCAGCGGGATAACGGATGATCCCTTTTAGATTGGAGGTAGAAGGAGCTATGAAAGTAAACAATGCGGCAATTTTTATGGGTGACAGCAGCAGAAGCCAGCGCCATAATGGCATTCAGGAAGAGAAGGGCGGGCGCAAAAGTATTTTTGCAGGAAACATGAAGGATAACTTTGACCCCATTGCCCGGAAAAAGCAGCAGGCAAGGCAGCAGGCGATGAAGATTGTGGGAGATGCCTGGGACGGCGAGCGCAAGATGGACGAAGAACTTTCCAAGACCAAGGAGAAGCTTGGGGAATATAGGGAAATGAAATTAGCCGCCGAGAGCCAGCTTAAGGGAATTGGGAGAGAAGCGGAAGCCCTCCGGAAGGCTTACGGCATTGAAGACGAGGCACAGGCGCAGGCAGATTTAAAGCTTCTGGATAAAAAGGCGGCTTCTATGGAGGAAGGCTCCCAGGTGGTACTCACCGAGGAGGAGAAGCAGCGGCTTTCCCAGATTGATGAGGCCGGGCTCCGGGAATACCAGGAAAAGAGCCAGGCATTAAATGACAGGGCAAAGGCATACAACGCCCAGATCAGGGAAGCGGATAACGGCATGTTCGCCATAGCTGCGGCCAATACGGACGCAAAGATCAACAAGCCCCAGATCCAGGCGAAGACTATTATGAAAGCCCAGGAGACAGCGGATGAGATCTTAGAGGCTGCCAGCAAGGAAATTATCGGAATGCTCACAGAGGAAGCCAAGGACCATGTGGACCAGGAGCTGGAAGAGAAGAAAGAGGCAGCAGAAGAGAAGGCAGAAAAGGAAGAAGAAGAAAAAGAAAAGATCGAAAAGGCCAAAGAAGAAAAAGAACAGAAAGAAGAGTTTGTAGAAGAGGTGGCAGACACCGGCGAGTTTATTGTGGAGGCAGACAACGTGCTGAAGGATGTCCAGAGGGATATCAAGAAAGTAATGGACGAGATGAAGCTCCTTGAGGAAGACTTAAAAGGCGCAGCGGTAGATACCGCCCTGTAGGAGGGTCAGTTTTCTTCAAAAGAAAACTGATGTTCCGAAAGGAACCGTGCCATATAATCATCCCAGAGCCTGTCGGGGGTTTTGTCAGGAAGAAAAGTAAAAAATGCGGTGGCGGTAATGCAGGTGAGCATGCTGCCATCGTATTTGATATTCAGCACAAAAGCTTTGATATCAGACAAAGTAACGCCCGCCCCGCCTTCTGTAAGAATCCGGGAAACCAGCTCGGGCTTTAAATGAAGGGCCAGCTTAAAGTTTACAGGGGTCCTCTTCCCTTTGATTATGCCAAAACATACAGGGCGCATATGTTTCCATTCAGAAAATTCATAGGGAGGGAGGAGGGAGCTGTCATTCACATCCCCGGTGAAAAAGGCTTTCTCTATATGGCCGTCAATGGCAAAACGGTTATAGGTGGTGACCACCGCTTCTGCCATCAAAAAACTATCAAAAACATCGGAACCCAGCAGCCGCCCCATAAAGTTTTTCACTTCTTTTATCTGATATGACCTCATTTTGTTCCCCCTTTGTGATTTCTATCTATCAGTATAAAGTAATCGGGATAAATTGCAAGGGAAAAAAGGCTTCCTGCCCCTTTTTATCTTTTTTTTTAAAAAAGCTTGCGGAAAACGTTTTCTTGTGTTACACTCAGTATGCAAGGGGGAAAATTCTGGAATAATTTATGTTAAGAATGGAATTTTTTAAAAAATATCAATTAAACGGAGGAAATTATGGCATCACAAACAAATTTGCAGAAGGATGTATTGGTTCTGAACATGGAGCAGCAGCTGGAAGAAGTTGCGGAAGATATGTTCGGCAAAGCATTAGCCCAATTAAGTGACCAGGAAACCTACTATGTGGTACTGGCATTTACCAAAAGGCTCATGGCTGTATGTGACACCAATGAAGGGGAGAAGAAAATCTATTACATTTCCGCAGAATTTTTGATTGGGAAACTGCTGTCCAATAATCTGATCAACCTTGGCGTTTATGACAAGCTGGACCAGATCTTAAAGGGCAAAGGCAAGAGCCTTTCTGTGCTGGAAGAGATTGAGCCGGAACCATCCCTTGGCAACGGCGGGCTGGGCAGGCTTGCGGCATGTTTCCTTGACTCTATTGCCACCCTGGGGCTTCCCGGAGAGGGCATTGGGCTGAATTACCACTTCGGGCTTTTCCGGCAGGTGTTCAAAGACAGGCTGCAGACCGCTGAGAAAAATGACTGGATGGAGGAGCATTCCTGGCTCACCAAAACGGACGTTACCTTTGACGTGCATTTTGGCAAAAAGAAGGTGGTTTCACGGCTTTACGATATTGATGTTGCAGGCTATGACAGCGGCGTGAACAAGCTGCGGCTTTTTGATATTGAGTCCATTGACGAGAGCATAGTGGAGGATGGCATTACCTTTGATAAGGAAGAGATTGAAAAGAACCTGACCCTGTTTTTGTATCCTGACGACTCTGACAAGGCAGGGCACCTGCTGCGGATCTACCAGCAGTATTTTATGGTGTGCAATGCCGCCCAGCTTATCCTCCGGGAAATGAAGGAAAAGAAATACGACCTGCGTAAGATGTATGAACATGCGGTGATCCAGATCAACGATACCCATCCTACCATGGTAATTCCGGAGCTGATCCGCATCCTGGTGGAGGAAAAGGCATTTACCATGGATGAGGCCATTGAAGTGGTGGGCAAAACCTGCGCTTATACCAACCATACGATCCTGGCGGAAGCGCTGGAAAAATGGCCCCTTGCTTACCTGGAAAAGGTAGTGCCCCAGCTTGTCCCCTATATCAAAGAGCTGGATAAGAGGGTGGCAAAAAAATACAAGGACCCCAAGGTGCAGATCATTGACAAGGACCAACGGGTGCATATGGCGCATATTGATATCCACTACGGATTTTCCGTTAACGGCGTTGCCGCTATCCATACAGAAATCTTAAAGGAAACGGAGTTAAACAGCTTTTATAAGATTTATCCGGAAAAATTCAACAACAAGACCAATGGCATTACCTTCAGGAGATGGCTGCTTAGCTGCAACCGGGAGCTGGCGGGCTTTTTGTCCCAGACCATTGGGGACGGCTTCAAAAAGGATGCGGATAAGCTGGAAAAACTCCTGGAATTCCAGCAAGACCAGGCAGTGCTTGACCGCCTGGAGGAAATTAAGATGAACCGCAAGAAGGAGCTGGCGGAATATGTTAAGAAGGCGGAGGGAGTGGCATTAAACCCCAGCTCCATCTTTGACATCCAGATTAAGAGGCTCCATGAGTATAAACGCCAGCAGATGAACGCCCTTTATATCATCCATAAATACCTGGAGATCAAGGGAGGCAAGAAGCCTGCAAGGCCCATTACCTTTATCTTTGGGGCTAAGGCTGCGCCTGCTTATGTGATTGCCCAGGATATCATCCACCTGCTTCTGGTGCTGGAAGAGATCGTCAACAACGACCCGGAAGTAAGCCCTTATATGACAGTGCTGATGGTGGAAAACTATAATGTAAGCTATGCGGAAAAGCTGATCCCTGCCTGCGACATTTCCGAACAGATTTCCCTTGCCTCCAAGGAAGCTTCCGGCACAGGAAATATGAAGTTTATGTTAAACGGCGCGGTTACGCTGGGAACCTCCGACGGGGCCAATGTGGAGATCCACGAGCTGGTGGGGGATGACAATATTTATATCTTTGGGGAAAAGTCCGAGACAGTCATTGCGCATTATGAGAAAGCGGACTATGTATCAAAGGATTACTACAAAAAGAGCCCTGTGGTCAAAGAGGCAGTGGACTTTATTGTGGGCAAACAGGCGCTCAAAGCAGGGCATAAGGAAAACCTGGAGCGGCTTTACAAAGAGCTCATCGGCAAAGACTGGTTCATGACACTGCTTGACCTGGAGGATTATATTAAGGCCAAAGACCAGGCGCTGGCAGACTATGAGGACAGGGAAAAGTGGAAAAAGATGATGCTGGTGAATATTGCAAAGGCAGGGTTCTTTTCCTCAGACAGGACCATTATGGAATACAACAGGGATATCTGGAAACTGAAATAAGAAAGCTGAAAAATAAGGATTTTTAAGGAGCTAGGCATATCAGGATATATGGTATGCCACCCATTTGCCACCCGTTCAGTGTAAAAATGCACTTTGAATATAAAAAAGGCTGAATACATTCTAAAATGTTCAGCCTTTTTTATATTATTTATTTGCTACATCCTCAAAAATGTCAACAGCAGATTTTGTATGGATTCTGTATTGAATGTATATGTGCCAAGGGTGGTGGCTATGTCTTTATGCCCAAGGCGTTCCATTACTGTTTTGGGGTTTACACCGTTTTCTGCCAATATCGTACCATGTGTATGGCTAAGTCATGTAACTTGATTGCGAGTATATATTGCATTATTTTTCTGATTTTTGAAATAAATTAAAAAATGATACTTTTATTATTTCAATATTGATGATATGCTAAAATATTATACATTTACCCCTCGCCCGCTGATGTATGGGGATTTATATAAAATGGACGATGAATTATCAGCTTTGTTAATTGAAGCGCACAGAAATATAGGTTTTTTGGAGGGGCTTCTTAAATATGCTTCCAATAAAAATGTTTTCAGTGAATTAATGTTATATTTAGAAACATTATAGTAGTAGGAGAATATCATGCCGCAATGAATATAATTATGTATACTACGGAAGAGGGTATCACAAAAATAGAAGTAACATTTGACCATGATACGGTTTGGCTTTCCATAGATCAGATGGCCGAATTATTTCAGCGAGATAAAAGTGTAATTGGAAAACATGTAAGAAATATTTTTAAAGAAGGGGAATTGGTAAAAGAGGAAGTTTGGGCAAAATTTGCCTACACTGCTTCTGGCGGCAAGGTTTATCAGGTAGATTTTTATAATTTAGATGTTATCATTTCCGTTGATTATCGAGTAAAATCTCTTAGAGGAACACAATTCAGAATATGGGCGACTTCTATTTTAAAAGAATATATGAAAAAGGGATTCTAACACCTTCTGCCATAAAAATCGTCCTCCTTAAAAAAGTGTATAAAAATAACAGCCAGCGCATTAAATGCTTGCAGGCTGTTTCCGAAGATGATACAATATTTTTGTTGGTGGGTATCATCTTCGGATGTATCATATCATTCCAGCACTGGGCGGTTTTTGTTTTAATCCCAATTTATATCGCTTTCTTTAATAAATTCATGGCATTCAGGGTCTTCTTCTATGGCCTTTAGCATTTGCAGATCAATAGCATCAGGCTCTTCCTCTTCGATATCCTCCCATGTAACAGGCGAATATTTATCCAAAATTATTTTCCAAAATTCTTTTGCATCAGCATCGCTCATTACGGTGACGGCTCCCAAGATTTTTTCTTTTACTGCAGTCATATCAAACCTCCTTATAAACTTGCCCGCGATTATCAATACGTTCTATATACAATACATATCCGTTCTTGTCAAAAATGACCCTGTAGTTGCCGACCCTTAACCGATATCCGCTTCTGCCCTGCAATTTTTTAATATCGCCAGAAGGTAAGTTATGGATGGCGTTTCGGATGCGGTCTCGCGTGTCTGCGTTTAACTTTTTCAAAAATTTTTCTGATTGCTTTGAATAATGAATTTCCAAAGACGATTTTCTCCTTTTCCCTAACTTATTAAATAAAACCCCAGAGTAGCCGCTCTGGGGTTTCCGCTTGTGAACACCTGGATTCACTGACTTTTTGCCTACTGGCATTATAGCATATGCCAGTCTGGTTTGCAATATTCCCCGGAAAGCTTATTTTGTTGTATAGAACTTTTTGACGTTGGCTATGCTGGGCGGCGTTAAATTACGGACTCAAAGGGAAAACTCCTCCAATGATATATATGCCTGTAAAAATGCCCATAAGTCCAAGGATAATGGAAATGCTACCTGCGATTGGTGCGGCCTTTGAACTTTTCATATGTAAGTTCCCACTTTTGCGATATCACTCCGATTATTTATAACAATTACCACAAGGTGTTTTCCCTTTTGCTAGAGCTACTTCTAAAGTTACCATATATGCATTATCCATTCCACAGCCATTTTTCCTGTGATATCTTTTTGCAGTATCATCAATCCAGACTATCGTATTGCTTTCAGTTGCTGGCTGTTCAGAATTATTATAGGTATTAAAGTTATTTTCATTTGTCCCTTGACTGCCTGTAGCCTGA
>CAJTVD010000050.1 GCA_910579495.1 uncultured Lachnospiraceae bacterium
CTCATTTTTCAGCATACGCTTGATTTTGTCGCTCATGGTTTCCCTGCCCCGCAAGCGTCCTTTCTCGTCGCGCTCCCTTGAACGGACGATATACGCTATTTTGCCGCCCTTGCTCCAAAAGCGAGCTTGTAAAGAGATACGGCGCGGTTATAAGCAGAAGCGGCAAAAGCCTTGAAAATCAAGGATTCCTGCCGCTTCCTATAAAGACCTGTGAGAAGTTATAAGACGATTTCCGTCTATAAAATTAATAAAAAATTTGATTAAAATTTGAAAATAGTCTAAACTTTTTGCCTCTTTGGTACGAAATATATAGTAAGAAAGTACTAGACGCTATTGAAATACGTTTCCAAGGAGGGATTGTCGCAGCAAACGGATTTTCGAGTATTTTTATGGTGCAGTCAGTAGCGGCTGTTCCTGGTGTTGGCAAAGTAAAACGTGAACATTATAATGCAGCCCAATTTGAGGCTGGCGGGAAAAATTCCAATGGCTCTTTTGCAAAGATATTGGAAAGCGCAAAAGAAGAAACCAGGAATTCTTCTATGGATTGCCATACAACCACATATGGGCGCGACTGCCAGATACGGACGTTCCTTTACCAATCCGGCGAATACCGCTTCTGAAACAGTGTTCAGGTGAACATCAAAACAGGCTTTGGGGGATATTCCCAAAGCCTGTTTTGGTTGGCAGGTACAATGTATATTTTGGCGTTAACTATTCAGCCCAGAAATTTGCACTTTGCTGCAAAGTCCGTGAGCGTGCATAAATTTAGCCAAGAGGGAATATTGGATGGATTTGATAGAAAGGGATATTTATGCCCTAATCTGTAGCAATGATGGTATAAAAGCAAAGGAAATTGCTTCAAAATTAAACAGGGACAGAAAGGCTGTAAACCACTACCTTTATTCCTCCCCCTTTATGCGTGAGCTATGTTATCAGGATGGGGCGTACAACTGGCATGGGTATATCCGCCAGGCAAGGCCTCACAGGGGGTTGGAGGAATTCTGCGGTTTTTATTCCCTGGTGCCGGAATTCCTGGCATTGGGGGAGGAAGAGTGGCTGGAACTTTTGAAGGCAGGGTGCAGAAAGATTGGGCGGAACCTGAACGATGCCAGGGGGTTGTTCCACTCCTTTACGGATACCGCACGGACAATGAGGGCTTTGTTCCGGGATTTGGGGGATGTGGCGTTTGGGGAATGGGAGATTGCGTTTGAACTGCGCATCAAAAAGGCACGCTGGATCAGAATTTATGGGGATGTGCTAGTGATAACCCAAAGGTATGTATTTTCCCTGGAATTCAAAATGAAAGATAAAATAGAGGAAGAAGAGGTTTTACAGGCTGCCAAGTATGGGGAATACCTGGAGGTCTTATTTGGGCCGGGCTATGATGTGATACCTGCGCTTGTGCTCACAAGGGCGGAAGATTTGTATCGGTACGTGGATTTAAGAGGGACGACCGCACAGATCCCTGTGTGTTCGGGGGATATGCTTTTTAATATTTTTGACGAATATCTGGGATTTTTGGATTAAACCTTCCGCGCCATTTGGCGCCGGGGGTCTGAAAACCTGCCGGTTGGGGCAGTATACTGGATACAGGTAAAAAGGGCGTGCTATTGGGAAATGGTTGGGGGAGAGGGAACGGTTTGCAGGTTTTGTGGAAAGGATCAGGTAAAAAATGTTTAAAAAAATAATTGCGTTTGCCATGGCAGTTTTGCTGGCGTTGATGGCAGCGGGCTGCTATGCCCGTCCCAACAGCAGGGGGTATGTCTTTTTGACACCAGGGCAAAGGGCGTTTAATGAGACAGTGGACGCTTTCTTCCAGGCGGTTGATGAAAGAGATAAGGAGGCAGTAAGGGAGCTGTTTGCCCCGTATGCGCTGGAAGAGATGGCGATGGATTTTGAAGAGGAAATAGAACGTCTTTTTGCCTTTTATCCGGGTCCCACTCAGAACTGTGAGAGGGACGCTTTTGAGGCTTATAGTACCGGCAGCAGCGACCATGGTGTCAAGTCCAGGTATTATGGCCAGACTTTTGCGGTGGCCTGTGGGGGCATCACCTACTACTGCGATATCTATCTTGCAGCCAGAAATGACAAGGAGCCGGATGCGGTTGGTATCTGGAAGGTGAGCCTGGTATCGGAAAAAGCAATCTGCAGCGAAGGGTTCCAGTTTCCCTCAGAGCCAGGGGTCTATGTTGTGGAAGATGCACCGGGGGACTATGATACCAGGAGGATTGCCGGTTACCCGGAGGTATTTGTTCCTGTTGACAGGCACCTTACGGAGAAGGAAATTGTAGATTTTTTGGAGGAGGATGCCAGCTTTTCCCATTTCCGGGAGCGTTTTGGGGAACCCAATTCGGAAACCAGCCGCTATTCCAGATACGCTTATGAGTTGGAGGAGAAGGAAGGGGAAAAAAGGTATGCAATCCTGGCTGTCCGCAACAGGGAGGAAGGGGGAAAAGAATCCGAGGCCTACGAAAAGGGAACGGTTTGGCGGGTTGCGGTGCATAATGAGACAGAAATTGGCTGGCTGTATGTTCTCTGGGGAGAGGAGAAATGGGAGGGCGGGTGATTTATGCGTACCCAAAGATTTTGCGGCAGAGTGCAAAGCCCTGGCTGATAGTTATAGTATTTCAGGATGAATGATGCGATAGTGCTTTTGTTTTTGCGTTTTTTATATTATAATAGAAAAGGTGGGGCCAGGGGCATAGTGAGAGATTGCAGGCGCCTGCCTGCCGGAATGTTGGCAGTTGCCGGAAATACGATCAAGGGAGAAGAGAAAATGGAAAGAAAAGTAGGAACCGTATCAAGAGGGATCCGCTGCCCTATTATCAGGGAAGGCGATAATCTGGTAAAAATCGTAACAGACAGTGTATTGGAGGCGGCGCTAAGCGAGGGCTTTGCCATCCGGGACAGAGATGTGATTGCGGTGACAGAGTCTGTTGTGGCCAGGGCCCAGGGCAATTATGCATCAGTAGAAGCCATTGCGGAAGATGTGAGGGCAAAGCTGGGCGGGGAAACCATTGGTGTTATTTTTCCCATTTTGTCCAGAAACCGTTTTGCGATCTGCCTCAGGGGCATTGCCATGGGTGCGAAAAAGGTGGTGCTGATGCTCAGCTATCCCAGCGATGAGGTGGGGAATGAACTGGTATCCCTGGACCAGTTAGACCAGGCAGGGATCAATCCCTACAGTGACGTACTTACGTTAGAAAGATACCGGGAGCTTTTTGGGGAGAATAAGCATCCCTTTACAGGCGTGGACTATGTGGCTTATTATGGAGAATTGATTAAGGAAGCCGGGGCGGAGGTGGAAATCATCTTTGCCAATGACTGCCGCAGCATCCTGGCTTATACGGAAAATGTGTTAAATTGTGATATTCATACAAGGGCGCGGACGAAAAGGCTTTTGGAAGCAGCGGGCGCACGGGTGGTCGTGGGAATGGACGGCATTTTGACCAGCCCGGTAAAGGGGAGCGGCTGCAATGAGAAGTATGGGCTGCTTGGATCCAATAAATCTACTGAAAACACCATCAAGCTCTTCCCCAGGGAGTGTACGGATTTGGTAATGAATATCCAGAAGGAGATCCTGGATAGGACAGGAAAGCATGTGGAAGTGATGGTGTATGGGGACGGCGCATTTAAGGACCCAGTGGGAAAAATCTGGGAGCTTGCAGACCCTTGCGTATCCCCTGCCAGCACGCCGGGGCTGGAGGGCACGCCCAACGAAGTGAAGCTGAAATACCTGGCGGATAACGACTTTAAGGATTTGTCTGGGGAGGCGCTGAAGGAAGCGGTTTCCAACCGCATCAGGGAAAAGAAGGAAAACCTGGTGGGAGATATGTCTTCCCAGGGAACCACCCCCAGGCGTCTGACGGATCTGATTGGATCTTTGTGTGACCTGACCAGCGGCTCCGGTGATAAGGGGACGCCGGTAATTCTGATTCAGGGTTATTTTGATAATTATGTGAGCTAATGCGCAAGAAGAAGCCGGAGGGCCAGCACTTATTGGGGCGGCCTCCGGTTTTTCTTTTCCGGGGCTCATGATTTTTATTCAATACCCGTGTTTAGTCTGCAGAGCCAGGCGGCTTTACCCCTCTTCTTTTTCGGAGGGTACAAAGTAGCCCTCCAGACGAAAGAAAGGAGGGTGATTCAATGTATGTTACATATCAGCATTTGATTCAGATAGGTATACTCATTGTTGCCCTTGCTAATTTGATTTATCAGATTTACAAGGGAAAAAAGAAATAGCCGCCACTACCACCAATAGTGACGGCTTGCTTCTACAACGTAAAGTGTAGAGGTAAAAAAATCACAGTTGAGGGGTAGAGCTGCTTCTATGGCTTTCCCCTTTTCTACGTCTAATATAGCATATCTACAATCCGATTTCAAGAGCTTTTTTTATCTGGCAGGGTATGAGAGCAGACTGGCAGTGAGCGTGCTGTTTATGGGAAATATATTCTTCAGGAATTATCCGGATTCTGCATTGTGTGGCCTTTCATTGGAGGAAGTAAAGCTTATGCAGGTTGATAAGCAGGTATGTCTTTGAACCCAAAAGCCAATTTGTCACCATTTTTAGGAATATTATTAAATAGCGATGCAGAGTTATCCGCAGGGATGGGGCCAGCCTGTCCTGCGGATATTTTTATGGGAAGGAAAGAAATGTGATAAATATATAGTTTGGCATGTGGGTCTGTAGGGCATGCCATTCCCGGCAAAATGAGCCAAGCCCAAAAAGCAAAGGGCAGGGCAAAGAAAATTTTATATCTCTTCATATCCCCGCGCAGGATTTGGGCACCGACCACAAAAAAGCATCACAAAAACAAGGAATAAAAGAACGTTGAGAATGTGAAAAAACACAGTGTTTATACGGATTCTCGGCGTTTTTTGATTCCCGGGCCAACCTAAACCAGCTCATATGGGAGAGAAGAATTCTACTTTTTTATTGTACAGCAAGATTGGAATAACCGTCACTTGGCGGAAATGGAGTTTGATGGTATTTTCGTAAAATAACCTATTTTGCGAAAACATTTATCCCCCTCCCCGCCCAAGTGCTTGAAATACAGCTTATATGCCTGATAACACCTCCTATGCCGCCCCCAAATGACCATTTTTTTGACGGCCATAGTTTTATTTTTCTTTTGCCCAAACTCCCAGTCCAACGTTCAGACTGCCAAGGGAGATGCGTTTCCTGAATAGGGGCACAGCTTTCCCATCAATTGTTTTTTCTGCTGCAGGGATGAGTGCACATATAGGTTCAAGGTTACTTTGATATCGCTGTGCCCAATGATTTCGCTGAGGCTCTTAATGTCAAAGCCCAGTTCCATGCATCTGGTGGCAAAAGCGTGCCGCAGCATATGGAAATTAAAATAATCAATGCCGCAATCCTTCAATACCTTTTGGAAACGATATTGAAGGGTACGGGGCTCCATCCATTTTCCCCTTACGCCCGCCAGGAGCGGAAAGGATGGTTCCTTTTCATGGATTTTCAAAATATGGGAAAGTGTGGGGGGAATCGGGATATCCCGCACAGAATCCGCAGTCTTGGGTGTTGATAAAAGCAGCTTTGTCTTATTTTTTTGGCCGTCATCCTCTTTTATCCGCTGAAGGCTGCCCCTCACATGGATCACCCCTGCTGTTAGGTCAATATCCCTCCAGGTAAGGGCGCATAGTTCTCCAATCCGCAATCCTGTGTGGAGTGCCGTTAATATTCCCAGGCTGGTATTATCCTGCACATTTTTCAGGAGATATCCCTCCAGCTTTGCCAGCGCAGGCTCTTCCGGGAACATAACTTTCCTTCTGCGCTCCCTGGGGACAGGGTTGGCGGGAACCGGCAGGCAAAGGCCGTTCTTTTTCCCTGTATGGGAAACTATTCTCTGTACCACACCGCATATATAAGCCAGATAGGTATTTGACAGATCCTTTTTCTGTTCTTTTACAAAAGCCAAAAACCCCTCCAAAAACCTGCTGTCCACCTGGCAAAGGAATACCCCTTTGAAATAAGGAAGAATATACTTCTCTGTTATCTGACGGTAAATTCCGTAAGTGCCTTCCTTCCAGCTATCCTTTTTGTCCGAAAGCCAGATGTTTGCCGCCTCTTCCACAGGTATCATGCACCGTTCCTGGCGGTGGGAAACTTCCTTTCTGGCCTCTTCTAACTTCTCCCTTACCTCCTTGTAGGTTTTCCCATAAACAGAACGATACTTCCGGGTTTTCAGGGAAGATGCCGGATAGCTGACCCGCCCCTCCCATCTTCCATCTTTCCTCTTATAGATATTTTCACCTCTTTTGGGCATTTTCGCTCTCCTTCCTTAATGTACAGACTTTTTGTAATCCGACGGTTCCATTGACGGTTATAAAATTTACCCCATGCACGGCTCTTCCGATTTTTTGCTGAAATACAGGATTTGGTATTTACCGAAATATACCCGGTAACAAAATATGGAAAAAAACAGTTGTATTTTTACCCCAAATGTGCTACTTTATATTTAAGTGGCTAGCAAAGCTAGTAAAAAAAGCATTTTTCTATATTTTACCTGTCCTATAATCAAAGTGAATGTTTTCGCAAAATAGGTTATTTTACGAAAAGGCTGGGGATGTATAGCATTTTAGTTCTGGCTTTGTTGTGTGCAAACGCACTGTAAGCAATGATTACAGTTATTTACATACAAGGTTTATGAGTTCCGGGGGGATAGTAAACGGTAAACATACTTATAGTTTACTACACCGGTATACAACCTTTGAAATTTTCTGGAACCTGATGGATGTTTTGTAGCTTTTATCAGGCAATAACAATTTTAGCGGCTCCGGTAAAGTATCCGTAGCCATAAAAAATATCCGGTTGGAACTGCTGGCTGGCCTTATACCAGGTATCCTGGGAACCAGGCTGGCAGCCGGAAAGTGCTTCGTTCCCTATAAAGAAGCAGGTACAGGCTCACTCAGGTTTACCAGCTGTCAGAGCCTTTTCTTACTGTGTGCATGATAGTTCTTACAGGCCGGAAGCTTTTCCGTACATAATAATTATGCAGAAAATTAAAAGGTTTATTCGGGTTGAAACAGGTTTTGGGGGCCTGTTTTGATAAATCAAAATTTGCAAGTTTTGAGTGGATTAAAAAGGAGGTAACAAAAGTGAAGAAAAGATTTTTAGCACTTGTCCTGAGTGTGACAATGTGCACCATGATGTGCCAGACTGCTTTCGCAGCTTCCAGCTCTACGGCAGGAAGCTCCAGCACAGAGGAAAGCTCATCCAATAACGAGTATTCCGGATCTACATCAGGAAGCTCCAGCACAGAGAGCGCACCCAGTACTCACGCGCCCAGCAGCACAGCGCCCAAGGCGGACAGCCCGGCAACCAGGGGAACAGAAAACACCAATAATATATCTGTGGCAATCAAGAATGCAGATGGCAGTGTTTCTACAGTAAACCTGACACAGTATACTGAGCAGACCAATGCTACAGTGGTAGCGGCGGCAAGCGCAGCTGCTGCAACCGGCGGGCAGAATCCTGGCGAGGCTGTATCAGCGATATTGACAACTCCTGCAAGTGAAGTTTTTAAAGCAACCATCAATGCATTAGGCGGAAATATCCGTATGGTAAATGCAGGCGGTTACAAGGTGACTGCTCTGGCTCCCGGCGCAGACGGCAGGCAGGTTGCTTCCGTAGGAACTGTAAAGGGCGTTACCAAGTATGCGTTTGTAATCCTGATTAGCGTAAATGCAGACGGAACCATTGAGACTGTAGAAGGCACCGTAGACCCTGTGACCCTTCAGGTAATGGGCGCTTTCAAAGGGACACCGAAAACAATTACAGTATCTGTTATTGTGCCTAAATAAAAACCGGCGTGCAGATAAAGTGATTTAAAACGTGGGGAGTTCCCCAGACTCCCCGGTTTAAGCATGGGAAGAAATACCTTATGAGGGTATGCATTTCTTCCTGTGCTTAAGCCGGAAACGGATTTTTAGTTTTGGAATGAAAATAAGGGGATTTCAGGCAGGACCAATGGGGAAAACAGGAAAGAAAACGGCTGGAAAAACCGGGAAGGGAACCGGAAGGAAGAGGCGTCGGAGATCTGGTGTTAAAAAGACGCTGGCAGCGGTATTTGCGCTGCTTTTTGTGGCGGCGGCAGGAACGGCAGCCGCAATGGTTTTGCTATATCTTTCCGGCAGGGCAAAGGTGCAGGGCATGGCGGAGGAAGGAGCGCCCAGCGCAGAACTTTTAACGGACGCAGAAGCCGCAGAAGAGCTCCGGGCCAAAGCCGGGCTGTCCACGATCCAGTGGCAGGACGACTGGGTGACCATCGACGGGAAGGTATATTCCTATGACAGCAGCCGGATCAACCTTCTGGCCCTGGGGGTGGACAAAGCAGGGAAGATAGGCAGGGAAGCAGATTATGAAAACTGGCGGTCCGGCCAGACGGATGCGATCTTTGTGGTATCCATAGCACCCTCTGACAAGAGTATCAGCATCATAGGGGTTCCCAGAAATTCTATGGTGGATGTTGATATTTATGACAGCCAGGACCATATATCCAGGACAATATTTGACCAGATCTGCCTCCAGTATCCCTATGCGGGAGGCGCGGCGCATGGACTGGAAAAGGCATCGGAGGCAGTCAGCGAGCTGCTCTACAACCTGCCCATCCATGGGGCAGTTGCCGTGGGATATGATGCAGTTGGCAGGGTAAACGACATGGCAGGAGGGGTGGACGTGGTGGCGCTGGAAACCCTTGATACGCCCTTTGGCAGCTACCAGGAGGGGGAGGCGCTGCACCTGGAAGGAAAATATGCCCTTGCCTATGTAAGGGGAAGGGATGTAAGCGTCATCGGAAGCCCCACCATGCGCCTGGAGAGGCAGAAACAGTACCTTACAGCGCTGGCTGATAAGATGAAGGGAGAAATCAAGAGAAATCCGCTGCTGGTCAAAGAGATGTATGATGCAGTAGCCGGATATATCAATACCAATATAGGGATCGACGAGCTGGTATATCTGGCGGGCCAGGCGGCAGGCTATAGATTCGGTGGGGAAGATATCTATCTCCTTCAGGGGGAGGATAAGGCGGTACCCATCATAAGGGACGGGAAAGAAACCGGCGACTTTTACGATGACCTCTACCTGAATGAGGAAAAGCTGAAAGAAATTGTGGTCAGGGTATTTTATAAAGAGGTAAAACTGGAAGAATAAGGACGTTGTATCTATGGCAGCGTTATTATGGGATGGATAATAAAAATGATGGTACATAAGGCTGAAAGAAAATCAAAAAGAACAGGTTTGGGGTATACAGTGGGCATGGCAGGTATGGTGTGCGCAGCGGCTGTGTATGCCTGGGCTGGGGGTTTCACGCTGTACGTGCAGGCGGCACCTGTTACATTGACCTCATCCGATGCCACAGTTTATGGGGAGGCATCCGAAGATAGCGGCCCGGTAGGGAATCTGGTAGAGGGAAGTACTTTTGAATACATAGGTGATATCACGGCGGAGGATGGAAGCACCTGGTATCAAATCACCACTGCCACAGGCGTGGAGGGCTATATCAAAGGGGACAGGGAGATGGAAGCAATAGCGGAAGAACCCTCCCCGGAAGGACAGGAGGATCCTTTGGAAGGAAGTGAAAGTACACCTGCCGGAAATGAGGCGGAGGATGAGGGCCAAGGGGCAGGAGAGGCACCGGAAGGCGACGACAGCGAAAACAGTGATAGTGGCCAGGAAGAGGATGGGGGAGAAGAGGGGGAAGTACCAGAAGGCAGCGAAGATGCGTTAGAAGAAAATGATTCCCCGGAAGCCCTGGGCATACAGAATAACCAGGCCAAAAAATATGTGCTGTCTTCTTCCGGAAAAATCAAAGAAAGAGAAACGTCTTTAGACCCAGGCATAAATTTCCAAAATCCGGAAAGGGCAGGGAAGGGATTAGACAAAGCCCTGCTGGCAGGCATCGCAGTAGTGCTTGCCTGTGCTGCTGCAATACAGGTATGCCTTACAAGATTGAGGCTGCTTGCAGGCAATACCGACAACGGGGAAATCATGGTCCCAGGCAGGGGCAGGAACCACAGAAAGCCAGAAAAGAAAAGGCACAGCCAGAAAAGAAGAACAAAGAAAGCAGTCCAGGGTAGGAAAGAAAGTGGGAAAGCGCCAAAAGAAAAAAGTAAAGACATATAGAAAAGAGTCAATATATGGAGATCAGAAAGCAGGGATGGATAACGAAATGCAGGCACAAAAGTATGAAAACAGAGATGTTGAAGAGATATTGACAGAGGGAGAGCAGGGCAGGGATATGCCGGCAGTCCCAAAAGATGGGAAAGAAGCCCCAGGTATTCCAGACGGGGAGGGGCAAAGGCCGGAAGCAGCAGACGGAAAGAGATCCAGGACCGTTATTTTACAGGTGGAAAAAAATAACGAAGAAGCGGAGGTTGAGATTGACCTTTTGAACATAGCGGGGTACATGAAGCAGAAATGGCGGTTTTTTGCCTATGTCCTGGTAATCGCAGTATGTGTCAGCTGGATTGCGGCAGCAGTGAGCCAGGGGCTGCAGGGGATATTGGGAGGAAAGAGCTATGCCACAGCGGTAGTCAATTTCAGTTTTGACGGGATTGATGAAGGGAAAGACCCAAACGGCGGGCTCTTTGATGTGACAAAGATGAAATCCACGGTGGTGATCAACGATGCCCTGGAGGAATTGGGATGGAATGATATTAATATAGAAGAAATCCGTTCTAACCTTAAAATACAGGGGGTCATACCGGATTCGGTGAAGCAGCAGATCGCCGTTATTAACACAGTGGCGGAAGATGCGGCTGAATATTACGCAACAATAGAGGACCTCAATTATTTTCCTTCCCAGTATACAATAACATTGCACCGCTGTAAGGGGATGAACGGCGATGAGACAAGGGAACTTTTGGATGCCATTCTTTTGTCCTACAAGAACTATTTCATGGATTCCTATGCGGGCATGGAAACCCTTGGATTTGCAGCAGAAGTCTTGGATGTAAGGACCTACGACTATATGCAGGCGTCTGACATGATAGGGAACGAGATCGACGTGATAGAAGATTATGTGGAGGCGAAAGCGAAGGAAGCACCGGATTTCAGGGCGAATTCCACCGGACTTTCTTTCGGTGACCTGGCAAGCTCCATTGCCGCGGTAAGGCGCCTGGATCTTAATAACTTTATTTCTTTTGTACAGGCCAACAACCTGACAAAGGATGCCGGCGTGCAGATCGATTATTACAACTATCAGATCAAGCAGTATAACCTGGAGATCCAGGAGTTACGGACACAGCGCTCCCATGTGGAGATGACCATCGAAGCGTATGAAAAGGATCCTGTGATCGTAATGAGCAACCAGGAATCCGTAACGGAAACAACACAGAAGGACATTTATTATAATGAACTTCTGCAGCAGAAACTGGATCTGAATAAGCAGATCAGTGAGCTGAACACATCCCTCAATGAGGCTTATGACATGGTAAATGCGCTGAATGCCTCAGAGCAGACTATGACGGATGAAGACTATGCTTATGCGGACGCGCTTCTGGATGGGCTGATTTCCACAGTAGAGAGCTGGGGGAAGCTTGTACAGCGGACCACAGAAGAGTATTTTGAAGCAGACCTTTACGCCGATGCTTATCGGGTATCCATACCCGCCCAATATTCTGCCATGGGAAGTATTGGGGAACTTGCGAAGAAAATGGTGATTTTTGGCGCAGTGGCAGCCGTGCTGGTATTTCTCTTATGGGGAATGGCAGGGCTGAAGGATGAGATGATGAGAGGGCGGAAAAAAGCCTGAAGAAATAATAATCTTACAGCTCCGGATCGTCGCATTGCCGCGTCCGGGAAGGAAGAGGTCATAGATGGGAAAAAAGATCCGCATGAAACATGGCGGAATGGCGAAGCTATGGTAATTCACAGGAGGAGACAGCCATGTGGTATGTGGCACAGGTACGGACCGGGACAGAGGAGAAGATCAAATATCAGTGCCTCAAGGCTGTTGGCGAAAACATACTGGAGCAGTGTTTCGTTCCCTATTATGAAGAAAAGAAAAAATACCAGGGAACATGGCATATAGACAAAAGGCTTTTGTTTCCAGGCTATGTGTTCATGGTCAGTGGCCAACTGACACAGTTATATACAGGCCTCCGGAAAATACCAGGGATGACAAAGCTCCTTGGTACAGGAGAAGAAATCGTACCACTGACGGAAGAGGAAGTGGCGCTGCTGAAAAAGATGGGCGCCAGTGAAAAAACGTTAGCGTTGTCTCAAGGAATCATAGAAAATGGTGTTGTTACAATAACAGAAGGACCCCTTGAAGGGATGGAAGGCTGCATCCGCAAAATAGACCGCCATAAACGGAAAGTATGGCTGGAGATCAAGATGTTCGGGAGGACAATAGAGATGGAAGCCGGACTTGAAATCGTAAAAAAGATATGAAGTATAGGGAAAAAGAGGGTAACAGAAAGCAACATAAAAAAGTGCAGAGAATGCGGAAGCTGATGGTCATATCGGGATGGCTTTTGTGCGTGGCTGCCTTTGTGGCAGGCGGGTTTGGCGTCCTTGGCATATCCGGGAAATATAACCTGAAGGAGCAGACAGCAAGCTATATGGTGGAGAGGGAAAATGCCGTGCAGGCGGTCTCCGCCATGTCAGGTGAAAGGGTATTCCAGCAGGAAGAATTGGCCCGGCCGGAAGATGGCAGCTATCGTTACAACGAGGATATCCTTACCTTTTTGCTTATGGGAATCCACCAGGAAGAAAAAGCGGATACCATGTTTCTCTTTGTCCTGGATCCCCATGAGGAAGCCATGAAGTTGATCCCTATCAATTGTAATACCATGACGGCGGTAGATATTTATGATGGGCAGGGAGTTTATAATGGTGCCATAACAGCGCAGGTCGGTATTCAGTATGGGGTGGGAGGCAATAAAAAAGAAAGCTGCGAATATCAGGTAAAAGCGGTGAAAAACCTTTTTTATGGGATCCATATCAGCGGTTATCTGGCGGTGGATATAGAGGACATCCCCAAAGTGATGGCGCTGATAGAGGGAATTGAACTGGGGAATATCAAAGGTTTAAGCAGCGCAGGAATATCCGCTGAAGAAAGGCTGGAAAAGCAAAGCATGGTCCTTGCAGAGCTGATCCTCCAGGGGAAAAACCTGGTCAGGGAAGACTTTACGATTCCCATCAGAATATATAACCAGATCTCCGGCAATGCGGTTACAAATATAACAGCAGATGAAGTGGCTTATCTGGCGGCCACTGCAGGGGGATATCACTTTGATGCCGGGCAGATTGCCGTGATCCCAGGAGAAAGCATCAACGATGAATTTTATGTTGACCAGGCCAGGTTCCATGAGATGGTCACTGATATTTTTTATGAACCTGTAGATTAGGGACTGTCAGGAAATATTGATTTCCTGACAGTTTTTTGGCGGAGATGTGAAAGTGAACCTTTTAGAGGAAAAAGATAAATTAGTTTCCAAATCCAAAAAAATCGTAAACCTGTATATTGTCTTTCTGTTTTCGCTTGTCTGGCTCTGCTATTACAACAAGTTTGTATTTGGGGTAAACCGCATGGCAGGCGGTATCGTCAGTATTTTTATTTATTACATCATCTACAATTATTTTGCGAAGCTGTACCGTGCCTATAAGATTGCCACTTACAAGATCAGCGAGATCATCTTCTCACAGTTTCTGGCAATTGGTCTGGCGGATACAGTATTGTATGTGGAATGCTGCCTGGCAAGCCACCGCTATGTGGATATCCTGCCGGGGCTGCTTACATCGGGAATACAGCTGGCGGGAATGGTCGTATGGGTTATTTATGCAAAGCAGTATTTTGTCAGATACATAGAAGCAAACAGCACGCTGGTCATTTATGGCAGGGAGGACTATGAGGAGTTTGTCTGGAAACTTAAGAGGAAATATGAGCATCTCTTCCAGGTGAAAGAGTGTGTACGCCTGGGGCAGTGCACGGCAGAAGAGCTCCATAACAAAATAGACCTATATGATACGGTCATCCTGTATGAAATAACAGGGGGAGGCAGAACCGGCACTATGGAGTACTGCATAGAGCACCAGAAGAACCTCTATATCACTCCAAAGATCTCGGATATTATTCTTCAGGGATTTGAAGAGAGGACATTGATCGATACCCCGCTGTTTAAGTATGAGTATAACTATCTGGGGGCAAGGCAGTACAGGACAAAGCGGCTTCTTGACCTGGCAGTATCCATCACGGCATTACTTGTGGCTGCTGTCCCAATGATGGCCACTGCGGCCGCGATCAAACTGGAGGATCATGGGCCGGTTTTCTTCAAACAGAAGAGATGTACAGTAAATGGCAGGGTCTTTGAGATCATCAAGTTTCGCAGTATGGTAACAGATGCGGAAAAAAAGGGGGAGGTCATTCCCTGTACGGACCGGGATCCCAGGATCACCAGGGTGGGAGGGATTATCAGAAGGTTCCGTATTGACGAATTGCCGCAGATCTTTAATATCCTGAAAGGAGATATGTCTGTGGTAGGCCCCCGGCCTGAGCGGGTGGAGCATGTGCAGAAGTATTGTGAGGAAGTGCCGGAATTCGCATACCGTATGCGGGTGAAGGGCGGGCTGACAGGATATGCGCAGATCTTTGGGAAATATAATACCAGCGCATATGATAAATTGAAATTGGATCTGATGTATATTGAGAACCAGAGTTTTTTGCTGGATCTTAAGATGATTATGCTGACAGTGAAGACACTGTTTACGGCGGAGAGTACGGAAGGGTTTGAGGAGGAGAAGAGTAAGAGGATTGGGAAGTGGGATGGGTAATGGGGGAGAATGTTTTGCAATATTGATTTTAAATTAATTCAGAAATCAAAATTATTTGAAAGAGAAGAAAACGAACTCAAGCATATAGTGACAGTAAATGCACAATTTATTGTTTTGGCAAATACAAATGAACGTTTCATGAAAATAGTAAATAATAATTATGCAACGTTTGATGGAGAAGTGCCATTAAAGTTTGCAAGAATGACAAGAGAATATAAAAAGGCAGAAGCAATTAAAGGAAGTGAAATAATATATGATTTTATTGATTATGCCCAACAGAGAGATATGAGTATTTTTTTGCTAGGAGGAAAGGAATCTTCAAACAAGAAATCCGTAGATATTATTAGGAATAAATACGGAGTAAGTGTTCAAGGATATTCACCCCAATATGATGAATATCCGTTTTCCAGCGTTTTTTGTGAGGTAAGCATAAAAAATATTCGAGAATTTTGCCCAGATATTCTTTTTGTTGGCCTTGGAGCCCCAAAGCAGGAGTATTTCATTGATGACCATAAAGATATTTTCAAACAGTTAGGTATTAAATATGTAATTGGATGCGGTGGGACATTTGAATTTTTGTCTGGAAATATTAAACGGGCACCAAAATGGGTTTCTGAGATTGGGTTAGAGGGATTTTACAGGCTTTTTCAAGAGATGACATTGGTAAGGATGAAACGTATATTATTCTCGTTCAAATTTTTTAAATATTTGTGGAAGTCACCCTCGTTTCCCCGCCCAATAGAAATTAAGATAAATCAGCAAATATGTAAAGCGATACTGGCATTGAAAGAAAAGAGGATTCCGAGGCATAAGACAAAGATGATTGGCCTGAATAAATCTTTTAAGAGATTATATTAAGGAGGCATTCTTAAATGGTGATTGGTTATACAGCAGGTGTTTATGATTTGTTTCATATTGGACACCTAAATTTATTAAAAAATGCAAAAGGAATGTGTGATAAATTAATAGTAGGTGTTACTACGGACGACTTGGTTACTTATAAAGGAAAGCATGCAATGATTCCTTTTGAGGATCGATTGGAAATTATAAGAAGCATTAAGTATGTTGATGCTGTTGTTCCGCAGAGTGATATGAATAAGCTGAGTATGTGTAAAAAAGTTGGTGCATCTATTTTGTTTGTTGGTGATGATTGGTATGGAACAGAGAAATGGGAAAAGTATGAAGAAGAATTTAAAGTGGAAGGTATAAAAATTGTTTATTTTCCATATACAAAGGGAGTTTCATCTACCTTAATTAATCAGGCATTGATTCAGGTACGTGATACACCGGAAACAGCAATAAAAAAGAATCATATTATAGTCTAGGGACTAAAAGTTTATTTTTCATATGGAGGATTAAATTAAACTTATGTTTGTAAAAAAGGTTATGAAAACACTATTGCCATCTAATATCGTAAAGATGTTATCTAATATAAATAAAGGGTTTTCTGTTTATATTGGTAGAGTACAGCTTAGTTTTCTTGTTGTTTCCGTAGGACAGGCATGCAATTTCAAGTGTCGTGATTGTGCTAATTTTGCGCCTATCAGTCCGGATAGTTTTAGAAGATATGATGTTAATGATATAAAGAGCGATTTGGCAAAATTGTTTGAGAATATTAAGTACATAAATTTAGTTCAGATTCAAGGAGGGGAACCATTTTTATATAGCGATTTGATAGAGTTATTAAATTTTTTACAGGAAAATAAATCTAAAGTGCATGAAATTTCTATTGCAACAAATGGCAGTATCATTCCTCAGGAGAAGGTTTTAGAATGCCTAAAGAAAAATGATGTGTTAGTTCGAATAAGTGATTATGGAATATCGGAAAAATCATGTTCTGATTTGTTGGGAAGGCTTAGTGAGGGGGGTATTCGGTCATATATATATTCTTTTGGGAGTAATCAGTCTTTATGGTTTGATTGTGGGAATAAAAATGTAAAGTATGAGGATGATAAGAGAATAGTTAGAAAAAGATATCATTCATGTGTTTTTAAGGACTGCTTAACATTAGAACGTGGCGAGTTGTCTTATTGCAGTAGGTCAACAAACAGCTATGTAATTCAAGGATTTACAAGAGAATATACCGATTATTTTAATTTGAGAGATACAAGAAGTAAATATCGGATAAAATTGGCTAAATATTTAGTTTATCGGCATCCTATGCAGGCTTGCTGTTATTGTAATGGCACAGATAATGATTATCTAATTCCCCCGGCGATACAAATGTGAAAAATTTTTAAGTATACCAATGGATTATGTAGAGGAAGAGTACAATGAAGAAAATTGCTATATTTCAAGCTGATTTAAAAGTTGGCGGAATACAACGTTCCCTAATTAATCTTTTGGAAAGTCCTGTATTAAAGGATTATGAAGTGGATGTATATTTGTTTTCGAGAGATATCTTTTATGATATTAATAACTTAAGAAAAGATATTCATTTATATTATCTGAATCCTTTTCCATATTGGTTTCGCTTTATTCCCTTTAGCATTATAAGACATATGATATTTTATTCTGATATAACCAAGCAATATGAGTATGTTTTTGATTTTGACAGTTATCGCCAGGAATGTGCATATTGTACAATCAATATGAAAAATGCGAAAAAGATTATGTGGATTCACAATGATATAAAGCAAAAGTTACATTACGAAAGAAAATATAGAATCCTTTATTTCTTTTTTAAAGGAAAATATAAGTTTTATGATGAATTTGTGGCGGTATCAGATGGGGTTGTAGAACCCTTTAGAAAGTGCAGCAAATGCAAAGACTCAAAAATAACAGTTATTCCCAATATTGTTAATGTCAAACACATTTTAGAAAAATGTCATGAACAATCAGAGGTGTTTGTGGACAACACAAAATATAATGTAGTATGTACAGGAAAAATTGGTATACAAAAAGGCTATGATTTTTTATTAAAAGATATTTATGCTGTATATAAAAAAAGAACAGATTTACGTTGCTATATTGTAGGAGATGGACCGGATTATAGCCGCTATAAAAAGTGGGTAGCGCAGCATGGCTTATCGGATGTTGTATTTTTTCTGGGAAATCAGAAAAACCCATTTTCAATTATGGGTCAAATGGATGCATTTTGTCTTGAATCCAGATATGAAGGGCAGGGAATAGTATTATGGGAAGCTAAATGCCTTGGATTGCATTTAATTTTTCCCAAGAGGTTGGAAAAGTACAATGTCTGTTTAACGGGGGTAGAAAACATACAGGAGGCATTAATAAATTCAAAAAAGAAAAAGAAGAAGTTTGATTATTTAGATAATTATTATAATTACATTGAAATGCAGTATAAAAAACTGTTAGTTTAATGAATAATAAATTAAAAACACATATAGTTTATTGGTAATTATAATGGTGAGTTAGAATGAAAATAACATATAGCAGAATTTTAATGTGGCTGCTTATTATGAGTCCTATAGCAGATAATATTAATGGTTATCTGTTATTAAATGGAATAAGTTCAAGCATTAGTATAATTATAAAAACATTTATTTTTATGTTTTGTATATTTTTATCGCTTAGAATTACCACAGTTAAAAAGGCATTTCAAATTATTGGTATGCTATTTTTCTTTATATTCCAGATTATTGTGTTTGCATTCAGTGACTCTGGTGGAGTGGCGTATAACGTTTCTGCATTGATTAAGTTATTAACTCCAATAGTTATTGTGATGGCCGTCAGGTCATTATCAGTTAATGATAGGAATATCACAGTATATATAAATACAATTATAAATTTTTATAGTTGGTTTTTTCCAATATCATTGATAGTGCCGAAACTTTTTAATATTGGTTACGCAACATATGATGGTGGAATAGGTAATAAAGGTTTCTATTATGCCGGAAATGAAATTAGTATTGTAATGATTATTATTTTGATGGTGGAGGTCGTCAAATATAAAAATAGTAAGAGTAAAGCTAATTTATTAAATTTTTTATTAGGGATAATAAGTGTTCTTTATCTTGGAACAAAGTCGGTTTATATTTCGCTGTTAGTTTTTATTGTTGTTGCGTTGTATTCAAAACAAAATATAAATAAAAAGATATTAAACTTTGCTTTCATTACACCTGCTATATTTTTTGGGGGATGGTATGTAATTAATAATGTAGCGTTTGTTACACGCAATTTGGAGACACTAATATGGAAATACTCTGTGAGTTCCACCGGAATAATTAATTTTTTATTATCGGGACGCGAAATACAGTTAAGCAATGCGAGGAAATTAGTATATAGTGAAAATATTCTACAAAAGATATTTTGGGGGATAGGTTCGAATACAGCGGAAAATGAATTGCGGGTGTTAATTGAAATGGATTTATTTGATTTGTTTATAAGGTTTGGTATAGTAGTTTCAATTATCATAATAGGCTTTTATATAAAGTATATTAAAAGGGTAATGCAGTCCAGGCAGCTTTTATGCATTATAGGAATTAGTTTGGTATATGGGGCTTCTTTCTTTGCAGGACATATGCTTTTTTCTCCTATGGTGAGCATTGTCCTTGCAATTTTATTATTAAAATTTGAATTTGCATTAGAAATGGCAGAGAGGGTATTTTAGGTAATGGCCAAGTATTTGGATAGAATCATAAGTTTTACAGGACAAATTAAAAGAGCCAGGTATTATGGAAACACTTTTTATAAATCAGTATGTTATCTATTTAAAAAACTTGGATATTCAAATGATGTTTTGTTGTTTTTAGAGGTACGTAATAAAGTTAGCAATTATGTCAGAAAGAAATATTGTAAAAATTTAGAATTGACATATTACACTGATGAAAGATATGAAGAAAATAATAAGGATGTTTGGATATGCTGGTTTCAGGGAATGGAGAATGCACCTGCAATTGTACAAAAATGTAGAATCAGTCAATTATTGGCTTAGTGACAAAATATGGTGGCATTTGGATCGATGCTACTGTGTTATTAAGCGGAAAACTTCCAAATTATATTGAAAGGACTTCGTTTTTTTTATCCAGACGGAAAAAGGTGATATTACAAAGACAGGTGAAAGTTGGTTTATTAAATCAAATAAAAACAATCGTATATTATTGGCTACAAAACAATTGTATTATGAATATTTAAAAAAGGAAGCCAAAATAAAAGACTATTTTATAACATATATTTTAATGACTATGGCTATAGAAAGATATCCGGATGACTGGAACCAGACACCTAAGATTCCCAATGAGATTCCCTTAATGCTGGGAAAGGTTCTCCTTGATGAATTTGATGAAAACTATTGGAGGGAGATGCACAGGCTTAGTTCGGTACATAAATTGACTTATAAATTAGATATGTCTGAAAGTAGTGGCAATACATATTATCATCATATAATTAATGAGAAATACATTGAAACATAAAATGTACTGGTAGTGGCATTATATTTGTTTTATAGTTTTTAGTCGTGATGGGGATTGGAGATGGGACTTGTTTGGGGGCAGTGAGACATAGGGGATTTATTCCCTGGGATGATGATAGAGATATTGCAATGCCGAATAAAGATTTTGAAAAATTTATGAATATCGCGAAAAAGGAGTTACCTGAAAATCTTGCATTAATAACGCTGGAATCGACAGAACACAGGTGGCTTTTATGTGTAAAGATTCATGATGTCAATACGACATTTATAGAAAATCATATGAAAGAATATAAGGAGAATTATTCTGGGATATTTGTTGATATAATGCCTCTGTATGGAATATCAGAAGGCAAAGGAAAAAAAGCATTATTTACCTCAATAGTTGTCATGTTATTGAGAATGAATAATAAGAGACAACGGCCTTTCAGCGACCGTGGAAGTATTGCAGGAAAGTTACTATGGATTATCATGAGACCCATCAACTGTATAGTTGATCTGTTCAAGATTCAAAAGCGGATACTTTACGCTCTTTTATATTTGTTCCAATATGGGAATGGATACAAACGTTGGAGTATGCAGATATTCGCTTAATCAGCAGACACTATTTAACAAAGCAGTTTGGTGAATACATGCAGTTGCCACCCAAAAACCAGAGAATTGATCATGGAAACGGGGCAATTATAGATTTACATAAATCATATAGAGTATATCAGCAAGGGATAGGCCAATTATAGAGTGCAGAAGGAAATTTTTAAAATGGTAATTGACAAAGAATATTGTATGAGTTCTTATCTTATGTATCGGTATGTGTTTGATAAAGGCAGGTCATTCCAAAACGACCGAAGTTGCAATACTGTGGATATTACATTCCCGAGAATTCCTGTTCAGACAGCGGAGGAACTTTTAGCAGTGCTGGAAAGCAGTGTAAAGAATGCATGTAAAGATGGAAGAGCGGTATTAGCACTCAGTGGAGGCATTGATTCAGCTATACTGGCAAAATTTATGCCGAAGGGATCTAGGGCATATACCTTTCGATGTGTTGTACCAGGGAAACAGGTGACAGATGAATCAGCGCAGGCATATAAATGGGCAAAGTTGAATGGATTGGAGCATGAAGTGGTTGATATTTACTGGGAGGATATTGTATCTGCCAGTGAATTGTTAATGAGGCATAAAGGTGCGCCGATTCATTCCATTGAAGGGCAGATATATTTAGCGGCCAAGAAAGCAAAAGAAGTTGGTGCTGTTAAGTTTATTTTTGGAGAAAATGCAGACATTATATTTGGTGGGATGGACGGATTATTGTCAAGGCATTGGCTGTATTCGGAGTTTGTTGAACGTTATACATATATTATGCCATACAAGGTACTGAAGAAGCCACAGTTAATACTGGAGCCCTATCAAGAATTTGAAGTTGATGGACATATTGACGGACATGATTTTGTAAATAAATATTTCCGGCAGGAAGCACTTGGGACGTACAATAACGCATGCGAAGCAGCAGGTATTGAATTTGTAGGGCCATATTCAATGACATATCTGGATGGTTCCATTGACTATACCAGAATTCGCAGTGGAGAAACAAAATATTTAATTAGGGAAGCATTTAAGATTTTGTATCCAGAGGAGACAATGCCGATTAAGATTCCGATGCCGCGTCCAATGGATGAATGGCTTGAAGCATGGCAAGGGCCAAAGAGACAGGAATTTATTCCTCATAGTACTGATAATATGACAGGAGATCAGAAGTGGATGGTATGGGCATTAGAAAAATATTTGGATTTGCTTGATGTATAGATTATAAATATATCAATGTGTGGAGGATAAGATGAATAAAGTTGCTATTGGACATGCCGATAACTATCGTCTGGAGACGATTAGGAAAGTATTAGGGGAATGTTTTGCAGATATGGGATTGCCTCGAACCAATCCTCTGGGGCAATATATAAAACCTGGAAATAAAGTATTTATAAAACCAAATTGGGTAGCATCTAGATGGAGAGCATCATGCCCGCATAAAGACACGCTGTATTCTGTAATCACACATCCCAATGTGATAGAGGGAGTTGTGGATTATGTAGCAGAAGCTCTTGGGGGGGAAGGCGAGATTATTATAGGTGATAATCCATCCATAGATGCAGATTTTTCAGAACTGATGGATTTTACCCAAATTAAAAGGCTTGAAAATCATTATAATGTAAAAGTAACAATATTGGATTTACGTCCGCTTGTATGTGATAATTTATTGAATTATGGAAAAAAGAATTTAATGGTATCCCAAAGCGGTGATCCGGCGGGAACAGTGGAAATTAATCTTGGTAAGGAATCTTTATTATATGGTCTTGACCCTGTGAGATTCCGCGGTGTTTTTGATGAAAGAGATGAGACAGTAGCGTCTCATACAGGAGAAACGCAGCTTTATACATTTGCAAAGAGTCTGTATGATGCTGATGTATATATATCAATCCCGAAGATGAAAACACATCAGAAGGTAGGGGCAACTCTTAATCTGAAAGGTTTGGTTGGGAGTATTTCTAATAAGAATCAGCTTGTGCATTGGCAGGTAGGATATCCGGAAATACATGGGGATGAGTATCCCAGCAAAGAGGCATGGGAAGCCGGAAGGAATGCAAAAGTGAAACATAGGGGTGCATGGCCAGGGAATGATACTATCTGGAGAATGGTAGTGGATTTATATAAAGCCATGCTGAAAAAGGAGCGTACATATTTGTCTGTTATTGATGGTATTGTTGCAGGTGAAGGGCAAGGGCCTTTTTGTCCGACAAGCAAAAACGCAAATACAATCATTATGGGAGATGATTTGCTTGCAGTTGATTGTGTTGCGGCAAGGTATATGGGATTAGACCCTCAGAAAATCAGTTATCTTTCATATTTTTTGAACAACAAAGGGGCTGGTATGGCTTATGAGGATATTACAGTGTTGTGTGGTAACAAAGAAATTAATAATTTTTTTATGTCAGATTCCAGATATGCAGATTTTCTTGTTGTAAAGCAATGGGAAAGTATTAAGGTGAAGGAATGAGTTGCTATGACAGGCTTGATAAGCAAATATAAAAATATGCCGGTTCAGGTGAAGGCTTCCTTTTGGTTTTTGGTTTGTGCTCTTTTGCAAAAGGGAATAACAATATTGACTACTCCTGTTTTTACCAGATTACTATCTACGGCAGAGTACGGTCAATATAATGTTTTCAAATCTTGGATGGGAATAGTAACAATATTTGTAAGTTTAAATCTTGGAGCAGGGGTTTATATTCAGGGATTAGTAAAATTCGGAGAGGAAAGAGAAAGATACGCATCTTCATTGCAGGGATTAACATCTGCATTAGTTATTATATGGTCAGTGATTTACATCATATTCCATTCATTTTGGAACAAGTTGTTTGGATTGACTACAGTACAAATGTCAGCTATGCTTGTAATGATTTGGGCGACAGCTGCATTTAATTTCTGGGCGTTTGAACAAAGGGTTCTGTATAAATATAAAGTATTAGTTATGCTGACGCTTCTGGTGTCAATGGCTCAGGCAACGGCAGGGATTCTTTTGGGCATTAATGCCCGGGATAAAGTAACAGCGATAATTCTTGGGATGGCTTTAGTGGAATTAATAGGATATAGTGGATTATATGTTATTCAGATGAGGCGTGGAAAAAAGTTTTTTTATGCAAAGTTCTGGAAATATGCGATATTTTTCAATATACCGTTAATACCGCATTATTTGTCTCAAATAGTACTAAACAGTGCTGACAGAATAATGATTAGTAATATGATTGGAGATGATGAAGCTGGAATATACAGCTTGGCATATTCAGTGTCATCTATTATGGTTATATTTAATTCTGCATTGATGCAGACTATAAATCCCTGGATATATCAGAAAATCAAGGCGAAGAAAATTAAGGATATTGAAAATATTGCATATATATCTTTAATAATAGTTGCTGGCTTAAATCTGATATTGATTCTACTTGCCCCAGAAGTTATATCAATTTTTGCCCCAAAAGCTTATTATGATGCTATTTGGGTCGTTCCGCCAATAGCAATGAGCGTCTACTTTTTGTACAGTTACGATTTATTTGGTGAATTTGCTTTTTATTATGAAAAGACCAACTTGATTATGATAACAAGTGTTATGGGGGCAGTATTTAACGTTCTGCTTAATTATATATTTATAAATATATATGGATATATGGCAGCTGGATATACAACGTTAGCCTGTTATATGATATATGGCATAAGCCATTACATTCTTATGAATAAAATTTGCGATAAGTATTGTGGAGGGATTAGGCCATATGAAACAAAAAAAATTATATTTATAACACTATTGTTTTTGTTTTCAGGATTTTTACTGGTTATGGTATATAAGTATTTAATTGTAAGATATGGTTTAATAGCAGTTATAGCTATTTTTGTAATTATGAAGAGAAATATATTAATAGATTTATTTAAGAAAGGACAGAGAAGTCTTTCTTAATTTTGCTTAAGGAGGGTTTATACATGTTATTGGGTAAGTTTTATTAACGGATTTAAAATGACATTTTTAGAACGAAAAGCATTGTATTGTGGCCATATTAGAAAGAATCCAAAGGGTAATAAATTTATTTACTGCATTAGTGAAATTGTATTTTTCAATGAAAAGTTACAAATTAAGAGTTTAACTATATTGAGGTAGATATGCAGAGTATTTGTTTTGCTATATGTTTGCTATTATTTTTATTTTCTTCTTTTAGAAAAAAAATATATGATCCTGCATTTATTATGTATGGAATATGGTCAGCAATACTTTTTTTTAATCTATTAGGTGCATATGGAATTAATAAAGCAAGTAGTAAGGCATATTATTATGTATTTATAGGTTTAATTTCCTTTTTTATAGGTATAATTATTCAAACAATAGTTTGTACTGATAGGATTTATTTTAAAATAGCTCAATTTACTATTAATAAAGAAAAAGAAATAAATTATCGCTTGATATATATATTATCAGGAATAGTTTTAGTGCTAAATTTAATTGATTTTTTAATTGCAGTCAGTTACCTTTTTAAGGGTATGAGTTATTCGCAAATCCGATCTTGGAAAATGGAAATTTTTGAAGATGCTACGAACCCAATTTCAGGAAGAAGGTCCTTTCTGGAGCAAACGTTTCGTGTGATATTTGTTGAGCCTTTTGCTACGGCACTTGCTCCTATAGCAGTCATTGATTTTTTTAAAAAAGGAGGAAAAAAAAGTAATTTATTAGTTATAACAATATTGAATATGGTTTTGGGAACAATATCAGGTGGCGGATCTAGATTAGGTGTGATAACTCTTATATTAATGCTAACCATTGTTGGTGCAATATATAAAGAGGAATCAAAAAATATAGTTAAGAAAATGAAAAAAAAAATTATAGTTCTGATAATTGCTGGCATAGGAAGTATTGTTTTTTTTACTTCACAAAGGACAAGAGCTAGTGTCTTTGAGGAGTCATATTATTATATAGCACTGTGTATTCCTTTATTCGATTATTGGATACCAACAATAGAAAGTGGTGCTCATACAAACGGGATGATGATATTACATGGAATTACGAGAATTCCATGTATGATATTTGAAAAAGTTGGTTTCGGAAATGGTGAATTATATCATCTGGCTCGTGATTATATTTTATCAGCAAATAGTTTCCGGAGTGTAGGTGCCAGAGGTGCAAATTCTTTTGTTACACCATTCTATTATTTATATTTGGACTTTGGTATATTTGGAATAATGTTAGGAATGTTTTTATTGGGATATTCTGCAGAAAAGTATTATAAAAGAATTTGCAAGGATATGAAAACACAAGAGCTATTTATTTACTTACTGATTCTTAGAGGAATTATTTTTACATTTATTAGATGGGATTTTATATCAACAAATTATGTATTGGCATATTTTTTTGTGGTTATTTTTTTTAAAAAGAAAAAATCAATTCTGTAGTTTATGGAATTGAAATTAAGTAGCAGGGAGAAAAATGAATGTCTAATCAGACAGAAGAAATACAACGTGTGGAACTAGAATTATTTAAAGAATTTAAAAGAATATGTGATGCCTATCAATTGAAATATTTTTCTATCGGCGGCACATGTATTGGTGCCGTCAGGCATAAGGGATTTATTCCATGGGATGATGATATAGACGTTGCAATGCCATACCAAGATTACAAAAAATTTCAGGAAGTTGCTCAAAAGGAGTTGCCGGATAAATATTCCTTATATATACCAAAGTATCATAAGCATTGGTTTGGTAATTTTATCAAACTACAGAATGATTGTACGACATTTATAGAGCCTTTTCAGGACGGGTATTTAGATGCGTATACAGGTATTAATATAGATATAATGCCAATCTATGGGATGCCGAAAGGTAGATTATTGCAATATTTTGCATCATTAGTCTGTGATAGTTTGCTTTTTTTTAATGAGAGGCACAGATTACCATTTTGTGAACAAAAGTCAAGACTACAAGAAATTGGATGGGTCATAGATGCTCCAATAAGAATGTTTTGTCCATTCAATTTTTATATAGAGGTTATAGAAAAATTATTCGGAAAATACTCATTTGATAATTCAAATAAAGTTATCTTTGGCTGGAGAAAAAGACCAAGCAGATTTCACAAAAATAATACATATCAAAATATATTCTATTATGATGACTTTAAAGAAATGCTAAAATGTTCTTTTGAAGATACAAGTATTGCTATTCCTTGTGGATATGACAGATATTTGACAATGGATTTTGGGGAATATATGGAACTGCCGCCGATAGATAAAAGGATTCCAGGGCATAAGACGAAGATGGTTGACCTGAAGAAATCTTATAAAGACTATATAAAGGAGGGTATCCTTAAATAACAATGGGAGCATCCTATAAAGGTTTGCCGTTGTTGTAATGATATACACAAAAATTATTTCATTCCGTCAGTGATACAAATATAAAAGGATTAAAACGAGAGAAAGGTGAGTTGGATATAGGAATGAGGAAAAGGGTTGCGATTATAGCTCCGGGATACGCATGGCTGCCAGGAGAGCCTGGGACAAGCCGGTTCAGCTTTCTTGCTAATTTTCTTAGCGAAAATGGATGTGAGGTAGATTTGATTGGTTCAACATTCCAACATTTTAAGAAGGCTCCAAGGGATATAGAACAGTTAAAAAGATTAAATCTTCCTTATCATTTGATTTTTATTCCAGAGCCAGGATACAGAAAAAATGTGGATTTGAAAAGAGTATATAGTAATTATATTATAACACGTAATACAATGAAGTATTTAAATAAGTACCGTGAAAGATATGACATTATTTATTGTGTGATACCGCCTAATATTTTGTCGGCGAAGGTTGGATGTTGGTGTCGTAAAAATAATATTCCGTTTATTGTTGATGTAGAAGATTTGTGGCCTGAAGCAATGAAAATGCTGGTGAAAATTCCTCTTTTAAGTAATATCCTTCTTATGCCATACTGGTGGGATGCGGAAAAGGCCTATTACTATGCAGATGGTGTTGTAGGTACTTCTGATGAATACACGTTAAGGGCATTTAAAAGGAAAAAGAAGAATATCCCCCATGCCACTGTTTATGTGGGGACAGAATTGGATATATTTGACAGAGGTGTTGAGAAATACGTCAATGAGTTCCCCAAAGTATCTGGTGAGTTTCGTGTGACTTATGCAGGAAGCATTGGTGCAAGTTACGATATAAGAACTTTAATTGACGCAGCAAAGATTCTATGGGAATGTGGTAGAAAAGATATCCGATTCTATATTCTGGGAACAGGTTCATTAAAAGAAGAAATGGAAAGTTATGCTAAAATACAGGAATGTGGAAATGTGATATTTCTTGGCTATGTGGATTATGAGAAGATGGCAGCATTTTTGGCACAGTCAGATGTATTGATTAATTCCTATATTAAGAATGCTGCGCAAAGTATTGTGACAAAGATTGGTGATTATCTTGCAGCTGGAAAGCCAATGATTAATACTTTGGCAAGTATGGAATTTATGGAAAAGGTAGAGCGTGAAAAATTTGGCATAAATATCAAGGCAGAGGATAAAGAAGAGCTTGTGAGGGCAATATTGGAGTTACGGGATAATCCGGATTGGTGTAAGGTGATGGGGCAAAATGCGAGAAGGATTGCTGAGGCACAGTTTGACAGAAAAGCAGGATACCAGAAAATTCTTGATATGGTGAACAGCTTGGCATAATGTGAAAGATAGTTCAAAAGAAAGGGAAAGAATGCTTTGGATGATTTAATAAGCGTTATTATTCCATGTTTCAATGTAGAAAAGTATATAAACCGTTGTTTGGAATCTGTGTTGCGCCAGACTTATCAGAGGTTAGAGATTATTCTTGTGGATGATGGATCAACTGATTGTACAGGAAGTATTTGTGGCAGATATTCTAAAGAGAATGAGAAAATTAAGGTAATACATAAAGAAAATGGTGGTGCAAGTTCAGCCCGGAATCTAGGAATGATGCATGCAACAGGTAAATATATTGGTTTTGTTGATAGCGATGATTGGATAAGTGATGATTTTTATTCGTATTTATACGAGTTGATGATTACCTATAATGCGGATATAGCTGAGTGTGGTTATAGGCTTATGGATACTTGTAAAAGTACCATTGTATGTAGCGAAGAAATTAATATACTGAATAATTCTGAGCTTATGGACAATTTCTTCAGGATAAGAAAAGAGAAAAGTAATTACGCTGTATGGAAATGCTTATACAAACGAAAGATTGTTGAAAATATTAAGTTTGAAAATGGATATATTAATGAGGATGTACTTTTTTCATATTTTGCTTTGTTGAATGTCAATTGTGCTGTAATTTCTAATTTACCTAAGTATAATTATTTTGTCAATGGGCAAGGGATTACACGGGGGGCTTTGAAGAAGCAGGATCTTAGTTTATATTATGTCTGGGATAAAATAGTGGAGCATACGAAAGAATATAATAAAAAGTACTATAAGAAAGCAGCTTTGAATAGAGAAAGAGCGACGTTTACATTGCTCTCGAAGTATGTGATTTATGGGATTAATGATTACAATATATTTACGGATAGATGGGTTGAAGAAGAAAGAGGGCAGCTTCGAGAGGCATATGGGGAATTAATGAAATCAGGCTATTTGGATATAAAGAGAAAATGTGCTTTGACGTTACTTTGCTTGTCACCCCAAATGCTACATATTATCTTGGCAAAAGTTAGAAAAATAGTTATTTAGTAGGATAAGGGAAGAGACAAAGGAAAATGATGGAAGGAAAGTTCATTGGTGAAATACTTATCTATCAAAAATGGAGTTTGTAATTCAATGAAAAAGCAGGAGTTGATAGAAAAACTGTATATAATCATTTGGGCATTTTATACCATCGAATTTGTACTATTGAGTAGCTCATCCTTATCCCAATATTCTTTTGCAGGCAGATTGCATGGGATATTTTCAATGTTAACTTTAGTTATGATGATTTTATTTACTTTATTTGTAAATAGGTATCCTAGAAGAAAAATTTTGTCAGCTATAGCATATATGGTTTTGATTTTCTGCATAGCAATTTCTACGAAAGGAATCAATATATTAATTGGTATGTTGTTTTCATTTACTGCACAAAAGATTGATGTGAAAAAGCTAATAAAATTTGATATAAAACTAAAACTGATTTTGTTATTTATAGTTGTGGTTCTTTGTGGGCTCGGAATTATAGAAAATAAGGTGGGATATGCAAACAATGTATATAAACAATCTTTAGGATTTATTAATCAAAATGTGTTTACGGCATTTTCTTCTGTTATTTTAATTGAATGGCTTTATGAATATTGTGGACAGGTGAAAAGATTTCAGTACATAATAATTTGGTGTTAGTCAAAAAATGGGTTGGTAAATATAGCATCATCTATACCGCCAGCA
>CAJTVD010000051.1 GCA_910579495.1 uncultured Lachnospiraceae bacterium
CATTTTGTTGAAGTTCTTTTATATTTTTATCTAGCACAACAGGTTAAATTATTATTTAATGAATTAACTGCCTTCGCACTTGCCGCAATCCTGGATGATGTGCTTGCCAAGCTATCCGTTATTCCGTCAACTGCCCCTAATTTTGTCTCTGCATTCTTACCATCGTTAAATTCACAGTCAGATGCCTTATGCCAGAAGGATAGCCTCTGCCATTGTTTTGTTGCGGCATTGGCCAGTTTCCTGAATTTCCTTCCTGTTACTATTGTTTCATTAATTGCCATGTAGTTGTTCTCCTTTCAAAGCAATAAAAACCACCCCGAAGAGGTGGATGTATACATAAATTAGTTTTATTTTTGTTTTTTAAATCCAGATTGTATTTTCAGGCGCTTCATCTGGTTCTTTTTCTTCTTCCCATTCACTGATTACTGGCTCCTTTTCCTCTTCATTGTCATTAATGAATATTTGGATCGGTTCTAATGGTTCCGGGACATCACTATCTGAAAATAACTGGATTGTTTCAAGTGGCTCTATTTCATCAGTATCTGTAAAAATAGATATATTTTCAGTGCGGAAATGAAGCTTTTCATCATAATACATGAATGGCTGTTCCTTGGGGGGTTTTTCCAGCAGATACTTCTGCAGGCTGTAAATGCGGTTTTCGATGAGGTTAAAAAAGTCAGAAAAATAGCCATAGATGCCACTTTGCTGGTTTATATAATCATTTGCTTCATCATAGTTACCCTGTGCAACCAAACTGTTATAATAATTGATGGCTTCAATATTTTCAAGATTGTTATCCTGAAAAAAAATCATTTCATCTATTTGGTTAGGATAATATGACACTGGATTGCATAACATTAATATCACCTCCCCAGCCAGATATCACCTTCAAGGCAATCAGGTTCATCCTCTTCAACATATACAATCTGCTGCATTAGCTTTGCGTATTTTTGGGCATTGAATATTTCCTCTTCCCAAGTTCTGAATGTGGCTGCATCAACAATATAATGTGGCAATACATCTTTATTAGCCTGTATCAAACGTGCTGCCTGGCCATAGAGCCCTTTTTCCCTAAGGGAATTTATTTGGTTGATTATAGGTGCGATATTGTCATCCGCATTTCTAAAATCATGTTTTGTTATTAGCTTACTTGGAAAAGCGCTAAATTCATTTTCATATGCTGGCATAAATATCACCTCCCTTAAGCGTCTACCCAAGTAGCCCCAGCAGCTAAATTCGATGGTTCTGCGCTGGAATATGTTATGCCATTCTTCGCATTCCCATTTAAATTGCCATTAATCATGCCATTTGGGGTGATGGATACTTGCGCTGTTACTTTATTGGTACCCGCATTATAATCTGTATCGGTGATATATGTAAAAAATAACGTATTATTAGTGTACGCGCCTATTTCCCATGAACCGTTGTTAGTTTTTATGCTGGCCAATGGTATATATTGGCTTGAACCCATACTATTTGTACGCACTAAAGCACCGTCACGCCCGTCGCGCCATGATTTTGATATTCCGTTCCTTGCGACTTGGCCTGACAATGTCAAACTGCCTGGAAGGTTTGTATTGCCACTCCCGTCAAGCAAGGTCAGAGTCCTTTTTAAAGTTACAAACTTTCCAGTATATTGCCTGACATATATTGGCTCATTTGCGTCATCAGCGGTTGCGATTTCACAATAACCTGCATTGGAGGCGGTTGCCCCGCCAACGATCCGCCAGTAATCATTCCCCCCACATATTCCGCCGATTCCTTTGACAGATGTCCCCGAATCAGTAAATTCAACGCTTCCTGTCAGGTTCCCTCCAGATAATGGGAGATAATTAGTTGAATTTGCATCATCCCTCCATGCCGGGGTGCCATTTGCATCTGTTTTCCAAACCTTATTTGCCTGGCCGCTGCCTTTTGCGACATATCCCTCGCTATCCTTTGTACAGGCTTTCCAGGTGTCTGTAAAGGCTGCATTATTTGGGACGGCTTTGCGCACACTGGTATTCACCCATGCCCCCCATGCCCCGTTATGCCGCACACGTTCATACCTGTCACAATTAGTGGCAGATACACTGCTATCTACAGCAAAATGGTAAACTATTTGGCGCAGGTAATTTGCGTTATGGGCGATTACGGTACCATATATCCATCCCGTAGCCGGGGCGTTTGTTGCGCCAGATGCCATATACCAGCCATTTGTTGTGGCACTATTCCAATCAGTTACTGTTTTACAGAAATCAGATAACCTGAATGTTGTACCAGACAACGCCAGGTGTGCCCCTGCTGTATATTTTGTGTCAGGGGGTATATCTGCTGTAGTATACACCCTATACCAAGCCCCCCATGCGTTGTTATAATAATTCCGCATATACCGTTTGGGGTTAGCCGCCATATATTCAACGATCTCCTGATATATGCCTGCATGTTTCCCCACGGCCATAAAAAAAGCATTTGCTGTTGGGCAGTTCACAAAAGTTGCCACAGTTGCATTTGCCGGGCTGTAATAAAACCCGCATGTTGAAATATTATTCAGGTTTGTATTTTCTGCGATATTTTGTGCATTAAGATAGTTTGCGCTTCCCCCGTTTGCGGGCATAGATGCTGGTTTGTTCTTGATAAATGCATCTGAATTTGCATCTGTAACATTCCAGTCAGACTGTACATTTACTTCGGCCCCTGGTGCGACCCCTCCGAGTTTTTCCTTTTCAGCATTGGTATAATCGTTTGTGGATAACCCTTTTCCAGCTATTTTATCAACTTTTGCAGTTGTAATGTTATCAATTAAGGATTTATTATTTTTAATATAAGTAACAATTTCACTTAATTGGTCAAGCGTTGTATCGTCACTGTCTGCCAATGTATTCAATCTTACAATTAGTTCAGATATACTCTCATTAATGGATGATTCTGCCATAATAGCCCTATTTGTTTCATTGGCTATATTATTTGAAAGTCCGTCCTCTGAAGCGTTCGCCCTGGCAATTTCACTATTAAGGTTTTGGATAATTTCATTTTCTTTTCCAATAGCCCTTGATATTTCAGAATTTAATGATTCTTTTGTTGCAAGCAGGTTGTCCTGGCTTTCATTTTTTTGCTCAATTTTTTTTAAGGCAGAGTCAACCAAGTCCATATTCATGTTAAAAATATTGACATCATACCGTTCGTTTGATATTGGTTTTTGAAGTTTATAATTTGGGGAATAGTTAATAGATACCACCACCTTATGATAAATTTATATATTTCTTTATAGATCCATTATAATTTGTCACCACGCATAATGGTAGTAAGCTGTTCATGTGTATATTTGCCAAGCACTCCATGCTTATAACCAGACAGCACTTTATGTGTCCCTTTTTCTTTAAGCAGCATTTCATATAGGGGATAGAACCTGTACATTGTAATTGTTGTTGTGTATGAAGAAAAATCATGGGACACTGAACTGATGATATATTGGTGTTCCCTGTCAGAATCGCTCCGTTTATAAGACACTTTTTTATTCACGTCAAGAAATGGCAGGAGGGCAGTTGTGATTGTGATATTGTCTGTCAGCCTGCAGTTTTTCCAATTTTCCCACTTTGCCCTGTCTGCTGCTAAGTCATCAGAAGTGATATTGTCATATTCGCCGCCAGTTTTAATATCAGGGATTTCACCTAACTTTTCAACAGTAAAAGGTGAATCATTTACAATTACCATATCAACACGCTCGCAATGGTAAAACTTCTGGAAGTATTCTTTTGAATATAATTCGTATTTTTCCCCATCAGGGCTCGTAACAAACTGCCCGCTTTTTTTCCCGCTGGCCAAAACATTGATGGCATGTACCTGCCATTGGCCTAATAAATAAGCTTTAACCACATCCTGCTTGTCCACGCGGCTTTTTTTTATCTTAAAGGCATATACTTGGTTGGGTTTTAGTGTATCAGGTTTGGCTGGCTCTTCATTTGCCTCATTCAAAATGGGGATTGCACCAAAGCCGTTTATATTTAGGCAGGGGGCTGCCTGGTTCAGCGAAGGAATTTTTATTGCAATCACATCGCCATTATAATACCCCTCTTCATAACCAACAATGGTGGAAGAGTAAGTATTATTTTCATAAGTACATTCTTCACTATAAAAATCAGCATCAATGACCCTGCCCCAGATTTCACATATATTCCTTACTTTAGCCATGTCAACCGTGGTATTTTCTGATATCAGTACCTTTTGGAGAAAATCATTGTCCAAACAGATATCATCTTCATAGCACATAGGTTTTAGCTGGCAGACAAAAGTGTTGTTTTCCATGTCGAAGAACATTTCATAATTAGGGTACAAGTCACGGAAAGTTGTAAGGATAGATAGGATGCTGCACCCGGCAGAAAAATCCTGGTCAGATGGTATCGCATTCCAAGTTTCATTTTCTTCCCTATATTGCTGCCATTCTTCGTTATATTCTGGGATGCCCTTATATTCACCAATGTCGTCGATCCTATGGTTAGTTATCCCCGCTAATTTTTCAAGTGTTTCAATAACCGCATTGCGGATGATATTATATTCGATAACTTCACCTGTTTCCTCATTTTCCTTATATGCGGGGTAACTGATAGTTAATGCACCTAACTGCCCATTTTTTGTGCCGTCCAGTTTTTTCATAAAATCAGAACAGTTGACTGCCATGCTATTTGTAACTGCATCATAAGTGCCAGACGTATCAGCATATACATAATATCCCAAAGGATAGAATTTATATTGCCTGGTCCTTCTGTTTAACAGCCCAATTGATATCCTTATATCTTTATTCAGCCATAATAAGCTTGTTTCTGTAAGCTTTATGTGTTCTGCCAAAGTAGGCTGGACAGTAAAATTGGCAGTACGCTTTATATCTGATTCCCCGGATATTGACATACTGCCGCCAGTTAACCCACATTCAATATTCCCAATTATTTTTTGTTTTGTGTCCAGTACTTCTATTTTTAGTTTCATAGTCTGAGGTGCTGCTGACTGTTGGAGTACTATTAATAAATCTTCCTGTGTAATAATATCTGCCATTAGCTATTCCACCATTCTGGTTCTATATTAGAGAAGCCTAAGTAATATAAATCCTCCTCAGAATTAACGCTTCCAACCTCGGCCCATGGCCAGGAAATTTCACGGTCATTATAGCCCAGGTTTGCCGTATCGGCAGGGCTTGGGGTTACCTGGGCTAACCATAATCGGCCGTCAGGTAGTTTTAATATCTTGGGTATGCCGTCACATATGAAATCCATAAAGTCCCGTTGAAATTTGGTGCGCTGGTGATCATACTCTTTATCATAGGCCAGCTCGCAGCCCGCCTCATCAATAAGTGGGACAAAGGAACCCTTGCAATTACCAGTATCATAATTAGCTGCCGTATTTCTTACAAAGATTGGATACCTGCCGTTTAATAATTCAACAGTGGAAGAGGGGATGTTGCGTGTAGTATCACAGTACCCATCTGTTATTTCAGTCCCCCAGACGGTATCTCCTTCAATTAAAAACATTTTATCAAAATCAGAAACGATCCTTGTAGTAGCATAAATGCCTTCGCAACCATATAATACAGGTACAATAGCATATTCTACTGGCTGGCCTGATGCAACAAAGTAATCAGGGTAGTTTATAACAAAATCATCCAGCCCCTTAACTTCTTTAGCAACAATTGTTTTCCATTTGAAATTTCCTTCCGTCCTGCTTTTTAAAATAATATGTGACGTAGTTTCCAGGTTCCAGTCAACATTCCCTGCATTTGTAGTATTATCAAATTTAGCCCATAATATCGTATCAAAATCCCATTGGGCAGGGCAGTTATTGCTTAATTCAAAGTCAGTATTTTTGGAAATATATAGGTCATCATATATACCGTTTTTTAATTCTACATAATTAATATTTTCAATGCCAGTGGGTGTAGGGGCACATGCTAGTGCACCTCCCACAAAATTACTTCCGCATAGGAACATATGCCCTTAATCACCTCCTAACCATAAGTCATTAAGTATTGTGTTTAATGGTTCAGCTTTATCTAAAAATGTTGTATAGGAATCTTTCCCTACAACATAAGTATTTCCATCCGTATTGACCCAGGCATCATTATCAGACATTAACTGCTGGCTTGGCCGTTCTGTGCCATACCATATATCGCCTTCTGTTGTAAACCCAAGCTCAATGAATACTTTTAACTGGTACACATTATTTTTCCGCCTGATGGCAACCGTAACCATATCAGTATTATCAAATACCTGCGGGCCAGAATATATTAAATAATTATTGGCACCATTAGGTACGAGAAGCCTGAACCTAAGTTCCCCATTGGTATAAATGCGTGAACTTAGCGTCAGCCCTAAATTGCCATTCTTCATTTTAAAAATGTCTGCAGTCTGCCATAAATGAATCCCGCGGATTATCACAGTAAAGTCGCCTTCAATAAGGAAACCCTTATCATAATATAGGATTTTGTCCCGGAGGTCTATCATGCCGTCAATATATTCGAAACTATCTGTGCCATTATATTGGATGATAATTAGGTTTGTTGCAACTTGGATACATCCTTGGGATGGGAGTGGGGTAGCATAGATCCTTGCATACGTATTAGGGTTTTCAAATTTTACAGTAATTTCAACATAGCCTGTATCCAGTTCCATTCCGTTGACAGTGACACCAACACATCTAATATAATAAACGGTATTGTTATCAAGGCCCTTGTAGGTATAGCTGATATCAACCCCATCTGTCAGTTCATTGCTTTGTGTTAACTGTTTTTTGGAGGCATCATATAAATAAAAAATGTATTTGCTTATATCTTCCCAATCCTCTGAATAATAATGGATAGTGGCAGTAAAAGATGAATTTGTGATTATTTGGTTCTCCGGGATATCTTCAAAATAAAAGTCAGGGGTGGCAAATGTGTAGAAGAGGACTTTATTGGATAATGCTGATGGGATATTTTCTACATCATATGTTTGCGCCTGTATAATATATTTTTTGCTGTTTTGTAATGTGTGGGCAGGGATGGTATGCTTTAATGCAAAGGAAGATACTAAGTCGTCAAATACTACATTATTTGTATCGCTGTCATATATGATTACCCTGTTTGCATGGGCGCGGTTGCCCATCCAAGAAAGGGTGATTTCAAAGTCTTTATTTGCATCGAAAGGCTGGATACGCATTATGGTAGGTTTTGCCATTTTATCACCTTCTTTCTTTTGAAACTATTTTATCCACAAGCCATCTCAAAGCTAAAAGCCTTCTTTTAATTTTTGCTGATAACTATCCCTGATAACTTCAATAGAGATTTCGACTTCTCCATTGACTAACCCATGGTCGATGATTATTTTTTCATACTTTTCATATGTTGAAATTGCATGGCGGAGACATTCCTTGCTAACATCTTTGCCGCTTGCTATTTTGTCAGCAATATGGATAATTTCCCATCTGTAGTCATTGATTTGTTTGTCTACAAACATATCAGTAAGTTTTTTAATATCATCTTTCATTTCTGTGTCATGGTCATCAGATTTTTTCATATCTTCCATATGTTTTTTTTGTAACAAGGCAAGGTTCTGGGAAGTCTGGATTATAAGCTCATGCTCTTCCTTTTTTTGTCTCATCCACTTTGTTTCTAACCCAAGTTTATCAATACACCACTCAAATATAGAGACAATTGCTTTGATACCAATTAGCGTAATAAAGACAGACGTCATAACATATGAAAAATTAATATGGAGTAATTCATTTACTGCATCCATTCATATATTGGCCTTTCCTTATAAAATAGTAATGTACTTGCTGGACACATAACCGGCAAGGTTATCTTTTGTTTTCACTTTATACCATCCATTGTCAGCCTGTTTCATGAGATAAACTTCATCATTTACATTTAAAACAGACAGAATATTATTTACTTCAACTTTAGGTTCTTTCCGCATATTCAGCTTTGTACAATTAAATATTTTTCCCTTGGCAGCAATAACATACTCACCGGAAATATATCCCTTGCCAGTCCGATACCAATTATTAGATGTTTTAGCGGTTAACTGGACCAATTCTCCCTTTTTATACGCCCCTGTTTGGGAAGAGGAAGAATTTGGGGCAGAGCGGATAGTAAGATTTCCAGAGAGCGTGTTGATTTTACCGAGAAGTTCTACAGATTCTTCTGTGGGAATATTTGATGGCGGAATGGATGGGCTAATATTTCCATATATGAGATTCATATCAACATATCCAGATATGCCATTAACAGATCCTTTGGAAGAATATTGCCAAATATATTCACCAATATTAGGCTTTAAATGTTCTTTTATAGTGCCATTATCTTGGGATGGATACCTTGCGATCCAGAACTTACAGCCTGATTTTTTTAGTTCTGTGGCGTGGTATGCATTTTTGTACCAGTCAAGATTAGAATATATATGGCAATAATATCCTAATGATTTACAGGCGTTAATGTATGATTGGGCTATAGATGTTACTTTGTCTTTACCAAGTTTTCTCTGTTCCGCCCATTCTAAATCCAGCCATATATCAATTTTCTTTCCTTTTAATTTGCTGGCCATATTAACGGCATCTTTCTTAGCAGTATCTTCATTAAGGGCGTAGGAAAACTGGTAAACACCTAATATTTTTATCCCATTTTTAACCGCCTCTGAATAATTTTTTTCAAATGTAGGATCTAGTGTCCCGTTTTTTACGACGCCTCTTAAGATAGCATAATCAATACCAGATTGTTTCACCTTTGCCCAATCTATATTACCCTGGTAGCTTGAAATGTCTATAGCTTTACGGGATGAGGAAGCGCCCGGTTGTATTCCGTTATCTAATGCCATGGCTACATGTGACCCCTCTTTAAGGAAGATCCCTCCGCGTTTAGCGTTCTTATCAGTTATTATATGTTGGGGGTCAATGTATGGTGTAAATTTTCCGGTTGATAATAAAACATTTCTTAGGTTCCGTGTGGTACAGGCTGGGCTAATATTTAATCCGGCCATAATATAACAACAAGCAACAAGGGAAGAGCAGTCACACTCGCATGGGGTTAGTTTTGATACATCTTTGTGTTTTTTCAGTTGGTTGTATAAGGTAAGGCGCTCTGATTGGTCATATCCGACGTTATCATTATTACAAATCTGTTCCATGTATGTAGCAGCAATTTCTGCAATACGTTTATCGGTACATTCTAAATAATATTGCCAGGGCTTAGAGTACCATTGCCTTACGCAAACTTCTTTCTTTGTTGAGTCACCGGCCTTACCACCAGAGACTTTACCGTTTTCATCAATACTGGCATGTCCTATTCTTATACTCATATTTAATTCCTTTACTGTTTCTTTGCCATATTAACAGATGACTCAATTTTTAACTGTAACCATTTATCAAAAGAACCATACACCTCACTAATTGCTTTTTTAGATTCCTCAGATATTGCAACCAATGCAGTATTATAAGCTTTTTTCTTAGCTTCTTCCCAAGACTCTTGGGTGAATTCATTTTTGGATTTTAAGGTATCTACAAATGTCTGGTTCACATATAATACTGCGTCCATAACATCAGACATAGCATCCTTTATAAGATTGCTAATAATTTCATTCTTGGTTGCCTCTTCGATAATACTACTTTCTCTGATCTTTGCTTTAACTAAATCAACAGCAAATTTAACTGTCACAGGTAAAATAGCTGTCAACACAATATATAAAATATAATCAAGCATTTCTGAAAATTGCATAATTCCTCCTAACCAGCCGCTCCCAGGTTTACTGTGTGTTTAAATTCCTGAGCTTTTCAACACATTCTTTTAGTGTCCTGCATACATAGTCTAAATCTGTTTCCTGTAACATCTCTCCAAAGCTTAATCTGATACAGCTGTTAATATCCTTTTTATTCAGGCCAATGGCAGAGAGGGTGTCAGAGACAAAAACTGATTTGCTGTTACATGCGGATCCAGTTGATACTTGTATGCCATTCATATCCAGCAAAATCATCAAAGATTCGCCTTCAACGCCTTTAAAGCACATATATAAATTCTGCGGCAGCCTATCCCCTGATTCAATAGAAGCACCTATTAAGTAGCTGTCAGGTATGTTTTTTATGATAGAATGATAGACATAATCCCTATCAGATGAGGAAATAGAAGAGTAGTTATATTCTTCAACAGCTTTGCCTAATGATGCAATGCCCAAGACATTTTCTGTGCCTCCAACAATGCTTCTTTCCTGTGTCCCATAAATCAATGGGTTTAATTCTATGCCGCTCCGCTTCCACAGCACGCCAATGCCCTTTAATGCATGAAGTTTATGGCCGCTAAAAATTAAAAGATCTACATAATTTTTCCATAAATCCATGTTGATTTTATATGATGGGATATACCCAGTGGCGTCAACGGCCAAAATGCCATTATGTTTATGGGTGATAGAACCTATTTCAATTACATCATTAATTGTGCCAATTTCTGAATTACCTGCTTCTATACAGACAAGAGGGGTCCAGACATGATATTCCGGCAGAATATCATCCAAATATGTTAGATCTATTTTACCAACAGAATTTACTTTGAGTTTTTTGTTATACATACATGATTCACATGCTTTGGCCATTGACTTATGGGCAGTTGGTGAATAGAAAACTTCGTATTGGTTCAATAACGGGTCTTCAGAAGTCAGGCCCTTAACGGCCAAAGTGTTTCCGGCAGAACCGGATGGTACAAAATAAATTTCCTCGGGATCTGCATTGATAAAATTTGCTACTGACAGGCGCGCCTTTGAAATAATCTGTTTTGCTTCCATGCCCAGGGAATGTAAAGAACTTGGATTACCCCATTTATTCAATATAGATATTAAATATTCTTTCGACGCATTTGATAATGGTGTAGTGGCAGCATTATCAAGGCAAATTGATTTGCTATGTGTCATATTTTTCCAACGCTTCCATCATTCTTCTTTATTTTCGGTTTCCATGACAGGTGGGTGTCCCTTTCTTCCCTTGGTATTCCTAAAGGCGATAGTATCATTAAGATATTTCATTGCGCACTCCCTGGAGCAGGCAAAATTACGCCACCGAAATACCCCGGTGTTTTCTTGGCAATATGAGCATGGTGGGAAAAGCTTTCCGCAGACACGGCATGGAATCTTTTTATTTTTGGCCATATATTCCTCCCAGAGGAATGAGTGGCATTCAGCCACCCATCCCAATATTATTACAAACACTGCCCTGCGAAGCATGGCAGCGTTTGTTACAATAAGCTGTCTTGCGAAGCATAGCAGCGTTTGTTACAATAAGCTGTCTTTAGCGTTTGTTACTAATCAAAGACTACAAAATCCCATAACAAGTTGCTCTTGCCGGTACAGAGATTAGGAAGGGAGGTAAATTCAAAACTTAAGGTAGCAGGTTCGGCTCCGCCCTTGATGTCGAATGTGCCATTAAAGTCCGCCCTCTCAATAATAAACTGCCCATGGAATAAATTATCGCATCCATCGGAACAGGTACAATCAATAAATACCTGCAATGTATTACTGTAGTTGTCAGATCTATTAGAAATTTTCTTGCCAGTTACTTCAGTATCATAAAAAGCAATTACTTCAGTACCATCAGGAATATCGCCATTAAAGAATGTAATGGTTTTGCTTTCCGGGTCGTAAGAAAATTCCCCAGTTGCAGGTGTACCGCTTGTCTGGGTTAACTTTCTTCCGCCTGAAATATATGTTTTATTATCATCACGTACATAAATAGTACCAATTTCATTACCGGCCGTCCCAACAGCTTTTTCGGTTGTTATTGCGTTATTAGATGTGACAACAATGGGGTCTGTATATCGGATTGTATAATCACCATCCTCAACTTCTGAACCGACCATGGCAGCCAAAGCACCGCCAGAAAGCATACCATTTGTACCTTTGCCAGTCACTTTCTTGCTTTTTTTCAAATTAGCAATTGTCCTGCCGCCTCTGCCAGTGATGGGGTCTGACCCTTCTTCATGGGAAAGTGTGAATTCGTTTAGCTCATCCATAATCATTTCAAGGCTTCCAGTTGATTTATTGAACCCTGTGAGCTGGTCATAAGATGTAATTGTGAATTTGTCAATATTCATATTGAATATCCTCCTGTTTTTTATTATTTTTTATTAAAAAGGCCAATTATGGCCATTTTTTTGGGGTTTTATTAATTGGTTATCCAAGAAAGCACATTTTTATTGCCTAATTTAGATGTGTCAACGGTTCCGGCATATACCCCAACCATTGTATTGTCAAAAGCAATTTTATGTTGTATTTGCCTGAAACTTTGGTTAAACCGATATATGGATAAATCCATACACGAGTCATAATCATATGGAAATTCCCTTGTATTTACTAACGCAATAACTATTTTTTCCAAATAAGGCTCAAAAGGTTTCTTTGCATAACGTTTTTGCTTCTTCCGTTCTTTTTCCAAAAGATATTTTTTGGCTGACTCGTTCCCTGGCTTAAAATTTACCTTTTCAAGTAAATTGATTTTTCTTATTGTATTAACTAAATCATTATACACTTTTTCATTAATTTCTATATTGTTACTGGGGCTAAGCAAAACTTCCTGCTGGTTATTTGATTTGTATAACCCAAAATCAGATATGTTAAGGTCTCCAAAAATGATAGATAAATCTGATTTTATATATGAAGAAAACAATATTTTAAATAAGTCAAAATCCGAAATGGTAGTATAATCTATATGAAAAGCGTCATTTAACTGCACCATATATTGATATGGGCTTGCTGTAAGGGATGATATCATACTATAGTAGTGCTGCTCATCTTCTAAAATTTCCCCAACAGTGGGAATCCGTACGGACAGTTTAGTGCCAGGAATATCAACAGAAGATAATTTTAAAAGGCTTTTTGTATTTTTCATATTTTAGCCCGTTATTAAAATTATTTTAAATTTTAATAGCCTTTCTTTAAAGTTTTATCATCTATGCCACCAGAAGCACCAGCATATGCTAGATTATCACAATGGCATAAATGATAAATTATGTTGACAGGTTGCATTGTTTTCCACACTTGATATATGTGAAGCTAAAAATGGTAGGAAACCTTGATTATATAAAGAAAACTAGGAATTTTTTAAATCAAACATTCTTATTCCGAATACTTTGCATCCTCTTTTTTGTTTTAAGCCTGTTTATTTCTTTCCCACATTTCTTACAATATTGTATCCGGTTGTTTGTTTTTTCTATCATTGAACCACATTGCGTGCAACGGGAATACCTTTTGTGCTGCCTTACACCATAATAATTTTTCTGGAAAGGAATAATCTCTTTCTCTATGTACCTACATATATATCCAACATAAAAATGATCCTCAGTTAAGAAGTCCAGCTTTGTATTTATTTTGGTATTATCTTCATACTCCCCAATGAGTTTACAGTTATCGAAACATTTTCTTAAAAATTTTTCTGTAACTTTCTTATATTCATTCCAAGGCAATGTCATTTTTTCAAGCTGTAATCTGTTTTTTACTTTCATTGCTTTGTCCATAGAATCATCTATTAGCTCTGTAACGGTTTCAGCATTCATATCAATCCCGGAAACCCATTGATAATACAGGCGCTTAGGTGTTTTTAATAAATCCATATATTCTTTTTTTAGAATAACTTCTTTATCAAAGTATTTGGTATATATGTTATTGATCTTCTGCCTGATAATAGAGTGCCAATTTTCATCCCTGGACATGGTTTTATAATATGTATACTCAACATCTGACCATGTATCAAACACTTGCCCGAGTTCGGTTGGCAATAAATCTTTTCTGACCTTAAACCTGATAGCTTTTTTATATATCCGCCGTTTGTTATCTGAAGACCAGATAAATGAGCAGAACGAGTTGAAAATCCCATCCTTTTCTTCAATTGTTGCTGCTTCCTTATAGTCTTCTATAATCTCATATAAATATGAATCATTACATTGGTATATATGAATCACCTACCTCAAATTTATAGTATTTTCCTAAATATTCATAGGAACCGTTTGTTTTATATGGAACTTCCTGTATGGTAACATTTCTTTTTTGGCTTGTGCCTTTTTTCAAATTATCAATAATATAATCTCCATAAGCTGACCAGGCAAATGACTTACTAATAGAAATAGAGGAATATGATACTTTAATTACATAGTTTGCAATCAACTCTTCATCAATTTGCAGTTCTTCTGCTATGCGCTTCTTATATTCTGCAACAATAGTATCCATATTAAATTTCAGGTTCTCGTCATCTGCTTTTTCTCTGTGTAAAATTATGTGTTTCTTAATCTCAGTAGCATATTGGTTTACATACCGGCGGCATATTCTCATAGTTTTCCTATCAGATAAATCCACTTCATTATTAATAATCAAACATCTGGCATCCACCAAATTATTTACATCATTATCCCAAAGAATATTTTTCTTTTCCCATGCACAAATATAATTACATAATTCGTTCATAGGGGAAGGGGAGTGGTAAGCATTTAATTTTACTTTATCCTCTTTCTTTTCAATTTCTTTATTCTTTTCAGACAAAGTTTTATATGTTTTAAGTTTAGATGGATAGTTATAAAGCAAAAAGTATGGAATCTGATTTAAGTGTTTTCTTAATCCGGCATTTAAATGCCACCGGAATCCTGTTTTGAGAAAGTCAATCTCTTTTCCCTGGAATATCCGAAGGAGCGATGTATAATTTGAATATAATGTTTTTATATCTTCAATAGTTGTATATCTGTTTTCAATACTGGTTGCAACATTGGTTATTTCCCCAATGCGGTTATCCCTGGTCATTACTTCGTATTCAATGATATTTTCTTTTGTATATGGTTTTGATTGGGCTGTGGCTTTGTCCTCTATATCAAGAATAATATTTTTCTCTATCTTAGAGTTGATAATGATAGGGTCATCACACAGGAAGAAAATATCGCCATCGAAATCTGCACCCCCTTGTTGGGGCGCAGAAATATCATACATATTAAACATTACAACATCTTGGTCACTGAAATATCCAAACCATCTGTTGATCATATCATTCCTTGCAATCTTAATTTTATTTACCTCTGAAGGATCCACAAGGGGAGAGCGGAATGATATGATATCCCCACAATCGAAATTACCACTGTATAATTCCCTTTCTTTTAGGCAACCAACAGGTTCTTCGCCAGCAGCATATTGCAAATATCCAATCATATCTCCTACACCGGTATGATAGAACCCTGAACAATAAATTTTTCCGACTTTTGCCTCATCAATAGATTTTTTCAGCTTCCGGTATATAAACTGCTTTACCGATGGGTCATTCAACATCACATCATTGGCCAAAGCAGCTTCAAGATATTTACTATCTGGCTCATAACCATCAGTATCCATAATCCCCATGAACTTATAGGTATAGAACTTATCCCCTTTTATGATTCTGTCAAATAGGGCAGTGGTATATTTAGCTAAGGTTACTATTTTCCCATCATTATTGCTGTCAAGAATATCATAATTGCTAACAGTTTTATTTTCAAAAGCATCTATGTATTTGGGGTTCCACAAATCCAGGCATTGTAGATACTGAAAGTTCATTCTGGTATATTTATTTATGTTTTTGGCATGATGGCTATATTTACTGATCCCAAGCTTAAACTTATATTTTCTAAGGGTATTCATATATTCAGCCCAGGCATTATTACCATACTTTTGCTTAAAAATCTTGTGGCCTTTAAACATAGAGATATTCCATATACAATCAATCATGTTAACAGGATGTTTTGTACCGTATATATCTGTTATATATTCGTATCCCCATTCTTTAAGTATTTCTCTAAAAGGAACATAAACAGAATATCCTTTGATAAAGGGCAAACGGATTTGGGTGCCAATTGCGTTATAATCAAGCCCTAACTGGGCGCTGACGTTTTCCATAAAACCGTGTTCATGGCAGCCACATCCATCAAAGGGAGAGAGCGTTAGATCCTTATATCCTTCCTCTATTTCTTTTGTCTTATATTTTTTCTTTTTGCCGGTATCTTCCTCAATAAATTCCTTTTCCCGTTCAACAACATATTTAATTAACTGGTTATGTAAAGTTTTTTCGTATTCTCCAATAATGACAATGTTAGGCATATAATCTTTTATAAGAGTACAGGAACTAAAGGGCAGGCATCTTTGGGCTTCATATTTTGAAATGACACATTCATCCATAGCAATATCCATTTGCGTGATCATGTATAACTCATCAAAAATAGAATCACATACAAAAGCCGTAATGCCATCTTTGCCCTGAGAAGATGATTTGCCAAAACGGGAGTAATGGATTCCATTATATAGAAACCCTTTATCTAAGATATGTCTCAGATCTTTTTCCTGATTAGGGTTCTTTTTGGCCACAACAAGGATAATTTCACTTATGTGGTGGGAGGACTCTCCCCGTAATCTTTCTATCTGGTCAAATAAAAGTGAATCTCCCTGGGCAATCAGGTATTCTTCATTTATTTCCGTATCTCTGTTAATAACAACGTTATAATTTTGCTTAATCAGTTCCCGGATTGGGATTTTTACAAGAGTATATTGAGTGTTTTTCATTGTAAATTACCTCCAGCGGATTAAATATTTGTTTTATAATAACCTTCATTTTCCATAGTCTTTATTTCAGATCCAAGCCATTCCAATAAATCCTTTATTCCATTAAAACAATCATAATGACGGTATTCCCCATCTAAATTTTCAATATATTCTTCCCCATCGGTAATTTTTTCACCACAGGAAGAACAGTAGTGGCGATTCTTTGATATATCTTGCATAATTTATGAAATACCTCCTGATTTACTATTTTCCATCCGTTCCTGCTCAAATAATTCATTGCCTCTTTCAAAACAGGCAAGCTCATAATGGTATCTTTCTACATACTTATCAAAGTATTTAACACCATTTTTATCAGGTACGTTAGCAGCGTAATGTACAATTCTGCATACATTATCCAAGATAGTCCCCGGAGTCCCTGATATGTACTGGGCGTCAATTTTCCTGGAAGATAAGCGCATCCTGTCTTCAATATCATTCCGGTTTAACCACATGAAAAGTAAGTATTTTCCGTTGTATTTATTAAACTGGTAGGTGCATTCAACAAAATAATCTTTGTATCCCCACTGAGATAAATCAAATTCAATTGTTTGCCCTTTAAACTTTGGTTTTGCTATTTTTCTGGTCATGCCTTATTTCCGCCTCATATTCTTTTAATGTTATTACATTTTAATTCTAAATTTCTTTTGCACTGGTTATCAAATAGATGGTCATGGAAGATTTTTTTGGCCATAGTTGCCATTGTGTAATGCCCATCAAAATCAAATGATGATAGTTCGCCCCCATATGTAGTGTGGATTTGGTTATAAATTTTTGTTCCATTAAAATTATTTTGCATATTTTAATTATGGCCTCCTTTTGAGTAATTTTTTGCAGATGCCTGAAGATAATGGTTAAGTAAATGGTTACAATATATATTTCTGCATATAGGAAATTAATTTTGCTATTTTTTTATATCTATAAATTTGATTATGCAAAAGCAGGTTTAAATAAAAGAAGACCTATCCATAACTGTTGAAGTTGGATAGGTCTTTGTACATATAAGATATCGTTCTATTTAATTATTAAAAGCTTTTTCGTTGAAAAAAATTTTTAGCCGCAGTTTGATTAATTCCTGATTGTATCCAAGAAGCCTTGAAAGCTGTTCAGTTGTATAATTCTGGTTTTCTGTTATTAATTCATCTGGTATCAGTAAATTAACTGCAAATGTATTGGCTTCTCTCTCCAATTTGTCTATAGAAAGTAAAGTTTTAGAACTTAGAAATGGAGTAGAAGCATTTGGGTGCATGATGGCATGCCCTAACTCATGGGCGCATGTATATTTGGCTTCCTGGTCATTAAGGGAAGAATTAATGTGTATCTGCTTCATGCGCAGGGGATTGTTGTAATATCCGTTAATTGAACCTAAATTTTCATAGAATACTGCAATTTTCAATGCATCTGCCAGTTCAAAAGGATCGGAAGTATTATACTTATTTATTAAATGTAAAATGGTGTCTTTTATGTTTAAAATAGTGATCACTTCCTATTCGTTTTCAGGTCTGTATTTTTTGGGGGTAAATTTTTTGGCATTAATTTTGGCAATCCTGATACTATTTTCCAGGCTTGCTTTTAAAAGTTCTCTTGTAATATCATCAAGAGGTTCACCGGAGAACATAAGCCCCTCTTGCATATCAAGGGCAGAAAGAGTGTTTTCCAGGCGTTTAGCAATATCATGTTCATCTTTTGCGTTTAAAGATTTTACATCTGTATCAGGTTCCCCAGTAATTAAGTAATTAATGGAAACATGGAAATAAGAGGAGAGTTTTTGCAAGATTTCTATGCTTGGCGAACTTGTTTCCCATTTTGAAGATGACCCGTTACTAATTCCTATTTCTTGTTCCATTTTTCGCTGTGATATTCCTTTTTGTTTACATAGTAATTTAATCCTGCTCAATAATGTCATAAATATTCCTCCATATCACAATAGAAAACTTTCAGTAAAAGTATTGACATGCTGAAAAAAATCAGTATAATGAAAAATGTGCAGAACATATTCAGCATTTAGGCCAACATATGTTTGCTGTATAACCATATTATTATATTATAGGGGTTATGTCAATATATATTGCTGAAAACTTTCAGGAAAATTATTTGAAGCCGCAAATCAGATTGGATGTGAAAAAATGGAACAATTTATAAATTCGTATTATGAGAACAATGCAAAAAAACTCCATGCCGTGATCAACAAAATATTCAGCAAAAATCATGGAGGGACAATTGGAAGGGATATGGAAGAATTCTATGGTATTGGCACCGATGTTTTGGTTGGGATTTGGGACAAGTACAGGCTTGGGCAAAGTACATATGACCCTTTCAAAGGAGATTTGGACGGCTATGTTTATAATGCATTGAGCATGGCAATCATAGATGAATTAAAAAAGCAAAATTGTGACAAACGCACAACGAAAGTTTATTTGCTTGACGGGAATGGAAATCCTGTATTAGATAAAAAAACAGGAAAGCCAGTGAAAGTTCCTATCCCTGATATACGTTTGGACGCGCCAATGAAAGAGGATAGCGATATTACATGGGGAGATTTGATAGAAGCTGATTTTGATATCAATGCCAAAGCTGGGATAGGGATTACAGAAGAATATTCATATGAAATGAAAATATATTTAGGTAAACTTTCTAAGCTCCAGGTTAAAGTATTAAAGCTATTATCAGAAAACTATAAACCAGATGAAATAAAGAAAATATTACATATAGGGCCGGGACTATATAATGATTGCATATCTGCAATAAAATCATTTAAAAACACAAAATGTATAGCAAGTTTGATTAGGAGGGACCAGGGATGTTAGATGAGTATAGAATTGAGCCATTAAGTGTAGGACAATATTTAGACGGGGTGGATAATGAGGATATAAAAATTGACCAGGCTGTGCAGAGAAGCTTTTGCTGGAGTAAAGAAATGATGAATTCACTTATATACAGTGCATTATCCCGGAAAATATACATTCCTAATTTGATACTTGCAGAAGAAAAAAGAAAAGATGGGACAAAACAAACTTATGTTGTAGATGGGGGGCAAAGAACTGAAACATTATACCGGTTCAAGTTTGGTGATTATAAAATTACGAATAAACTTAGAAGCCATATGGTCCCATACAAAAAGAAAAAGACAGATGATAACGGCGTATTTATAAGGGATGAATATGGGAATATAGAATATGAAATAAAAGAATTTGATATTAGGAATAAAACATATAACGAACTTCCACAGGAATTAAAGAGTAAGTTCAATGGATGCCCATTAACAACAGTGGTTTATCAAGGATGTACAACTGACGAAACATCGGAATTAGTCCTTCTTTATAATAACCATGTTGGCATGAATGTCTCACAAAAGTCGTTAACATATATAGGGAAATATGCGGATGAAATAAAAAGGATTAAAGATACTAACAGGTTTTTGATGGATGGGACAGTTTTGTCTGAAAACGAAAAGAAAAATGGTATTTGGGAAAGGGTAATTGCTGAAAGTGTTATGGCAATAAACCATTTTGATAACTGGAAGAAAACACCGAAAGATATGTGTGATTACCTAAATATAAATTCATCAGAAGAAGAATATAAAACGATAGAAGATTATTTTAACAGGCTTATCCCATATTCAGATAGGATTGAGAATAGTAAAGTGGCAGCATTGTTTACATCTAAAAATCTATTTATTTGGATGATGGTTTTTGATCATTTTTCTAAGCTTCATTTACCTGATGATAAATTTGGTAAATTCTTAAATGCATTTGTCAATGGCTTACATTTGCAAACATTAGATGGAGAAGATTGGGACAGTATTGATGCAGGACGCCATACAAAAGATAGAAGCCTGATCACCAAAAAAGTTGGCTATATTACAACATTAATGAATGAGTTTCTGGGAGAGGAAGTAAAGGATAAACCCAATGCCAATAATATCATGGCAGAAAATGAGTCTTTCATTGCTGATGTGCTCAATATGGATTTGGAAAAGGTTATTGATAAAATGGATATATATAATGAGGATCTTGATAGCCTGGCAGAAAGGACCATTAGAGACGGTTCGAAACTTCTTGATGCTGTGAATAGGAAATCATTGTTGGCCATGCTGGTTTATGCCTATGAACGTGATATTAATTTAGAAGAGTGGATGGAACAGTATGCTGCCAAGAACAATATGTATTTACCGGACCAAAAAAAGAATTTTTTACATATGAAGTCAGAGTTTAATAAGTACATAGAGACCAATGAAAAAGCCAGCGGGAGCCAATAGCCACCGATTAGCATAGACTTTCTATAGAGCTAAAACCCTATGACCCAGTCCGGACGGGCTGTTTATGTTATATAAGATACAAAGCTTTAAAATATTTATATTTTACAGGAGGAATGCAGAGTAATAGTAAAGAGGGAAAAGAACGTGTTAAAGGAAAAGAACTATGAGATTGAAATGGAGGAATAGGAAGACATATGGTTATTGTTTTATTAGGGGCTTTTGGGGCGGGGAAGTCCACAATCGCGAATGAACTAGCAGCACATCATGGCTTTGAAAGGATTATTCCATATACCACCAGCCGGCCTGAGGATGGAGAAATAAATGGCAAAGACTATTACTTTACGGATCCCAATACCTTTGCTGCAATGATAAATACAGGCGTTTTGGCAGAATATGGCCAATATACATATGATAGGTTATATGGGTCATTAAAATCTGATTATATGGATGGTGATAAGGTAGTTATACTGACACCAAATGGATTCAGGCAGTTGAAACAAAGTCATCCAAATGACAATATTTTCGCGGTTCTTATTACTGCGAACCTTGGGTCAAGAGTAAAAAGATATATAGATAGATGTGGCATTGGCCAGTTTGGCCTGAAAGATAAAGATAAAATTAGCAGCCAGGTGGAAAGGGATTATGCAATGTTTTTGGGGTTAGAAAGAGAGGTGAATATCGTAGTAGATAATAATGAGGGGACAGACATAAATGATGTTGTTGAAGAGATATTACAGTTTGGAAAAATGTACAGATAAGGAGTTGGATGGTTAATATGGCAAATTTAAAATTTATAAAACCTGATATGACAAAACAATGGCTGCTTTCAAATGGGTTTTGCTATAATAGATTATTTAGCGACGGAGAAACCGAATCATATACATATAGATTCCCAGTTTATAAACACGAAGAGTTTACCATACTTGAATGTGAATTACGTGTTATTCTGGAAAGCCAATATGTATATGTAGACGTATATGATTACAATACCATCAATAAATATGCACCATTTTATTTTTATGAATACGGCCAATATGGTTTATTGCTACGGAATATATGGCAGGTAATTGAAAAAGAAATTCAAAGATTGGGAATATCAAAAGTGAGGGGAGGGCAGATGTGAGGAAGTAAAAAAGAAAGAAAATAAAAAAAGTGAAAAAATGTCTTGTTTGGGGGAAGATATTATAGTAGAATAGTATGGGCATTGGATTGTATACAATTATCCAATCATACTATTTAAAAATTAGCGGGAGGGATATGCACAATGAAAGCATATAAGGAACTTAGCGAAAGTGAATTGCTTGCATTGAGAGAAGAGTTAAACAAAGAATATGAAGAAGCAAAGGCAAAGGGATTAAAGCTGGATATGTCCAGGGGAAAGCCATCCATGTCCCAGCTTGATATGGAAAGGGATTTTTTGGGTGTGATTGATGCGGATTCTGATGTGAACACAGAAGGAGGCGTTGATTGCAGGAATTATGGCCTTCTGGACGGCATTCCTGAAGTAAAGAAGCTGATGGCGGATATGCTTGGCGTGTCCGATGATATGATAATTGTATTTGGCAATTCCAGCCTGAATATTATGTATGATACCATTGCAAGGGCAATGATTTTCGGTGTTATAGACGGTACGCCCTGGTGCAGGCTGGATAAGGTAAAATTCCTCTGCCCCGCCCCTGGGTATGACAGGCATTTTGCCATTACAGAGCAGTTTGGGATAGAAATGGTCACCATTCCCATGGGGGAAGAGGGGCCTGATATGGATTTGGTAGAAAAGTATGTAAACGGTGACCCGGCGGTGAAGGGAATCTGGTGCGTACCCAAGTATTCCAATCCCCAGGGATACACCTATTCGGACGAAACAGTAAGGCGGTTTGCGGCGTTAAAGCCTGCTGCTGCGGATTTCAGGATTTTCTGGGACAATGCTTATGCGATCCATGATTTATACGAGGAGGGAGGGGATGAGCTTCTGGAGATTTTAAGCGAGTGTGAAAAGGCGGGGAACCCGGATATGGTATATGAATTTGGCTCCACCTCCAAGGTAACATTTCCCGGTTCCGGTATTTCCGCACTGGCCTCATCCAAAGCAAACCTGGATTCAATCAGAAAAACTATGACCATACAGACCATTGGCCCTGACAAGCTTAACCAGCTCCGCCATGTGAGATATTTTAAGGATATTGAGGGCATGAAATCACACATGATGAAGCATGCTTCCATTATGCGCCCTAAGTTTGAGGCGATTTTGAAGGTTCTTGACAGAGAGCTTGGGGATGCGGGGATTGGAAGCTGGACCAGGCCCCGGGGCGGTTATTTCATTTCCTTTGAATCTATGGCGGGATGTGCTAAGGAAATTGTAAAGAAATGTAAGGAAGCGGGAGTGGTGCTTACCGGCGCGGGAGCTACCTATCCTTATAAGGCTGACCCAAATGACAGTAATATCCGCCTTGCCCCTACGTTCCCTTCAGAGGAGGAACTGTCGGTGGCAACAGATTTGTTTGTACTTTGTGTGAAGCTTACAAGTGTGGAAAAATTGTTGCAGAATAAGCAGGAGTAGACAGGACCATGGAAGAGTTTAAAAGATTGTCAAGAGATTTGGTCGCCCATGGCGCAATCCTTGATTATTATCAGGACACCATACAGATACCCAACGGTAATATTGCGAAATGGGATTTTATCAAGCATAATGGAGCTGCCGCGGTAGTCCCGGTAGATGAGAAGGGGCGCATTATCATGGTAAGGCAGTTCCGCAATGCGTTGGACAGATATACCCTGGAGATACCTGCAGGGGGTCTTAAGACGCCGGAGGAACCCACCAGGGATGCGGCTGCCAGGGAGCTGGAGGAGGAGACTGGCTATCGGGCGTCCCATGTGGAACTGCTGATTTCCGTGCGCACAACGGTTGCTTTCTGCAATGAGAAGATTGACATTTATCTGGCCACGGGGCTGGTGCCGGGAAGCCAGCATCTGGATGAGGACGAGTATGTCCAGGTGGGTGCTTATACTGTAGAGGAATTGACGGAAAAAATTTATGCAGGAGAGATCCAGGATTCCAAAACGGTTGCCGCAGTGCTTGCCTATAAGGATAAATGGCTGGCAGGAAGAAAATAACCTTTGGAACAGGCTGTGCATACCCACAGCCTGTTTTTCATATATTACAGAAAGGATGTGTAACGGAATCCTGCGGGGAGTAACTGTGGGGTTTTGGGCGGCAAAGGCCAGCGCCGTTTCTTTAAGCATGCTGGCCGGTGATGGGAAATGAGGGGTGTGGGAAATGTATAAATCTGCTAAAAACAGTACATATACGCTATGGTTTTATCTGTTTGTAGGGAGCTTTCTTTTTGGCGTGTTCCTTATGAATATGGGAAACGGAAAGCTTCTGGCAGAAGACGGTATTTTCAGTACATCTTCAGTGAACAGGCTGAAATATATAGAAATTGACAATGGCAGTTTTTTCAGGTATGTGATAAAGAACAGGGTGGGGGAGAGTGCGGTTTTGCTTTTGCTTTCCACAACGGGCTTAGGGCTGCTGGCAGTTTATGGCTGCATTATCTGGCAGGGGATACTGGCAGGCATGACCATCACGGCGGCGGTGATCCGCTTTGGGATCAAAGGGCTGTTATTAATTTTAGGAGGCTTTTTCCCCCACCAGCTTCTCCTTATCCCCGCCCAGGTAATGCTTCTTGGCTGGTGCTATGAAAATTGTATCAGGGTACATTTCCCGGCGAAATATACCACCCCATATTACAATGGAAAAAAGCAGCGGATTGTGAGGCAGGGAATAACGCTTTTGTGGATAGCCATAGTAGTCCTGGTGGGGTGTATACTGGAAAGTTATGTAAATCCCATGTTAATTTCTGATCTTGTGAAAATATTTTAAAAATTTGAAATATCCATTTGCTTTTCTTCCTTATTCCGACTATAATGGTAAATACCATAGAGTATTACGACAGCATTTTAACAGGCGGCAGGGGTTGGATATGGAAGCAGAGATTCAGGCATTTATTGCTTATTTACACAATGTGAGAAAAATCTCCCCCAACACGGAAATGTCTTACCGGAGGGACTTGCTGAAGGTGAGGGATTACCTGAAAGGGCAGGGGGTTGAAGATGTGCGGAAAATCACGTCTACCAACTTAAATTCTTATGTACTGTATCTGGAAAAAAACAGGTTTTCAGCGGCAACCATATCCAGGAATATTGCCTCATTGAAAACCTTTTACCACTTTCTGTTCAGGGAGGGATTAGTAGCTTCAGATGTGGCGGAAACCCTCCATGCGCCCAAAGTGGAAAAGAAGCCCCCGGAAATCCTTTCAGCGGGGGAGGCGGTGAAACTGCTGGAGCAGCCAGGAGGGGATACGCCCAAAGAGATCAGGGATAAGGCAATGCTGGAATTGCTGTATGCCACCGGCATCAGGGTATCGGAGCTGATTTCCCTGAAGCTTTGTGATATTAACCTTCAGATGGACTATCTGGTGTGCAGGGATGAGGACAGGGAGAGAGTGATTCCCTTTGGGAACCAGGCCAGGGCAGCCCTTGCCCGTTATCTGGACGCAGCCCGGCCGCAGATGACCCAGAAGACCGGCTCAGACTGCCTGTTTGTGAACTGCCAGGGGCAGCCAATGAGCCGCCAGGGATTCTGGAAGCTGATAAAATATTATGCGGGGAAGGCAGGAATTGCCGGGGATATTACCCCCCATACCTTGCGCCATTCTTTTGCAGCCCATCTGATGGAAAAGGGAGCTGATTTGCGCAGCGTCCAGGAGATGCTGGGGCATTCCGACATGAATACCACCCAGGTTTACGCCAGCAGGAACTACAGCAGGATAAAAGAAGTGTATGCCAAAGCGCATCCACGCCAATAAAGAAGCATAAACTTGGGCAGGATGGGGAGTTTCTGCTGCACATTCTCTTCTGCACCGGTGTGCTGAAAAGAGCTGGCATTATGCCAGCTCATTCATATTCTGCAATATCATAAATCAGGCGTTTGGAGGCTTCCCATCCCAGGCAGGGGTCGGTGATGGATTTGCCGTAGACGCCGCCGCCTACCTTCTGGCAGCCTTCTTCAATATAGCTCTCAATCATCACCCCTTTTACAAGGCTGTGGATGTCAGGGTTTAATTTGCGGCTGTGCATTACCTCTTTTACAATGCGCACCTGCTGCCCATACTGTTTGTTGGAATTGCTGTGGTTGGTGTCAATGATGGTGGCTGGGTTTTTCAGGTCACGTTCGTTGTACAGTTCCAGGAGGAGGTTTAAATCCTCGTAGTGGTAATTGGGGAGATTCCCCCCGTGTTTGTTTGTAGCCCCCCTTAAAACTGTGTGGGCAAGGAGGTTCCCGTTGGTTTTTACTTCCCATCCCCGGTAGATAAAGGAGTGGGGGTGCTGGGAGGCATAAACGGAATTAAGCATTACCGTCAGGTTGCCGCTGGTAGGGTTTTTCATCCCGGAAGGCACATCAAAACCACTGACAACAATTCTGTGCTGCTGATCCTCCACAGAACGCGCACCAATCGCCACATAAGAGAGGATATCGGACACATATCCCCAGTTCTCAGGGTAAAGCATCTCGTCGGCGGCGGTAAGCCCGGATTCCTGGATTGCCCGGATATGCATTTTTCTCATGGCAATCAGCCCTGCAAGTAAATCCGGTTTCTGTTCAGGGTCGGGCTGATGGACAATTCCCTTATAGCCTTCCCCGGTGGTCCTGGGCTTGTTGGTGTATATCCGGGGAATAAGGATCAATTTATCTTTTACCTGTTGGCTTACTTTGGCAAGCCGGGTCACATAATCGCAGACTGCCTCCTCATTATCTGCAGAGCAGGGGCCGATGATTACCAGGAACTTATTGCTCTTTCCGGTGATGACATCACGGATTTCCTTGTCCCTTTCTTCTTTTATGGCAGCCAGCCGGGCAGGAAGGGGGTGTGAAGCCCTGATTTCCTCCGGGGTGGGCAATTTGTGTATAAAATCAAAAGACATATCTTTCCTCCTGTTCCGTATAATTCGGTTTTTGTTCTTGTCCCGCATCCAACATTTCAGCCCCCAAAAGATATACTCTGCCAAGATAGCTGTGCGGCAGGGGCTGTGGGACTGGGACAACGGCTTTGTATATTATAATATACCAATATAGGATTGACAAGAAAAAACGTTATTGATTATACAGGACTTTGCTTTTGTGCTGCTGGGAACGGGGCAGGCCATAACCATAAACAAAATGTGCGGCAATTAACACAGTTTACAACCGGGGGCGTTTTTTGTATAATAACATTCGTGGGTAAATCGTCTGGGAATGCTTGGACGTTTAATGTCTGCCAGGGCTGTAACGCAGAGTAACCCCCAAATTTTTAAAGGCGTTTCCGTTTGGCAGCGCGCCTTTGTACAGAAAAGAAAAGGGAAAAACATGGCCAGGATAAATAATGACAATTTAATTGCAATAACTGTGAACCAGCCAGGGTTTGAGTATGATATCCATTCCCTGGCAAAGGCTTTTTACCCCGCCTGTAATGTAAGGGTATTTTTGGAGGGGGAGGAAAAGGAGGGCTCTGGTGAAAACCTGCCGGAGCTTTCTGTCCATTTTACGGAGGAAGCCATCACCATTTCGATTGTAAAAGGGGAAAACAGCACTGCTTCTTTTGGCGGAAGAAAAGCCCTTCTCGGGGCGGATATGGCCCGGGGGGAAATAAAAAACCGGTTAAAGCAGGTGTTATACAATGTATTTTCGGAAGATACAGGCAGGGAACTGCCCTGGGGGAACCTTACCGGCATCCGGCCTGTGAAAATTCCCATGGGGATGCTGGAAGAGGGAAAGACCCATGAGGAAATCATGGAATATATGAAGGAGACCTACCATATCAGCCAGGAGAAAGGAAGGCTTTCCCTTGAAATTGCCCAGAGGGAGCGGGCGCTTCTTGAAACCCTTCATTATGAGAATGGCTACAGCCTGTATATTGGCATCCCGTTCTGCCCGACTACCTGCCTGTACTGTTCCTTTACTTCATTTCCTGTAGGTGCCTGGAAGGGAAAAATCGGGCAGTACCTGGACGCCCTGGGAAAGGAAATTGAATTTACGGCCATGGCTTACGGCGGAAAAGTTTTGGACACTATTTATATAGGCGGGGGCACGCCCACAACGCTGGAGGCAGAAGAACTGGGGCTGCTGATGGAAAAAATAAATAACAGCCTTGACCTTTCTGGCCTGAAAGAATTTACCGTGGAAGCGGGACGGGCGGACAGCATTACACCAGGAAAGCTGGCTGTGCTGAAAAAATATGGGGTTACAAGAATTTCAGTAAATCCCCAGACCATGAAACAGGAAACCCTTGATTTTATTGGACGAAAGCATACGGTTTTACAAGTAAAGGAAGCCTTCGCCATGGCAAGGCAGGCAGGGTTTGACAATATTAACATGGACCTGATTTTGGGGCTGCCGGGAGAAAATGCAGGGGATGTGCGGCATACCATAAATGAAATTGAAAAACTTTCCCCGGATTCCCTGACGGTGCATTCCCTGGCAGTAAAGAGGGCTTCCAGGCTCAGCCAGTGGATTGAGGAAAATGGGATTTCTTCCTTAAATAATACAGAAGAAACCATGGAGATTGCAGCGGACGGGGCGGGACGGATGGGGATGGTGCCATATTATCTGTACCGCCAGAAAAATATGTCCGGGAATTTCGAAAATGTGGGGTATGCAAGGGAAGGGAAATTTGGAATTTATAATATTTTGATTATGGAGCAGAAACAGTCTATCGTAGCTTGCGGCGCTGGGAGCGTATCGAAACGGGTGTACCCGGACGGTCGGATTGAGCGATGCGAGAATGTGAAAGATGTGGCTCTCTATATAGAAAAAATAGACGAAATGATTGAGAGGAAGCGGAAGCTGCTCACAGATTTTTAAGTGTTTCTTCATTCCCTCAAAGTACAAGAAATGGTGAAAAGTACATCAAAAGTACATCAAATTTTTACTTGATAGTACGGAATAATACGCAATAAATGTGAAAACCTGAATATTGTGCCTTAAAGGACAATCTTATTCAAACGAATAGGACTGTCCTTTTTTGTTATAGTCTGACAACAATTTTAATTTAAGGAGGTTCAGGTATGAACAACACAGCGTTAAGAGCAGGGGCGCAGAGCGCCAACAACACACACATGGTTTTTGCAAACGAGGAACATGAGAAGTTTTATTTTGAGAAACTGGAACAGGCGAGGTATCAGGACTGCTACCACAAGGCGTTGATTTACATTCTCGGCATATCTGAGGATACAAGGAATCATTTCAGCCAGATTTACGATATCAAGTCCGGGTACATCAAAACAGAGTGTCTGCATCAGGGCTGGCAGACAAGCGGCAGTGTCCGGGTGGTAAGGCTTGCCTTTAACCTTTACACGGACGGAACGCCAAGTGTTAATGATTATAAGCGCAAGGACGAGCAGATAGGCGAGTGCAGGGGATATTCCGTAAGCGATATTTTTTGCTGTGGCTACGCAATGTACTTCTGGCAGGGCATCAAGCTCCGTTACCCGGAATACTGCCAGAAACAGCGGTCTGTTGAGGAAATCCTTGCAGAAATGGAGAAGAAACGTGCTGAAAATTCGACTGATGGGAACGAAGAATGATATTAAGTGGTTCGAGAAGATTCTGAAAAGACAGCCCAAAGTGGCTGTGACGGAGGTTTCGGAGCTGTACCGGAACAAGGGTACAAACAGGTATTACCGGGCTTATGTGGAAGTGCAGAAAGCCAACATCAAAGAAAAATCTGAC
>CAJTVD010000052.1 GCA_910579495.1 uncultured Lachnospiraceae bacterium
CACTGATATGTGCCAGCCCTTTTGCCGCGGATGTAAAAAGCAGATATACCAGGGCGTTTAAAGATTACAGGAAGTAACAGGGTTACCGGGCATTTGGCTGCTGCTTGGGAGGGAGGTTTTTAAAAAGCTTTGCCAGCACAGCTGCAGCCGCAGCCGCCAGGATTACTTCTGCCAGAGGCTGTGCATAGGCAAGCCCGTATAAAGGGAACAGGCGGTTGAGCAAAAACAGTGCCGGGATTTCCAGCACGATTTTTCTCAGCAGTGCGAAAATAAGGGATTTTGCCCCCAGGCCGCATGCCTGGAAAACGCCCACTGCCAGAAAATCCATACACAGGAAAGGAAGGGCAAGGCATAAGCCGCGCAGCAGCCTTGTGCCATAGGCCACCACTGCCCCGTTTTTCATAAAAAGCCGGGTCAGCCCGCCAGCGCCCAGGTAGTAGCATACAGAGATGATGGCCATAAAAGATACTGCAATTTTTACCGTGAAGGAAAGGGTGTCCTTCATCCGTTTGGTATTCCCGCTGGCATAATTGTAGCTGATAAGGGGCATGATGCCTTGGGAGAGCCCCAGGGCAATATAAAGTGGGACCATGTTGATTTTCTGTACGATGCCCATTGCCGCCACTGCGTCAGCCCCAAAGGAAGAGGTAAAATTGTTCAGCACTGTCATGCCTGTCACGTTCAGGAGATTCTGGATGGAGGCAGGGATGCCTACGCCGCAGATTCCCAGGACAATTTCCTTTTTCAGGCTAAACAGTGAAGGGCGGATGCGGACACAGATACTTTTCCGCTTCACAAACAGCAGCACGAAAAAGTACACACAGGCAGCACAGTTTGACAGGAAGGTGGCAAGCCCGGCCCCGGCCGCGCCCATATGCAGCCCCCAGGGAAGGATAAAAACCGGGTCAAGCACAATATTTAAAAGACAGCCGCTCATGGTACCCAGGCTGGCGTGGAAAGAACTGCCCTCTGCCCGGACCATATATGCCAGCACCACGTTAAGGATTGCCGGGGCAGCGCCGAAGGTAACGGTCCATTTCAGGTAAGCGGCGGTTGCTTCACGGGTCCCGCTGTCTGTACCCAGCAAAACGAAAAGGGGCTGGCGGAAGACAGTAAACAGCAGGGAAAACAAAATGCCACAGGCAAGGGCGCAGTAAAAACCGAAAGCGCTGCTGCGGTAAACGGTATCATAATCCTTCCTGCCCAATGCCCGGCTCATCATGCTGGAGGAACCTACGCCGAACAGGTTATTAACAGCGTTAAAAGCCAAAAGTACAGGAGCCGCCAGGGTAACGGCAGCGTTCTGTGCCGGGTCATTTACAATGCCGACGAAATAGGTGTCCGCCAGGTTATAGATTATCATTACCAGGGAACTGATAATGGTGGGGACTGCCAGGGCAGTCACCGCTTTGGGAATGGGTGCCTGCTCAAACAATTGTGTTTTTTGTGTATTTTCCATAAAAGAGCCTCCGTTCTTGCCCGATACCGGGAAATTGGGGCAAGCATTAATTTGCCCTGTGAAAATTGCCTTATCATTGCCAATGTGGCGCCTGTATAATATAATTATCTTCATAATACTACAAATGTCAAGAACGGAGGGGTTATATGAAAACTGATAAAAAGTTTTTTGTGTGGCTGGGAGTTACCATATTTGGCAGCCTGGGAGCGGCAGCGGCGCTTTATTTCCTGTTGCAGCGCTTTGATGAGATGAGGGCTTTCTGGAGGGTTGTTACATCAGCCCTGCGCCCGGTGGTGGTGGGAGGGGCGCTTGCGTACCTGCTCTGTCCCGTTGCAAAGTTTTTGGAGCGGCAGTTCCGGCGGGTGAAATTCCTCTCCCCCATTGCAAGGCTTTTATCAGTGCTGTTTTCGGTGATTTTTGCCTTTGGGGTGGTAGGGCTGTTCTGCGCCCTGATCCTGCCCCAGTTAACGGGCAGCATTAAAGGGCTTGTGACAGACCTGCCCAAGATGCTGGAGGGACAGCTTACCAGGCTGGGGACATATCTGGAATCGGACAATGAAACGGCTGGGGCTGTGATGCAGATGGTTTCCTCGGTGGAGATTTCTTTGGCTGGCTGGATTAAAAGCAACCTTTTTTCTACAGTTTCTACCCTGGCAGGCAGTGTGCTGTCTGTGGGCTCCGCATTGGTGAATCTGGTGGTGTCCGTTATTGTTGCGGTTTACCTGCTGCTTGACAGGGAGCGGTATCTGGCACAGTTAAAGAAGCTTCTTTATGCGGTAAGCAGGAATGGGCGCTTTAACCGGATTGTGTTGGAGACTGCCCGCCAGACAAACCAGATATTCAGCGGCTTTATCTCCGGAAAACTGCTGGATTCCCTGATCGTGGGGGTGATTTGTTTCCTGTGCCTTACGGTTTTAAAAATGCCTTATGTGCTGCTGGTGAGTGTGATTGTAGGGGTTACCAATATTATCCCCATGTTCGGGCCATTTATTGGGGCAGTACCCAGTGCCTTTTTGATCCTGCTGGTTTCCCCGGCGAAATGCCTGGTTTTTCTGATTTTTATAGTGGCGCTGCAGCAGGTGGACGGGAATATTATCGGCCCCCGTATCCTGGGCAATTCCACAGGCTTATCAGCCCTTTATGTGACAGTGGCTATGCTTCTTTTTGGTAAACTGATGGGATTTGTGGGAATGATTGTGGGAGTGCCGCTGTTTGCAACCCTCTATTACATAATCAAACGGCTGGCGGAATATTCCCTAAGGCAGAGGGATATGCCGGTGGATACTTTGGAATACGTTGGGGATATGGGTGAAACGGAAGCGGAGGAAGAGCCAGGGCAGGAATAGGGAAATAGCAGAAGGCTGCACAAACGCCCTCACCCCGGTCCCCCATAAGGGGGAGAAGGGGCCAGGGCGTTTTCCGTTACAATAACGTCTGTTGGCCAAATTAGATTATTTGGATGCCTTAAGCACTTCCGGGGTAAAGATCCCAACGTCAATGGGGCCGTTTACAGGCGTATGGTATACAGTAGTTTCGTCCCCAAAAGCATTGAAATAGGCATAAGTGGAAGTGAGGTTGATATTTTCAAAGTTGCCGTCCATTATGGTTTCAGGATTGCTTCCGTCAAGCCCCATGCGCATCAGGGCTGGCTCTGTAGAGGAATTCTTCTGGTAATAAATGTAATAATCCCCTACGTTAAAGGTATCCACCCGGTCGTTGGTAAGGATTTCCACTGTATTGTCATAAAGGGAGTAGCGGCAGAGCCTGTAATCGGCAGGGACATCCAAAAAGTAAATATAATTATTGTGATAAGTCGGGTACCAGAGGTTTCCCTGGTAAACGGTGTATATGGTGTCTGTGGTGGTGTCAAGGGCATAGAGATAATGGTCTGTCTCTGTCCCGTTAAAGTAAATAGTGCCGTTATAGCAGGAAGCGGGATTGATAATAAGGTCGGATACCTGCTGCTGGCCGGATTTATCTGTTTTTATTTTGTAAAACTTGGTAAAGTTTTTGTTGTCATAACGCTGGTAGTAAATATAATCGCCGGATAACTGCATGGTGATGGCAGCGGTGCGGTCCAGGCACTGGCTGCCAGAACCGTCCAGTTTGCTGCGGTAGACGCCGTATGTACGGATGGCATACCCTACGCCGGCGCCGCCGGCGGCGTTGTCCATATAGTAATAGAGGTAATTGCCTCCTACATTAATGGAATTTGTCATGGTAGAGTTTAGCTTCGCATAGCCGGTTTCATCCGGGTTCATGGAATAAAGGCACCCTCCGTCCAGGGCGTTGGAAAAGTAAACCTTTCCGCCGGACTCCGCAAAAAGCCCATGATTGTTCAGGTTCCCGGCAGTGTTTCCGGTTACGGAGATATCGTTGGGAGGTATTTTCTCCTTTAGAAGCGTAGCCGCGCCAAGGCCGGCCAGAAGCAGTATGGCAATGGTTGTAAATAATGGTATTTTCCACTTTTTTTTCATATTGTTAAAACCCCCTTCAATTTGGTTTCAATATATAGTATAGCTAATTTGTGCCGGCATTGTCAATGTAATGTGAAATATAGTGAAATCAGGTTTTGGATGTGCTATAATAGACGGGTAAAATTGCCGGAAAAGGATTTACGTTATCAAACAGGCAATAATAACAGCCGCAGGCTTTGCGGAAAAATATTTTACCGGGAGGATGGAAATGGACTTGGCCAAACTGCGGGAGCAGATTGACGGGATTGACGCCCGTATTGTGGAATTGTATGAAGAGCGGATGGAAGTATGCCGCCAGGTGGCGGAATACAAGATAGAGACAGGGAAAAAGGTTTTCGACAAGGCAAGGGAGGAAGAGAAGCTGCGGAAGGTAAAATCCCTTACCCACAATGAGTTTAACAGCCGGGGGGTGGAAGAACTCTTTGAGCAGGTCATGTCCATGAGCCGCAAGCTCCAGTACCGTCTTCTCACAGAGCACGGCAGCAGTGGGAGGCTTCCCTTTATCCCTGTGGAGAGCCTTTACAAGGACGGGGCAAGGGTGGTGTTCCAGGGAGCTGAGGGCGCCTATTCCCAGGCTGCTATGCTGCAGTATTTCGGGGAAGGGGTTAACAGTTTCCATGTAGATACCTTCAGGGACGCTATGATTGCCATTGACGAGGGCAGCGCTGATTTTGCAGTGCTTCCCATAGAAAATTCCACCGCAGGGATTGTCAGTGAAATTTACGACCTTCTTGGGGAGTTCGAAAATTATATTGTGGGAGAGCAGATTATTAAAATTGAACATTGCCTGATGGCGGTGCCGGGAACCCGCATGGAGGATATCCAAAGGGTTTACTCCCATCCCCAGTCCCTGATGCAGTCGGCAAGGTTTTTAAATGAATATAACTGGCAGCAGATCAGCATGCAGAACAATGCTTTTGCGGCACGGAAGGTGGCTGGCGACGGGGATGCCGCCCAGGCAGCCATTGCCAGCGAACATGCGGCGGGGCTTTACGGCCTGGCTATCCTCAAAAAGGGAGTGAACCAGTCCAGCGCCAATGCCACCCGTTTTATTATCGTCACCAACCAGAAAATTTTCTTAAGGGAGGCAAAAAAGGTGAGCATCTGCTTTGAAGTGCCCCATGAGAGCGGCTCCCTTTACCACATGCTGTCCCATTTTATTTACAATAACCTGAACATGAACAGGATTGAGAGCAGGCCCATAGAGGGGCGGAACTGGGAGTACCGCTTTTTCATTGATTTTGACGGGAACCTTTCCGGCAACGCAGTAAAAAACGCACTCAGGGGGCTGCGGGAAGAGGCCAGAAACATGAGGATCCTGGGAAATTATTAGGGCAATGGGGCCATAGGGAGGATATTGTGAGAATACAGGAATTAGTGGTATACAGGGATTTTGGGAAAGAGGAAGGAAGGATCCTGCAGGACATCTCTTATCTTGCGGGGCATTACCGGGATCCTGGCGGCAGGAAAGAAGAAATGGCATCGCTTTTGTATGACTGTATCCACCGGCTGCTGGAGCTGGCCGGAAGCCATGGATTTTATGGGAACCTCTGGCATTGCTACCTGTCCGACCTGCTGGTGAATAATGAGAACAGCTACAGCAAAGCCTGCGAGATACGGGGCAGGGTGCAGGGGACCATCAACCGGGCGGTTTTGCATGATATAGTCATATTTAAAGAATTTTTTGATTATGATTTTACAGATATGGCAAGGGTTTTGTCTGTGGAGGGCATGGAGCTGGCTTTGAATTATGTAGGCGGGGAGGGGGACGGCAAAGAGTATAACAGCCGGATCCGGGACCGGATCTGTTCCCTGGCGGTTAAATTTACCAAAAACCACACGCCGGAAGAGATGAAAGCGACCCTCACCGGGTTTTATAAGGAGTATGGCGTGGGCAAATTCGGGCTTCATAAGGCATTCCGGGTAGTCCATGGGAAAGAGGGCGTGGAAATTGTCCCTATCCGCAACATTGCCCATGTGCATCTGGAAGACCTGGTGGGCTATGAAATTCCCAAGCAGAAGCTGGCCCGGAATACGGAAGCCTTTGTGGAGGGCAGGAAAGCGAACAACTGTCTCCTTTTTGGGGATGCGGGAACGGGAAAATCTTCCAGCATCAAAGCAATTGCCAACGCTTATTATAGCCAGGGCCTGCGCATGATAGAAATATATAAGCATCAGTTCCAGGATTTGAATGAAGTGATTGCCCAGATCAAAAACAGAAATTACAAATTTATTATATATATGGATGACTTAAGCTTTGAGGATTTCGAGGTTGAATATAAATATTTAAAGGCGGTGATAGAAGGCGGGCTGGAGAGAAGGCCTGACAATGTGCTGATTTACGCTACCTCCAACAGAAGGCATCTGGTGAGGGAGAAGTTTTCCGACAAGGAGGAAAATGGTGATGAGCTTCACAGGATGGATACTGTGCAGGAAAAGCTTTCCCTGGCTGCCCGCTTTGGGGTCACCATTTATTTTTCCGCTCCCGGCCAAAAGGAATTCCAGAATATTGTAAAGACCCTGGCAAGGCGCAGCCATATCCTGATGCCGGAGGAGGAGCTTTTACAGGAGGCAGGCAAATGGGAACTGGCCCACGGAGGCTTATCCGGCAGATGCGCCCAGCAGTTTGTGGATTATCTGCAAAGTGTGAGGAATTGTTAAAGGATATTTTCGTTCACGGCCATTTGCAGCCCGGAAGGCTTTGGTTTTGCGCCCGGCGGGTGAAAGGGACTTAGGCAGGGAGGAGAAGTTATGTCTGTAAAAACATTTGCGGCGATAGATATCGGCTCTTATGAGCTGGCAATGAAAATTTTTGAGGTATCACAGGCAAGGGGAATGCGGGAGATTGACCATATCCGCCACAGCATTGACATGGGGACAGAAACCTATGGGACAGGGAAGCTTTCCTATGAAAGGGTGGATGAACTCTGCCATGTGCTGCGGGAATTTTCGGATATTATGAAGTCCTATCAGGTGGAGGAATATCAGGCTTACGGCACCAGCGCCATCCGGGAGTCCCGGAACCGGGCGATTTTGATAGACCAGATTGAGCAGCGGACAGGCATCCATATAGATGTGCTGGGCAATTCCGAGCAGCGGTTTCTGGATTATAAGTCCATTGCTTTCCAGGGGGAGGGATTCCAGAAGATTATTGAGAACGGTACTGCGATCCTGGATATTGGGGGCGGCAGCATACAGATTTCCCTGTTTGACAATGATACCCTGGTATCCACCCAGAACATGCGCATGGGGGTACTGCGGCTCCAGGAGCGGCTGGACCATCTGGATGTGGGCTATAGCCAGTATGAAATGCTGATCCGGGAAATTGTGGAATCCCAGATGAATATTTACAATAAACTATACTTAAAGGACAGGCAGATCAAGAGCATCATTGTGGTGGACGATTATATTTCCGCATTGGTGGCCCGCAAGGCAAAGGACGGGCAAAAGGGCGGCTTTGCGGACAAAAAGACCATGGAGTATTTCGCCAGGCTCTGCCGGACAAAGAGCCTTTCGGAGCTTTCCAAAGCGCTGGATATGCCGGAGGAAACCATTTTTCTCCTGATGATCTCCATGATACTGCTGCGGTGCATTATGGAGAACATGGGTGCGGAGCAGATATGGGCGCCAGGGGTCACATTAAGTGACGGCATTGCCTATGAATATGCGGAGAAGAACAAAATCATTACTTCCACCCATGATTTTGAAAAGGATATCATTGCCTGTGCCAAGAACATCAGCAAGCGCTACCGGGGCAGCAAAAAAAGAGGGGAAACCTTGGAGCGGATTGCCCTTACGATTTTTGACAGCATGAAAAAGGTACACGGGTTAGGCGCCAGGGAACGGCTCCTTCTCCAAATATCCACCATACTGCACGACTGCGGCAAATATATCAGCATGGCCAACCTGGGGGAATGTTCCTACAGCATCATTATGGCCACGGAGATCATCGGCCTTTCCTACGAGGAACGGCAGATAGTGGCCAACGTGGTGAAATACAACCACCTGGATTTCGACTACTACGAAACCAGCGGCAGCTTAAGGGACCTGGACAAGGAAGCCTACTTAAAGATTGCCAAGCTCACAGCGATCCTGCGCATAGCCAACGGCCTGGACCGCAGCCATAAGCAGAAATTCAAGAATGTAAAAGTAGCTTTAAAAGAATACGAAATGGTGATTACAGTAAATACCCAGGAAGACATCACCCTGGAAAAAGGGCTTTTCGGCGCAAGGGCGGATTTCTTTGAGGAAGTATACAACATCAGGCCGGTAATCAGAAAGAAAAAAATATAAAACCAATTAAGCAAACGTAAATGCTCTGCCGGGAAAGGCTTCAGCAGGGCGGATGCGGAACTGGAATGGAGGTTAAAATATGGGGAAGTCGCAGTATGATGACCCGGATTGTTACAGTAACAGGGAATTAAGCTGGATATTATTTGACAGGAGAGTATTAAGCGAGGCAAAGGACAGGAACAACCCTCTTTTTGAGCGGCTGAAATTTTTAAGCATTTCCGCCTCCAATCTGGATGAATTTTTTATGGTCAGGGTAGCCTCCCTGATGGATATGGTAAACGCAGGCTACACAAAGCCGGATATTGCGGGCATGTCCCCCAAAGAGCAGCTTGCCGCCATCAGCAGGGCAACCCATGAGCTGGTGGAGGAGCAGTATGGGGTTTATAATGAAGCGATCATTCCCCAGCTTGCGGAAAACGGGCTTAGGGTGATTGCACGCCAGGAGGATCTTTCTGAAAAAGAGGCGGCTTATGTGGATAAGTATTTTGAGGAAAACGTTTACCCGGTGCTTACCCCCATGGCAGTGGATTCTTCCCGGCCCTTTCCCCTTATCAGGAACAAGTCCCTGAATCTGGGTGCCCTTGTAAGGAAGAAGGAGGGGGAAGAGGAGCTGGAATTTGCCACGGTGCAGGTACCCAGCGTGCTGGCGAGGGTGGTAGAGATCCCTTCAGAGAAAAAAGAGGAAAAGGCGGTCATCCTCCTGGAAGAGGTGATAGAGCGGAATATCCATAAGCTGTTCCTGAACTATGACATTGTGTGCTCGTTCCCTTTCCGGATAATGAGGAATGCGGATTTGAGCATTGAGGAGGACGAAGCGGAGGATCTTCTGAAGGAAATAGAAAGACAGCTAAAAAGAAGGCAGTGGGGGCAGGTGATCCGCCTGGAAGTGGAGGAGGGCATTGACCAGCGGCTTCTTGCCATTATCAAAGAGGAGCTGAACATATCCGAGGAGGAAATTTACAAAATTAACGGCCCGCTGGACTTGACCTTCCTGATGAAAATGTACGGGCTTTTCGGGTTTGATTACCTGAAGGAGAAAAAGTATGCAGGACCCCAGCAGGCTCCGGAATTTCCCCCTGACTGCGATGTCTTTGAGAGAATCCGGCAGAAGGATATCCTGCTGTTCCATCCATATGAAACCTTTACCCCTGTGGTGGAATTTATCAGGCAGGCGGCCAGGGATGAGGATGTGCTTGCCATCAAGCAGACCCTTTACCGTGTCAGCGGCAATTCCCCGATTATCGCGGCGCTGGCCCAGGCGGCGGAGAACGGCAAACAGGTTTCAGTGCTGGTGGAGCTAAAGGCAAGGTTTGACGAGGAAAATAACATTGTCTGGGCGAAGATGCTGGAAAAGGCGGGGTGCCATGTGATTTATGGGCTGGTGGGCCTTAAGACCCACAGCAAGATCACCCTGGTGGTAAGGAGGGAAGAGGAAGGGATCCGGCGGTACGTACATCTGGGCACAGGCAATTACAATGATGCCACTGCCAAGCTTTATACGGACGTGGGGCTTTTTACCTGTTCACCCTCTATCGGGGAGGATGCCACCGCCGTATTTAACATGCTTTCCGGTTATTCCGAGCCTTTAAGCTGGAACAAGCTTTCCCTTGCCCCCCTGTGGCTGAAGGACAGGTTCCTGTTTTTGATCAACCGGGAAAAGGAACACGCCCTTGTGGGAAGAGGGGGGCATATGATTGCCAAGGTGAACAGCCTGTGCGATAAAGAAGTGATTAAGGCCCTCTATGAGGCAGCGGCGGCAGGGGTGAAGATCGAACTGATCATCCGGGGCATATGCTGCCTGAAAACAGGCTTGCCGGGAATCGGGGATAACATTACCGTCCGCTCTATTGTGGGGAATTTTCTGGAACACGGGCGTATTTTTTATTTTGAAAATAACGGAAAACCGGAATACTACTGCGCCAGTGCGGACTGGATGCCCAGGAACCTGGAACGGCGGGTGGAAATCATGTTCCCGGTAGAACGCCCGGAGCTGCAGAAAAAGTTAATGGCCATTCTGGACAGGCAGCTTCGGGACAATGTAAAGGCCCATGTGCTGATGCCGGAAGGGATCTATGTAAAAGAGACAGGGGAAGGAGAGGAAACTGTGAATTCCCAGCTTGCGTTCTGCCGTATGGCGGTGGATAATGCCAGAAAGCAGGCCCAGCTTGTGAACAACAGAGTGTTTATTCCGGAAAAACACCATGAATAATAATTGTACGGGGCAGGGAAATCCGGCTGGCATCCTGCCGGAAAAAATTATCCTGGCTTCCGCTTCCCCCAGACGCCGGGAGCTGCTTTGGCAGATCGGGCTGGCATTCCAGGTGATGCCGGGGGAAGGAGAAGAAAGGGCAAAGTCCTCCCACCCTTCCGAAATGGCAGCGGAGCTTTCCAGGGCAAAGGCGGAAGAAGTATTCCAAAAGCTTTCCGGGAAAGAAAGGCAGGGATGCCTGGTGATCGGGGCGGATACGGTGGTTTCCTGTAAAGGCCGCATTATGGGAAAGCCGGCGGGCAGGCAGCAGGCGGAGGAAATGCTCACCCTTTTACAGGGAGGGACCCATCAGGTCTATACCGGGGTCACGCTGGTGTACCAGAGGGAAGGGAAGGAGCCGGAGCAAACCGTTTTCTGTGAGAAAACCGATGTAACCATGTACCCCATGAGCCGTGAGGAAATCCGCGCTTATGTGGACACCGGAGAGCCTATGGACAAGGCGGGGGCTTACGGGATCCAGGGAAAATGCGCCGCTTTTATTAAGGAAATCAGCGGGGATTACAACAATGTGGTGGGTTTGCCTGTGGGCAGGCTCTACCAGGAAATCAAAAAGATATCCCAAGGCCTCTGGGGGCAAGGGCAGCAGCAGGGGGATGGGGAACCTTGAAGGAGGGAATATGATACGGCTGATAGCCTCAGATGTGGACGGTACTTTAATTAAGGATTCTACCCCGGATTTGTACCCGGAGATGGTAGAAGCTATAAAAAAGCTGAAGGAACGGGGGATTTTGTTCTGCGCCGCAAGCGGCAGGCAGTATGAGAGCCTTCAGAATGTCTTCCGTGACGTGGCAGGGGAGATAGCCTATATTGCGGAAAACGGGGCACATATCCGTTACCGGGATGAAAATATATCTGTTACCCCCATGAAGCGGGAATATGTGGAGGGAATTATGGAAATGCTCCGCCCCTATTATGGGGAATGCGAGACGGTGGTCTCCACCCCAAGGGGGAGCCTGATTGAAAGCAAAAGCCAGGAATTTTTGGATCTGATCACCTATGGGTACCACAATGCCTTCCGGCAGGTGGAGGACGTGTTAGCCCAGGGGGAGGAAATCATCAAGATCGCCATTTACAGAAAAGGCAGTATCCGGGAGCTGGGGGAGAGTGTGTTCATACCAGCCTGGAAGGACAAAGTGAAGGCCTGCATGGCGGGAGAAGAGTGGGTAGACTTCATGGACAGTTCAGTGGACAAGGGGAATGCCCTGAAATTCCTGGAGGCATACCTTGGCATTGGCAGGCAGGAAACCATGGCTTTTGGGGATAATGACAATGACATCGGCATGATGCTTGCCGCAGGGGAGAGCTATGCGGTGGAGGGCGCGGTGGAAAAGGTCAGGAAAGCCGCCGGGAACATCTGTCCGGGTTGGGCGGAAAAAGGTGTTTATCAGATAATAAATGCAAAAATTTTATCTCAGGTATTGACTGTAAAAGAACCTTAAAGCATAATAATACCAATAAAGGAAACAAAAGTGCTGGAAGGGCGGCTACAGGATGGGAACAGCAAGCCCGGACGGTTACGGGACTTTAAGTAGGAGGAAAAGTATGCATGAATTTGATGATGCGGTATTACAGTGTTTTTTGAAGAACCAGGGGCAGTTGTTCCCGGAAGAGGATGTGGCTTCCAATCTGGAGGAAGCGGAGGCTTTCCTGGAAGAATGCCTTGCAGTAGTGGTGAATTCTGTTGAAGAAGTCTGGGATTTCTTTGAGGAAGAGGGGATTGATGCCGATGGGGCAAGAGGGGAGGAAATTCTCGAAGCGGATGAAGTTTTTGATATCGGGGATGGAAGATATCTGATTGTTGAAGGGTAGGCTTTTAAATTTGAAAATAAAAAGGGTATTTTCTAAGAACCTTCAAACAGCGGGATAGGCTGTTTGGAAGGTTCTTTTTTCGTGTGCCATGGGCAGGGGATGCCCGGCCCCTTGAATTCCCTTTTTCCCTATTGTAAAATGGGTTTAGAATGATTAAGCAGGCTATGCGTAAGTAAAAACAGGAGGGTATGATATTTATGGGAAGAGTTTTCAGCGATGAGGTGGAGCGGGCGCTCCGGTATATTTATTATGACCTGCGCGCCGGGAAGGGCGCAGAGGGGATTAAAATTTTGGAGCAGGCTTCCGCGGATGGGGACGGGGATGCTTCCTGTATCCTGGCAAGGTGTTACTGCGGGACCCAATATGTATGGAGCGGGCATGATTTCCCGGAGGACGATGATAAGGCCACGGAGCTGCTTCGCAGATCCGTGGAGCAAGGAAGCGGGATCGGCGTAATGGTGGCCCTGCGCTGCGGTGAACTGACCCCGTCCCTGGAAAAGAAATCACCCTTTGGCAGTTTGCAGGAGGCTTTTAACAGTGTGCTTTTGAAGGCGCAGATGGGAGACGCTTTCTGCCAGTATACGGTTGCGAACACCTATTTCTGGTGGGATTTCCTCCGCATCCAGGAAAAGGGACAGGATTCCTTTGCAGCACAGGAAGAGTACAGGGAATATCTCCGCCAGAATATCAGCCAGTGTGAGGACTGGTTTTGGAAGGCATTCCGGGGCGGCATGTATCTGGCGGCCAATAACCTGAACCGCTTCTATTCTGAAGGGGATGAGGATATTATTGCGCCCCGCCCGGCGCTGGCAAAGGACCTGTATAAGACCGGGGCGGAAATGGGCTATCCTGTCCATCAGTGGATCTATGGGGAAGAGCTGGAAAAGGAAGAGCGGTATGATGAGGCCCTTTACTGGTATAAGCAGGCGGCAGCAGGAGGGCAGCAGGAGTGCTGGTTCTGTGTGGGCTACGCTTATGAGCAGGGGCAGGGAACTGAAAAGGACATTGCTTATGCTGTGCAGTGCTATGAGAAAGGGCTGAGGCAGAAAAAGGATACCGGCAAGAAGATTGGCTGTGCAAACCGTCTGGGCGCTTTGTATTATGATGGGGAAGGGGTGGGGAAGGATTATGCCAAAGCCTTCCAATTGCTTCAGTATGCCTATGGGCATAACAGCAAATTCGGTGTCTGTTACCTGGGCAAATGTTGCTTCCGGGGCTGGGGGACACAGCAGGACTATGGGAAGGCAAGGGAGTTTTTGGAGCAGGTAGGCTGGAACAATAAGGAAGCTTTTTATATGCTGGGGGCAATCTACGCACAGGGGCTGGGGGTGCCGGCAGATATCAAAAAGGGCGTGGAATATCTGCAAAAAGCAGGAAACAACAAGGAAGCAAAGGAGGAAATGCGCAAATATAAAAAGACCCTGTTTGGCAAATGGGTGAGAAGGTAAAGATACCAGTAATATTTGGCAGTTACAGAAATCCTCATGTTTTTGTCTCCATTCATTGAACTTTGGCGGAAAAAGGTATATAATGAATTTATAAAAATATCAGAGCATATTTAAAAAATGCTTTCCGGGAGATGTTCAGATTGCGGGAATTGTTTTTTGAACAGGCTCAGGGAAGGCAGGTGTAATATGAGTGAAATGATGGCGTCAGGGACGCGGAAAACAAAATGGTATCAGAGCCTTACGGTTATGTTTATCGCAATTATCTGTATTTTGGTTTCAATTCCCACCATTGGGCTGGCATTATTAGGGGTCCATTATCTGAAGCAGTCCATGGAGGAGTCTGTGGAATCCTATGAAGAGGCTATGACAGACGGCTATTCTATGGAGATTAAGTCCCAGGTACAAAGTGCGCTGGCGGCTGTGCAGCATTATTATGACCGGAGCCAGAACGGCGAACTGACAGAGGAGGCAGCGAAGGAGCTGGCAAGGGAAGCGGTCAGGGCCATGCGTTACCGGGAAGATGCATCAGGGTATATCTGGATCGACGGGGCTGACCATGTGCTGGTGATGCACCCGATCCTCACAGAGCAGGAAGGGGACAACAGATATGATTTGACAGACCAGAACGGTGTGAAGGTCACCCAGAGCGTGGTGAACGCTGCCAAGGCAGGAGGCGGTTATAATGAATTTTATTTTACCAAATCAGACGGTGTGACGGTAGCGCCCAAGATCGCCTATTCCCAGATGTTTGAGCCCTGGGGCTGGGCGGTTGCCACAGGAAATTATGTGGATGAGATGAATGAGAAGATCGACACCAGAAAAGCGGGTATTGAAGCCGAATTTAACCAGATGCTGAAGATCTATGGCGTGGCGGCGGCCGTGATGCTGGTTGCCGCTTTGGTGATCTCGGCTTTCAGCGGGATGCGTATCACCAGGGGCATTAAGATGGTGGAAGGGAACCTGCGCCAGTCGGCAATGGGCGATTTAAGCTTTACCGTAAGTCCCCGGCTGCTGAAGCGGGCGGATGAGATCGGCGAGATGGCCCGTTCCCTGGATAATGTGCGCAAGTCCCTGGCAAGTATGCTGGGCAGCGTTATCCATACAGGGGAGACATTGAACCGGAGCAGCGAAAAGTTCAGCGAAAAGTTTGATTATATCTCAGACAGCATCCGCAACACCAACCAGGCCATTGAGGACCTGGCCCAGGGAGCTACCAACCAGGCCAATGAGACAGAGACAGTGAACGAGAAGATCACGGAGCTGGGCGGTGTCATTGAGGTTGAAAAGAGCGGTGTACATAAACTGGAAGAGGCCGTGTCCGCGATGACCAAGCATTCTTCCGGCGCTTCCATCAGCATCAAGGAACTGGACCAGATCACACAGGAAACCATTGAGACCATTGAGGTCGTATCTGAGCAGACCAATAAAAACAACGATTCTGCTGCGGATATCAATAAAGCCATTGAGATCATCAAAGGGCTGGCAGCCCAGACGAACCTGCTGTCCCTTAACGCCAGCATAGAAGCGGCAAGGGCAGGGGAAGCAGGCAGGGGATTCGCTGTTGTGGCGGAAGAAATCAGGAACCTTTCCGAGGAATCCTCAGAAAACGCCAAGGAGATCGAAGGGATCGTAAAAGAACTGGTGGGCAATGTGGAGGTTTCTGTGAGCAAGATGCAGGAAGTAACACGGAATGTCCAAAAGCAGCAGCAGCGTTTGGGAGAGACCAGGGAAGCTTTCCGGAATCTCAGTGCAGAGGTTGCTTTGGTGGAAGAAGTTACCAGGGAGATCGGCAGCCAGACAGAGGTGCTGGATTCCCTGAAACATATTGTTACGGATTCTGTTAACAGCCTGGCAAGCGTTGTGGAAGAGAATGCAGCGTCCACAGAGGAAACCAGTGCCAGCATGGCACTTCTGGCAAAAACCATCGGTGAATGCACGGAAGATACCAAGGGGCTGGTGGAACTGAGCCACCGCCAGAACGAGGAGGCAAACAAGTTCAGGCTTTGATGCCAGGCTTTTGGGAAAACGAAATAGAGAGATGTGAAAACAGCCCCTGGGGAAATGGAAAGCTTAATTTTCCCAGGGGCTGTTATATATTTTTTAATCAGTCCACACCACAGGCTTAGACCGCCACAGGGTCTTATCCTCGTTGGTGTCGTTATTGTGGCTGGTTTCCAGGATGCCGGGATAAATACAAAACCGCACGATTTTCCGCTGGGGGTTTTTATCTTCTTTTATAAATGTATAGTCATTACCCACAGTGCTCCCGGCTTCCGGATAGACCAGCTCATATCTTGGATAATGGCTGGCAGTGTGGGAGGTGAAGATATCCTGGCAGCTTTTTTTGGCGGCAATCACCAGTTCCATCAGCTTTTCATAGATGTTGCTGGCAAAGGAAGCTTCTTTTTGCAGCCAGAACCGTTCCAGCAGGTTTTCCAGGACAAGGTCTTCATTTTCACCCGCCAGGATCCATTCATACATAGTACGGTAAAAACGGGCCACATAGCGGTAGTAATTTTCATCTGTCAGGCTGTCAGCATCCGCCAGGAGGCTGTCGCTGCAGAAGTTATCTATTTTCTGTTTCAGGCTCTCAAATACAAGTATCCCGTCGGCGGCCTTTGAAGAGGGGGCGGCAGGTTCCGGTTCTGGCTTGCCGGAAAGAACAATGGTGTTTGCCTGATAAGAGTTGGCATCGCTTAACATTTTGTTGTAGGCTGCTTTCAGCTTCCGGATGGTATCTTCGTTTTCCTCCATCCGGTCACAAAGCTCTTCGTTGATCTGTATCAGCCTGGAGATTTCCTCTTGAAGGGAAGCGATTTCCCCCTTCAGCTCCCTTACAACATTTGTTTCCGGAAGCATCATATCCAAAAAGCCGCGCATTTCCTCTTCCCCGTTATCATTTGCTTTATTTGAATGCTTTGCCATTGCTTGCTCCTTATGATCATCCTGCCGCCAGCTATTTGTTCCAGCTAAAAGGCATATGGAAAGAAACTTTCTTCTGGTTGCCGGAGGTTTTATCCAGTATGGTGGCGATGGTCTCCGTGCCGCCGAATTTCAGGGTGACTAAGATCTCCCGGCTGCAGCCGCCTGTGATATCCGGGCAGTCAATGCTTACCGCCTTTAACCGTTTTAAAGAAGGGTCGGTGGTTTTGGTCACGTCAGTCCGGTCAGTGGAGAAAAAGGTGAAGTCCACCCTGGTCTGGTTAGACTTTATGGGGTTGAAGACGCTTTGGATCTCCTTTTCAAAACTGATCTTATCCCCTTTCAGCACCAGGGGCGAAAAGACCTCATCCGCACAGTCGGTACCATAGGTAAGCTTTACGATCCGGTCGGCTATGATCTCAGGGTTTTCCCCGTAAGAAACAGCCCCAAGCAAAACGGCGGAGCACATTTTGTTCCCTTCCATTTCCACATAGCGGAGGCCATTCAGGTTGGGGAAGTCTGCCGCGATCTGTTCCTTTATGTATTCCCTCAGGCAGGGATTACAGGAAAAGCCGCCAACAAAAAACAGGGAATTACACACTTCCCCCTCTCTTTTTAATTGCCGGAGCACCTTTTTTAACGGGCTGTATGCGTTTTCAAACGCGGGCCTGCAGATGTCGGTAAATATTTTCCGGCTGATGGACAGGCATTTGTTTTTCCTGCCGGAAAATTTATAGGCAAAATTCCCACGGCAGATGGTTTTGTCAGGGTCTGCTTCTATTTCCTCTGTTACCTTTTGGTATTCCTCCGGGGAAAGATCCCGCAAAATATACCACAGTTCACTGACGTCCACATCAATTTCAAAATCTTCCCCGGAGCGGTACTGGATGGTACGTTCCTTTCCCTGCAGCCAGTCCCACATGACCTTATGGTAGTCTTCCTCATATTCCTTCAAAAGGCTGCTGCATACATTACCGCCAAAGAGCGTTGCCAGGTACTCAAAGAAATAGGTGTTGGTATATTTGGAGCCCGCAGGCTCGCAGGCACCATAGATTCCCTTGATGGAAGAAAGTTTTGGGGCAGACCCCTCTGACTTGGGACGGTACCTTCTGGCGGTCACGTCCACTGTCCCGCCGCCGGCGTCGAAGACCACGCATACCTGGTCGTCCTCAATAAATTTCTGGGCGATATTGTCCAGGATACAGGTGATGACCGCCGCCTCCGGCTCCAGGGTAAACATCAGCCGGTCAAACTCTTTGACGCCTTTCTGGATCAGGCCGGCTGTTTCCGCAGCCTGGCGCATAAAATATTTATTGTCATCCGTTGCGCCTTCCGGTACCGTGAGCACCCACTGGACTTCCCGTTCAAAGGTCTTGCGGTCAAATAAAGCGTCCAGCCCCAGATTGGCACGCATGTTTTCCCATACCTGCTCTTTCATATACTTCAGTGTCTGCACCACCAGGTCCATTGTCTCATACTGCCGTTCTTCGCTTTCAGGCAGGGCAGTATCGTACAGGTTCATTTTGTATTCCTGAAAAAAGTTTCCCCTTACTTCGTTTCCGTACAGGTCTTTTCCTTTTAAGCGTATATTATGGGCTTCCCCCCCATAATACCATTTGTCATTTTCCGGGTCATGGCATAACTCCGAGTAGGTTTTTACATACTCTCCCGGAAGGCCGGGCCAGTCTTTTCTTACTTTAATGCTTGCGGTTCCGGAAGTTTCCCCGCGGACGCACCAGGCAAAGCCTGTGCGGGAGGTTCCGAAATCAATGGCTGCAATATAGCTTCTTTCCATGGCTTCTCTCCTGTTGATTCATCCTGTTACATAATTTATGATTTTACAATAGTTTACAGGAATTTGCAACTTATTCAGGTGCAGGAAAGAGGAATTCAGGTTTTAGTGATATGTAACACAAAATGGTTGTCATTTTCCATTGAAAAAGCTATAATAAAAGATATTGATGGTTGACAACAGGTATGGGGTAAGGAGGCATTTTTTATGAATGAGCAAAAGAGCTTAAAAAGAAGCATCAGGTATCTTTTTGTTATTTTTTGCGGTGTTTTTGCCGTTTCGGAGTTTACGGCGATTATTGGGACGCTTGGTTTGGGCAGTAAGGTTTTCCACATCTGCCTGCACTCGGCGATTTTATTGTTGATCATATGGCTGGCTACCAGTGGGTATAAGTACCTTGCCATGCACATGGTAGACCCGTTAGTGGAAATGAACTTTGCCATCAAGGAGCTGGCAAAAGGCAACCTGAAGGCAGAGGTCACCTATCAGGCGGATAACGAGTTAGGGGCGCTGGCAGGGAGCCTGCGCTCCACCTCGGAAATGTTGAGGGCTTTGCTGAAAGACTTAACCATGATCCTTGGGGAGTTCAGCAAGGGGAACTTCAATGTGCGCAGTTCCCACCCGGAGGCATACATAGGGGACTTTTCCTATCTGCTCCAGGGGCTGTTAGGATTGGTAAAAGGGTTCAGCGACACCATGAGGAATATTGACAACGCGGCTGACCAGGTGGCGGAAGGCTCCAACGACCTGGCAATGAGCTCCCAGGAGCTGGCGGAGGGCGCAACCAACCAGGCGGCGGCCATTCAGGGGCTGGTACAGACAGTGAAGGACGTGACAGAGCAGGTACAGGAGAATACCAGGGCCACGGACAATGCCCACGACAATGCAAAGAAGATTGCTGTCCAGGCAAAAATCAGCCAGGAAAAGATGGAAGAGCTGACACGGGCTATGGAGACGATCAAGGAAACTTCCAATGAGATCGGCAAGATTATTGTGGATATTGAAGAGATCGCATCCCAGACCAACCTCCTTTCCCTGAACGCTGCCATTGAGGCGGCAAGGGCGGGAGAAGCCGGGAAGGGATTTGCAGTGGTGGCGGAGCAGATCAGGAAGCTGGCGGAGGACAGCGCCAAATCAGCGGTCACCACTAAGGAACTGATTGACAAATCAATCCGTGAAGTGCAAAAGGGCAATGAGATTACAGAAAGGACCACAGAATCCTTTGACGATGTGATCAAAGAAATGGACCATATTGTCCTGGCAATAGCCAATATCCGGATCGCATCTGATAAGCAGGCAGTATCCGTTAGGGAAATTGAAAGCGGTTTCGAATCTATCAGCGCGGTAGTGGAGAGCAATTCGGCAGCGGCAGAGGAAAGCTCGGCAACCAGCCAGGAGCTGTCGGCGCAGGCGGCTGCTTTGAAAGGCCAGGTAGACCACTTCCAGCTTCGGGAGGATTAAAGCAGAAAAAGTTCTAAGGCGTGAAAACAACGCTTTAGAACTTTTTTGTGCAGGCCCATAGAGAAAATACCAGATGGCGGGCAGGGGAAGTGGTTTCCCCTGCCCGAATGCACATAATTTAACGGTACTTACGGACGGCAAACATGCAAAGCAGAGTCTGGACTGCCTGGCTTGTGAGAAGCCCCCAGAGATATCCATGGATTCCCCAAAGGGGGATACCCCAGAACACGAATCCCAGCCTTACCAGCAGGCTGGCCATGCTGAAAAGGAAGGTAAGCCCTGTTTTTCCCAGCCCGTTGAGGATACTGTTTAAAGTGCTTGCTATGTACATTAAAGGACATAAGAAGCTTAAGATGATAATAAAGTCCCCGGAAAGGCTGTTCTGGTAGAGCAGGTTCCCCAGAGGCTTTCCTGTGCACAAAAAGAAAGAGGTACAGAAAATTCCCAGGAGAAAGCCATAGCGTATGGACTGGCGCACGGCTTTTTTGATCGTGCCGGAGTTATTCCCGGCGTCCGCTTCTGAGACAATGGGAAGGAGCAGTACGCAGATGGAATTGGTAATGGCACCCGGAAATAAAATAAGGGGCAGGGACATTCCGGTAAGCACGCCATAGACGCTAAGGGCGGAGGCATTGTCGTAGCCATAGCCCATCAGGCGGTTAGGGATAAAGATTGCCTCAATGCTCTGGAGGAAATTAATGATAACCCTGTTCAGGGACAAAGGAATGGCAAGCTTTAACAGGCGGCTTGCTGCCATCTGGTAATTGGAAAGTCCCCGGGGCAGGAGCAGGCCGTAGTTTTTGGGCACAACATTTTCAAAATGGGCGCGGACGGCAATCAGGGAAACCAGCATAGAGGCGCATTCCCCAATCACCAGCCCCACTACAGCAAAGCTGATGGTGGGGGCCAAGCCCTGTTTTTGGCAGTAATAGTAGATAATATACACGCTCCCCACCCGTACAAGCTGTTCCGATAACTGGCACAGGGAGGGGACAGTAGTCTGCCGTATGCCGTAGAAATAGCCGTTAATGCAGGAATGGACAGTGGCCATGGGAATGGAAAGGGCAATAATGCGCAGCAAAGGGGCGGTCCTTTTTTCCAGGAGAAAATAAACAGCAATCTCCTCGGCATAGCAATAAATACCCAGGGTGCATAAAAGGGAGAGGGACATGGATATTCCCAGCCCGGTGAACAGGTGCAGGGACGAGGATCGGTAGTCCCGGGACATGGTTTCATTTGCCACATATTTGGAAATCGCCGTCTGCATCCCTGCTACAGTCAGGGAAAAGGAAAGGGCTAGGACCGGGGAAATAAGCTGGTAGATGCCCATACCCTCGGGGCCAAACATGCGGGATAAAAAGATCCGGTAGAAAAACCCGATAAAACGGCTGGCAAAGCCTGTGAGAGTCAGGATAATGGTTCCTGTGATAAGAGGATTGCTTTTACGGATTCGCAACATAATTACCGCCATTTTTACAGTTACCGGCAGGAAAAACAGTAACGCACCTTTTTCCAAGGGCGCGGTTATTCCGGCACAGTGGCTGTTTATAATTTATTGATAAATATATGCGTCCCCTGTGATTGACAGAACAGCCCCGGGGTGTTATAGTAAGAATGACAGAAATCCTACTATATACGTAGGAATAAACCGGCGCCTCCCCATAAGGAACCCAGGGCATTTCCGGGTGCAGGAAAGGCGCGGGACCGGAATAGGAGCTTTTTATGGATAAGAAGGAAATGATATATTTAGATAATGCGGCTACCACCAGGACACTGCCCCAGGCAGTGCAGGCAATGCTTCCCTGGCTATCAGATAACTATGGGAACGCCAGCAGCATTTACCGCCTGGGGGAAGAGAGCAGGAAAGTGATTTCCCAGGCCAGAAGGCAGATAGCGGACAGCCTCCACGGGGAGCCGTCAGAAATTTATTTCACTTCAGGGGGGACGGAAGCGGACAACTGGGCGCTGATTGCCGGGGCGGAAGCCTGTGCTTTTAAGGGAAAGCATATCATCACGTCCAAAATTGAACACCATGGCGTCCTCCACACCTGTGAATATCTGGAAAAACGAGGCTTCCAGGTGACCTATGTGGGGGTGGACGGGAATGGGATTGTCAATTTGCAGGAGCTGGAAGCGGCAATCCGCCCGGATACCATATTAATATCGGTGATGTTTGCCAACAATGAAATCGGGACCCTCCAGCCCATAGGGGAGATCGGGAAGCTTGCCAGGGAAAGGGGAATTTTATTCCACACAGACGCGGTGCAGGCATATGGGCATTTGCCCATTGATGTGGAGGCCCTTTCCATTGACCTGTTAAGCGCCAGCGGGCATAAACTGGGCGGCCCTAAGGGGATCGGCTTCCTGTATGTGAAAAAGGGCACAAAGCTGGGCGCGTTCCTCCACGGGGGCGCACAGGAACAGGGAAAAAGGGCAGGGACTGAAAATGTACCAGCCATTGCGGGGCTTGGGGCGGCAGTGGCCCATGCCTTTTCAGACATGGAAGGGCAGGCCGGGAAGGTGGAAGGCCTGCGGGACTATCTTATTGAAAAAATCGAAAAAGAAATTCCCTACTGCCGTTTAAACGGGCACAGGGAAAAACGCCTGCCAAACAATGTGAATTTCAGCTTCCAGTTTATTGAAGGGGAATCCTTGCTGATCATGCTGGATATGAAAGGGATCTGTGCTTCCAGCGGCTCCGCCTGCACTTCAGGGGCTTTGGACCCCTCCCATGTGCTCCTGGCCATAGGGCTTCCCCATGAAATTGCCCATGGTTCCCTGCGGCTGACCCTTGGCGTGGACAATACCAAAGAGGAGATGGACAGGACAGTCCAGGCAATCAAAGAAATTGTGGAAAAATTACGGCGGATGTCGCCTTTATATGAGGATTTTGTAAAAGGACAGGGAAGCCCAAAGGCAGCTTCCTAAAAGTGGAAAGCATCCCTGTATCGGAAAGGAAAAGGATATGTACAGTGAAAAAGTCATGGACCATTTTACCAACCCCAGAAATATGGGGGAAATAGAAAATCCCAGCGGCGTAGGGACAGTGGGTAACGCCAAATGTGGGGATATTATGAGGATCTACCTGGATATTGACGAAAATCAAGTAATCCGGGAGTGCAGGTTTAAGACCTTTGGCTGCGGGGCGGCAGTGGCTACCAGCAGCATGGCCACGGAACTGGTGAAAGGGAAGACCATTGAGGAAGCCCTGGAGGTGACCAATCAGGCGGTTATGGAGGCCTTGGGTGGGCTGCCTGCGGTGAAGGTACACTGTTCCCTGCTGGCGGAAGAGGCGGTCCATGCCGCGCTGTGGGATTACGCCCAGAAAAATAACATTGAAATTCCAGGGCTTAAGAAGCCCAAAAACGACATCCATGAGGAAGGGCACAGCATATAGGGGGAAGGTATGAAAAAAAAAGTAGTGGTGGGCATGTCAGGGGGCGTAGATTCCTCCGTGGCAGCCCTCCTTCTGTTAGAAGGTGGGTTTGAGGTCATTGGCGTAACAATGGAAACCGGTATATCCACGGAAAATGGTGTTTCCAAAGAGGCCTGCCAGGGGGAGGGAAACAAAGGCTGTTGCGGGGTATCTGCGGTGGAGGACGCCCGGGAGGTGGCGCGGACGCTGGGGATTCCTCATTACGTGATGAATTTTAAGAAAGAATTCCGGGAAAACGTGGTGGACTACTTTGTAGAAGAATATTTACAGGGCAGGACGCCCAACCCCTGCATTGCCTGCAACCGGTACGTAAAGTGGGAAGCGCTGCTTAACCGGAGCCTGGCCATGGGAGCGGATTATATTGCCACAGGGCATTATGCCAGGGTGGGGAAGCTTGCAAACGGCAGGTTTGCCCTGCGCAGCTCAGTTACGGCGGGAAAGGACCAAACCTATGCTCTTTACAGCCTGTCCCAGCGCCAGCTCTCCCGCACGTTGATGCCGGTGGGGGACTATAATAAGGAGGAAATCCGCAAGCTGGCCGAAAAAAACCATCTTCCGGTTGCCCATAAGCCGGACAGCCAGGACATCTGTTTTATACCCCAGGGGGACTATGGCGCTTTTATCCGCCAGCAGGTACCGGGCCGGGTGCCGGGTGCCGGGAATTTTGTGTCCAGGGAGGGGAAGGTCCTTGGGACCCATAAGGGCATTACCCATTACACAATCGGGCAGAGAAAAGGCCTGGGCCTGGCCATGGGGCACCCTGTTTTTGTATCGGAGATCAGGCCTGGGACCAATGAGGTGGTGGTCAGCGATACAGATGTTTACCAAAGCCAGCTTTCCTGCCATAAGCTGAATTTTATGGGGATGGAGGGCCTGCCAGAACCCCAAAGGCTCCTGGCAAAGGTACGCTATGCCCATAAGGGGGAGTGGTGCAGGGCGGAGCGCACGGGGGCGGATGAAATCCGGTGTATATTTGAAAAGCCTGTCCGGGCAGTGACGCCGGGACAGGCAGTGGTTTTTTATGAAGGGGAATATGTGATGGGGGGCGGCGTGATCCTTTCGGGGAAAGAGTGAGCCCCTCCCAGGTTTCCCCCTTGGCAAAGCCCCGGCGGCTTAGAGCCGGTGGAATTCCGGCGTCCTTTTTTCAAAGGTGGCGTAATAGGTAAAGCCACTGGCCAGAAGCACCTCCCGGGCGCGGCCAAAGCCCCTGGCGATGGCCTCGGGCTTATGGGCGTCTGAGCCTACTGTGACCAGTTCCCCCCCAAGCTGCCGGTAGCGTTTGAGGATATCCGTGCAGGGGTTGAGGTCTTTTAAGCCGTAGCCGATGGCGCCTGTGTTTACCTCAATCCCCTTTTCCATTTCAAGCAGTGTCTCCAAAATTTGGTCCAGGACATCTTTGTATTTTTCGTAACAATATTCCTCGTCTTTCGTCTTGCCGTACCGCACTGTATAATCCAGATGGCCGTACACATCAAAATTGCTGAAAACCTTCAGGTTGTCCAGGATGGACAGAAAATATTCCCTGTAGGCCTCCTCGTCGGGACGGCACTGGTAAAAGCCGGGGAAAAAAGGATCCCTGCGGTTGCACAGATGGGAAGAGGCGATGATGAAATCAAAGTCGTAGCTTTTGGCATAGAGGGCAAGCTCTTTGCGCAGGTGGGGCTGGACGCCAAGCTCCACGCCGAAAAGGAGCCTTATTTTGCCTGCATATTTTTCCTTGTATTTAGCCAGGTCATAAAGATAGGAATCCGTATTCAGCTCAAACATGCCCTCATATTCCGGTTTTTCATAAACAAAATCCATGTCCAGATGTTCTGTAAAGCACATGGTGGTAAGCCCCAGTTCAATGCCTTTTAAAATCATTTCCTCCATAGGGGCCTGGGAATCCCCGGAGAAAGATGAGTGTAAATGATAATCTGCCGTTATAGCCATTAGATACCTCCGTTTAAAATTTTTCTTATGGTTTCCATAATTGGATAATTATTAAAATAATATAAAATTTTACCGGAAAATGCAATTATTTTTCAATTACATCTTGAACTTTTTGGACAAATTAGGTAAAATAATTTTGCTGATAAAATTTTGTCAAACCCAACTGTTGGCAAAAGAATAAATATTATTATTCATATCTAGGAGGAATCTAAAATGGCAGTAAGAGTAGCAATTAATGGTTTTGGCCGTATCGGCCGTCTTGCATTCAGGCAGATGTTCGATGCAGAAGGTTATGAAGTGGTGGCTATCAATGATTTGACAAGCCCTGAAATGCTTGCGCACTTATTAAAATATGATACCGCGCAGGGCAGGTACAAATACGCAGACAGCGTATCCTACGGTGATGATTCCATCACAGTTAACGGAAAGACCATCACAATCTACAAAGAAGCAGACGCTAAGAATCTTCCTTGGGGAGAATTAAAGGTAGACGTTGTCCTTGAATGTACAGGCTTCTATACATCTAAGGATAAAGCAAGCGCACATATTACTGCTGGCGCACGTAAGGTAGTTATCTCTGCACCTGCCGGAAACGATCTTCCTACAATTGTTTATAATGTTAACCATACAACATTAAAGCCTGAGGATACTGTAATTTCTGCAGCTTCCTGTACAACAAACTGCCTGGCACCTATGGCAAAGGCTTTAAATGATTTAGCTCCCATCATGAGCGGTATCATGACTACCGTCCATGCTTACACAGGCGACCAGATGATCCTTGACGGCCCCCAGAGGAAAGGCGATAAGAGGAGAAGCCGTGCAGGCGCCCAGAATATCGTTCCCAACTCCACAGGCGCTGCAAAGGCAATCGGCCTTGTTATCCCTGAATTAAACGGCAAACTGATCGGTTCCGCACAGCGCGTTCCTACCCCTACAGGCTCCACCACAATCCTGGTTGCAGTTGTTAAGGGACAGGTTAGCAAGGACCAGATCAACGAGGCTATGAAGAATGCCGCTACAGAATCCTTCGGATACAATACAGATGAGATCGTATCTTCCGACGTTATCGGAAGCACCTTCGGTTCCATCTTCGATGCTACACAGACAATGGTAGCTCCCATGGATGACGGCAATACACAGGTTCAGGTTGTTTCCTGGTATGACAATGAGAACTCCTATACAAGCCAGATGGTAAGGACAATCAAATATTTCTCAGAGTTAGCATAAGAAAACGTCCGCCTGGCGGCAGGGTTATTAGCTGCCTTACGGCGATGTTTATGGAAGGCCTTCAGGGTCCGGTCTTAAGGACCGGGCCCTTTGTTCGCCATAAAATGGAAAATGAAAATATAGATGGAGGAAATCAATCATGGGATTAAATAAGAAATCAGTTGATGATATCAACGTAGCCGGAAAGCGGGTACTGGTAAGATGCGACTTCAATGTACCCCTTAAAAATGGCGAGATCACAGACGAGACCCGTATCAAAGCGGCTCTGCCTACAATCAATAAATTACTTTCAGAGGGCGGCAAGGTAATTCTCTGCTCCCATCTTGGAAAAGTGAAAAACGGCCCTAACGATGGAGAATCTTTAGCGCCTGTAGCCAAGAGGCTTTCAGAGAAGCTTGGCAAAGAGGTGAACTTCGTTGAGGACTACAATGTAACCGGCGAAGCTGCAACCGCAGCAGTGGAGGCTATGAAGGAAGGGGACGTGGTGCTTCTGCAGAATACACGTTTCCGCGGAAAAGAAGAAACCAAGAACGGCGAAGAGTTCAGCAAAGAACTGGCTGGCCTGGCTGACGTATACGTATGCGACGCTTTTGGTTCCTCCCACAGAGCCCATGCTTCCGTAGCAGGGGTAACAGAATGCATCCGTGCAAAGGGCGGCGAATGTGCGGTAGGTTATCTGATGCAGAAGGAAATTGACTTCCTTGGAAACGCAGTGGAAAATCCTGAAAGGCCCTTCGTTGCGATCCTTGGGGGCGCAAAGGTTGCTGACAAGCTGAACGTAATCAATAACCTGCTTGAAAAATGCGACACCCTGATCATCGGCGGCGGCATGGCATTCACCTTCTTAAAGGCGAAAGGCTATGAAATCGGAAAATCCCTGGTAGACGAAGAGAAGCTTGGCTACTGCAAAGAAATGATGGAAAAGGCTGAGAAGCTTGGGAAAAAGCTTCTGCTTCCTGTAGATACCGTGATCGCTTCTTCCTTCCCCAACCCTATTGACGCTGAGATCGAAGTAGCTACAGTGGATGCTGACAAGATCCCTGCTGATAAGGAAGGCCTTGATATCGGCGAGAAGACAGCCGCTCTCTATGCAGAAGCAGTTAAAACTGCCAAGACCGTTGTATGGAACGGGCCTATGGGCGTATTTGAAAATCCTATCCTTGCCAAAGGAACTATTGCAGTGGCAAAAGCGCTGGCTGAGACAGACGCAATCACCATTATCGGCGGCGGAGATTCTGCAGCAGCAGTGAACCAGCTTGGCTTTGCTGATAAGATGAGCCATATTTCCACAGGCGGCGGCGCTTCCTTAGAGTTTTTGGAAGGCAAGGAACTGCCCGGCGTAGTGGCAGCGGATGATAAAGCAGAATAAAGTTTAGCCCAGGCTGGCAGTAAGCGCCTCCCCTGGCTTAAGCCAGGGGGAAGGTGCCTGGAAGCGGAAAACAGAAATAAGGAGACGAGAAAATGGCAAGAAGAAAAATTGTGGCTGGCAACTGGAAAATGAATATGACTCCCAGCCAGGCTGTAAAGCTTTGCGATGAATTAAAGGATTTGGTAAAATCTGATGATGTGGACGTTGTTTACTGCGTACCCGCCATTGACATTGTTCCGGTAGTGGAAGCTGTAAAAGGAAGCAATGTGGCAGTTGGCGCAGAAAATATGTACTTTGAAGAAAAAGGCGCTTACACCGGGGAAATTTCTGCTGCAATGCTGGTAGACGCAGGTGTTAAGTATGTCATCATCGGGCATTCCGAGAGACGTGATTACTTCAAGGAAGACGACGCTTTATTGAACAAGAAAGTGAAAAAGGCATTAGAGGCAGGGCTTACACCGATTCTTTGCTGCGGCGAGACATTAGAGCAGAGAGAAATGGGCATCACCCTTGACTGGATCCGTATGCAGATTAAGTCCGATCTGGTAGACGTGACTGCACAGCAGGTTGCTTCTATGGTGATCGCATATGAGCCTATCTGGGCAATCGGGACAGGCAAAACCGCTACTACCGAACAGGCACAGGAAGTCTGCAAGGCGATCCGTGACTGCATCGCGGAAGTTTATGACGAAGCTACAGCAGAGGCAGTACGCATTCAGTATGGCGGCTCTGTAAGTGCGGCAAATGCGGCAGAACTGTTTGCACAGCTTGACATTGACGGCGGCCTGGTAGGGGGCGCTTCCCTTAAGGCTGATTTTGGGAAGATCGTGAATTATAAATAATAACATTTCTGCAGGGATCAGATAGCAGGAAATGCAGTAAAAAAGGGGTATCAAGGGAATGGGATTTCTTTGATATCCCTTTTTGCTGCCTTGGGCTGTATACTGCCAATGCAGAACCACCTTCTGGCAGGCGATTTGGGAAATCTGGTTGCACAGCCTTTGCATGGACAGGCATTAAAATCGGGGCAGGGGTATCTGCCTCATTTGTATGTTATGGGATTTTAAAAAGAATCAAAATGACAATTTGGATATTTTGTAGTAAAATTAATTTGGAAAGTTTTACAAGGGCGAGGATGATGGGCCATTCAAGGAATTTGTTTCCAATCCGCCTACCCTATCAAAAGTGAAGGTGATATAACCCGATTCTTATTAATGATGAACTGAGGAAAATATTCAAAATCAAAATATTTTGGCGGCATATGAGAAAAGAGGAAATAGAGGTGGGTGAGAAATGAATAATCCTGAATTATTCACGGAACAGTATTTGAACTGATAACTGCGCCACGAAT
>CAJTVD010000053.1 GCA_910579495.1 uncultured Lachnospiraceae bacterium
CAAGGGCCAACTCTACTCTCCGGAAAAGAGTAGGTAATCCATATCGAATTCCTAACTTACGTCTTTTTTGAGAAACAAGCCGTAGGTTTATTAAGGTTACCCTTTTCCCTGAAAATCTTTTTAAAATAACTCTTGACTATTTACCAAATTGCTTTCTATCTCACACGGACTTTCAGCCCATTCATGGGGATATCCTCATATCCCATAAGATAATAATCCTCCCCGTCATGCTCCACTTTTGTCTGCACCCAGCAGGGCTCTTCATGGGTATCTTCCTGCAGGAAAGCTTCAATCAGACTTCCACTGCGGTAACAATATCCTTTCTCTGTCCTGTATTCCCCGTTTTCATCTTTATGAAGGGTACTGATCTCCTGAATCGGTCGGAAAAGGTATTCTATGCTACCGCCTATGTCAGCCAACTTCCCCATGATTCTCCGTATTTCCCTTAACTGGAACATCTGATCACTGTCCCTATGGTCCACATGCAGCCCCCGCAGGTCTACATGTTCATCATAAGTGGTGACACTTAGAATATCATCAATCCGGCATTTCAGCCCTTTCATCTGTACTAAAGCCATACTTAACTCTGCCATATTGCCCTCCTTCTACACATGGTTCCACCGCGCCTTAACACACTATCCTGCTTTAAATCCCAAACTCCGATAAATCTATCGGGAAACAGTATTCCGGATAGCGCACCTTAACCGCTTCCCAGAAATACATTGCGTATTCACAGCAGAACAGGTCTTCCACTGTATACCGCTGGCACTCCTTTACTTTTTCATCACCCTCAAGGGCATACGCACTAGGCGTACCGTTGCAGAAAAGATTGAACGCCATACGCACCACCCTTGCACTGCCGCTGGTGATCCAACCCTCTTCCAGACACTTTGGCTTTACGCTCCCTTTTTTGAAATCAAAAATCCTCTCTATATTCCGTCTTGTATCGCTGCTGATCCCAAGACAGTAAACCAGCGCCTTGTGGTACACATCCTGCTGTCTGCACTTTTGCAGACAGTTTCTGTAAAATATTTCGTGTTCCTGATCCTTAAAGGTAATTATACGTTTATTTCCTCTATTCATATCCATTGTCACACCGCCTTCCCCTGATATTCTTCAGTTCCTTCCGCTACCATCCCCGACCCTTTTGGATCAGACCATATCCTGCCTGTCCTTTCCACAATAAGTCTGCCGCCCTCACAGGTTACTGATATTTTGTCACCTGTGGAAAATCCCAAGTCCCGCAGCCATTTTCCCTGCAACATGATCAATGGATTGTTTATCTCTATGCTGGTTCCCCTTGCCCTGTAAACCGTCATTTCTCTCTGCTTCATATGTTCTCCTCCTATTTAATCCGGGATAACCTCAACGATCCCATTACATTCAAGAATTTCCTGAATCCTGTTTATGCCATCTTCCAGTCTGCCGGAATCATGGACTGCATCCATAATTTCCCCTGCAATAAATTCCATGCTTTCCCTAGTAATCTGGTTACTCATATAGATCTCCTTTTTCTATTTCTGAACAGAAAAGAGGACCAAGCAGCTAATAAATTAACAAACTTAGTCCTCAATATCATTCCACTTCTCTCCGAACACTTTTCCGGGCAGAACGCTTCCCCTGCACCTCCTTAGAGCGCACTTGTCCCGTTCCTGACAGCTTTATGGTAATTTAGTGTCAAGTAGTATGATTTTCAGTTTCAAGATTAAAAACAGGCCTGTCCCAATCCTTTTTTACTGCTTTTGCAGTGAAAAAATATTTGGACTAAACCAGCGGAACACCTTGATTTTACTGGCTCCCTGCTGACTTGACACTATAATATCATAATCCCCCCATTCCCTGTTAGGATAGCTCTCCCCTTCCATCCTGTCTGCCCCCCGTATCAGGTAATGCTTCAGTTCTATGCTCTCCACCCTGACCTGGTTCCTCTCTACCACAGCCCACTGCAAAAACAGCGCCGAAGCCCCTGCGGCTATGGCTAACCGCCACGCTGGAGCCGGTGCGCGGCCCTAAGACCGTCTGGATATTCACCCCCGGCGAACAGATATCCGGCTTAATCTCCCCCAGCCTGGTATACCCCCTCCCGGAATCCATCCAGAAGCTTCCGTTGGCATCGTTATAAGTGGTCGTGGTGATTACCTCCCCCACATTGGAAGGCTCGGTGAGGGTATAATAAGGGGAGGGGCGCAAGAAATAAGTCTCACTGCGCAAAAACTCCGTAAGGGGCAGCCACATATGGAAAGCACTGTTGGAACCGCTGTTTTCACTGATCGTTACCTGGACTGTCCATACCCCCGGGGAAGGGTCTATGAAGCGGAAGAATATCAGTTCCTCCCCTGACTCCTGCTCCACCAGCACATGGTCTACCTGAACCTTCCCCTTTTCAAAAATAAAGGTGAATTCCCGGCTGTTCTGCTCCCTGAAATCTACCCTGGGCGTGGTCTCCCCCCCGGGCGTGCGGATTGAGATTGCGTGCTGGGCAGGGATATCCCCCCAAAGCTCTGCCACAAAACCGCCTGCATTCTCCCCTACGCGGATTTCCACATTGTCAATGGTTTCCCGGAGCCCTTCCATGGAGCTGCCCATATAATGGTGGGCGCTGTTCCCCTCGTTGCCCCCGCACACCAGCACCGCCCGGCTGCGCCTGGTGGCAATCTGGTTTAAATAATCCGCCATAATGGAATGCCCCGCATGGTCCCCCATATTAGTGCCAAGCGCCACACAGATTACCAGCGGCCTTGCCAGGGATATGGCATAGCTTTCCAGGTATCTTAACGCCACCAGAATATCGCTCTCCGCAAAGGCGGCAGCCTCCTGGGGCACCAGGTAAAAATCCCGGAGATACTGCTTTGCCTGCCGCAGCTTTACCATGACAATCCCCGCTTCCGGCGCCGCCCCCAGAAATCCCAGCCCGCCCCTTATGGCGCTTCCTGCCGCCACGCTGGCAAGGGCGGTGCCATGGCCGTCTTCATCATAACTGGGGACTATCTCCCTGGGATTTTCACTTTGCAGGGCGATGTTTATATCCTCCCTCCGGTATTCCGTCCCATACAAAATCCCTGCGGGAGGCTCCCCGTCCTGGATCGTCTGGTCCCAGATGCCCAGGATACGGGTGGTGCCGTCGGGATTTTTAAATACCTCCTCCTCATACCGTATTCCGGTATCCAGAAACCCTATCACCACACCCCTCCCGGTAAGGTTCAGCGCCCCCTTCTGCACCTGGGTGATCCCGCTGCGGATTAGCGGCGTCGGGTCAAAAACCTTTCCCTGCTGGTCCTGCATCAGCCCATACAACTTGGGGATCACCGGATAAGTAAAGCTACTGACACTCATGGGGATCACTGCGGAACGTTCCACATAAGCCACCCCGATTTCACCGTTTACCGGCTGGTAAACCGTCCCCTCCAGGTCGTTCATTCCCTTCCGCAGGGTATAATCCGCAATTAAATCATAATAATCATTGGATATTATTTTTTCACGGTCTGTCATCCTTTATCTCATTTCGCTTAAGCCCGCTTTCTTTTACTATATGTAAAAAGAAAAAAAACGCCAGCCCTGGATTCTTCCCGAATATCCCCAGGCTATGGCGTTTTCCATCAGGCGGCCTGGCCTTAAATCTCCCCAAACCGGGACCTTACTGCCCGCTTCCTGCCGCCCTGTTTATTTTTGTTCAATTACCTTCAGGTTGTCCGGGTTCTCCCCACTGACGCTGCGTATGTCAATGACCGGCCCCCCTGTCCCTTCAATATATTCCCTGGTGATGATAACCCGCCCGATATTGTCATCCTTGGGGATCTCATACATAATATCCAGCATAAACTCTTCAATGATCGCCCGCAGCGCCCTTGCGCCGGTATCCTTTGCCATCGCCTTTTCAGCAATGGCTTCCAGGGCACCATCGTCGAATTCCAGTTTTACTTCATCCAGTTCAAGCAGCTTCTGGTACTGCTTTAAGATGGCGTTTTTCGGCTCTCCCAGGATTTTCACCATCATCTCTTTATCCAGTGCAGCCAGGGTGTAGATAATAGGCAGCCGCCCGATAAATTCCGGTATCATGCCGAATTTTTTTAAATCCTCCACCGTCACCTGGCTTACAATGTTCTTTTCTTTGTCAAATTTATCCTTCAGCTCCGCATTAAAGCCAATAGATGTCTGTTTCTTCAGCCGCTGCTTGATAATTTCCTCCAGGTCCGGAAAAGCGCCCCCACAGATAAAAAGGATGTTCCTGGTATTGATGGTTGCCAGGGGAACCATGGCGTTTTTGCTGTTAGCCCCCACAGGCACCTCCACGTCCGCACCCTCTAACAGGCGCAGCATGCCCTGCTGCACGCTCTCGCCGCTTACATCCCGGCTGGTAGTGTTTTTCTTTTTGGCAATCTTGTCAATCTCATCAATAAAGACAATGCCCCTCTCCGCCTTTTCCACATCGTTTCCCGCCGCCGTCAGCAGCTTGGAAACCACGCTCTCAATATCATCCCCAATATAGCCCGCTTCTGTGAGGGAGGTCGCATCCGCAATGGCCAGGGGCACATCCAGCAGCCTTGCCAGGGTTTTTACCAGGTAAGTCTTCCCGCTGCCTGTAGGGCCGATCATCAGCATATTGGACTTCTCAATCTCAATATTGTCCATGGTCCCGGTGGCAACCCTCTTATAATGGTTGTATACCGCCACGGAAATCACCTTTTTCGCATATTCCTGGCCAATCACATACTCGTCAAGCTGGGCTTTGATTTTGTGGGGCGCGGGAATATTTTTAATATCCAGCGCCTGGGCCTGCCCGCTTTTGGGCTTTTTCTTTTTGATCCTCTGTTTGTTTGGGATCCCTCCCTCCCCCTGCAGGTCTGCTATGTTTACAAAACGCAGGTTGGGATATCCCTTTCCGTTCATGTTTTTATTCAGGTCATCAATAAAAGCGGGGTTGGTCAGCATCCCCTGGTAGTCAAACTGACTCACTGTATCCATGGTCTTATGCATACAGTCGTTGCACACAGAAATATTATTTGGCAGCTTGAACATCTTCCCTGCCTTGCTCTCAGGCCTGCGGCAGATAAAGCAGACATCCTCATAATCGCTTTCTTTCTTTTCTTTTTTCTCTTCCTTCTCCGGCTGGTTCCGGGCATCCTCCAATTGGCTTTTATCTTTTTCATCAAAATCTGACATATAAACCCCCATGCCGCATTTTTGCGGCAGCATAATGCGAAATCCGCCCAGGCGTTTTCACAACTGCACCCCAACCCGGGGTGCCTGCGGCACAAATTGCCCTGGCAAAAAACGGCTCCCAAGCCATTTTAAAGCCTGTATCCTTATCTATATAACCTCAAAAACCGCTGGCATCTTACCTATTTAACCTTGTGTCCCACAGGCCTGAAATTCAGCCTTTCCTTACACGATCCTCCTCACGGACAGGATTTCCTTATAAGTGGCATTGGTGATCTTAATGCCGGTTCTCTGGGTGCTGGCATGGACAATCTGCCCATTGCCAATGTAAATCCCCACATGGCCCGCATAGCAGACCACATCCCCCGGCTGGGCCTCCGAGTAGGAGACGCCGCTGCCGGAACTCCTTAGGGAATAAGAAGTCCGCGGTACACTGACACCAAAATCCTGGAACACCCTCCACACGAAACCGGAACAATCCGCCCCCTGGGTCAGGCTTGTCCCCCCGGAAACATAGGGATTTCCCACAAACTGGCAGGCGTAATTGGCAATCTGTGACCCCTTGCTTCCGGACCCTGAATAACTGGATGCAGAGGCATAACTTTTTCCCGAAGAAGTGCTGCCGGAAGAGGAATCTTTGGATGTACTGCCCGAAGAGCCTTCGCCGGAAGAAGCTGCCTCCTGCTGGGCCTGCTTTTGCAGGGCAAGCTCCTGGGCTTTCCTGGCTTCCTCCTCCGCCTTTTTGGCTGCGTCAATCTCCGACTGCTTCTGTGAGGCAGCCGCCTCCAGTTTCCTGATCTCATCGTTTTGTTTTTTGATATTCGCCTTAAAGACTGCCGCTTCCTGTTTGGCCTGGGCTAGCTGGACCTCGTAGTCTTCAAATTCCTCCTGCTTCTGCGCCAGGATGATTTCCAGGCTCTCCTTTTCCTCCATCAGCTCATGCTCCTGGGCCTCCAGTTCCGAGCGTTCCTCCTCCAGCTTCTGCTTTAACTGCTCCACCGCCTCCTTGGCCGCATGGTATTGCTCCAAAAGTGCCCTGTCATACTCATAAAGCTTTTCGATGTATTCCACCTTATTTACCATATCGGCAAACCCCTGGCTCTCCAAAAGGAGCTGTAAGTAAGTGGTTTCCCCTTTTTCATACATGAACTGGATACGCAGCTTCATGGCTTTGTACTGCTCCTTCTCCGTTTCCGTGGCTTCTTCCAGTTCCTCTGTAGTCTGGGCAATCTGCCCTTCTTTCTTTTCTATATCCTCCTCTATCAGCTCCACGCTGGCAAGGGTCTCTACCAGCGCCGCGTCAATCTCGTCGATCTCTTCCCCTACTGCATCCGCGTCTGACTGGATGGCGTTTACCTTCCCGGAAGCTTTGTTGTAATTTTGCTGCTCCTGTTTTTTTCTTTCGTCAACTTCCTTCTTTTGCTTCTCCAGCTCCTTCTTTTGCTGTTCCAGCTCCGAAATATTTGCTGCCCTCACAGGCCCTGCTGCCTGCGCCAGCACCATGCAGGCAATAATGCCTGCCAGAAATCTTACCCCTTTTTTTTTCATATGCATCCCTTATCCTGCGCACATCCGCCCCTTATGGATTGTTTACTGCATTCTCCGCCAGGAAATCCATCACTTCCTCCACCAGCATATACTCCCTGTATGCCTCCGGGTCAATGGCTTCCTTATATGCTTCGGCGCTTTCATAATTCCTCTCTGCCGCTTCCCTGGCAATGGTTTCTTCAAACTCCTTGTCCGTTATCTCAATTCCCGCTTCCTTGGCAATGGCCGAAAACATGATATAGCGTTTTGCCATCTCCTTTGCCTGCTGGGATAAAGTCTCCTGGTACGCATCCGCTTTCCCGCCGTAAACATACGCCACATAGGTTCCGGTATCCAAGCCGTACATCTGGGCATAAGCCGCAGCATTATTGGTGAGGGTTTCCTGCATACGGGCCACCATCCCGGAGGGCGGTTCCTTAAATTCCGTACACTCTGCTACCCCTTCCACCGCTGCGTTTAACCTGGCAGTTTCAAAGCTCTCCTTCTGCTGTTCCATCATGGCATCGTTTACATAGCCCCTGTAATCCTCCGCCGTGGTGCAATTCTCAATGCCAAGCCCCTGGACATACCCGTCGGTAAGCTCCCAGGTTTTAATACTGTTAACCTTCACGGTAAAGACCACAGGCTTTCCTGCCAGGTCCGGGTTCGGGGTATAGGGATCCGGGAAGGACAGGTCCAAATCCCTGGTTTCACCGATTTCCATTCCGATAATCCCTGCCTCAAAGCCTCCGATAAACCGCCCTGAGCCAATGATCAGGTCCGCCCCCTGGGCTGTCCCGCCTTCAAATGCGACTCCGTCCAGCTTCCCCTCATAGTCAATATTCACCGAATCACCCGCCTTTACGCTGCGCCCGGTTACCTCCACCGGTTCCACTTTGGAATCCTCAGAAAGCATCACGCTGATGGCACCCTCCAAAGCCTCCTGGGTAACCTCCGGTTCGGCGACGCTGATTTCCACGCCCTTATACTCTCCCAGCTTTACATAATCTTCCGCCTTAAAATCACTTAAATATTTAAGCCCGCTTTCGTCCTTTTTACTGCCGCAGGCAGTAAGCACGCCTGCCAGCGCCAAAACCGCCAGCAGCCTGTTCCTTTTCTTCATCAAAATCTTTATTCTCCTTTTACTTTTTACAAACAGCACCCTTCTTTTTATACCATAAAATCAGCTTGCGGAAAAGCCTTTCCGTGGCTTTTTATGAATATTTCATATATTTGCAGTGGAGCCAAAGCCCTGTGGGGCCAGTAACGCCACACCCACATTCTTAAAAACAAATTGATTTCTCCCTTGCCTATTTCTCCCAAAAATGATAAAATAATTTTTGTACCGCTGTAAAATGAAAACGGTAAATCACGCCGCCAGCGGCAGGGAGGTAAACCATGAGTACATTTGCAATCGTTTCACTCATCATTCTGGCAGTTTTGGCCATTGCCCTGGTAGTACTGTTTTTCCTAGGGAGAAAAGCGCAGAAGCGCCAGGAAGAGCAGCAAGCGCAGATTGAGGCCATGAAACAGACTGTTTCCATGCTGGTGATTGACAAAAAAAGAATGAAAATAAAAGAATCGGGGCTTCCCCAGATGGTCATCAACCAGACCCCCAAGCTTCTGCGTAATTCCAAGCTCCCCATCGTAAAAGCCAAGATTGGCCCCCAGATCATGTCCCTTGTGTGCGAGGAAAAGATTTTTGACTCTGTCCCCGTGAAAAAGGAAGTGAAAGCGGTGCTCAGCGGCATTTACATCACAGACGTTAAGGGACTGCACGGCAAGCCCGTTATCGCCCCGCCCAAGAAGAAGGGCTTCTTCAAGCGGGCTATCGAAAAAGCCCAGGAAAAGGCAGGCGCAAAACCAATAAAATAATCCAGGCAGGGAAATTCTTCCCTGCCTGTTTTTATGGGGGCGGTGGAAATATGCCGCCAGGGCGGCCTGTCCCCCTACATCAGCCCGATGCCCTTTTCCCGTGGGCGCAGCTCCATTTCTATCCGGCAGTCCGCCAGGTACTGGTAGTTGGCCTCCAGAATATAGTCCACCTGGACCCGGATCTGGTTCTCCTTCTCTTCCACTAAAATGGATTCCGTGTCAAGCCCTATAAGAATATTCCCATAAGGAGTCATATAGCTGGTAATATTTTTTTTGTTTTCCTCAAAGACCATATGCACATTAATCAGCCCCTTTTTCCGCACCTCAAAGGAAGTATCGCAGAACTTGATCAGGTTTTTGGTCACATCCGTAAAGCCCTCCATCATCTCTTCATAAATAACATAATGTTTATCATCCTTCCGATAATAATCCGCCGGGGTTATGGTCTCCAGCTCCTGGGCGTCCTCGCTTTGTTCTATCTGAAGTCCCTTCAGCAAGAGAAATATCTCTTTCGTCATTTTTTCAGTACTCCTCTATATGAATCGTTTTTGCAGATAAAATCCCATACTTAATAATGGAATTGGCAAATCTCCTGAATTTTTCCGCTGCATCGCTGACATAAAAACGGTACTTCTCCTCCCCCAGCTTCCCCTGGGTGTCGTTTAGCATCCCCTCCTTTGCCAGAAGCTCCTGCAGCTCCCTGGCCGTCTCATAGGCCGGGTTTACCATGGAAACCCCCTCCCCCAAAAGCCGCCCTACGGTGGCGCGTATCAGCGGATAATGGGTGCAGCCCAATATTAACGTGTCAATGCCTGTATCAATCAGTTCCCCCAGATACCGCCTGGCAATATCCTCTGTGACCGGGTCCTGCCACAGCCCTTCCTCCACCAGGGGCACAAAGAGGGGGCATGCTTTGCCTATGACGGTAATGTTGGGATTGATCTTTTCTATGTATTCGGTATAAATCCCGCTGCTGATGGTTCCCTCTGTGCCGATCACTCCCAGTTTCCCATTTACTGTAGCCTGCGCTGCCACCCTGGCCCCTGGCTTTACCACGCCGATAATGGGGATATCCACTTCCCGCTCTAATTCATCCAGGGCATAAGCGCTGGCAGTATTGCATGCCACCACAATAGCCTTCACTTCCATGGCCTGCAGGAAACGCACGATCTGCCGGGAATACCTGGTAATGGTATCTTTTGACTTGCTGCCATAAGGAACCCTGGCGGTATCGCCAAAATAAACAATTCTTTCATTGGGGATCTGACGCATGATTTCCCTCATCACCGTAAGCCCCCCTACCCCGGAATCAAAAACTCCCACAGGCGCATTCTTATTTATCATATCCCAATCCCTTTTCCCAACCTCTCAAAAATTCATTATTTATCATCCAAACGCAGATCCTTATCCGGTGCCAGTAAAGCCGCCAGGGCCGTTTCCCTTTCCGCGCCCTTACTTTCTTCAAATAAATATTCCGCAATGCGGCTTTTTATGCGGACATTCTCCATCTGCCCTGCCTGGGCCTCCTGGGCGTACATCCCCTCCGTAAGGCACAGCTCCGGGTACACAAACCCCCACCAGCCCAGGGTCCCCATCAATATCACAGCAGTTTCGAAAACCTTTCTCATCTTTACTCCCATCCTTCCATCCCTGCCTCTTTCCTTGAAACAGTATTTCCTGATAAGAGTTTTGCCTTTTTACGGGTGTTTATTCAGCCTGCTTTCATTTTCCAGGCGGATCTGCCTGATGATCGCCTTCTCCTGGTTATCAATATGCAGCCTTGCCGCCTCTGCCGCCCTGCGCTTATCCCCGGAAGCAATGCTCTGGTAAATTTCCCTGTGCTCCGCTATCAGGTTTTCATGCTGGTTCCCTTCCCTGATATAGACAAAGCGGTAACGGTACATCTGCTCTGAGAGATTATTCACAAGCTGTATCAGCCGCTGATTGCCAGTGGCTTCCACAATAATATCATGAAGCGCCACATCCGCCTTTGCAATCACCGTGGCATCCTTTCCCTCCGCCGCCTGCTCAAAGGCACGGCAGGCCTCTAAAAGCGCTTCCATGCTTTCCCTGGTGATGCGGTCACAGGCAAGCTCCACACTGAGGGCATCTAAGGCACGCCGCACCTCCAGCACATCCTTTAAGCTCTTTTCCGTGATCCTTGCCACCTCCGCCCCCCGCCTCGGGATCATGATGACCAGCCCTTCCAGCTCCAGCTTCCGGATCGCCTCCCTGATGGGCGTCCTGCTGACCCCCAGCCGGTTGGCAAGATGTACTTCCATCAGGCGCTCCCCTGGCCTAAGCTGGCCGGTGAGGATCGCCTTTCGCAGGGTATTGAAAACCACATCCCGCAGAGGTAAAAATTCATCCATTTCTACCTGCAACTGTCCCTCCATTCCCACTGCCTCCCTTCCGGTGATGAAATCCTGTCACAAAAACCTGCCCTGCAAGGCCGGCTTCCTTTATGGCACAGGCCGCCCTGCGGGCAGTGGCTTCCTCTTTAAAAATGCCAAATACCGTAGGCCCGCTGCCGCTCATAAGGGCATTTTCCGCCCCCTCCCTGGCCATGGTATTTTTGATTTCCTGGATTACCGGATGTGCCGGGATGGTAACCGTCTCCAGCACATTCCCCATAGTTTCCGTAATCCCCCCCAGGCTGCCTTCCCTGATGGCCTCTTCCATCTTATCAATATCCGGATGCCGGGTAGCCGGGCCAAGCTGCAGGTTCCCGTAAACAAACTTCGTGGAGACGCCAATATCCGGCTTGGCCAGCACCAAAATACAATGGGGCGGCTGGGGCAGGGGCGTGAGGATCTCCCCAATGCCCTCCGAAAGGGCTGTGCCGCCCATAATGCAGTAAGGGACGTCCGCACCAAGGCTTACCCCCAGCTTCTGCATCTCCTCCAGGCGCATCCCCAGCCCAAACAGTTCATTCATTCCATGAAATACCGCTGCGGCGTCTGTGCTCCCCCCCGCCATGCCCGCCGCAATGGGTATCCTCTTTTCCAGGGTAATTTCCACCCCTTCCCCTATACCGTATTCCTTCCTTAACAGCTCCGCCGCTTTATAAACCAGATTCTCCCCCCCGCCGGGAACCTCCCTGCTGTCAACGGACAAAAAAATCCCCGGGGCGGCGCACTTTTTCAATGTAAGCAAATCGTAAATGCCCACCGTCTGCATGATCATTTTCACTTCATGGTATCCGTCCGGGCGTTTCCTGATTACATCCAGCCCCAGATTAATCTTGGCGTAGGCTTTTCTCTCTATGCAGTCCATTTTTCGTCTCTCCTCCTGTATCTGGCAGTATGAAATCTGATAGAACTTTTGTTTAGATCTTGTCTTGGAACTTGGTAATTTGCTCTTTATGGCGTTTCCATCAATGATACAGGCTGGATGGAAACGGAAAATTTATTTATCCCTACATGTATACATTATACATAATATTGTATTTAATTATATACAATCCTCCTTTACCCGTCAAGCCATATTCCCCGGTTAACATATCCCAGACGCAAAACGGGGATATGAAACGGGCGCAAAAAGCCGCCACGGCTTTTCGCGCCCCGTCCTTTTGGCGGCCTGCAAATTCCCCTTATTTTATATATTTTTTTAATTTGCCCACCACCGCCTGGACATCAATGGGTTTTGCCAAATGGTCATCCATGCCGCACCCTAAACACCTCTGGATATCTTCCGAAAAGGCATCGGCAGTCATTGCAATGATAGGAATGCCTGCGTCCTCCCGTTCCAGCCCACGGATGGCCCTGGTAGCTTCGTAACCGTCCATTACAGGCATCCGCACGTCCATAAGGATGGCGTCATAGTACCCAACAGGGGCTTCCCGGAATTTTGTAACGCATATCTGCCCGTTTTCAACCCAGTCTATTTCCATTCCCAATACGGAAAGCAGCTCACTTGCAACTTCCCAGTTAAGCTCGTTATCCTCCGCCAGCAAAATGTGCCGCCCGCTAAGGGAGGAATCTACCGCCATTTCCCCATCGGCAGTTTTTTCAACGGCAGGACAGGCAAATGCTTTCAGGGCGTCAAACAAAGTGGACTTGAACAGGGGCTTGGGAATGAACCCGGAAATCCCTGCGGCCCTGGCTTCCTCTTCCACCCCGCCCCAGTCACAGGCTGCGAGCAGCAAAGCCATATCCTCTTCCCCATTTTGCTGCCGGATTTCCCGGGCCGCTTCGATCCCGCCCATGTCCAGCAGCTTCCAGCCCAACAAAACGATTTGGTAGCCGTCCTTCTTCTGGCGGCGCCCGGCAATCAGTTCCATTGCCTCTTTTGCGCTCAGGCACCATTGGGAACGGGCACCCAATTCCTCTAAAGAATGGGCCACATCAATACATAACCGCTCATCCCCGTCAACCACCAGTATATTCCAGCCCGGAAGCGCCATGTCCACTTCCCGTCCTGCTGCCTTTGCAAGGTCAAGGACAACATGGAACTGGCTGCCCTTGTTCTGCTCACTGCTGACAGAAATGGTGCCGCCCATGGCATCTACAATGTACTTGGTAATTGCCATCCCCAACCCGGAACCCTCTGTTTTCTGCACACGGGTATTGTCTTCCCTGCTGAAGGATTCAAATATTACTTTCTGGTACTCCTTGGACATGCCAATGCCTGTATCGCACACCAGGAAATGGGTGCGGACGCAGCCGGTATCCTCCGGCAAGGCTTCCTGGTACACAGACACCTGGACAAGGCCCTTTTCCGGCGTAAATTTCACGGCGTTCCCCAGCAGGTTGATCAGTACCTGATTCAGCCGTACACTGTCACAGCATACATCCTCCGCAAGAATTCCGTAAGCATCTGCGTTGAACTGTTGGTTTTTTAACTTTATCTGGGGCAGGATGATATTGGCAATGCCCTCCATCACCTCCCGCAGCCACATCTGCTCCACATTCAGCGTCATTTTACCGCTTTCAATCTTTGATATATCCAATACATCATTGATAAGCCCCAGCAAATGCTTACTGGAAAGGGCAATTTTCCGCAGATATTCCTGGACCTGCTCCGGATTATGCGTCCTGGCTGTAGCCAAGGAGGTCATACCGATTATGGCGTTCATCGGGGTGCGTATATCATGGCTCATACTGGAGAGGAATTCCTGTTTTGCCGCATTGGCCTGCTCCGCTTCCTTTTGCGCCTTTTCAGCAGCCTTCCGCGCCCCGTCCATCTCTGTGTTCATACGCTTTAATTGGGACACCTGTTTCCGGAATACCCCAAAATACTGAAAAAATATACAAAGGAGCATAGCCATTACTACAAATAATGATACATATACAATGGTGAGCCAATGGCTGCCCATTCCTGATATTGCCTGGTCCAGCCCGCCAAAGGGAAGGACCGTCACCAGATACCAGTCGCAGTAAGGCAGGTTGGTGCAATACAGGTGGCGGCGCGACTGGCCGCTTTTCAGAATAACGGAGTAATCTTCATTGGCATCCATCGCCGCCGTCATCTGTTTAATGTAGGTATCCGCTTCCTCATTCTGCCCGTCAAAGATCTTGTACAGCCGGTCAAAGTAATTCTCGCCCTTCCCTCCCTGGTCCCGGACAACATAACTGCCGTCCTTACGTATCACATAGGAATAGACCAGCGAGGTGTCCGACTCAAGAAAAAGGACCTGCCCCATATATTTGGAAGAAAGCCCTACCACCATAGCAAGGCTGGCGCTTCCATCGGACATAGGGTATTCACAGGGAACCCCAAACAAAATCACCCCGTTCCCACTGCTGTCTGTTGCGAAGGCAGCTTTATGCTCCCCGTTTTTCAGGCTCTCCAGGAACGCTTCCGGGTGATCGAATTCCACGCGGTCCCCGTAAATCATTTCAATTCTGCCATCGGCCGAATACAGGGCGGCGCACAAAAACTGCCTGGCCCTGGCGCCATATTCAATCTCATCCTTGGAGCCGTAACCGGAACTTCCTTCCCCTTCCGCAATATGCGCTATGGATTCTGCCATCGTCAGGCGCAGGTCAATAATCGTTTCAAAATGTAACGATACCTGCTTGTTCATTTCAGACATATAAGCAGTGCCTATATTCTCTATGGTGTTTTCACACATATTGTTTATGGATATCCCAAGGAAGGAAAACACAAAAATATTCAGGCAAATGATCACTGCTATGCTGACTTTTAAAGAACGGGGCAAAGCCATGTCTTTCATACCTTTCAATCTCCTAAGTTTTTATCATTTATATGTTCCGTCCGCCATTTATTTCATGTTCCCGCCATCACCGCAGCTGGCTCATGACCCTGAGCATTTTGCGGATGTCCACAGGTTTCGCCAAGTGCTCATTCATCCCTGCATCCTTTGCCAATGCGATGTCCTCTTCAAAAGCATTCGCCGACAGCGCTATGATAGGTACAGCCTGTGCGTCCCTCCGTCCCAGGCCGCGGATCACCCGTGCCGCCTCATATCCGCTCATAACAGGCATCATCAAATCCATGAGCACACAGTCAAATGTCCCCGGGGCGGATGCCCCAAATACATCCACGGCGGCTTTTCCATCATTGGCAGTAACAACCTCCGCCCCTGCTTCCCTGAGCAGGTACTCTACGATCTCACAATTGATCTCATTATCCTCCACCAAAAGGACACGCATACCGGCAATATTGCCCTGCCCATCCTGCTCCTCCTCCACAGGCTGCCCGCCCCAGGCCTCATCCACCCGGATGTGCAGCGTAATTTGTACCACACTTCCCCTGCCCACCTGGCTGTCTATCTTAATCGTCCCTTTCATCTGGTCTACCAGTTTTTTTACGATAGACATCCCAAGGCCGACGCCGTTATAGTCGGTCCTGGCTCCCTGATGTTCCTGGGTGAAAGGCTCAAAAATATGCTTCTTGAAATCCTCCCCGATACCAATCCCGGTATCTTCAACCACAAACTGGTAGTTTGCAGCCCCATCCTGGAACGCAGTTTCCTTTACCCGGACATATACAGAGCCATGGGGCCTGTTATACTTAAGCCCGTTGTCAATGACATTCATCAGGATTTGCTTTAGATGCAGCGGATTTCCAATAACGCTGCTATGCTGCAGGCTGGCCTCCTCCAGCACCAGGCAAATCCCCCTCTCCTGTGCCTGGGCAGACAAGACCTTGATACAGTCTTCCAATGTATCATATAGGCTGAACGTTTCCTCTACCGCCGCCGGCCTTCCGCTCTCCAGCTTACTCACCTGGAGGACATCGTTCACCAGGGACAGCAGATGCTCTGTTGACACACGGATCTTATCCCTGCACTCCCTCTGGCGCTCCAGGTCCTTCTGGCTTTTCTCCATAATGGCCAGCATTCCCAAAATCCCGTTAATGGGTGTGCGCAAGTCATGGGACATATGGGAAAGGAATTCACTTTTTGCCGAATTGGCCCGCCTGACCTTCTCCAGCAGCTCCATGATGGCCTGGTCCTGTTTCCTCTTTGCCTCCATGATCTCGGTGATGTCCTGATGGTATCCGTTCAGGCAGACGCCCGGTTTTCTGAATGTTTTATCCGGCACACCGCCGCAGCGCACATAAATTTTTCCCAGCTTTGGATGGTTCCAGGGATAATTCACCTCTGAACGTCCCTTTTCCAGTATCTCCAGTACCGCCCCCTGTACCATCTCCACATAGTCCGGCTCAATATTTTCAAACCAGTGCCGGTAGCATTCCTCCGGCCCAATTTCGTCAGGTACCCCCAGGAGAATCCGCATGGTCCGGTCTGCGTACATCCTGGGCTGGCAGCCTTCCTCCAGCTCAATCGTCCAGATGCCGGTCCTGGCACCCTCCAGGATATCCTCCAAACTCTGCCTGGCCTCCAGTTTGTACTTTTCCTCCTGCTCAACAACCGCATTCACATCCCGTTGGGCCATGATCGCACAGTGCTTTTCCTCTGTCTTTTCCGTTGCGGAAAAATGGATCTCCAGGTGCTTCAGCCTGGAAGGGCTGTCTTTCACCTGGTACCGCACAGAGAACTTCTTTTTCGTCCGTAGCTGGGCAAGCACATAATCCCTTTTGGTCACAGCCAGGAGCCGGTCCTGGTCCCTGGGGACCACATACCTGGAAATATACCACTCCATGGCAGCCTGATAGCCGTCCCCAAAGCGGGAGGCCCAATCCATCCCCATCCGTTCACTGTGCCGGTATGTCTCACATTCCCCGGTATCGAAGTTCACCTGATAGATGCCCAGGTAATCCACGCTGAGCGCATGGAGGACATTATAGCTCCGCTTTTGGAGCTCACGGACCAGATTGCGCCGCTTTAGGGAAGATACGATAAAATATGCTGCCGTCTGGAGCATATTCGATGCATACTCCAGGGACTTAACCGGCGGGTTATCCACGCCATAAAAGCCGATTACCTCTTTGCCGTCATAAAGAGGGACCACCACAAGGGAATAGATGCCCTGCCGCTTCAGGTTCTCATACTGAAGGGGTTCGGACTCCCTGATTTCTTCCAGGCTCCCAATAACAATATGCCCGCCCACGCTGAAATCCCGGTACCAGCTTGCACACACCTCCGGAGGGACATTTTGAAGATTGTCTTTTTCCGGCTCCACGCCGTCAGCCACCCATTCATAGGTGTTGTCATCACAACCGTCTCCGTTCCGCTCAAATATATAAATCCGGTCTCCCTTTAGCGCTTTTCCCAGATGTTCCAGCAGCACCTCCAGAGACTGGTCTGAAGACTCCTCCATCAGGGCAACACGGATGCCCTCATTGATAACTGCCTCCAGATCCTGGACGCTCCGCATGCCACTGTCCTGCCCATCTTCCCTAATGGGCAAAGTTTCACCTCCGGCCCGCCCTAAAAGCCCTCCTGAATAGTCCATAAGCCTGCCCTCCATACAGACCGCTTTCCAGCCGCAAAACTCATAATAACCTTCCCTGCGGAGAGATTCTTCAGCGGAAAGCACTGTTGCGGAATATCGATGTATTCCCGTTTTTTTCCCGTTACTTCGCCCTAAAAACCTAAAATTCTGTGTTATAATACCACATGCCCCCAACCACGTCAATACAAAAGGAAAGCCCGGTAAAGCTGCTGCCGGAAGCTCCGGTCAGATAAAGCCCTCCTTAAATCCTCCTCCCTGACCTGATTTTCCTCCATCCATTTTTCAACACTTTCTATATCCGTTTCCCCGGAAAGCACTTTCAGCATCCTGATCAGCGCCCCTTTATGTACAATCTTCCTTTGGGAACGGTATCCCTCCCCTTCTGCCAGGAAGTCCACCACAATGCGCATATCGCTTTGGAACATCTTCCTGGTTTCTTCCGGCAGGAACCGCATTTCAAATACATGGAGCTTCATTTCATCTATATACTTCCATTTCTCCTCTTGGAGCTCCCGTTTCCTGAACAGCCTCCGGGTACTGCGGCTGCTTTTCCACCTGCGTTCCCCCCAATAAAGCACAAAAGCAATCACAGGGAAGAGATTTGGCAGTTTACTTTCGTACTGCTCCCGGTATACGGCTCCTGCATACCCCGCTTTTCTTAAAAGCATTTTCCCATCAGTGCTGCTTTGGTTTCTCCACAATATCCTTTATCTCTTCTGGCCTCTTCATCCGCACTCCTTTCCACAGGCAGGGCCAGCTTCTTCCTCCTGGAAAGGATTTCCATGCCCCCTGCCTTATTTTAAATGGGTAATAAAGCAAGGATTCTAAAACAGATAGCACCCCTTGCCGGGAATGCCTGTTAGAACTTCAGATAATAGAACGAATTTCCGTTAGAATTTCTATGCTTTCCTTTATTGTACCAAAGCCTTAAGAGAACCGTCAACAGGGGGATTTATAAAATTTTGATAAATGCACCCGGGAATTGGGGGAATGATTTTTGTGAGAAATAAATTTCCCAACTTTCCAAAATATAGAAAATATGGTATGCTTAAAATATTAGGAAAGTACCTGCCGAATTTCAGGACAATATCCGATCATTTCGGTACATTTTGGCCTGAATTTTTTTTACTTTCCTAATCTTTCGGCGGCAATAAGCCGATAACAGTATAGAAAACAAAGGAATTGTCCGGCAATTGCTTTGCCAATTTATTCTTAACAATTCCCAACCAAGGAGGGTGATTTTATGAGCGTAAACGGAGTTACAAGTGCCAGTGATGTATACAGCACCTATGCTGCCCAGAACCAGAGCACCAAAACCGAAACCAAAAAGGACACAGGGAAAGGGACAGCCGCTGAATCTGCCGGCGCAGTGTACGAGTCCTCTTCCAAAAAACCTGCTTCCACCACAAAGAGCTACAAGCCCGATATGAAGACAGTGGCAAAGCTCCAGGCGGACGCAGACGCAAGGACGGCACAGTTAAAGAGCCTTGTAGAGAAGATGATAACCAAACAGGGGGAAACCTATGGCAAGGCCAACGATATCTGGAGCTTTTTGTCCAAAGGCAACTTCACTGTTGACGCCGCTACCAAGGCACAGGCACAGGCTGACATTGCTGAAGACGGCTACTGGGGCGTTAACCAGACCTCACAGCGTATTCTTGATTTCGCCACAGCTTTAACCGGCGGTGACCCCAGCAAAATCGAAAAGATGCGCTCCGCTTTCTTAAAAGGCTACAAACAGGCAGAAAAGACCTGGGGCGGAAATCTTCCTGAGATTTCCAAGCAGACCTATGATGCTGTTTTGAAAGGCTTTGACAAGATGGCTTCCGATGCTGGCATTGAAACCGAAACCGAATAAGAACCTCAACAAAGAAAGGCTCCTCTTTTAAGGAGCCCTTTCTTATGTGATAGCGGTTTTTGCCATTCTCTGCGCCGGTTTATGCCGGGTATAAACGCAGATCTATTTACAGCTATAAGGCATCAATGATTTTGTCTTCCCCGATCCCAAGCTGCCTTAGCTGCTTTCTGGGCTCATGGGTTTCCTTCATGGTTATCAATATGGAAAAATCCCCTTGCCCCTCCAGGGTCTTTAGTTCCTCCGGCTTATAAACAGGCAGCCCCAGGATACGGGTAAGATGCTTTTCCGGTGAATTATCCAGAAATCCGGCAGCTTCCCAGTTCCTGCCCCTGGGTGCTGTTTCCAGTTCCTTTCCCATTCTCTGCCCGATCTTTCCTGCCCCAAATAAATACAGGCGTTGCTTTTTCTGCCCTTCCTGCATCTTTTTCTTGATCATGGTAGAGCTGGTGCTTTGGGTATAGGGCAGAAAAACGATATCCGAGCCAACCTGCTGCAGGGCTTTCTTTTCCTCCTCCCATTCATGCCCATGGTCATCACCGGAAAAATAGGCATCATAATGGTAAAGCTTCCAGGCATCCATTTTCACTGTGTTGGAAAAATCTACCTTCACTACTTCATCCACTTCTTTTATGGCGGCAACGATGGCGATCCGTTCTTCAAAAGGAATGTAAGGGCTTTTTCCTTTAAAGTGCGCCACCAGCTGGTCTGTCAGCACGCCTGCCAGTAAATATTCGCTTTGTTCTTTGGCACGGCGTATCAGGTTTAAATGGCCTATGTGAAACAGGTCATAGACGCCGGGGACGTAACCTTTTTTGTACTTTTCTGACTGCACTGTATTCGCCTTCCTTCCCCTCAACTAAAATACCGCATCGCCTCTTTGGCCATACATTCACCCAATGATCCCCTGTCGTAAAAGTCTGTATTATCTTTTGAGCAGCATACATTTCTCCGTATGATTTTCGCCGGGTTTCCTGCTATAACTACTTCCTCTGGGAACGACGTGGAAGTAACCGCCATTGTTCCTACAATACTGTTATCTCCAATTGAGGCATTTCCAAGCAGTACCGCCCCTTGGCATAGCCATACATGATTTCCAATGCTTATGCTTCCAGAAGGGTTCATCCGCTCTCCTGTATTTTTATCAAAAATATGGTGCCCGTCATGGTTTCTCAATACAATCTGTTGCGAAAAAAGGCACTCTTTTCCAATCAGCACTTTCCCTCCTGTAACATAAATACTGGCCTCCCCAATTTCTGTCCCTTCACCAATAGTACATATGGCAGAATTGCCACAGGAGATTCTTAGCCTTCCCACACTTACGCTTTTGCCTATCTGCACCAGATTATTTCCCCCCTGGAAAGTAATCAATACCGAATCTTCAATATCCCTGGTAAACACAACCCTGTTTCCGTTGCCATCACAATAAGAGGTTTCTCCTGTCTCTCTCAGTTCTTTTCCTGAAATTGCATAATCCAAAGAAACTACCTGGCTTATATGAGCAAAGGGAAGCTGAAACCGTACCATCATGCTACTGATAGACTGATAATTCCGGGGATTGCCGGAAAAGACAATAACAAATACATTTTCCAGCTCCTTTAACCTGCCCGGTGAGATTACTTCTATTCCATCATATTGATCCCCTATCTGTTCCCATTTCATATCACTAAGATAGTCTAAACGGATTTTTTCCGGAATCCGTGCTTTTACATAATCATAATACTGCCCGATTCCATATCCTACTATGTATTGGTATTGGGATAATTCCATTTTGACCTCCCATATTTTTCTATATCATGTTTACTTTTGCTGCTCTTCTGTCTTGACAATCCAATCCAGCCTTTGGATATAAATTTTATAGTCGTATATACCCAGCTTCTCAAGCTGCTGGGTAATCTCCCTATAATAAAAGCTGCAGATAATCAGTTTCCGTTCCGCCTCCGGAACCTCAAAAACAGCCTCCGGTTTCCTAATCTCAATTCCCATCCGCCGGCGCCCCCATTTTGACTCATCATTATCCACAAGAAAAGCAGGACGATACTTATTTCCATACTTCTCCATATAATCTTCAAACATTTTCCCGGATCCAAACAATATTATCTTTTTTCCCTTCACCCCTTCAAACATCCCACACAAAATTTCTTTATAGTCCTGGTAAGGCCGTTCCGGGTCAAAAATCCCCTGATGCTTGGGCTTTCGTTCTTCTTGCGGTGGATACCGCAAATAGTCCTTCCCCAGGGTCATAAACAGATAGCTTTTGTACCCTATTGGCACCGGAACCCTGCGCCCCTCGAATTCCAACTGTGTTGTTTCCCTAAAATCCCTGGCTGACAGCCTCCTGTGCCCATAAGCGCCTGTAAAAAAAGCCACGTCCTCTGAGGGTTCTTCCCCATACATCCTCATTGCCTCATCCAGTCTCCGGCAAAGCCTTTCATGGCTGTAAAGCCGTGCCAGCAATTTGTAGTAATTCCACTTTACCCTTTTCATATCCCCATATTTTTTGTGATCTTTCCCATAAAGCTTGGCATTAATCAGACGGTGGCAATGACGGATTATCTGTTGCTTCTTTTCAAACCTATCCTCATCCATAGGACAGACATCCAGGGGAAGGATATCTATCCAGATTCCAAGGTTTCCCCTGCGGTCCAGAAATCTGGTCTCAATACCTGTGGTTGCACCATTGCGGAGCCGTGAAAAACCGCCCCAAAACATATCCTTCTCCGTGGCCGGGGTATGAAGGGATACAGGCTCTTTTAACTCACCTGCCGCTACCTGGAGAAATCTGTCATAATCCTTTCTTGGCATGGCAATATCCAAATCATCATCCCATGGAATAAATCCCTTATGGCGGAGTGCCCCTAAGAGGCTTCCGTGTACAAGAAAATAGGTAATCCTGTACTTTTTGCAGATTCTGTCCACTTCATCCAGCATGGCAAGCTCCACCTTCCAGGTTTTTTTCATCTTGTGGGAAATTTTATATTCCACAACAACTTCTGCTTCAGACTTCAGTTTATCTGCATTTTTTACAATCATGCCCTTATCAGCCTTCGCCCAGCGGTAAAACTGCCTGTACCTTTGGTGGTTCCTGACCTGATCTAAAAACCGGTGCTCCTCCCGCCAAAAATAATTCCACAATTCTTCCATACCATATCTCTCACGGAGTTCCCTCTGGGGAAGATATCTTTCCGCATTAGGTGTAAAGCAGTAAATATAATGGATCGCCCGAAACAGCGCATATTTCGCAGGATAGTTTTCCTGTACAAATTCCTGGTCAAAAAATATAAATTCTCCCTTTTCCGGCTCATAAAAACAATTCAGGGGGATCAGTTCCATATAAACCTTTTCCAGCACAGGCCCCCAGCCCAACATGCTAATCCTTTCCTTTTCCTGCCTCTCTGCCGCTTCCTGGCACAGCCGCCTGGCAAGCCTGTTCTCATCCCCCGGTACCTCCCGGGATGATTGGAGAATAAAACCATAGAGCCGATCCAATATTTCAAGAAACCTGTCCCTGTCCGTCTCTATAAGCGTCTTTAAATAATTGGATAAGGTAGGGTATACCACAAAAGTCATAGATATACCACCGGCTCTTTGCACAAAATCCACCACCGGGATACCATGCACTTTCAAATCCTCCAAATTACGGCACAACAAGGCAAGGTTCCTGGTACCCTCCTGAAAGATTGCCCTCTTTTCCACCCGGTTTTCCCGGTATATAATGGTGGCACAGCCCCTTTCCCTGCCCCTGTCTGTGGATACTGCCGCATAGACAGCCGTACACATACTCTCTGCTTTTCCGCACTCTGCCAGAAAAGAATTTGCAAAGAAGGAAAAAACGCCATTTGCTATCACATCGTCATATAAATCGCTTTCCATTGCCACCAGGGAATTTTGCTCAGTATAATATGGTATCAGCCGTTCTTTTAAATTTTTTTCCGGCAGGCAGTTATCCGTGTAAATTAGCTGTGGCAGCTTATAATCCGGCAGTGGGTAATAAAACTTAGATGCTGGAAATCCCGCTTCTTTTATGATATTTTTCAGTTCCTGCCTGTCAAAGGCATATCCCCGGGCACCACCTGGAAAATGATTGATCCCATCAAATGCCCTATTGCTGTAAGTGCTTTTGGCTCCGCAGAAATATTTAAGGCCCAGACGGTTTTCCACTGACAAAAGTAAAATACCATCCTCTTTTAAAAGCTTAGACACAGAATTTAAGTATTCCGCATACCGCTGCCCCTGCGACGAACCATTGCAGGCACGCTCCAGAATACCAGTTAGGACGATGTAGTCAAACTTCACACCAAATTCCATCTCTGCCCATTCTCCTGCGTAAACATCCAGGTTGTCCTTCTCCTGCCATCGTGTGGTAATTGCCTCTGCCCGATGTACCAGACGCTCCGTTGCAAAAACGTGCCCACACCTGTCACACAGAAGACCTGTCAACGGGCCAAAGCCTGCACCAATTTCCAACACCTGGGCCTGTTCCCTGAAATCATACCAGCTTAATAAGCCTGTCCTTAGGCTGGATAATTGCAGCCATACCTGGAAATGGATGTCATCAGAAATTTCTTCATCATAATAATCTTTGCGGGAAGATTTTATATAATCCAAAATAATCTGGTCTGTTGGGGAGGGTACTTGTGGAGATTTGCCCGCGTATTGTTTATGTAAAACTGCCATTGTTTTCCTCGATTCTAATCTGTCTTAATTTTCATTTACGTTGCATAGTCTTCCTGGATCCCAACAACTTTCCAATATGCAATCTTATCCCTAAACTTTAACTGGGCAAATCCATAAAATGCGGTGGCCAGGAATTCCCATTTGATTTAATTTTTCCTTTATTTCCTCTGCCAGTTCCTTTTTCGCAACAGCAACTAAAACCTGTTCATATGCAGCCCCAGAAATCTTCTCCGGGCACTCCACCGGTAATCCTTCTCTCTGGTATTTTTCATAATTTGTATCCACCCATAAAAGCACTTCCGCATGATATTTATGTCCTCTTGTTAGCTGTTCATATAACATCTGTCCCTTTTTTCCAGCCCCATAAATAGCCACCCTTTGTGCAATCAAGTCATACTTGCTATTGCATATCCTCCGATGCCCCTGCATCCCCAAAATGTTGCCCATACTCCTTATCATTTTACATCTGCCAATTTTTTTATATCTTTCCATTTTTATCTTCTGTTTTTCATTCAGCCGTTTTAAAGAATACCCAATCTCATATCCTGAATAATTTTGGTATACTGGCTCGCCATAATGATAAATATACAATTTTCGCAAATCACGGTTAGTCAGCCTTGGTATAAAAGAAGTAACCTTTCTTTCCACACCACGTATGCCATATGGCATATCCCCAATATAATCATATAAACCGGCATCTTCCCTGCACTCTAAAACTTTAAACAATCTCACAGGTATCTGTAAATCCTGGGTAAAACGCTTTAATTGCACTGGTATCTTGAGCATCTCCTTTACATAGGTGCATATCCCCTGTATATAATCCTGAAAACCATACGCATCCAGCAATTGCCCTTCATCCTCCCCAAAAACGGGTACCCATCTGCCTTTTACAATATGATAGTCCATTGTCTGCCCATGATTGGCAGGACATAAAATCTCAATAATATTACTGAAAGGTATTCTATTGGGAAAGTAAGAATAATTCTGGTTATGTTGTGTGTTTGTGATATCGTCCAGTTTATAATAAAAGGTAATCAAAGGAAGTGAAAACCAATCTTCTACCAGCTTTGCAAAGCACCTCTGGGAATACCCACTCCCTAATAGCTCCACAAATGCCACTTTTTTTAAAACTGCACTGCCAAGTTCCTGCTGCAAATAGGACTGGGCATGAAGCCTGTTATTCTTCTGCTTTTCACAGATAAATTTCGCAATGGCATCCTGCTGCTCTTCTAAAATATGGAAAATCTCTCCTTTCATAGCATCCCCTATCTGCATATTTTTATCAATCGGGAATGGGAAGAATAACGCTAACTCATCCATCGTCATATCTAAAATATCTGCTATTTTTTGGAAAGAGCTAATCAAACGGGGATAATTCCATTTAAAAAAATATGAAATATCAAAGTCACCGACTTTCACAGAAGGCAGCCTCCATGCCTTTCGTGAGCCATACAAATAACGTGTTTCAATGGACAGTCCCCTCGCCCTAATAATCATATCAGTAATTTTTTTCAAAACATAGCCATCCCTGGCAATAAAGTACAATACCTGGATCCCCATGGATATACTTTGCTCTACTAACCACTCCACATAAGGATACAAGATAGGGGCGCTATACCCCGCTCCCACCAGATAAGAAGCAGAAGGAGGTTCTCCCTTCCCTAAGGCTTTCTGCACAGCACCTGTCACGAACTGCCAAGAAACTTTTTCCCCATATTCCTGAATCAACTGCTTCATCCAATTACAATCCCGTTTCCCACAAAATCGGCTGGCCTTTATGCCAAGTCCGGCTGGCACTGTCACATCAGAATAAGTGTTATCTCCTATATGTGTCCAGTTTTCCCATGTGGCATTTTCCTTTTGCTGAACCAAATGATACAAATGTCCGGTGTGTTTGGTCACCCTGTACTCTGAAGATACATACATTTTTATTTTTTCAAAAACAGAGTCAACTTTTATTAAAAGCCTTCGAATTTGATCCTGGGACAGGTACATATCAGAAATCAATATCACAGCTTCTTTACTTGAGTAAATCTCCCTTATTCTCTCTATATTTTCAGTAATCGGAAGGATATTATCAAATTCCGTATCTAGTTCAAGCTGCATTAAATGGCCAATTACCTCATCTGCCAACTGATAGTTCTCCTGGATCACTTTGTATATTTCCCCCAAGGTAACATCCTGGTATGCAGAACTCATTAGCATTAATCGCGCCGTCTCTTCTCCCTGCGCCCTGATCTGATAGAAATTATCCTTTATGAAACCAGGGATTCCATCTTCCTGTCCCCTTTTCAGGCGCTCCTGCATAATAGCAAAAATTCCTCTGGGTGATGCAGTTGTCCTTGTAATCAAAGTATCAAATATATCAAATGAGTAAAGCAACGCTCCTCACCCCTTCCCGCCTTTTGCACTGTCACTTAATTTTCAGTAATTCCAACTCTATACCACCAGTATAAACATAGATACGGGTATCTGGAATCCCAAGCGAATCTAATTGCCTGCGCATTTCTGCCTCATACCGCTTTCCTGCAATGGCAAAAATACATTCTTTAAAAATCTTAACCGCCTGTTTCGGCGAATATACCGTAAGCCCCTGGACCTTTGTACCAATACGCTTATGGGAATTGTCACAATAGGCTTCCACCTGCCCCGGCATTCTTAATTCACAAATCAAATGTAGAAATTTCCCTATATTCCCACACCCAAAAATAATAATTGTTTTTTTCCACAAAAAGCGGTCTAATTGTTGCAGCAATTCTATATATTTTTGATAGTAATGCACATACTCCTGATACAACATCTCCGGCTTCTGGCAAAATAGCCTATAAGTATTTACCTCATACTTTTCACAATACGCTTCCTGAATAATTCCCTGTTCCCATTGCAATGCCAACATTTCTTTCAGTTCTTTCATATAGCAAAGCTCTGAATGCCAGAACTTTCTTTCCCTTGCCATACACCGAAACCGCTCTATACATTGAATCCATAATCTTCTGTAAAATGCTTTCTGCCAAGCTGGCGATAATTGCTTTACATAATCTTCATTGGCTTTGTACTCATTAACAAGATACATAAGTCCCTTAGGATTCACAATAGATGAATTCGGATTGGTCTGACGGTATTTATAGGATAAGGAATTTATATATACGCCTTTGGCTGCCTGGCTTAATATCTTCAGCAAAACACCTTGATCCTGAAATGCTGCCCCTTGGGTTTCATTGAACCGAATCTTCTGTATGAATTTTCTTTTATATATCCCAGTCCATAAAAACAAATCTCTTTGCAGAAGTTCCGGCATATCCTTAGGCCAGATTACTATTTGATTTCCATGTATTCTCTGGTCAATACCGTCAAAAAAAGAAAGTGTATTACTTGTCCAAACAGCTTCCTGATAATTCCCCCAAAAAAGTTCCGGAAACCCTTTTACAAAATCGGCATCCGTTTCTTCTGCTATCAATAAAAGTTTTTCATAAATTCTCTCTGCTAAAATATCATCCGTTTCAACAATCGCTATATACCTGCCCTTAGCACTTTCTATTCCCAAGTTCATCTGATAGCCATAACTTTTTTTAACAGAATGTATTAGTTTTATGCGGGAATCCAATTGGGCATATTTTAAAATAATTTCTTTGGTTCCATCCGTAGACCCTGCATCTATCACCAATACCTCAATGTCCTGATAAGACTGAGACAATACACTGCATAGGCATTCCTCAATATATTCTCCCACATTCAGCGAAGGCATGATTACAGAAATCCCAACATTATCCATATCCGTCTTCTCCTATAGTAAATCTAAAATATATTTAACCGCCCGTTCTGACGCATGTCCATCTTCTTTTACACCATAATGCTCCATAAATGCATCTACCCTTGCAACATACTCATCCTCCTTGTATGCCCGTATGTTTTCCGCAAGCTGCCCATTGCTTTCAGCCCTTGCAAATGGAAGGGATTCATATGCAATCGCCAATTCATATTCTTTTCCCACATAATTATCAAAATCACTGGCAAGCAAAAAAACTGGTTTATGCACAAATGCCGGCTCAAACATGATGCTTGAAAAGTCAGATATTAAAATATCACAAGCAGCTACCAGTTCTTGGCTGTCTGGGTAAGCAGTAGCATTTTTTACCCATGGTTCCAGACACAATTCCCCTATAGAATTTTGCACATTCGGGTGTAAGCGTAAAAGAATAAACCATTCTCCCCCAAAACGCTCCTCTAATGCATTTTTTATTACCCCAAAGTCAGCAATGAGAATATATTCACATCCCTTTGAACAATCTCCATCTTTATAGCGGAAGGTGGGAGCGTACATTAAGATTTTACCCTCTGTCGGTATCTGATAAAGTTTTCTTATCCTTGCATTTGCTTCATCTGGCGCAAATAATACATCTGTTCTTGCAGAGCCTATTTCCAAAGTCTCACCCGAAAAACCAAACGCCCTTCTACAAAAATCAGAATCAAACTGGCTTCCTGTAAAAATATAATCCATCATGCTACTGTTTCTTTTCCAATTTTCATATTTGGGAGAATTTGTAAGTGTCTTAGAATCTAAATAACACTTCTTTAAGGTCACACTTGCCCAATGCTTTGCCTGAAAGTACAGGATAAACTTATAAAGTTACAAAAATGTTAAGAGAATGTGGAATTTCCCCATT
>CAJTVD010000054.1 GCA_910579495.1 uncultured Lachnospiraceae bacterium
GGTTGTTTTCCTGCCCGGCCGGTGCCGTTGATAAGGCAATTCAGTTAATCGTTTCCCCTTTCTTATACTTTGTCACAACGTTCTGGATCCTCTCATTGGGGTTGAGCAGGTCGCTGATAGAAGCGTCATGGTTCAGGGTATCAATCAGGTAAGCAATATATTTGCTCATATCGCAGTCGATATACCACTCCCTTTGAAGCAGCTCCGGTGTCTGATAGATCAGGTTGGTGGTAAGCACCCGGTCAATCAGCCCCCGTTCATAAATTTTGTCGAATTTTTCCAGCCCGTTGGTAAACAGGCCAAAGGTTGCACAGATAAAAATTTTCCTGGCTTTCCGTTCCTTTAAGGCAGTGGCCACTTCCAGGACGCTTTCCCCGGAGGAAATCATATCATCAATGATCACCATATCCTTCCCCTCTACAGAGGAACCGAGGAATTCATGGGCTACAATGGGATTGCGCCCGTTGACGATACGGGTGTAGTCCCTTCTCTTGTAAAACATGCCCATATCCAGCCCCAGCACGTTTGCCATATAGATTGCCCGGGACATGCCGCCCTCATCAGGGCTGATCACCATCATATGGTCAGAGTCCAGGGAAAGGTCGGGCACATGCTTTAAAAGCCCCTTAATGAACTGGTAGGTGGGCTGGACGGTTTCAAAACCATGAAGGGGGATGGCATTTTGTACCCTGGGGTCGTGGGCGTCGAAGGTGATGATATTATCCACCCCCATGCGCACCATTTCCTGCAGGGCAAGGGCGCAGTCTAAGGATTCCCTTGCGGTTCTTTTGTGCTGCCGGCTTTCATAGAGGAAAGGCATGATAACGGTTATGCGCCGTGCTTTTCCGCCCACAGCGGCGATGATCCGTTTTAAGTCCTGGTAATGGTCATCCGGGGACATATGGTTTTCATGCCCGCACAGGGAGTAGGTCAGGCTGTAGTTGGCAACGTCCACAAGAAGATACAGGTCGATCCCCCGGACAGATTCCAGGATCATACCTTTGGCTTCCCCGGAGCCGAAACGGGGAACCCTGGCATTGAGGATGTAAGAGTCCCGCTGGTAACCGGCAAAGGCGAGGCTGGTTTTGTGTTCGCTTTCGCGGACGGTACGCCATTTGACCAGATAGTCGTCAACCTTTTGCCCCAGGGCTTTGCAGCCCTCTAAGGGGATGATGCCAAGGGAACCCACAGGGATGGTTTCCAAATTTCTTGTTTCTTCACGTTGGGCCATGAGAATACCTCACTTTCTGTTTTGCAGTCTTTTTTTATACATCCGGATGTCGGGACCGGTGAACTTACAGATATGATATTGGGTGGTGATCCGGGAAAAAACCCGGTCAGAATATCGGTTCCTCACATCCTCCAGGGACAAATTGGTAGAGATGATGGTAGATTTTTTATGGAGGTGGCGTTGGTTTAAAAGGGAAAACAACACGGAGGGGGCAAAATTTTTAGTATATTCGGTTCCCAAATCATCAATAATCAACAAATCACAGGCCTCTATATCCTCATGAAAACTCAGGGCGTCATCTTTATTTTTATAATCGAACATATTTCTGGATAAGGTTTCAAAGAGTCCGGCGGCGCTGAAATAGATAACGGAGTGCCCGCCCTCTATCAGCTCCCTGGCAATACAGCCGGATAAAAAGGACTTGCCTGTTCCCACTGTACCATAAAAAAATAAATTGCGGTAGTCCGATTGGAAAGTTTTTATAAAATTTTTGCATTGTTCTACGGTTTTTGCAAAGCGCCCAAGATCTTCCCCCTGGTAATAATCATAGGAAAGGACACTGAAATTTTCCCTTTCCAGAAGCTCCTGGATGCCTGACTGCTCATAAAGAAGGCGGATGACCGCCTGGCGGAAACAATGGCACTTTTCGCCGTTGATATACCCGGTATCCCGGCAGTCGGGGCAGTCGTATAAGGGGGTGAGAAAATCGGCGGGAAATCCGTGTGCTGCCAGAAGCTGCCCTTTCATGGCGGAAAGGCTGTGGATGGCAGCCCTTAGGTCTTCCAGGGCATTTTCGTCCCCCTCCAGAAGCTTTTTCCCCTGGGAAACGGAGATGGCGGCGATAGATTCGGAAAGCTCCCGGTAGCCCTCCACCTCCCGGTAGACCTGGGCGGTACGTTCTTCCAGAAGGTGCCTGTTCCTGGTCTGCCTGTTTTCATATTCCCGCATGATTGCGTCATATTGAGCGTTGGTGATTGCCACGGCGGTTTCTCCTTATCGTAAAAGCAAAGGTTTAGTTGCTTAAGATTTCCTTTTCAAGGGCCTCAAAGTCATAGTCGGTATGCATAAACTGGTTGAACTGGTTAAAAGGCCCGGCAGTTGTGCCGGAGGATCTTGAAGGGGCGGTGCGGCCGCGGGAATAAGCATCGTCCAGGGCTTTGATATCCGCCTTATGGTGGACCTTTTTCTGGCGCCAGCTTGCCAGGATGCTGTCGGCATATTCGAACCGGTGTTTGTCTGTGGCCAGGACGGTGCGCTGGCAGGCCTCCTGGATAATGTCCGGGGTAAAGCCGTATTCCCTGGTCCATTTCAGGGCAAAATCCGCTTCCGCCCTGGTAGGGGTGCCGGGCTTGCCCAGGGCCTTCATCACGTCATAGACAGCTTTGTCGTACTTGCTGGCAAATTCGGCAGCCTGGGCCGGGGAATGAATGCCTTCTTCCGCCCAGCTTATGGCAACCTTTTCTATGTACCGGAAATCCTTTTTGCCTTTGTCAACGCAGTATTGGATCAGATGGTCTATTAAGTCCTCCGAAAACTTCAGCTTGTCCGAGAAAAAGAGGATGGTCTTAATTTCCGAAGGGCTTAAAGGCTTGCCGATGTACTGTTCCGCCACAAACAAAAGCTGGGAGGTTTCCTCATTATCTTTAAATTCCTTCAGCTGGTCAAGGCTGTAGGAGGGCTTGGAAAAATCAGGTTTTGGCACAGGCGCTTCTTCCTTTTCCGGCTCCGGGATCTGGGTTTTGGCAAACTTTACAATTGGAGGGAAGGAAACCGTATCCGCCTTGGGCGCACTGCTGTTCCCGGAAAGGGAAAGCATGATCCCCGCCAGGTTTTTGGCTTCGTCATATTCCAAGGACAGAAGCTGGTTTTTTTCCCAGTATTTAAGCGCCCGCAATATATCCTTTTCCGTATGGTTAAACTGGTCGGCCATGTCGGAGATGCTGGTGGATAAGCCCGCGCCCATCATGCGGAGCAGGTACAGGTAGACTTTTAGCTGGGCATCGTTGGCATCTTTCATATACCTGTCAATAAAAATATTTGGTATTACAGTTACTTCTGTACAGTTTTCCTGATAAATTTTTATCTGTCCCATAGCCGTTGCCTGCCCTTTCTGTTATCAATATCATCATCCCCTGCAATTGTGGAAAAACAACTGCCCGGGGTCCCATAAGAAAATTGCCCCCATATGGCATGGAACCGGAGGGGTAACAAAGCAAGCCCAATTATAGCATAAGAATTTTGAAATGGAAATAGGCAAATCGGAAAAAAATCCAGTGTTTACAAGGGGTTCCGGGATTTGTGGATAATGTGGAAATTGTGGACGGGCATAACAATCATTCCATATTCCGCCATAAAATACAGGAAAAATGCCAGTTGTGGGTCCCTTGTTGTTTGGCAGGAATATCCACATATTTTGGAGGCGGGTATTTGCAAAAATATGTGGATAATGTGGAAAACTATGCCTTCAGAAGATTTTCCCCAATGTTTACAACGTCTCCGGCTCCCATAGTTATCAACAAATCGCCTGGGGAACAATTTTCCAAAAGAAATTTTTCAATTTCCCCAAAGGAAGGAAAATAGGAGCAGCTTTTGCCCAGGGATTCGATCTCTTCCTGCAGGTCTTTAGAGCTGATCCCCAGGCTGTCAGTCTCCCTGGCAGGATAGATATCCGCCAGCACAATATGGTCAGCGGGAAGGAGGGCTTTGGCGATCTCCCCCAGGAATTTTTTGGTGCGGGTGAAGGTATGGGGCTGGAACACACACCAGAGGGCTTTGTGGGGATAATTCCCCGCAGCCTTTAAAGTTGCGGTAATTTCTGTGGGATGGTGCGCATAATCATCTATTATAACAGCCCCTTTTACCTGGCCTTTGTATTCAAAACGGCGGTCCGTGCCGTTAAAGCCCGAAAGGGCGGCTTTCATGGCGGAAGCCGGAATGCCAAGGAGGTTCCCGAGGATAATGGCAGCGATAGCATTGTAAATATTATGTTCCCCAGGTACGCCCAGGCGGAAATTTTCCTGGAAACCATCCTTCCCCAGCAAAAGGAAGCTGGCGCAGCCTTTCCCGTCATAGTGGACCTGCTCCGGGTGGTAGTGGAAGGAGGGGTCCTTGCCATAGGTAATGACCTGGCAGGGAAGCCCCTGGGTGATGGCGGAAACCTCCGGGATCTCCCCGTTTATGATCAGTGCGCCATCTTTGGGAAGAAGCTGGGCAAAGCGGCGGAAGGAGCTGCGGATGTCTTCTATATCCTTAAAAAAGTCCAGATGGTCTTCCTCCACATTCAGGATTATGCCTATCTTGGGGAAAAAGCTTAAAAAGCTGTTGGTATATTCGCAGGCTTCCGTGACAAATAAGCCTGACTGCCCCAGGCGGAAATTTCCCCCTATGGTTTTTAGGATCCCCCCTATGGAGAGGGTGGGGTCAGTGTTCCCTTCCAGCAGGATTTCCGCGGCCATAGAGGTGGTGGTGGTTTTGCCGTGGGTGCCGGCCACCGCCACCGGGGTTTCATAGGCCTTCATGATCTGCCCAAGGAGCTGGGCCCTTGTAAGGGTGGGGATGCCAAGGCGGGTCCCGGCGTCCAGTTCAGGATTGCCGGGACGGACGGCGCTGGTATACACAATCAGGCCAATATCTTCCGTTAAGTTTTCTGCCCGGTGCCCGTAAAAAACCGATGCCCCTTTGGCGGCCAGGGCCTCTGTCAGGGAAGATGCCCTGGCATCGGAGCCTGAGATGCAAAAGCCCCTTTCCAGCAGGATTTCTGCAAGGCCGCTCATGCTGATGCCGCCGATTCCGATAAAGTGTATGTGAATGGGATGCTGAAAGTCAATCTGGTACATAAAAAGCCCTCCGTTTACAATAGTTTTGACCTAATTATATATAAATACACAGCAAAAACCAAGATTTTTTTGCTATGTTACATGGAAATAGATTTTCGGGGGAAAGCGTTGTAGAATATTGACAGAAAAACCATATTCCGTGGGAATTTTTTTGTAAACAATATTCACTTTAAAAGGAATCTATGATATACTATTCATACATTTTAAAAATGGTACCTGTATTCAGATTTGTAGCAATAAAAATTACTTGTAAGAGGTGATGACATGATTAAGAAAGAAATGATTGCCATGTTATTAGCGGGTGGCCAGGGAAGCCGTTTAGGGGTGCTGACCTCCAAGGTGGCCAAGCCGGCGGTAGCCTTTGGGGGGAAATACCGCATTATAGACTTTCCATTAAGCAATTGCATTAATTCCGGCGTAGATACAGTAGGCGTACTGACGCAATACCAGCCCCTGCGGCTGAACACCCATATCGGAATAGGGATCCCCTGGGATCTGGACAGGAACATCGGCGGGGTGACGGTCCTTCCGCCCTATGAGAAGAGTACCAACAGCGAATGGTATACCGGCACTGCCAATGCCATTTACCAGAACCTGGATTACATGGAGAGCTTTAACCCGGAGTATGTCCTGATCCTTTCCGGGGATCACATATATAAGATGGATTATGAGGTAATGCTTGACTTCCATAAAGAAAAGGGGGCGGAGGTGACCATAGCGGTAATGCCTGTCCCCATGGAGGAGGCAAAGCGGTTTGGCATCATGATCACTGACAGCGACAGGAAGATTACGGATTTTGAGGAAAAGCCTGACAATCCCAGAAGCAACCTGGCATCCATGGGAATCTATATTTTTAACTGGAAGACGCTGAAAGAAGCGCTGCTTGTAAATTCAGAGAAGCCAGGGCTGGATTTCGGCAAACATATCATCCCTTACTGCCATAAGAAGGGGGATCCCCTTTATGCCTATGAGTTTAACGGGTATTGGAAGGACGTAGGGACCCTAAGTTCCTACTGGGAGGCCAATATGGAGCTGATCGATATTGTGCCGGAATTTAATTTATATGAGGAATACTGGAAGATTTATACCAGAAGCGAGATCCTTCCGCCCCAGTACCTTGCGGGGGATTCGGTGGTGGAAAGAAGCATCATCGGCGAGGGGTCAGATATTTACGGCAAAGTATATAATTCTGTTATCGGATGCGGCGTGACCATAGGGAAAGACACAGTGGTACGGGATTCCATCATTATGAATAACACGGTAATCGGCAACGGGTGCGAGCTGAATAAAGTAATTGCTGCGGAAAACGCAGTGATCAAAGACCAGGTGAAGCTGGGCGTTGGGGAAGAAGCGCCTAATGAAACAGACCCGCAGATTTACAATAACGGCATTGTTACCATAGGTGAAAAGAGCGTGATACCGGAGGGAGTTTCGGTTGGTAAGAATACATGCATATTCGGGGTAACTTCCCGGGAGGATTATGCGGATGGCCATCTTGCAGGCGGAAAAACATTGATTAAGGCGGGTGATGAACATTGAGAGCGATCGGTATCATATTAGCAGGCGGAAACAGTTACAGAATGAAAGAGCTTTCCAGGAAAAGGGCTGTGTGCGCAATGCCCATTGCGGGCAGCTACCGGAGCATTGACTTTGCATTGAGCAACATGACCAACTCCCATATACAGAAGGTGGCGGTATTTACGCAGTACAATGCCAGGAGCCTGAATGAGCATCTGAATTCCTCCAAGTGGTGGGACTTCGGGCGTAAGCAAGGGGGGCTTTATGTGTTTACCCCGGCGGTGACAGCGGAAAGCAATTTCTGGTACAGGGGAACGGCGGATGCCATTGCCCAGAACCTTTCCTTCTTAAAAAGCAGCCACGAACCTTATGTGGTGATCGCTTCCGGTGACGGGGTATATAAGCTGGATTACAATAAGGTACTGGAATACCATATTGAGAAGAAAGCGGATATCACCGTGGTATGTAAGGATATGGGGGAAGGGACGAATGTGGAAAGGTTCGGCGCTATCAAGATGAACGAGGAGAGCCGTATCGAAGATTTTGAGGAAAAGCCTGTGGTGGCTAAGTCCGGTACCATTTCCTGTGGCATCTATGTTGTCAGAAGGCGTATGCTGATAGAAATGATTGAGAAGTGCGCGGAAGAAGACAGATACGATTTCGTGAAGGATATCCTGATCCGTTATAAGAACATGAAGAAGATCTACGGCTACAAGATTAAGGAGTATTGGAGAAATATTGCTTCTGTGGAAGACTATTTTAACACAAATATGGATTTCCTGAAAGCGGAAACAAGGGATTACTTCTTCCGGCAGTATCCTGATATCTATTCTAAGGTAGACGATTTGCCCCCTGCAAAGTATAATCCGGGCTCGCAGGTGAAAAACAGCCTGATTTCCAGCGGCTGCATCATCAACGGCACAGTGGAGGATTCCGTTATTTTTAAGACTGCCTATGTAGGGAACAACTGCTATATTAAAAATTCCATCATTCTGAACGACGTATATATTGGAGACAATACACACATTGAAAACTGCATAGTAGAAAGCCGTGATACTATCAGGGCGAATTCCTATTATACAGGGACGGACGGCATCAAGATAGTAGTGGAAAGAAATGACAGGTATGTCATCTGACCGTAAGAGAGGTTGACCAAGGGGGAAGAAAGATGCAGATTACAGATGTACGAGTAAGAAAAATAACCAAGGAAGGCAAAATGCGCGCCATTGTTTCCATTACCATTGACGAGGAATTTGTAATCCATGATATCAAGGTAATCGAGGGCGATAAAGGGCTTTTCATTGCCATGCCCAGCAAGAAAGCCGCCGACGGAGAATACCGAGACATTGCTCATCCCATAAACTCATCTACGAGAGAAAGAATACAGACGATTATTCTTGAAAGGTATCAAAAAGCGCTGTTAGAGCCGGACGAAGAATAGGAGCCAGGGAGCTGTTGCACGAACGATTGCAAAATTGTGAGTGCAACAGCCTCTTTTTTTGTGGTAAAATATATGGTATTATTGGCAGGCAGGCGCAGGAGGCGGAACTGGAAAACAGTGCCTGCCCGGAAAGCATGGAACTGGAATGGAGGATACGCATGTTTATAATAGCGGGACTTGGGAACCCTGGGAAGGAATATCATAATACCAGGCATAACATTGGTTTTGGGCTCATTGACGCACTGGCGGACAAGTACAATATTTCTGTGATGCAAGTTAGGCACAGGGCAATGGTCGGCAAGGGGGTAATAGAGGGGCAGAAAGTAATCCTGGCAAAGCCCATCACTTATATGAATGCAAGCGGGGAGAGCATCCGGCCGCTGGCGGACTATTATAAGGTGGATATAGGGAGGGAGCTGATTGTGGTTTCCGATGATATCACCCTGCCCCCAGGGCAGATTAGGATCAGGAAAAAGGGAAGCGCAGGCGGGCACAATGGCCTTAAAAACATTATCAGCCAGCTTGGCAGTGAAAATTTCCACAGGATCCGTATTGGCGTGGGGGAAAAGCCGAAGGGCTATGATTTGATAAACTATGTGCTGGGGCATTTTTCCAAAGAAGAAATGCCCTTGATGGATGAGGGGACCCGGCGGGCAGTAAAAGCCGCGGAGCTGATGCTGTCAGGGGAAGTTGACCAGGCCATGAATCTATTTAACAGAAAAGTAGCTTTAACAGAAAATGAGAGGGTGGATTTACATGAGGGCATTGATCGCTCCCCTGGAAGAACTGGGAGAATTTGAGGAGATTGCAGGAAGGCTGAAAAAAGAAGGGAGCTGCGTGGCGCTTACAGGCTGCGTGGAATCCCAGAAACTTCATATGGCCTATGGGCTGGGGAGCAGCTTCCAGAACAGGCTTATCGTAACCTTCAGCGACCTGCGGGTAAAAGAGCTGATGGAGGACTGCAGGTTTTATGATAAAAAAACGTCAGTATATCCTGCCAGGGACTTGATTTTCTATCAGGCGGACATTCATGGGAACCAGCTTGTGGCAGAGCGTATCAGATGCCTGCGGCGGATGCTGGAGGGAAAGCCTGTTACAGTGGTTACCACATTTAGCAGCCTTATGGCGCCTTTGATCCCCCTTTCTGCCTGGAAGGGGCATCTCCTGAAAATTGAGGGAAGAGGAACCCTGGATGTGAAGCAGCTTTCCGGGCGGCTTGTGGAGATGGGGTATGAGAAAAACTATCAGGTGGAGGCGCCGGGGCAGTTTTGCATCAGGGGCGGCATTGTGGATATTTTTGACCTTACTGAGGAAAATCCCTACCGTATTGAGCTGTGGGGGGATGAGGTGGACTCCATCCGGAGTTTTGACGTGCTAAGCCAGCGTTCGGTCGAAAAGCTTTCCGGCGTCACAATTTACCCGGCAGGGGAGATGCTGCTTTCCGACAGCCAGATAAAAAGGGGCATGGAAAAAATTGAAGGGGAGGCAAAAGGTTTCTCGGAAAAGCTGCGGGGGGAATTCCATACAGAGGAAGCCCACCGGATAGAAAACCAGATCAAAGAGTTGAAGGAGCAGGTGCTGGAATTCCGCAACCTGGTGAACCTGGACGCTTATGTCCACTATTTCTATGAAGATACGGTGTCCTTCCTGGAGCTTTTTGATTTGGAGAAGACCTGTATTTTTGTGGACGAGCCAGCAAGGGTGCGGGAACACGCAGGGGCGGTGGAGCAAGAATTCCGGGAAAGCATGATGCATCGGGTGGAAAAGGGGTATCTGCTTCCAGGCCAGATGAACCTTCTCTATTCGATGGAAGAAGTGGCAGCGAAAATGGAGCGGGGGAGGATTGTGACACTGTCCTCATTGGACCTGAAGCATTCCCTGTTCCGGGCGGAACGGAAGGCGGATATCTCTGTAAAGAGTATTTCTTCCTATAATAATAGCTTTGAGGCATTGGTGCAGGATTTAAAGCGTTACCGGAAAAACGGTTACCGGATACTTCTCTTGTCCGGTTCCAGGACCAGGGCGGCAAGGCTTGCACAGGACCTGCGTGACCAGGGGCTTACCGCTTTTTACACGGAGGACCCGGACAGGGAGCTGCAGCCTGGCGAGATTATGACCTTTTACGGCAGGGTGCTGAAGGGCTTTGAATATCCTCTGCTGAAATTTGCGGTGATCTCTGAAAGTGATATCTTCGGTGCGGACAAAAAGAAGAAAAAAAAGAAAAAAGCTTATGAAGGTCGTAAGATCAATGATTTTAACGAGCTGAAAATCGGGGATTACGTGGTGCACGAAAACCACGGGCTTGGGGTTTACAAGGGAATTGAGAAGGTGGAAGTGGAGAAGGTGGTAAAGGATTACATCAAGATTGAGTACCGGGACGGGGGTACCCTTTATGTGCTGGCAACCGGTTTGGATGTGATCCAGAAGTATGCCTCCGCAGATGCCAAGCGCCCCAAGCTGAATAAGCTGGGGACCCAGGAATGGAGCCGCACCAAAAGCAAGGTGAGGGAGGCGGCCGGGGAGGTGGCCAAGGACTTGGTGGAGCTGTACGCCAGCCGCCAGCAAAAGAATGGATTTGCTTATGGGAAGGATACAGTATGGCAGAGGGAATTTGAGGAGATGTTCCCCTTTGAGGAGACAGAAGACCAGCTTGCCGCCATTGCGGCCGCCAAGGAGGATATGGAAAGCACCAAAATCATGGACCGCCTGGTCTGCGGTGACGTAGGTTATGGAAAAACGGAAATTGCCATCCGTGCCGCCTTTAAAGCGGTACAGGAGGGGAAGCAGGTGGTTTACCTGGTGCCTACCACTATATTGGCCCAGCAGCACTACAATACCTTTGTCCAGCGGATGAAGGATTATCCTGTGCGTATCGACCTGCTTTCCAGGTTCCGGTCCAGCGGGGAACAGAAAAAGACGGTGGAGGATTTGAAGAAGGGATTTGTGGATATTATTATCGGTACCCACCGGGTATTGTCCGCAGATGTTGTTTATAAGGATCTGGGGCTTTTGATCATAGACGAGGAACAGAGGTTTGGCGTTACCCATAAGGAAAAAATCAAGAAGATGAAGGAGAATGTGGACGTCCTTACGCTGACGGCAACGCCCATTCCCCGGACCCTCCACATGAGCCTTATTGGTATCCGGGACATGAGCGTTTTGGAGGAGGCTCCCAACGACAGGATGCCCATCCAGACCTATGTGCTGGAATATAATGAGGAGATGGTCAGGGAGGCCATTGTGAGGGAGCTTGCAAGGGACGGGCAGGTTTACTATGTATATAACAGGGTGAACAATATTTCGGATGTGGCGGCAGGCATCCAGGCCCTGGTGCCGGAGGCATCGGTGTCCTTTGCCCACGGGCAGATGCAGGAGCGGGAATTAGAGCGTATTATGTATGACTTTATCAGCGGTGAGATTGATGTTTTGGTATCTACCACAATTATTGAAACCGGGCTGGATATTTCCAATGTGAATACCATGATTATCCATGATGCCGACAACATGGGGCTTTCCCAGCTTTACCAGCTCCGGGGAAGGGTAGGGCGGAGCAACCGCACGGCCTATGCTTTCCTGATGTACAAAAGGGACAAGATGCTGAAGGAAATTGCGGAGAAGCGCCTGGCGGCGATTAAGGAATTTACCGATTTGGGAAGCGGGTTTAAAATTGCCATGCGTGACCTGGAGATCCGGGGGGCAGGAAACCTGCTGGGGGCGAAACAGCACGGGCATATGCAGGCAGTGGGATATGATATGTACTGCAAAATGCTCAATGAAGCGGTTAAGAATTTAAAGGGCATCAGCACGGCGGAGGACTTCAATACTGCTGTGGATTTGGACGTGGACGCCTTTATCCCCCCTTCTTATATTGTAAACGAGGTCCAGAAGCTGGATATTTACAAAAGGATTGCAGGAATAGAAAACCAGTTGGAAAGCAACGATATGAAGGAGGAGCTTTTGGACCGGTTCGGGGAAATTCCGGTGGCTGTGGAAAACCTGTTCCGCATCTCCATGATCCGTGTCAGCGCCCATATGCTTTACATCACGGAGATTAAAGGCAGGGGCGGTGAAATTAAGTTTCTGTTAAAACCGGACGCGGATATTATGGCGGGGAGGATACCGGAGCTTCTTAAAATATACGACAAGCTGAGCTATAACCATAAGGGGCTGTTTTTCCTGTTCCGGTATAAAAAATGCGGCATGGTGGAGAAGGATGCCCAGATGCTCTTAAGCTTTACGGAGCAGCTTTTGAGTTCCATGAAGAAGGAACTGTTAGGGCATAAACAATAGATTGAAAAGGACAAAGATGTATGCTGAAACAAATAACCGCCCTTCCGTTTAGAATGAGCGGTTATTTGTTTCAGGATAAATTGTGGCCTGTGATTGTTGCAGCCTGCTTACTTCTGGGTATTGCGGACCTTTTCCACAATGGCCTTCATCTGGTCCCATTTGGCTTCCATATCCGCCACCAGTTTAAACTGTGTACGGGCGCGGTCTAAATTGTGCCCCTCACGGTGGATTTTAAAATATGTGTCGCCAACCAGGAAGTCTGCCAGGAAGCGGATGCCGCACTCATAGGTCATAAGCTTGGCCCCCATGGGAAGCATTTCGATTTCCTTATCCGTAAGGCTTCCGGCGCAGCCTGTGAGGAAACCGTTGGTGAAAGCTTCAAACAGCTCCAGGTCTATGGATATTTTGCTTAAGTCCTGTTCGTCCTCAGCCCCGGTGCTTGCGCCGAAACGGATGGAATCACCGAAGTCATAAAGGGACAGGCCAGGCATTACAGTGTCCAGGTCTATGATGCACAGGGCCTTTTTGGTTTCTTCATCAAATAAAATATTGTTCAGCTTGGTATCGTTGTGGGTAACCCGCAAGGGAAGCTTCCCTTCCTTTAACAGGCCGGTAAGGGCGGAGGTTTCCGCTTCCCTGGCAAGGGCAAAAGCGATTTCCTTTTCCGCCAGCTTTGCCCTTCCCAGTTTATCCTCTTCTACCGCTTTTTTAAAATCCTGGAAGCGGGAAGGGGTGTTATGGAAATTGGGGATGGTTTCGTGCAGGGTCCCGGCAGGGTAGTCCGCCAGCATACGCTGGAAATTACCGAAAGCGGCGGCACTGTCATAGAAATCCTTTACACTTTCTACCATCTCCAGGCACAGCGCGCGGCCAATAAACAGGAACATCCGCCAGTAATTGCCTGTGCTGTCTTTGTAATAGCTGTCACCTGATGAAGTTTTAACAATGTTTAAGGTTTCCCTTTGGGGGTCGCCCCCTTGTTCCTGGATGGCCCGGCTGAGATATTCTGTGACGTTAACCATATTTTCCATAAGCTGCTGGGGATTTTTAAAAATATTATGGTTCATTCTCTGGAGAATGTATTGCTTTTCCCCGCCTTCCACCTCATAAGTAAGGAGGAAGGTATCGTTAATATGGCCGTTGCCATAAGGGATTTTTTCTTTAAGGCTGCCCTGAATGGCAAATTGGGCAATAGCTTCTTCTATTTTGGCACAAGCCTGATTTTCTGTACTCATAAGTTCTCCTTGTAATCTACCCACTGCATTTCCATGGGAGCCATATCCAGGCTCTGCCGGAACTCTCCCTGAATATAAAGGTCGGTTTTTCTGGGTTCTCTGGAATTGTTAATAACTGCAATTTTACCGGTGTTTTCAAATACGGCAATTTCCGTATCCATATTGGTAACATAAAACTTCTTCATTTCCGCTTCCTGGTGTGCTGCATAATAAATAGCACGGAGGAGGATGCGGCAGTTCTGGGGGGAGTAGGGAAGCCCGGTAAAGTAAACGCTTCTTCCTTTGCCGTATTCGTTGGTTACCAGGCGGCTGTATTTGCCGTCCATGTTCAAAATCTGGTAGTTGCTGCCCTGGGCGTAAATACGGCTTTTTCCTTCGCCGAAGTCGATTTCGCCGGGGGTATCCTCCAGGATAAAGTGTTTGCTGTCCATCTGGTTATATTTATCGGTGCTCATGGAAAAGCCAAGTTCCCTGTCAACCCCAAGTACATCGCTTAACTGGAAGAAACGTCCCTGATACTGGCAGGCGCTGGGTTCGCCGACCCCGATAAAGCCGCCGCCATTGTCCACAAAACGGCGGATGGCGCATACCACAGCCTCATCTTTCCAGTTTTCCGCGCCGCTCCAGGAGGTGTAGGCATCCCCGGCGTTGATGATTACCTTGATTTCCGGGTCAAGTCCCTGTTTTAATTCCTCAAAAGTGATAAATTCCACATCTATAGGCATACCGCTTAAGCATTCAATGACGCCCACATAGGAATAGATTTCCCGGTACCAGAGGGCATGGTGCACCTGGTTTGCCATCCATCTGCGGAGATTCCCCCAGCAGTTCAGGATACCCACCTTAAAGGGCGCGGTGTAGGCTTTGGTTCCCTGCATATTTTCGTGGATCTGACGGAATTCGCCCACTACCTTTTGGATCTGTTCAATAAAGCCAGGCCATTCGCTGGCAAGCTTTAAATAGCCGCCGTAACCGATCCGGTCTAAGGGAGAGCGCAGGATGGCACGCCTTGCTTTCAGCCAGTTGGCCTGGGCTTCCCCGATGGGGTCTCCGCCTTCTGTAAACACATCCGGGAAGAAATAGGGAAGGAGCCGCCCTTCTGTGTAGTTAACGCCCTTGATGTCAGAGATCATGCGCAGGGTAACGCCGTCCCCCACAGAGCCCACCACAGCGTCCAGGCCGATGTTGGCGAAATATTTTCCGAAGGGTTCCGTTCCGATCCAGTGATCCCCCAAAAACATCATGGCTTCCTTGCCGTAGCTGTGTACGATATCTACCAGTTCCTTTGCCAGCTTGCTCACTTCGATCTGCTGGAACTCAATAAAGTCCAGAAATTCCTTTGAAGGAACCCGGAAAATAGAGTTATGGTAGCCCTGGTCCACAATAAACTCCGGGCGGAATTTGTAGCCAGCCCATTTTTCAAACTGCTCTAAAATATAAGGGCTGACGCTGGCGCTGTAGCCAAACCACTCCACAAATTTTTCTCTTTTCTGGTCGTCAAAGGTAAGGGTAAACTGATGGAAAAAGGTGGTAAAACGCACCACATCCACCTGGGGATTGGCTTCGCACCATTTTTTCAGTTTTTCTTTTACGTAAACCTGGGTTTTCGGCTGGCGCACATCATAGGTAAGCTGATGGGGGGCATCCTTCCAGTCGTTGGTGATAAAGTTATACATATGGACCGGGTCCCAGATGAGAAAGGCAAGGAAGCTTACCGTATACTGATGGTAGGGGATGGACTGGATCACCACTTCCCCGGTTTCCTCTTCATATTCCCATTTGTCAACAGGCACCACCTGGCCGGTTGTCCTGTCCATGACTTCCCACCATTTCTTGGGAGAGTCAATGGTGTTGACTTTTAACTGCTGTGTATGGAAGCCCTTCATAAGCTCAATGCGGAGCTCCCCTGTGCGTGCCGTGAGGCGGTCGCTGACCAGGTACTCCTGCTGGATCTCCTCCGGGTTGTTCATTGCCCAGTCGTTATCCTTCCGGGTGGTGTAGTAGGTAGCATAGATCTTGCCGTCCTGGCTTAAAAGTTCTTCCGGCATGGTAGTGCCGTCGCAATCCCTTAAGGCATCGGCGCCAAGCAGGTTCTTTAAGCGTATGGTTTCTTCCACCATATCCACGTCTGTTGGCAGTGTCAGTCTTCCTGTGGTTTCATGATTCATTTCATACCTCCGTAGCCGGGAACTGCCCGATCCTTAGAAAAGCCGGTTCCCTGAATGATTTTGTTTATTGGAACTTTTTGTTATACAGATAAAGAAGAACAAGTATTCCTGCAAGCCCCACGACCATGATCAGCAATCCTGCAGGGCCTATCTGGCGTTGCCCGGTGATGATAAACGCCATGCTCACAATAAAGACGAGCAGATATAAAAGCCTGATAATCCATTTCATAGCAAATCACTCCTATCCTTTTAATCCGCCAAGGCTCATGCCCTGGGTGAGCTTTTTCTGTACCATAATATATAAGATCAATGTGGGAAGCATCACGATCACGAGCCCGGCATAAAGCTGCCCATAATTTGCCGCCGCTTTCTGCGCCTGCATTAGCTGCATCAGCCCTACAGGAAGGGTCTTTTCATCCTTGGTAAGCAGGGTCATGGAAATGATGTACTCATTCCAGAAAGAGAGGAAATTAAAAAGGATAACGGTGATGATGCTGGGGGTAGCCATAGGCATCATGATCTTAACCATAGTCCTGAAATAGCCGCTGCCGTCCACATAGGCGGCTTCCTCGTAGTCCCTGGGAATGGTCACAAAGAAACCGGACAGGAGATAAATGGTAAAGGGCAGGGCGGTGGAAGCGTATACCAGCGCCACTACAAATAGGTTGTTCAGGAAAAAGCCGTCGCTCCCTAATCCCCTTAAAAATTTATCTGCATCCACAAACATCAGGAAGATAGGCACTACAATATAGTTTACATTGATAAACAGGCCGCCCATAAACATGGTGTTGATCAGCTTGCTTCCCCGGAAACGGTATCTGGCAAGCACGTAGGCGGCGGGAAGGGCCACTACCAGCAATATGATCAGGGAGAGGGCGGTAACGGTTACGGAATTCATAAAATAATCGCCCATCTTTGCCTTTTCAAAGGCGTCTTTAAAATTCTGGAAGTAGAAGCCTTTGGGCATTGCCCAGGGATTGCCGTAAAATTCAGAATTTTCCTTGATAGATGCCAGGAAAACCCAGGCTACGGGCACCACGATGCTGATGGCTAATGTGAGCAGAGCCACATAAATGAAGAGTTTGTACAGGGTGTCAAAACTCATTTCTTTTTTCTTTTTCATAGGGAACCTCCATGTATCCACAAACTTTCCGCCTTAAAATTCCAAAGGTTCTCTCTTAGTGACGAAATTGACAATCGCCGATAAACCAAAAGAGAATAAAAATACCACAACGCCGATGGCCATTCCGTACCCGTAAGAGGAGTTGGTATAAGCCTGTTTGTACATATAGCTTAAGAACACCTCCGTAGCGCCGTCGGGGCCGCCGCTTGTAAGCGCTTTTACCAGCAGGAAGCTTAAGTTGATGGAACTGATAACGAAAAATGTCAGGGTGGTCCTTATATTTGTCCAGATCAGGGGGAGGGTGATGGAGAAAAACTGCTGTATTCTCCCTGCCCCTTCCAGGTTTGCGGATTCATAAAGGCTTTCCGGCACACTTGCCATGCTTGCCATGTACATAACCATATAGTAACCGATGGCCTGCCAGATCAGGGCGATGATCAGGCTGTAGATTACCAGCTTCTGGTCCCCCAGCCACAGGATGGGATCCTTATCAGCCCCCCTGAAAATGCCTATGATGCTATTTAACAGGCCGTTTGTGGGGTCATAGATGGCGGAAAAGATTGCCGAGATGACTACCACGGACAAAATATTGGGTATGTAAAAAATGATCCTGAAAAAATTCTGCCCTTTGATCTTTTCCCTTGTGAGGATCGCCGCAAACAGAAGGGAAAGGGCCATGGTCACAATGGTGACGCAGGCAATCAGCAGGACTGTGTTCTGGAAGGAACGGAAAAAGTTCATATCTTCCATTAAAATCTTAAAATTGTTAAAACCTACAAATTCCTTGGTGTTGGAGTAACCGCCCCACTTATAGAGGGACATCTTAAATACATTAAAGGTTGGGACCAGCATAAAGATGATGAACAGTATTACTGCCGGCGCTACGCATATCCCAATAAAAACGCTTCTTGCTTTGCCCTTTTTCAAATCCATACCTCCGTTTTCTGTAAAAAAGGGCTCCAAAGGCGGAAGCCTCCGGAGCACCCTTTTATCCTTATTCCATTGCCGCTCTTAACTTATCGCTGGCTTCTTCCACGGATGCCTGCCAGTCAGCAACTGTCTTGTCTCCACTTACAATACTGTTAACAGTCCCAAACAGGGTATCTGCCATGGAAACGCCTTCAACAGGAGCTGTTGCGGCAAAACCGCCCATAACTGCGCTTGCGCCATTGTCATAGATGCTGTAGAACATCTTGTTGTCGCCTTCCAGATAATCGCTTACGCCGGTGATCGGCTGGATTGCTGTGGATTTCGCGAAAATCTGTGCAGCTTCATCAGAGTACATATAAGCGATAAATTCTTTTGCCATATCCTGGTTCTGTGCTGCAGCAGGGATCCAAATCTGCTCAAACCAGCAGAAAGAGCATCCAGCGCCGCCTTCATTTACAGCGGGGATTGCCATGAAGCCCCACTCAAAGCCGTCCGCCCTGGGCGCGTCTGCCATCTCGCCGGGAAGCCATGTCCCGTTGGGGCAGAAGATTGCCTTGTTGTCAAGGATTAACTGCTGGTTCTTGGTAAAGTTATCATTGTTTGCATTGGCAACAGTAGTGCCTTCTGTGTATTCAGCCAGCTTGCCAATCAGCTCGAATACCTTGGTTGCGTTGTCGCTTTCCCAGATGCCGTCTTCATAGGTCATGCAGCTGTTAAAGAAATCGGAGCCTCCTGCAGAAGATAATACTGCGTATGTAAAGGCATCAAAATATCCTGTGGTAGGATAAGTAAATAAAGCAATGCCTTCTTCTTTCGCCTTGTCGCCCAGCGCCCACATTTCTTCCCAGGTGGTAGGTACATCCCAGCCTTTTTCCTTTAAAAGGCCTGCGTTATAGAACAGTCCGCAGGGGCTGTAGAACATGGGGGCATAATAGGTTACGCCGTCGCCGTAAGGGTTGGTTGCAAGGGTATCAAGGAAGCCGGGGACGATTTTGTCCTTTACCTTCACGTCTTCGCCAGGTACGGTCATGTCAAGCACATCCGTCAGGGGAAGAAGGGCTTTTTCCTTGGTCAGTGTCTCTGTAAGGGCTGCCTCGCGCCCGGTTGCAAGATGCACAACGTCAGGGTAATCCCCTGCTTTCATGCTGGGGCTGATCACATCTTCAATTTTCTTGTCAATGGTAAGCTCTACGGTAACGCCAGGGTGGGAATTTTCAAAAGCAGCAGCTACTTCTGACCACATATCTGCGCCATAGCCGCCTTCAAAAGCAGCTACCTTCAATACCTGTTCTTCTACGGGAGCCTGTTCCTCTTCTGCCTGGCCCTCTTCGGTGCTTTCGTCCTTGGCCCCGGTTTCTGCTTCTGTATCCTGGGACTTGGAAGTGTCCTCGGTTTCCGTCTTGGTGTTGTCAGCGGAACTGTCTGTGGAAGGCGTATCAGCCTTGCCGCCGCAGCCTGCCAAAAGGGATACACTCATGGCGCTTACAAGTAAAGCTGACAAAACTTTTTTGAGTTTCATAATAAATTTCCTCCTTATTCAATGATGGAAAACGCAGCGGCAGTTATTGCCACAATTATACTCATTTTCCATTCTACTATCTAATATAAAGGAACAGGAGGGCAATATCAATCTTTTTATTGCCGGGTATTTTATATATATTGCTTTTTGTGAAGTTTTTATTAAAAACAAAAGTGAAAAGGAAGGTAGATAGTTAATAATTCCTATAAACATGTTAAAAGAATTGTAAAATATTATGCATATTACCAAACATGAACTTTTGCGGTAAAATACAGGCATGTATTTCTGGTGAAGTTTTGCAGGAAAAGATGCAGGGGATCGCTATTTTTTTCGTTTTTTTGTGGACAATATATATAAACTTTGCTATATTATAATCACCAGTATTTATTATGGGAGGCTTTGGAGTTTTATGATTTAGGGTATTGAATGACAGAAACGGAGGCAATATGGGAAACATAAGGCACAGCATTGAAAATGTCAGGCAGTCATCTTTTGCACAGTCAAGGCTTTTATATATTTCCACCTCAAAATATGAGGGAGACTGGCAGAGCATCCCCCATTCTCATCCTTTCAGTGAATTATTTTATGTTTTAAGCGGGAGCGGTGCCTTTGTAGCGGAAGGCAGCGAGTTTTCGGTATGCAAGGATGACATGGTGATCATCAACCCCCATGTGGAGCATACGGAAAAGTCATGGAATGCCTCCCCTATGGAATATATTGTGCTGGGGATCGAGGGCCTTACCTTTTCCTTTGATAATATTGCCGCTGCCAGGGATGGCATGTCTGTGCATACGGTCTCCGGCGCAATCTATAAATACAGTATACATAACCCCAACGTCTACGCCTATCTGAATATCATGCTGGAAGAAGCGGTCCATAAACAGGAAAATTACGAGACGGTTTGCCAGAACCTTCTGGAGGTCCTGCTGGTCTGTATGCTGCGCCATGATAATCTCTCTGTGGTCCAAAGCGGCAAAACGGTATTGAACAGGGAGTGCACGCAGATTAAAAATTACCTGGATTCCAACTATTCAGAGAATATCACGCTGGATACCCTGGCGGATATTACCCATATGAACAAATATTATATGGCCCATGCCTTTACCAAATATACAGGGCTTTCGCCCATCAACTATCTTTTAAAAAGACGGATACAGGAGGGGAAAAACCTGCTGGAATCCACCACCCACTCCATCGCCCAGATTTCAGAGATGCTGGGCTTTTCTTCCCAGTCATATTTTTCCCAGGCATTTAAAAAGGCTACCGGGAAAACACCCATCCAGCACAGAAGTGAATACCGCAGGTTAAAGCAGGGGTAGCCGGAAGGCCTCCTGCTTTATAAGTCCCAGGGGCAGGGCGGTATGGGGGGGGCGGGAAAATTCTGCGTCTGGGAAAAATAGCTATATCCAAAGTCAATGAAATAGTGTAAAATAATGGGCATATCGTTTATATGGCAGTGGCAGGAAGAATAATTTGAAATATTTCCGGACTGTTTGTTGGCACTATGCCGCAATTTTTGCTTGCGGTATGCAGGGATAAGATTGTGCCTGCACTGCGTCCGCTTAAGGGACGCAAATAAGCAGCGCAGGGATGGGGACGAATATGGATATTTTCAGTGTACTTACGATGATCGGCGGGCTGGCATTGTTTTTGTATGGGATGGAAGTGCTTGGGGACGGGCTGAAAAAGGCCTCCGGGGGCAAGCTGGAGATTATTTTGGAAAAACTGACTTCCAATAAGCTTATGGCAATTCTTCTGGGGGCAGGGGTGACGGCGGTAATCCAGTCCTCATCGGCCACTACGGTGATGGTAGTTGGGTTTGTAAATTCAGGGATTATGAAGCTTTCCCAGGCAGTGGGGGTAATCCTGGGGGCGAATGTAGGGACCACAGTGACTGCCTGGCTTTTAAGCCTTACCGGGGTGGAAGGCTCAGGGGGATTTTTACAGCTCTTAAAGCCCTCTTCTTTTTCTCCCATTTTAGCGATTGTGGGCGTTACCATGTTAAGTATGGGCAAGAAAGAAAAACAAAAAGTGGCGGCCACCATAATGATTGGCTTTGCAGTGCTTATGACAGGCATGGATACCATGTCCAATACCGTCAAGCCCCTGGCGGAGGATCCGGAGTTTACCGGTATGCTGCTGCGGTTTTCAAACCCGGTGCTGGGAATGCTCATTGGGCTTGTGCTTACGGCAGTGATACAGTCTTCTTCTGCCTCCGTAGGTATTTTGCAGGCGCTGTGCGTTTCCGGCGCGGTGAGCTATTCCACTGCCATCCCCATATTGATGGGGCAGAATGTAGGGGACTGTGTGGCGGCGCTGCTTTCCGGCGCAAGCGCAGGCAGGGGAGCCAAACGGGCTGCCCTGGTAAGCCTTTATTATAAGGTAATAAAGGTGGCGGTCTTTATGATAATTTTTTATCCCCTGGACGCTATGGTGCATTTTAGTTTTTTGGGCCGCCCCGCCAGTGCCCTGGGGGTGGCGGTAATACATACGGCCTTTAACGTGGCGGCAGTGGCAGTGATCTATCCCTTCACCTGGGTACTGGAGCGGCTGGCCTACCTGGCCCTGCCGGAGCCTGCCGGGGAAGAAAAGGAGGAAGGGACTGCCAGGGGAGAAATCCAGCTTCTGGATTCCCGCTTCCTGGGCGCCCCCGGTTTTGCCCTGGAGCAGTGCCGGAATGCGGCAGTGGACATGGCAGGATATGCCAGGGAAGGGCTGTTCCTTGCCATGGGGCTGCTGGAAAAGTATGATAAAAAGGCGGCTGCCAGGGTAGTGGGGCTGGAAGAGCTGGTGGACCATTATGAGGATGAGCTGGGATCTTATCTGGTGAAATTAAGCAGCAGGCACCTGACAGCCCGGGACAGCCAGGAGCTTTTGGTGCTGCTGCACTGCATTGGCGACTTTGAGAGGATCTCGGACCATGCAATTAATATTATGGAGTCTGCCAGGGAAATGGAAGAAAAGGAGCTTTCGTTTTCCAGGAAAGCCAGGGAGGAACTGGCTGTTTTTACAGGAGCCGTAAAAGATATCGTAAATACTTCCCTTTTGGTGTTCCAGGAGGAGGATTTGAAGCTGGCGGGCAGGGTAGAGCCTTTGGAGGAGGTAATAGATTACCTGAACTCTGAGGTGAAAAAACGCCATATCAAAAGACTGCGCAAGGGCAAATGCACCATTGAAATGGGATTTGTGCTTTCGGATATCACCACCAATTATGAGAGGGTCTCAGACCATTGCTCCAATATCGCCCTGTGCCTTTTGCAGCTTGAAGAGGATAATTTCGAGACCCACGAGTATCAGTCCAGCTATGTAAATAAAGAGGACGGGGAATTTATGGCGGAGGTAAAACGCCTGAGGGAACATTATCAGCTTCCCAAATATAAGGAAAATAAGGGGTAAAAGCAGTTTCCGCTGGTAAAGTCCGTTTTATAGGACAGCCGTAATGTTATTCTGGAAATATAGAATGAAGTCGGGAATAACAGGAGGCAGCGCTATGAAAGGATATTTTGTAAGCAATGGATATATGGGCATGGTGGACGGGCGTTACATGCTTTTTGCCAGCGAAGAGGATTACCTGGAATATCTGGAAAATTAATGGAAACAGGTGTATACTGGATACAGTTGCCCCGGGAGGGAGTTCCGGCATACCCCAGGCTGATGTGCCGGGCGGGATGCTGGCGGGTGCCCACGGGGCTGGCAGGGAGGAATATAGGTGGAAATCATATATGGGACGGGAAACCCGGGGAAAATTGCCTTTATGGAAATGTGCCTTATGGGGCTTCCGGTAGAAATTGTGGGAATTCACCGGGCAGCGGAGGAAAAGGGAATTGCCCTGGAGGAAGTAGCGGAAACGGGCGCGACGCCTTTAGAAAATGCCAGAATCAAGGCGGAGGGGTATTACCAGATGTTCCGGCGGCCTGTGTTTTCCTGCGACAGCGGGCTGTACTTATGGAACCATGCCACAGGGGAGCCGCTGCCCCAGGAGGAACAGCCGGGGATCCATGTGCGGGGCAGGGGGCCAAAGCGGCTTAGCGATGAGGCACTGCTTGCCCGCTGCATAGGGCTGGTTAAGAAATACGGCCCTGTCCGCGCCAGATACAAAAACGCTATCTGCCTGGTTTGGGAGGAAGGCGTAAGGGAAGAGAGTATGGAGGAGGATTTGTGGGGGGAAGCGTTTCTTTTGGTAGATGTCCCCCATCCCCGCAGGACGCCTGGGCTTCCCCTGGACAGTATTTCAATTGACCTTAGTACAGGGAAATACTATTATGACATAGAAAATAATTCACAGGACGCGGCAGCGGGGGATAATGGCTTTTACAGGTTTTTCCGTCAGTTTTTGGAGAAAAATACCGGGAAAGGCAGCTTTGTGGGGGAAATGCGATAACTTACACCTGTTCACATAAATTGGCGTATTTTATACTGGAATAAAATTCACTGGAATAGAAGGGGAAACGGGAATGCAGTCAGAAGTAGAAAGTGACAAGATGGTAGAACAGATGGTTTCACATATGATGCTGGATATGGGCGTGCCAGCCCATTTAAAAGGTTACCGTTATGTACGCGCTGCCGTGCTGATGGCGGAAGAGGATATGAAGGTGGTGGGGAGCGTTACCAAACTGCTCTATCCGGAGATTGCGAAGCTGTTCAATACCACTGACGGCAAAGTGGAGAGGGCAATCCGCAATGCCATTGAGATCTCATGGGAAAGAGGGAACAAAGATACCTTTGAGTATTTGTTTGGCTATTGCTCCGACAGCGGGCAGGGAAGGCCTACAAACAGTGAATACATAGCGGCCATTGCGGATGTAGTGAGAATGCAGAAAAATGCCGGCAGGCAAAAGGGAGAGCTTTAAGCCATAGCCGGTGCATCCAAAAGACAGAGGGAGGACTTATGGACAAGCCTGCAATATGCGGAGGTATTCCGGTACGGGATACGAAAATATACTATGGGCATCAATATATTGATGAGGACGATATCAGGGCAGTGGCGGAGGTTTTAAGGAGCAATGAGATCACCTGCGGCCCTAAAATAAAAGAACTGGAAGATAAGCTGTGCCGGATTACCGGGGCAAAATATGCGGTGGCCTGCAGCAATGGGACAGCAGCCCTGCATATGGCTGCCATGGCAGCAGGCGTACAGGAAGGGGATGAGGTGATTACAACCCCTATTACTTTTGCGGCTTCTGCCAATTGCGCTCTTTATTGCGGTGCAAGGCCGGTTTTTGCGGACATTAATGAGGAAACTTATAATATTGACCCAGCCCAGGTGGAGGCACTTACCACCCCAAAAACAAAGGCGGTGGTTGCAGTTGACTTTACAGGGCAGTCGGTGGAGCTTGACCGGCTTTTGTCCCATTGCCGCGCCAACCATATGGTACTGATAGAGGATGGCGCCCATGTGATCGGCACCCGTTACAAGGGAAGGTGCAACGGCTCTATTGCGGATATGACCACATTCAGCTTCCATCCGGTAAAGACGGTAACCAGCGGGGAAGGCGGGGCTGTCCTGACAGATAATGAGGAGTATTACAGGAAACTGCTGCTGTACCGTGCCCATGGGATTACCAGGGATCCGGGGCAGATGTCCCATGAGCCGGAGGGGCCATGGTATTATGAGCAGGTAGCCCTGGGCATGAACTACCGCATGACGGACATTCAGGCTGCGCTTTTGATCAGCCAGCTGGACAAGCTGCCAGTGTTTTCCCAAAGGCGGAAGGAGATTGTGAAGGCTTATGACAGTGCTTTTGCGGGGCTGCCCCAGCTTGTGGTGCAGAAGGAAATCCCGGAATCCGATACCACAAGGCACCTGTATATACTAAGGCTGAATCCCCACAGGCTGCGCATTGGCAGGAAGGAGTTTTTTGAGGCCCTGGGGGCGGAGAATATCTGTTGTAATGTGCACTATATCCCCACTTATTATTTCCCCTACTATGAGAAACTGGGGTATCAGAGGGGGATCTGCCCCAAAGCGGAGAAGCTGTATGAGGAGATGATCAGCCTTCCACTGTACTATGCCATGACTGACCAGGACGTACAGGATGTGGCCAGGGCGGTAACGAGGATTGCAGAGTTTTATGGGAAGGGGCCAGATGAAGCTTAGTATTATAGTGCCTGTCTACAACATGGCTGCCGGTGATAAACTCAAGTGGTGCCTGGATTCCCTGGTAAACCAGACAATCAGGGATTATGAGATTATTGCGGTGGACGACTGCTCCACGGACCATTCGCTGGAAATCCTGCGGGAATATGAAGGGCAGTTTCCGGAAAAGCTGCGGGTGATTGCTTCCCCTGTTAATAAAAAGCAGGGGGGCGCGAAGAACCTGGGGTTAGAGGCGGCAGTGGGGGAATGGATTGGGTTTATTGACAGCGACGACTGGGTCACGGCTGACTTTTATGGGCGGCTGCTGGAGCTGGGGGAGGGCACCGGGGCGGACATGGTAGGCTGTGACTACCACTTAACCCGGGAACACAGCATGGACATTGGGCAGGTGGTGCCCAACAATAAGCATTCCCAGACGGGCATCCTTACCAAAGAGAAGTACCGGTCGCTGATACTGGACGGCGGCAGCCTTGTGGTGAAAATCTACCGGCGGCATATCATATTGGGCTATCCCAACCGTTTTCCCGAAGGGATTTTTTATGAGGATAACGCTATCAGCAATTCCTGGATGTTAAGGGCAAAGCATTTCGAATATCTGGCGGAACCGCTCTATTATTATTACCAGCACGATACCTCCACTGTCCATACCATTACGAAAAGGCGCTGCCAGGACCGGATGGAGGCGGCACGGGTAATGGTCAGGGAGGCGGAGCAGTTCGGCTATCTGGAGGAATACCACGACGAAATTGAAAGCAGCTTTACCACCTTATTTTATGTAAATACGCTGTTTTCCTATATGGCTGGGGTAAAAAAGAAGGACTACAGATTCGTCAAAGCCCTTGGGGAAGAGATGTGGGAAACCTTTCCGGGGTTTATGGAAAACCCCTACTATCAGCAGAGGGTGCATCAGGAAGAGCGGAAGCTGATCCGGATGCACAGGAAATCTACCCTGTATTTTATGGCATATTATACATTGCTCTGGTGGTACCGGGGGATCAGGAAGCGGCTGGGAGGAAGGTGAACGGCCTGTGTACCGGCGCAGTATTGGCAGGAAATATCCGGAGGGACAGGAGGCGTAGGCTATGAAAGCGGCAATTATAGGGGCAAGCAAAGAAGCACTTCATACAATTGAGAAAGCCCATGGGTATGGGATCAAGATCGTTGCCCTGGACGGTGATCCGCATGCACCGGGACTTGGGGAGGCGGACCGGTCAATGACGGTGGATATTTCAGACGAGGGGGCGGTGATCGAAGCCCTTAGAGGGGAGAAGCCGGACTTTGTCCTGACAGTTCCCATAGGCAGGTATCTGACCACCATAGGCGCGGTAAACGATGCTTTGGGGCTTCCGGGGATCACCAGGCAGATGGCGGTGCTCTGTACGGATAAATTCCGTTTTCATCAGAAGTTAAATCGTGCGGGGCTGCGCAGCTGCCGGTGCTATGAGGTTTCCGGTGGGAGGATCTTGGACGGGGAGGGGGCGGCCTGCTTCGGGGAGAGGGCCAAAGAAGCGCCTGTTTCCTTCCCGGCGATCTTAAAGCCCAGGTTTGGCTCCGGCAGCAGGGGGGTTTATATGCTCCCGGACAGGCAGCAACTTAAGGAGGCATTGGCAGGGATTTCTGGGGAAGCCTATGTGCTGGAGGAATGCATAGCCGGGGAAGAATATGGCGTGGACGGGGCTGTGACAAAGGATGGCTTCCATATGGTATTGCTGCGCAGGAAAAAAAATACGCCGCCCCCTGTAAGGCAGGCGGTGGGTTATTTTTCGGTTTTGCTCCAGGAAGATTTTTATAAACAGGTGCGGGAGTATATGGAGAAGGCGGTGGCCTGCCTGGGGCTTGGGGAGTGCCTGGTCCATGGGGATATAATCCGGGGGGAAGCGGGGCCTTTTTTGATTGAGCTTTCCGCAAGACCTTCCGGGCACCATCTCCATGACCTGTTTACACCCTTGTGTACAGGGATCGACCTGGCGGAGGAATACATGAAATACAGAATGGGGCTTTCCTATCGCTTTGCGCCGGGGAAGGTGCGTTCTATGATGATCCATTATTTTGACATCCAGGGCAGGGTGGGGAGGGTACCTGGCCGGGAACAGGCAGAGCAGGCGGCAGGCGTGCGGTTTGCCGCCTGGGAATGCCATATCAAGAAGGGAGAGGAATTAAAACCTGTATCTGACGGGCATTCCCTTATGGGGCGGGGATATTTCGTGCTGGAGGGGGAAGACCGGCTTTGGCTGGAGGAAAAGGCCGGGACCGTCAGGGGGCTCTTTTTCTGAAACAGCAGATTGGCTCACAGGAAGTTCCCTATTTTGGATCAGCTTTGGAAGCTGGACTTTATATTTTGCGGCAATGGGGTGGCGCAAGAAGCACGGCAGTGTTTATGGACAACAGGCAGTACGCTGGGCGTACTGCCTGTTGTTTGATATAAGGATACGTGAAGAGATCCTGTATCTGTGGCTGTCACTCTTTGATCCTGTCTAATTCTGTAAGACTGACGCCCAGACTTGACAAGGTGACTTTTAACTCAATATATCGTTTATACATTGAGGCGTATGTTTCCGGCGCTGCTTCTTTGATTGGAAGCATCCAATCCTGCAGTCTTGAAAACTCAGTGATATAGTCTTTTATAATATCTGCGGCACTTGGCATAGAGGTTCACCTGCTTTCTGTATTTGCTCTTCTATCCTGGTATTCTATGCCAGTATTATACCAAATAGCCTGTAAGGTGTAAAGTTTGTATAAGATTCATTTCAATATCATATAGAAAACAGGATCGGTTACCGGCGCAGGAAATTTCTTTTTAATGCCCCTAAATCCTTGCTTATGGTCCGGTACGCCTTGCCGTCTACCGTTTTTCTCCGCCTATACACGCCATCCGGTCTTTGCGTTACGTTTGGCGGCAATTTTCTGCCCCTGCGATCTTTCTTTTCTGCCAAATAAAACAACCTCCATTCTTTTGGATAGTGCGAAAGGGGGAACAACAACCCTGTGCCAGATAAAAAAGGCTCTTGAAAACTGATTGCAGATGTGCTATATTGAACATAAGGAAAGGGAAAAGCCATAGAAGCGGCTCTACCTCCGAATGAATGATTTTTCACCTCATAAGAGGCAAGCCGTCACTATTGGT